>NZ_JBFOCQ010000028.1:136910-435760 GCF_040907805.1 Aeromonas sp. s3
CGGCGGCTCCGCCGCCGACAACAGCGTGAGCGGGGAGTGGCAGTTGTGCTGGGACGAGGGCAGTACTCGCGAGGGGGTGGTGCTGGCGGTGCTCTATCCCGATTGCCAGCTGGCGTTCCAGTTCCACTCCGGCTATGTCCCCACCGAACAGCGCGGCATCATCACGGCGTTGGCAGGACGTGAGATCCTCACCATTGACGATGAAGCGGCCGCCGCCGTCTATGCCCGCTGGACCGGACGCACGACGCCCTGGCCGGTGGGGCCCATCCTGCGAGAAACCACCTTGTCTCCGCTGGCCAGGCAGGTTGGCACCCTGGATGACATGCCCTATTACAAGCTCTCCCACCCCGAAGCCGTGACAGAAGGTGGCGGATTGCGCCTCTTTACCGATACTGAGGTCGGGGAGCGGTTGCTGCTGATGTACAGCAGCCAGGAGGGCCTGTTGCAGCGCTGTCTGAATGCGACCCGTATCGAGCCCGAGTACGGCATGGCCACCGAGATGCAGCCGTTTGGTGCCCTCGTGATCTTTTGTGCTGGTTGCCGCTTGGCTCTTGGTGATAGCTTATGCCAATTTGTCGATCAATTTCATACCCGGCTGGGGGACATTCCCTTCATCACCCCGTTCACCTTCGGCGAGCAGGGACGTCTGCCACACGGTGAGCTGGCACACGGCAACCTGATGATATCGAGCGTGATCTTTCTCGACAGCTGACACTGCGCTGGAAACAAGATGATTGGTAATACGGAACTGGAAGCCCTTGGCGACAAGCTGCAGACCACCCTGGTGGAGTTGGTGCGCTGTCGGGAGCGCGAGGCCAAATACCGGCAGGAGTCGCAAACCCTGCTGTGCGGGGTGGCCACCCTGGCCGATGCCCAGACGCTGGAGCAGGTGCTGGACAGCCTCATCCAGGTGCTGAAACCCTTCATCGGCTTTGAACACGCGGATGTGGTGGCCTGGGAGGGCGAGGGGGGGCTGACCCACCTCAGCACCCAGGAGGGGGAGGTGGGCCGTCCCTGGCAGCTGACACCTATCTTCTCCCGGGCCATCGAGGGTGAGACCCTGGTTATCTATGACCCGACCCAGTTGCCCGAGCTGGCGCCGCTGGCCGATGTGACGGGCTGGGCCAGCGTCATGATGACGGGGCTGCGGGCCCCCGGTTTCTCCGGCGTGCTCATCTGCCGCCACTCCCTGATGGGTACCTTCGATCTCAAGAGCAAGGCCGCCATGCAGCGCTGCCGGCCACTCATCTCCCAGGCATTGGTCAACATCGCCTATCGGGCCCGCTTGCAGGAGCAGGTTGAACTCAAGACCCTGGCGTTGCAGGCGGGTGAGCAGCGTTTTCGCAGCTTTGCCGGCATGGCTTCCGACTGGTTCTGGGAGACGGATACCGAGCACAGGCTGAGCTACGTCTCGGCCCCTGGCCAGCAGGAAGAGATGCTGGTGCATCAGACTGGCCAGAGTCTCTACGACTACGCCTATGACAGGCGGGATCCCGAATGGGGCAAGTACCGCCGGCTCATCGGCCTGCACCTGCCGGTACGGGCGGTGCGGGTGCAGGTCAGCCTGGCGCGGGGGCCGCACTGGATGGAGATCAACGCCGAACCCTGTTTCGACGGGGCCGGTGTTTTCATCGGCTATCGGGGCACGGCGCGGGATGTGGGCAACCAGATCCGCCGTGAGCAGGAGCTGGCCAGGGCGCGGGACGAAGCGGAGGCGGCCAACCGCGCCAAGTCGCAGTTTCTGGCCATGATGACCCATGAGATCCGCTCCCCCATGAACGCGGTGCTGGGCATGCTTGATCTGCTGCAACACGCCCAGCTCGAACCCCAGCAGCAGACGCTGCTTGGCCATGCCACCCATGCGGCGCGCCTGCTGCAGACCATCATCGACGACGTACTCGATTTTTCGAAGATTGAGTCCCACACCCTGGAGTTTCACTGCGAGACGCTGCAGCCGGCCCAGCTCTGCCAGTCCCTCATCGAGCCTTTGCTGGCGCGGGCTGTCGCCAAGGGCATCGATCTGCGCTGGCAGGTCGATGAGGCTGTGCCGGCCCAGTTGCAAGGGGATCCGGTGCGCCTCTCCCAGGTGATCAGCAACCTGCTTGGCAACGCGGTGAAATTCACCAGCGCGGGTCGGGTGTTGTTGCAGCTGGAGTGGCATGATCAGCAGTTGCGGGTGACGGTGACCGACACCGGGATCGGCATCTCGGCCGAGGATCAGGCCCTGCTGTTTGAGCCCTTCTCCCAGGTGGACAGCTCGGCGACCCGCCGTTTCTCCGGCACCGGACTGGGGCTGGCCATCAGCAAGCGGCTGGTGGAATTGATGGGGGGCAGCATCCATCTGCGCAGTGCCCCCGGCGAGGGCAGCTGTTTCTGGTTTGATTTGCCGGGCATGGCGCTGCCATGCGAGTGCAGCAGCCGACCCGAGCCGGATCAGCAGCCCATTCAGGCACTGGATGTGCTGGTGGTGGAAGACAGCCCGGTCAATCAGCTGGTGGTCTCGCTCATGCTGCAGAAGCTGGTGAGCCGGGTCAGGGTGGCCGCCAACGGACTGGAGGCGCTGGCGCAGGTCGCGCAGCAACAGCCGGACCTCATTCTGATGGACATGCGAATGCCGCAGATGGATGGACTGGAGGCGACCCGCCGCTTGCGGGAGCTGGGTTACCGCATGCCCATAGTGGCGCTGACGGCCAACGCCATGGCGGAAGACAGGGCCCGTTGCCTGGCGCAGGGCATGGATGATTTTCTGGCCAAGCCCATCAGTCTGATGCGGCTGCGAGAGTGCCTGCAACGCCATTTTCATCCCGCATCAGCGAATCGCAGCTAAAAAAAATGGTCAACCTGGGTGGTTGACCAATTCTTCAGCAAATACTGAAGAGAGCACGGGATAAATCGGGTTGTACGATTCTATATGAAAAAGTCGTGCCAACTTTTCAGAACCGGTTTTACAGGGCTTGCAGCGCGATTATCGGTTTTTATTGCGTCCTGCAATTTGCAAAATGCGAAATTGATATTTTCATTATCGGAATATTTGCATTTTGCAAAGCCCGAATTGACTCACTGTGCGATCAGTCGGCGCAAGAATTGACGAGCCGCTTCGCTATTTTGTTTGGCAATCAACATCTGCTTCTCATAGATCGGCATTGGCAGGATCTCGAGCCAACGTTGGCAGAGCCAGGCTGCATCGTCAAACCGCTTGTCCGGATAGAGCTCGTCGAGCTCCGGATATTGTTCGAACACTTCCTGCAACCGGGTGACCAGCGGCTTGTCGCTGAAATTGGAGTGGGTGCTCGGCCAGTTGGGCAGGGCCTCGACCTTGGCCCGGCGCAGACCCAGCTCGTCCGTCTCCATCTCGTGGATGCAGAACCGTTCCATGCCGAGCACGGTGACACCGAGCAGGCCGTCATTCAGGGTGTAAAAGTCGGTGACTTTGACCCGGGTGCCGACCGGCAGGATCCGACCCGACTTGCCCGAGGTGGTTGCCTCTTCCATCACGATGCCAAACCCCTGGTCATTGATGAATGACTCTTTGAGCATCTGCAGGTGTCGCGGCTCAAACAAACGCAGAGGAAGCTTGCCACCAGGCAGGATGTGGGAAGGCAAGGGGAACAGTGCCAAAGGTTGAAGTTTCATGTTCCATCCTCCATTCAGTTGTTACTGAACAGGACAATGCAGCGACTGTGCCAGAGGATAAAAAAAGCCACCGGACGGTGGCTTTGGCTGGGTAAAAAGGGGGCTTAGTTGCGCTGCTCCAGGTACATGACAGCCGCTTCCACGCGGCTTTGCGCCTCGAGTTTCTTGAGCAGGCTCTTGACGTGTACCTTGACCGTGCCTTCGGAAATATGGAGCACGGAGGCGACCTGTTTGTTGGAGAGGCCCTTTGCAATTTCACGCAGGATTTGCATTTCGCGACGCGTTAAGCTCTCCAGCTTCTGCTGCAGGTGATCCAGCTCGTAGATGTTCTCGAGGTAGGGGCGCAGCGGTTCGCTCAGGATCTGCTTGCCGGTCATCACGTCTGCCAGCTGGGCCAGCAGCATATCGGGCTCGGTGTCCTTGAGCAGGTAGCCGTCGGCGCCGGCCTTGAGCAGGGCCACCACATCCTGACGGGCATCGGAGACGGTCAGGATCACCACCCGGGAGGTCACCTCCTCGGCACGCAGCGCCTTGAGGGTGTCCAGGCCCGAGAGACCTTTCATGTTGAGGTCGAGCAGGATCAGGTCCGGTTCGGACTCCTTGGCCATGGCGACGGCGTCGGTACCATTGGAAGCTTCACCGACGACCTCGATGTTCTCTTCCAGTGCCAGCAGTTGCACAATCCCTTTGCGCATGAGGGGATGGTCATCCACGACCAGAACACTATATTTCATCTCGTCCATCAGGCGTCTCTTGTTAGGCTGGTGGGAAAGGTCAGATGTACGCAGGTGCCTCTGGGCGGCCTTTCGCTGATGGTCAGCAGGCCATGCAGCTTGTTGGCACGCTCGTTCATGATGCTAAGGCCGTAGTGGTTGACCGCCGAGCTTGCGATCCCTATTCCGACACCATCATCTGAAATCTGAACCTGGATGTTACCATCGGCGAGGGTCTCACAGCTAACATCAATCACTTGTGCGCTGGCATGTTTGATGGCATTGAGGACTGCCTCACGGATCAGCTGCAAAATGTGAATGTGCTGACCCGCCTCGAGGTCGGTATCGGCCAGACCGTAATGGAGCCTGATCTCGGCCTGGGTCTGCGGCTTGAGCTGCTCCAGCATCACCTTGATGGCTTCGCCGAGATTGGCGTCACCAATGCTGAGGCGGAAGGTGCCGAGCAGCTCGCGCAGCTGGGTGTAGGCGCTGCCAAGCCCCTCGTCGATCTGCTGCATGGCGGCTTCGGCCTTAGCGGTATCCCCCTTGGCAAACGAACGCTTGAGCAGGGTAGCCTGGATCTTGAGATAGGAGAGTGCCTGGGCCAGAGAGTCGTGCAGCTCGCGGGCGATGACGGCCCGCTCTTCCATCAGCAGCAGGCGCTGGTGTTGCAGCAGGGTCTGATCCTTGTGCAGCACCTGGGCCAGCAGCATGGAGAAGTTCTTCATCAGCCGCTCGTCGATGGGGTGGCTGCTGATGACGTCGAGCCGGCCATACTCCTGCTCGTCCATCTGCAGATAGAAGCTGACCACCGCCTCCAGATCGCCGGGCCAACCCTTGCGACCAGTGATGTAGTCCGGCATGGCATTGTGCTCGAAACGGGTCAGCCGGATGTAGTCGATGTGCTGGTGGGCCGCCGCCCGCTCCAGCAGCTTGAGCAGGGTGCGCCGGCTCAGCGGCGCTGCGTGCAGCTTCTGGGCTGTGCTGTAGAGGAAGGAGAGGGTGTCGTTGGCCTGCTGCAGCTTGGCAGTCTTCTCTTCCACCTTGCTCTCCAGCTCCCGGTAGAGCTTGCCGAGCTCATCGGCCATGGTGACGAAGGCCCCTGACAGCTCCCCCAGTTCGTTTTCGCAGCGGGGGGGCAGGGTCAGATCGAACTCCTGGCGCTGGATCTGGCGGGCGCAATAGACCAGCTGGTTGAGCGGTGCCACCACCTGCTGGCGGGTAAAGCGCACCGTGAACCAGGCGATGGTGATGATGGAAAGCAGCCCGAGCCCCTCGGCCAGCGCCAGCATGCGCACCTTGAACTCCACGTGATACTGCATCTGGTTGACGAAATCATCGATGGCGGCGACGAACTGCTCTGTGTTGTCGGTGTAGCGCCGCGGGGTGGCATTCTCGATGTGTTCGCGCATCACCTGCCACTGCTGCAGCACCTCGCCATAGGTGCGACGCAGGGAGGCGGGGGTGATCCAGCGCTGGGTCTCCTGCAACTCGGCGGCGTGCAGGGTCTGCTCGAACTGATCGAGCCGGCTCAGCACCTGCTGGCCCTGCTCAATCTCGTAGGCCATCCGGTAGGCCTGCATCCGCAGGGAGCCGGAGAGGTTGATCGCCTTGGCATCGGGCACCGAATAGAACAGGGTCACCATGGCCACCACGGCGATAAGGCTCGCCATGAACAGGATGAGCACCATGGAGCGCCCGATGGCGCTGCTGACCGAATGTACTTTGAACCACTTTCCCATGCCGGCTCTCTTCCTTCACTGCAGACAATAACCCCACAAAGTAGCATGGGAGTGTACTCCAACTTGTGCTAGCATCGAAAAACTAGATGAACTCCGAGCGGTTTTGCCTAAGTCCTCATGATAGGGGGAAACCGCCGTCAGCCGATGTTCGAGCTGTAAGGGTCAGGAAAGAAATGCCCTGGCCTCCCGTATTTGGAAAGGTGTTTATGTCGCCACTGCAAGATGGTTTTTCCCGTCGTTTTTACTATTTGCGCCTGTCGGTCACCGACGTGTGCAATTTTCGCTGTACCTACTGTTTGCCGGATGGCTATCGGCCACCGGCCGGTGGCAAGGCGGGGCGTCAGCCCTTTCTCTCTCTCGAAGAGATCCGCCGCGTCGTCGGTGGCTTTGCCGCCATGGGCACTCGCAAGGTGCGTCTGACCGGCGGGGAACCCTCCCTGCGCCGGGACTTCACCGCCATCATAGAGACGGTGGCCAATACCCCCGGCATCGAGAAGGTGGCCATGACCACCAATGGGTATCGTTTGAAAGAGCGTGCCAAAGAGTGGTTTGATGCGGGCCTGACCGCCCTCAACGTCAGCGTCGACAGCCTGGATCCGCGTCAGTTTCACCAGATCACCGGCGAGAACAAGCTGGCTGAGGTGATGGAGGGGATCGAAGCTGCGCTGGCTGCCGGCTTCAAGTCGGTCAAGATCAACGCCGTGTTGCTCAAGGGTCTCAACGACCATCAGCTGGATGCCTTCCTGGCCTGGATCCGGCACCAGCCCATCGAGCTGCGTTTCATCGAGCTGATGCAGACCGGCGAGATGGATACCCTGTTTCGCGATCACCACGCCAGCGGGGCGCTCATCAAACAGCGTCTGCTCGATGCCGGTTGGTTGCAGCAGCTGCGTGGCGACGACGATGGCCCCGCCCAGGTATTCATGCATCCGGAGTCGATGGGGGGGGTCGGACTCATCATGCCCTACAGCAAGGATTTCTGTGCCGGCTGCAACCGGCTGCGGGTCTCTTCCCTCGGCAAGTTGCACCTCTGCCTGTTCGGCGACCACGGGGTGGAACTGCGGGATCTGTTGACGGATGACGGCCAGCAGGATGAATTGCAGCAGCGGATCCGCAGCGCCCTTGCCGGCAAGGCGGCGACCCACAGGCTGCACGAAGGCAATGCCGGCATGACCCCGCATCTGGCCTCCATCGGTGGCTGAGCGGCCTCGCTCGAAAAAATAGCCATCGATTAATAAGCAATCCTCAAATGGGGGTATTTTGTCTTGCCCCCGTTGTTCATTCCTGCGCCAAGGGTTTGATCCAGCGCAAGAATCCCCCCTGTTTATCTCCCTGGTGGTATATCCCTGAACTTGTCAGGGCCGCAATATACACCCACTCTTATAATAGGTATTGAAAATACCTGTCATGGGACTCACTCGTGCGCCATCACCAGCAACAAGGAGCCGTTATGCCGGATGGGGTCAACCTGTCGCGTCGCAGTCTGTTTCGGGGTCGTCTGACATCGAATGAACCTCGGGTACAACTGCCCTGGTCTGTCGCCTGGTCCGACTTTGCCGCCGACTGCACCCGCTGCGGTGACTGTCTCACGGCCTGCCCAGAGCAGATCCTGGTAAAGGGCGATGGCGGTTTCCCGACCGTGGATTTTCTGCGCGGCGAGTGCACCTTCTGCGGGGAATGTGTCGCCGCTTGCAAAGTGCCGATATTTCGTCCGACCACGGAGGCGCCCTGGCAATACATCGCCCATATTGAAGCCAGCTGTCTGGCTCAGGGTCAGGTGTTCTGCCAGCGCTGCCAGGACAGCTGCGAGCCCAGGGCAATCCATTTCTCCCCCGTGCTGGGCCGGGTGCCGACCCCCAGCATCGAGGCTGCAGCCTGCACCGGTTGCGGTGCCTGTGTGAAGGATTGTCCGGTCGGCAGCATCCGGGTGGGAGCCCCCGCCAGCGAGGAGTCCAGATGAAGCAGGATGTGTGTGAAGCAGGAGCCACAATGAAACAAGAGTTCCATGTATCGAGCCTGGTGGTGCTGACCCAGCCCTCCTTGCGTCACCGGCTCGCAGAGCAGATTGCCACCCTCGAGGGGGCCGAGATCCATGCAGTCAGTGATGAGGGCAAGCTGGTGGTGACCCTGGAAGGCCCGAGCCAGCGGCCCATCATGACGGCCATCGACGCCATCAATGCGATGCCGGGCGTGCTGTCCGCCGCCCTGATTTACCACCAGTTCGATGAGCTCGATGCCCAGTGCAAGGAGTAGTGCCATAAGGCCGAGCCTGCGTGACTCATCATGATGGCCGCCATGGATGCACAGAAAAACGACGCCAGGGTTCTAGTTCGCCGCCCTGAGCCAAAACCAGTTCGATACACTCGACAACTTACGCGATAAGCAATGTGAGGATATGCCATGAAGCTGAGTCGACGCGACTTTATGAAGGCCAACGCGGTGGCGGCAGCCGCTGCCGTGGCTGGTGTCAGTGCCCCCACGCTGGCGGCCAATCTGATCACCAGTACCGACAAGACTGCCATCACCTGGGACAAGGCGCCGTGCCGTTTCTGCGGTACCGGCTGTTCCGTGCTGGTGGGTTCCCAGGATGGGCGCGTCGTGGCGACCCAGGGCGATCCCGATGCACCGGTCAACCGCGGTCTTAACTGCATCAAGGGTTACTTCCTGTCCAAGATCATGTATGGCCAGGACAGGCTGACCCAGCCCATGCTGCGCATGACCAACGGCAAGTTCGACAAGAACGGCAACTTCGCCCCCATCAGCTGGGATCAGGCCTTCGACATCATGGCCGAGAAGTTCAAGGCCACCCTGAAAGAGAAGGGCCCGACCGCGGTCGGCATGTTCGGCTCCGGCCAGTGGACCGTGTGGGAAGGCTATGCCGCCGCCAAGCTGATGAAGGCCGGTCTGCGTACCAACAACCTAGATCCCAATGCCCGTCACTGCATGGCGTCCGCGGTAGTGGGCTTCATGCGTACCTTCGGCATGGATGAACCCATGGGCTGCTACGACGATATCGAGCAGGCCGACGCCTTCGTGCTGTGGGGCTCCAACATGGCCGAGATGCACCCCATCCTCTGGTCGCGCATCTCCGATCGCCGTCTTTCCCACCATGACGTGCAGGTGCACGTGCTCTCCACCTTCGAGCACCGCAGCTTCGAGCTGGCGGACAACGGAATGGTGTTCACCCCGCAGACCGACTTGGCGATCCTCAACTACATCGCCAACTACATCATCCAGAATGACAAGGTGAACTGGGAGTTCGTCAACAAGCATACCCAGTTCCGCAAAGGCACCACGGACATCGGCTACGGCCTGCGTCCCACCAACCCGCTGCAGCAGAAGGCCAAGAACCCGGACAACGGCGATTCCACCCCGATGAGCTTCGACGACTTCGCCAAGTTCGTGGCGGATTACGATCTGGAGTCCGTCTCCAAGCTCTCCGGCGTCTCCAAGGACAAGCTCGAGAAGCTGGCCCAGCTCTATGCCGATCCGAGCAAGAAGGTGGTCTCTTACTGGACCATGGGGTTCAACCAGCACACCCGCGGTGTCTGGGCCAACAACC
The DNA here is from genome assembly GCF_040907805.1 of Aeromonas sp. s3. NCBI lineage: Bacteria > Pseudomonadati > Pseudomonadota > Gammaproteobacteria > Aeromonadales > Aeromonadaceae > Aeromonas > Aeromonas sp. s3. The sequence continues at coordinate 146,561 of NZ_JBFOCQ010000028.1, forward strand.
TCTGCTACAACATTCACCTGCTGACCGGCAAGATCTCCCAGCCGGGCTCCGGTCCCTTCTCCCTGACCGGTCAGCCCTCCGCCTGCGGTACCGCCCGTGAAGTGGGTACCTTCGCCCACCGTCTGCCGGCCGACATGGTGGTGACCGAGCCCAAGCACCGTGCCATCGCCGAGAAGATCTGGAAGCTGCCGGAAGGGACCATCCAGGAGCAGGTGGGCTACCACGCCGTGCTGCAAAACCGCATGCTCAAGGACGGCAAGCTCAACGCCTACTGGGTGATGTGCAACAACAACATGCAGGCCGGCCCGAACATGAACGAAGAGGGGCTGCCCGGTTACCGCAATCCGGCCAACTTCATCGTGGTCTCCGACCCTTATCCGACCGTGACCGCCCAGGCGGCCGACCTCATACTGCCGACCGCCATGTGGGTGGAGAAAGAGGGGGCCTACGGCAACGCCGAGCGTCGCACCCAGTTCTGGCACCAGCAGGTGAAGGCACCGGAAGGGGCCAAGTCCGACCTGTGGCAGCTGATGGAGTTCTCCAAGCGCTTCACCGTGGAAGAGGTGTGGCCGGCCGAGCTCATCGCCAAGATGCCGGAAGTGAAGGGCAAGACCCTGTTCGACGTGCTCTATGCCAACGGTCAGGTCAACCAGTTCCCGAAAGAGCAGAGCAAGGGGGCGCTCAACGACGAGGCAGAGCACTTCGGTTTCTACGTCCAGAAGGGGCTGTTCGAAGAGTACGCCACCTTCGGTCGCGGCCATGGCCACGATCTGGCGCCGTTCGATCAGTATCACGAAGCCCGTGGCCTGCGCTGGCCTGTGGTGGATGGCAAAGAGACCCTGTGGCGCTATCGCGAAGGGTTCGACCCTTACGTGAAAGCGGGCGAGGGGGTGCGTTTCTACGGCAAGCCCGACGGCAAGGCGGTGATCTTCGCGCTGCCCTATGAGCCGGCCGCCGAGGCACCGGACAAAGAGTACGACATGTGGCTCTCCACCGGTCGCGTACTGGAGCACTGGCACACCGGCACCATGACTCGCCGGGTCCCCGAGCTCTATCGCGCCTTCCCGGATGCGGTGCTGTTCATGCACCCGGAAGATGCCAAGGCTCGCGGCGTGCGCCGTGGCGAAGAGGTGATCGTCTCCTCCCGCCGGGGCGAGGTGAAGACTCGGGTCGAGACCCGCGGTCGCAACCGTCCGCCCAAGGGACTGGTGTTCATGCCCTTCTTCGACGCGAGCCAGCTGGTCAACAAGTTGACCCTGGACGCCACCGATCCGCTCTCCAAAGAGACGGATTACAAGAAGTGTGCCGTCAAGGTCGTCAAGGCATAAGGCGGGGAGCGCGAGATGAGTCGTAGTCGGCGCCAGTTTCTGGCCGACATGGCCAAGGGGGCCTGTGGTGTGGGCCTGCTTGGCGTGGGGCTCGGCGGCATGGCGCGCCAGCAGGTGCAGGCCGTGCCTGCCCAGGCGCTGCGCCCGCCGGCCGCCCTCGACGAGGCCGAGTTCCTCGGCGCCTGCGTGCGTTGCGGGCTCTGTGTCGAGGCTTGCCCCTACGACACCCTCAAGCTCGCCCGGTTGTTTGAACCCGTGACCACCGGCACTCCCTACTTCAAGGCGCGTGCCGTGCCGTGCGAGATGTGTGACGACATCCCCTGCGTGGCGGCCTGCCCGAGCGGGGCGCTGGATCAGGCCATGACCGACATCGATCAGGCGCGGATGGGGGTGGCGGTGCTCATCGATCACGAGACCTGCCTCAACTACCTGGGGCTGCGTTGCGACGTCTGCTACCGGGTCTGCCCGCTGATTGACAAGGCGATCACCCTGGAGCTGCAGCACAACCAGCGCACCGGCAAGCACGCCATGTTCCTGCCCACGGTGCACAGCGATGTCTGTACCGGCTGCGGCAAGTGCGAGCATGCTTGCGTGCTGGAGGAGGCGGCCATCAAGGTGGTGCCTCGTCAGCTCGCCAAGGGAGAGCTGGGCCACCACTACCGGCTCGGCTGGGAAGAGAAGGCGAAGGCGGGCAAGTCGCTCATCGGCGACAGGCTCACCCTGCCAACCCGCAAACCGGAGGGGCTATGAGTCGTTATCCGGGAGCCGAAGCCACGGCTAGGCTCGGCTGGTGGCGGTCACACCGCTTCCTGCTGTTGCGCCGGCTCAGCCAGTTTGGCGTGCTGGGGTTGTTCCTGCTGGGACCGCTGGCGGGCATCTGGATCCTCGAGGGCAACCTCTCCAGCTCACTGTTGCTGGAGACGGTGCCGCTCACGGATCCGCTGACCCTGCTGCAGTCGTTGGCGGCGGGACATTGGCCTATCCCCACCCTCTGGCTGGGGGCCGGGCTGGTGCTCGCGGGTTACTGGCTGGTCGGGGGGCGGGTGTTCTGCTCCTGGGTCTGTCCGGTCAACCTGGTCACGGATGCCGCCGCCTGGCTCAGGGGAAGGCTAGGTCTCAAGGGCAACGGTCAGTTCAACCGCTCCACCCGCTACTGGCTGCTGGCCATGGTGCTGGTGGCGCCGGCCATCACCGGTGTGCTGGTGTGGGAGCTGGTCAATCCGGTGTCGCTCACCCTGCGCGGCCTGCTGTTCGGCATGGGGGCGGGCTGGGCCTTGCTGGCGGTGCTGTTCCTGTTCGACCTCTTCGTGGTGGAGCGGGGCTGGTGCGGTCATCTCTGTCCGGTGGGGGCCTTCTATGCCCTGGTCAACCGGGTCGGGTTCATCAAGATTTCTGCCAAGGGGCGCGAGCGGTGCAGCAACTGCATGGATTGTTATGCGGTCTGCCCGGAACGTCCCATCCTGCGCGGCCCCGTTCACGGTGCCAAGCGTGGTCACGGGCCCTTGATTGCGGCTCAGGAGTGTACCAACTGCGGCCGTTGCATCGATGTCTGCGCGGAGCAAGTTTTTGAAATCACTGTAGGTTTTGCCGTCAAGGCAGAGAAAACGTCGGAGAACAAATAATGAAGAAGCTGATTGGAGCAATGCTGGCCTGTCTGATGGCAGGTTCCTTGATGGCGGCAGTCCCCGAGATCACCAACAGCACGGGGGGCATCAAGTCGGAACGGGGGAGCACGGATCTGGTGACGGATGCCGACGCGGCCCCCATGAAGAACTTTCGCAAGGATGGTGATCTCTACGATCGCCAGTACATGCATCAGCCCCCGCTGATCCCCCACGACACCCGCAACTATGAAGTGGACAACAAGGTCAACAAGTGCCTAGCCTGTCACAGCTTCAAGAACGCCAGCGCCATGAAGGCCCCCAAGATCAGCCCGACTCACTTCGAGACCCGTGACGGCATGACGTTGGGAGAAGTATCCCCCCGCCGCTACTTCTGCCTGCAGTGCCACGTGCCGCAAGCGGATGCCAAGCCGCTGGTGGAAAATACGTTTAAACCAGTTGAAGCCTTGAACTGAGGAACCCATAGATGAAATTACCCGGCTTTATCCAGCGTCTGTGGACCACCTTCAAGTCCCCCTCGAAGGCAGCCCTCTGGGTACTGCTGCTGATGGGCTTCTTTGGCGGGGTCATCTTCTGGGGCGGTTTCAACACCGCCATGGAAGCCTCCAACACCGAAAAGTTCTGCACCAGCTGCCACGAGATGAAGGACAACGTGTTCGTGGAGTACCGCGACACCATCCACTATGCCAACCGTTCCGGCGTGCGGGCCAGCTGCCCGGATTGCCACGTGCCGCACGAGTGGACCTACAAGATCATCCGCAAGGTGCAGGCCTCCAAGGAGTTGTGGGGCATGATCACCGGCAAGGTGGACACCCGCGAGAAGTTCGAGTCGCACCGGCGCGAGATGGCCGAGCGGGAGTGGAAGCGGATGAAGGACACGGATTCGAGGGAGTGTCGCAACTGCCACAACTTCGAGTACATGGACTTCTCCCTGCAAGGCAAACGGGGTGCCCAGATGCACTCCACCAGCCTCGCCAACGGCGAGAGCACCTGTATCGACTGCCACAAGGGCATTGCTCACCAGCTGCCCGACATGACAGGGGTGAAGGGCTTCTAAGCCAGTACCAGCAACGAGGCCGGGTTCACCCGGCCTCGTTCATATTTCGCCCGGCCAGGGCAAAAGCACCACTGTGCCTCCTTTAAATCCCCCCTCTGGTGCGAGTTTTGATAGAATCGGCCCGCCGTGAGTCGCAGCGCATGACAGCAAGGTCAAAGGTTCAGCCCGGGCGGGCATGGACCGTGCCACCAGCGAGCGCTGTCAGCCGGGATCCTGGCCGCTTTTCTTCTTCTCTTTGCTCACGGTCCTTTGCCATCAGGAGCTGCCCATGGGACAGAAACACAACGCATTCATTCCCCTCAAGATCGCCGTGCTGACGGTCTCCGACAGCCGCACCGTTGCCGATGACAGCTCGGGCGACTATCTGATTTCCGCCCTCGCTGAATCGGGCCATCAGCTGGCCGACCGGGCGCTCTGCCCCGACAATCTGTTTCGTATTCGCGCCCAGGTGAGCGACTGGATCGCCGATGAGGGAGTGCAGGTGGTGCTCATCAATGGCGGCACCGGCTTCAACGAACAGAACCGGGTGCCCGAGGCGGTCGGGGTATTGTTCGAGCGCACCGTGCAGGGCTTTGGCGAACTGTTTCGCCAGCTCTCCTTCGCCGACATCAAGGGTGCCGCCATGCAGAGCCGCGCGCTGGCGGGTCTCGCCAATCGCACCCTGATCTGCTGCCTGCCTGGCTCTACCGGTGCCTGCCAGCTGGGGTGGGAGAAGCTTATCCGTGATCAGCTCGATGCCCGCACCAAGCCGTGCAACTTTGTCTCCCATCTTTGAGGGCCTCTGATGAACCCGACCGAATCCAAGCAGCCTCAGCCCGGCCTGACCCATCTCAACCAGAGCGGCGAAGCCCACATGGTGGATGTGACCGACAAGCTGGTGACCGAGCGTGAAGCCCGCGCCGAGGCGTTTGTCGCCATGGCTCCCGACACCCTGGCCCTGATCCTGAGCGGTCAGCACCACAAGGGGGACGTGTTCGCCACCGCCCGCATCGCCGGCATCATGGCGGCCAAGAAGACCTCGGATCTCATTCCCCTCTGCCATCCGCTGGCATTGACCCGGGTGGAGGTAGAGATAGAACCCCAGGCGGCGCAAAATAGGGTCCATATTCGCACCCTCTGCAAGCTCTCGGGCAAGACAGGGGTTGAAATGGAAGCGCTGACCGCCGCGTCGGTGGCGGCACTGACCATCTACGACATGTGCAAGGCGGTGCAAAAGGACATGGTGATCGAACAGGTGCGGCTGGTGGAGAAAAAGGGCGGCAAGTCCGGTCACTTCCAGTTGAATGCCGGTGCAGGAGAAAACGCATGATCAAGGTACTATTTTTTGCGCAAGTCAGAGAGCTGGTGGCCTGCGACGAGCTGAGCCTGCCCTGTGACTACGCCAGTGCCGAGGCGCTTCGCGCCGCCTTGTGCGAGCGCGGCGACAAGTGGGCGCTGGCGCTGGAAGCGGGCAAACTGCTGGTGGCGGTCAACCAGACCCTGGTGCCGCTGGGTACGCCCCTTCATGATGGCGATGAGGTCGCCTTCTTCCCGCCGGTGACCGGAGGCTGATGATGAGCGAGGCAACCATGACCGATCGCATTCTGGTGCAGCGGGATGACTTCTCGCTGGCCGACGAATATGCCCGTCTCGCCGCCCGGCAGGACACCGGTGCCGTGGTCAGTTTTGTCGGCAAGGTACGCGACTTCAATCAGGGAGAGCACGTGAAGGGGCTGGCCCTCGAGCACTACCCCGGCATGACCGAGAAGGCGCTGGCCACCATCGTGCAGGAGGCCCGCAGCCGCTGGCCCCTGCAGGAGTGCACCCTGATCCACCGCATCGGCGAGCTGCTGCTCGGCGATCAGATCGTGCTGGTGGTGGTGAGCAGTGCCCACCGCGAGGCGGCCTTCGAGGCCTGCCACTTCATCATGGATTTCTTGAAAACCCGGGCGCCGTTCTGGAAAAAAGAGCTGACCGCCGAAGGAGTACAACGCTGGGTCGAGGCCAAGGAGAGCGACAACACTGCCGCCGCCCGCTGGCAAGCTTGACCTGTTCAAGGGGCCGGCTCATCGGGAGCCGCGGCCCCTGTTTTCGGGGCCGCCCCCTTGGCTGGGGATTGATAGAAGCGGCCCCAGTCAGGAGGTAAAGGAATGAAACCGCTGTTATCCGTTGTCATCGCCGGGGTCTGCGCCAGTGCGCTGCAGGCAGGTGCCGTGCAGGCCGACGAGGTCAAGGTGGCCGTGGCCGCCAACTTCAAGGGCACTATAGAGCGCATCGGCAAGGCGTTCACCGCCAAGACCGGCCACACCCTGGCCATCTCCTCCGCCGCGACCGGGGTGCTCTACACCCAGATAAGCCACGGCGCCCCGTTCGACCTCTTCCTCTCCGCCGACGTGAAAACCCCGCAGAAGCTGGAGCAGGAGGGCAAGGGCAGCGAGCGTTTCACCTACGCCATCGGCCAGCTGGGTCTGTGGCAGAAGGGGGGGCCGGCTCCTGACGAGGCAACCCTGCGCAGCTGGAAGGGCAACCTCGCCATCGCCAACCCGAAAACCGCTCCCTACGGCACCGCCGCCATGGCGACTCTCGATCATCTCAAGATCGATCCCAAGCAGTACCGCCTGCTGACCGGCACCAACATCGGCCAGACCTGGCAGTTCGTCGACACCGGCAACGCCGAGCTGGGCTTCGTCGCCTGGGCCAACCTGGTGGAGGCGGGCAAGACCGGTGAAGCCTGGGCCGTGCCGGCCGACTTCTATCCGCCCATCGAACAGCAAGGGCTGGTATTGAAGAAAGGGGCTGCGGTCGAGGCGCTGGTGGCCTGGCTCAAGGGGCCGGGTCAGGCAGAGATCAAGGCGGCGGGTTATGCGCTGCCCCAGTGATGGCGCAACCATACACCTGACTGATGAGTGGCCGGCCCTCGGGTCGGACCACTCTTGCGATAAGGATGCACACCATGCCGTTGCCTGAATTCATCTGGAAATGCGGCTCAATCGATGTGCCTGGTGCTGGATCTGGCATTGGGAGTGAGTCTGATGAGTGAAGGGGATCTGCTGGCGGTCTGGCTCACCCTGAGGCTGGCAGCCAGCACCACCGCCATCCTGCTGCTGTTCTCGCCGCCGTTGGCCTGGTGGCTGTCGCGCAGCCAGCACAGGCTCAGACCCGTGGTGGAGGCCCTGGTGGCCCTGCCGCTGGTGCTGCCGCCGACGGTACTCGGCTTCTATCTGCTGCTGGCTTTTTCCCCCTCCTATGGCCTGGGCGCCTGGTGGCGCGACACCTTCGGGGCGCCGCTCGCCTTCAGTTTTACCGGTCTGCTGCTCGCCTCCATCCTCTACTCGCTCCCCTTCGTGGTGCAGCCCCTCACCTCCGCCTTCGTCAACATGGGCAACAAGGAGCTGGAGGCCGCCGCCACCCTGGGGCTCGGCCCGCTGGAGCGCTTCTTTCACATCATCTTGCCGATGACGCTGCCCAGCTTCGTGATGGCGGCGGCGCTCGGTTTTGCCCACACCCTGGGGGAGTTCGGGGTGGTGCTGATGATTGGCGGCAACATCCCGGGTGAGACCCAGGTGCTCTCCATCGCCCTGTTTGATCACGTGGAGACGATGGACTATCAAAACGCCCACCTGCTGGCGGGCGGCCTGATGGGCTTCTCGCTGGTGATGCTGGTGCTGGTGTACGGGGTGCTGCAGCGCCGGCAACGGAGGCTGTTCGGATGAACGACACCGGCAAGGCGAAACCACTGCATCTCAAGGCGAGGCGGGCGTTCGGCGCCTTTACCCTCGACTGTGAACTGGCCCTGGAGCTGGGGGGCATCCTCGGTCTGTTCGGCCCCTCCGGCTGCGGCAAGAGCAGCCTGCTGCGCATCATCGCCGGGCTGGACAGGGCGCCGGGCGACAAGCTGAACTGGCAGGGCAGGGCGCTGAGCGATCAGCTGCCAGAAGCGCGCCGCATCGGGCTGGTGTTTCAGGATTCGCGCCTCTTTCCCCATCTGAGTGTGCTCGGCAACCTGCAACTGGCGGCCCGCAAGGGGCGAGGGCGCTGGCAGCCCGAGGCGCTGGCGACTCGGCTCGGCTTTGCCGAACTGCTGCCCCAGCCGGCCCACGGCCTCTCCGGCGGCCAGCGCCAGCGGGTGGCACTGGCCCGGGCTCTGTTGGCCGAGCCTGATCTGCTGCTGCTGGATGAACCTTTTTCTGCGCTGGACAGGCGCAGCCGCATTCACCAGGCCCATGTGCTCAAGGGCTTGCAGCAGGAGAGCGGCATTCCGATGATCTTTGTCAGCCACGCCATGGAGGAGGTGAGCCTGCTCTGCGATCAGCTGGTGCTGCTGGCGGATGGCCGGGTGGAGGCGCAAGGGAGGCCGAGCGAGATCTTTGCCCGCACCGATCTCTCGCTCGCCAGTCGCGACGACGCCGGGGTGATGCTGGCGGCGAGCCTCTCTCACTACGATGAAGAGGAGCAGATGGCGACCCTGCAGCTCGGCGAGCAGCAGTTGCGAGTCACCATGACCCAGGTACCGGACGACGGTGGCCCTCTGCAGATCAAGGTGGCCGGGCGGGACGTGGTGATTGCCACCGCCCCCATCGAGCACTCCAGCCTCTCCAACTGCCTCACCACCCGACTGCTGGCCGAACGCGAGGTACGCCCCGGCCAGACCCTGTTGCAGTTGGCGCTGGGTCAGCAGATACTGCTGGCCCGGATCACCAGCCGCTCCGCCAGACGGCTGGCGCTCGCCCCGAACCAGCAGATCTACGCCTACATCAAGGCGGTGAGCCTGGTCAGCGAGGGTTGAGCGGATTGCAGAAGAGGCAGAAAATCAGGATGGTTCAGCGGATGAGTCGAGAGGCAATGAACTGATGCGCCGCAATCAGGTGATGAAATCCAACGGCCTTGCCCTGCGCAGCGCGGGGGAGGGCCCCTTGCTGTTGCTGCTGCACGGGCTGGGCTCCTCCAGCCTCGACTGGCAGGCGCAGATCGAACGCTTTTCCGAACACTACCGGGTGGTGGCGCTGGATCTGCGCGGCCACGGCCAGAGCATGCAGGAGGGGCCGTTCGACGTGGCGACCCTGGCGGCGGACGTGGTGAACTGGCTCGATGAACAGCCTGAGCCCGCCTGGGTGGTGGGGCTCTCTTTGGGGGCCATGGTAGCGCTGGAGCTGGCGTTGCAGTTGCCGCACAAGGTGCAGGGGCTGGTACTGGTCAACGGCTGCAGCGAATTTCTGCTGGAGACACCGAAAGAGCAGGAGCGCTTTGCCCAGCGGCTCAAGTGGCTGCGCTGGTTCGGCCTGCGGCCGCTCGCCTGGTGGCTCGGTCGCGAGCTTTTTCCCGGCCCCGACCTTGCCCAGGTGCGTCACACCTTCCGGCTGCGTTTCGTGCGCAACAAAAAGAAAACTTACAAGGCGCTGCTGGAAGCGCTGCCAGGCTGGTCGGTGCGCGCCCGGCTTGGCAACATCTGGCAGCCGGTGGCCATCATCTCCACCAGTCACGACTATTTGCCGCTGGCCAAACGGGTGGAACAGTTCGCCTCCCTGCCCAACGCCACCATTCACACCCCCAATGGCCACCACGCCTGGCCGGCGGAAGATCCCTCCGGCTTCAATCATTTGCTTCACCGGATTTTAGAAACTCATTAAACTGGTCGCCCTTTTATCCCGTGTATGTATTGGTCCGATCGCCTTGCCACGCAAAAGGCAAGGCAATCGGACCCATTTTGCTCTATCAACAGGTATTTCCTCATGTCTGAAGTAATGAAAATGGCCATCGATGATGGTTCAACCAACGTCAAGGTGAGCTGGATTGAGAACAAGGTGCTCAAGACCATCATCTCTCCCAACTCCTTTCGCAAGGACTGGAAGAGCGCCGCCTTGCGCAAGGACAAGAAGATCTACAACTACGAAATAGGCAATACCAAGTACACCTATGACGCCACGTCCGACAAGTCGCTGGCAACCACCCACGTGGAGTACCAGTACGACGATCTCAACCTGCTCTCCGTGCATCATGCCCTGCTGCAGACCGGTGTGATCCCTTGTGACGTAGCCATCACCGTGACTCTCCCCATCACCGAGTTCTACAACCCGGACGATTGTCAGCGCAATGAAGAGAAGATCGAGAAGAAGCGTCGCAACCTGATGCGGGCCATCTCCCTCAACAAGGGTGAACTGTTCAACATCGTCAGCGTGGAAGTGATGCCGGAGAGCCTGCCTGCGGCGCTCTCCCGTCTGATCGGTTCGGGCTGCAACGAGTTCACCAAGACGCTGGTGATCGATTGTGGCGGCACCACCCTGGACATGGGGATCATCGTCGGCGAGTTTGACGATGTCTCCGATGTCTACGGCAACAACGAGATCGGTGTCTCCATGGTGACCGACGCGACCCGCAAGGCGCTGGCAGCGGCGGACAGTGACTCCAGCTACCTGGTGGCCAACGAGTTCATCAAGCGCCGTCACGACATGAGCTTCGTGCGCGACGTGGTGAATGACGAGAGCCAGATCCCCAAGATCCTCGAGAAGATGCAGAACAAGATTGACGAGCTGGGCTCCCAGGTGGCGCATGAAGCGAAGAAGTTTGCCAAGAATCCGAACCGCGTTTACTTGGTCGGGGGCGGGGCATCGCTTATCCACGAAGCAATCAAGAACGCTTACCCGACTCTGGGCGACAGGGTCGAACTGCTGGACGATGCCCAGTCAGCTCTGGCGCGCGAGATCTGCCTCTACACCACGGAAGAAGAGGAAGTGTACCGTGAAGCTGCCGTGATGGCCGAGGTCGATGATGAGTAGTCAACTCAAGCGCATGACCTTCTCCATCTATATGGATCCGGGCGCGCTGGAGTCTGATCGTTACGCGGTCGGGGTATTGCAGAACTGGTATCAGCGGGCTCGCAAGATCCAGGATGGCAGTGAGGAGTTCGACTTCTCCAAGAGTCGTTTTCATAAGGATATCTATCTCTCCGGCATGTTCATGTATGTGCTGGCGCCCAACCTCTGCAAGGCGATTGCCAATGCGCTGGGACCCGACCAGGTAAGCATGACCACCTTGCGTCATGCCTTCGCCAGTTGTGGCTTCAACCTGGGAGAGGGGAGTGCCTCGGCGCAGCCTGCTGCCGATCTCATGATCGAGCAGATAGTGGCCAGATTATCCCCCCGGCTTGGCCAGGGTGATACCGGCGGGCTGGTGGATGAAATCGTTCAGCGTCTGGGTCAGCAAGCAGCTGTGCCCTCTTCGGACAGTCTGGTGGAAGAGATTGTCAGCCGACTTGGGGAGCAGCAACCAACCGAGCTGTGGGATGAGTTGCGGCAGGGAATGCCGGCTCCTCTTGACCATGAACAGCTGGCCGAGGCGATCGCAGGCAAGCTGCCATCTGCTGCCGGCGAGCAGGACCTGGCGCCGCTGCAGAGCAGCATTCAACAGCTCTCTCGTCAACTGGAAGAGCAGTCTCGGCTTATTCGTGAGCAGCATCGGCTGATCCAGCGTCTGGCCAGTGCCCCTGCTCGCCAAATGACGGCCGCGGGGGACACCGAGCCGCTGGTGGAAGATCTCTCCAACCAGGTGGCCAACATGAAAAAGGTCAAGGCCAAAGGGATCTTCTAAGGCTTTCTACTGACCATCGCCAGAGTAAGAGAGATGAAAAAAATAGTATGGATGGCATGCGGCACCTTGCTGTTGTCGGGGTGTGCCCAGCAAACCTTTTTCGTGCACGAGGGTAACCCGGGTCAGCCAACCCGAGAAGTGAGCCATGATTTCGTACTGGCGGGGATTGGCCAGAGTGAGATGGTCGATGCTGCCCTGGCCTGCCATGGTGACCCGAAAAAAGTGGTGCGGTTGGAAATGCAACAGAGCCCGCAGGATACCTTGATGACCGTCTTGACGTTGGGAATATATACCCCGAGGACGGCCCGGGTTTATTGCAGTCTGTGATTTTTGGGTTGACATTATAAAGTCTCAAATAAAGCCTTGTTGCCCTCTCTGGATTTTGATAGTGTGCGCGCACCTAGGAACACCCCTTTATTTATATTGTTGATAACTAACGGGAATGCTTCTTTGCGTGGCACCGGCATAGCCGGAAAAATAATATTGTCAGGGATAATAAAATGAAAAAAATGGTATTGACTGCAGCCGTTGCAATGATGATGGCGGGCTGTGCTCAGCAAGGTTTTACCGTGCATTCCGGTAATGCAGTGAAACCCACCAAAGAAGTGACCCACCACTTCTTCATCTCCGGCCTGGGCCAGAGCAAAACCATCGATGCTGCTGCCGTTTGCAACGGTGCTGACAAGGTAGTGCGTGTCGAAGCGCAGCATACCTTCATCAATGGTTTGCTGGGCGCTGTGACCTTTGGGGTCTACACCCCGCGCGAGGCGCGTGTTTACTGCGCCGGTTAATTTCCGCCGTACGCATGCTGCAAAAAGCCGACCCATGGGTCGGCTTTTTTGTTGGCGCAAAGGCTCGTTGAGGTGATTCACCCGTGCGAGCAGACCGGGCAGTCGGGGCGTTTGGGCAGCTTCATTTCGCGAAAGGTGCCGCCCAGACCGTCGATCATCAGCAGGCGGCCGCTGTAACTGCGGCCCATCCCCGCCAAGAGTTTGATGGCTTCGAGCGCCTGCAGGCTGCCCACCAGTCCCACCACAGGGGCCAGCACCCCTGCCTCGACGCAGGTAAGGGCCTGCTCGCCAAACAGGGCGCTGAGGCAGGCGTAGCAGGGCTCATCCTGCTGCCAGGTGAAGCTGCAGATCTGGCCCTCCAGCCGGATGGCGGCGCCGCTGACCAGCGGCACGCCGTGCTGGCGGGCCTTTTGGTTGAGCAGGTTGCGAATGGCCAGGTTGTCGGTGCAATCCAATACCAGCTGGTGGCGGGGCAACAGGGCATCGAGCAGCGCCTCGTCGGCCACGGCGGCGTGGGTCTCCACCTCAAGCCAGGGGTTGAGGGCTCGCAGGGAGTGGGCGGCGGAGTCTACCTTGTCGTGGCCGATGCGCTCATCTGTGTGCAGCACCTGGCGCTGCAGGTTGGATAGCTCCACCTTGTCGAAATCGACCAGGGTGAGCCGGCCGACCCCGGCCACCGCCAGATACTGGCTGGCAGCGCAGCCAAGGCCGCCGGCTCCGATCAGCAGCACGTGAGCCTGCTTGAGCGCCTCCTGCCCCTCGAAATCGAAAGACTTGAGGATGATCTGGCGGTTGTAGCGCAAGAGCTCGGCGTCGCTCAGGATTTCGCTCACAGCAGCAATCCCCCGAACGGTTCGATGGTGACGGTTTCTCCTGTGGCGACCCGGCCCCGCTCGCGCTCAAGGACTATGTAGCAATTGGCCCGCGACAGGGAGCTGAACACGGCGGAGTCTTGCGAGCCGGTGCTGCGTACCTCCAGGCCGTTTGGCCCCTGAGTCAGGATGCCGCGCTGGAAGTCGAGCCGGCCCGGCGCCTTCTTGAGCGGCTCTGCGGCAATGGCTTGCAGTTGCAGCGGGCGCTCGAAACGCTGACCCGCCAGCTTGGCCAGCGCCGGTTGCACCAGCTGATCGAAGGTGACCATGGCCGAGACCGGGTTGCCCGGCAGGCCGAAAAACCAGGCGTGGGGCAGGCGACCGAAGGCAAACGGCTTGCCCGGCTTGATGGCGAGCTTCCAGAAGCCGATTTCGCCAAGCTCCTCCAGCAGCTGTTTGGTGAAGTCTGCTTCCCCCACCGAGACGCCGCCGGTGGTGATGAGGGCGTCGGCCTCGCGGTCGGCTTTCAGGAAGGCGGCGCGTAGCTGGGTGGGATCGTCCGGGATGATGCCAAGGTCGAGGCAATCGCAGCCCATGCGATCCAGCATGGCCCGCACTCCGTAGCGGTTGGAGTCGTAGATATCGCCGTGGGCGAGGGGGGTACCGACCGGTTTGAGCTCGTCACCGGTACTGAAGATGGCCACTTTCAGCGGTCGGCGCACCGACACGGTGGCAATGCCGAGGGAGGCCAGCAGCGGCATCTCCCGGGCGGTGAGGCGAGTACCGGCAGCGAGCACGCTGGCGCCCTCGCGGATGTCTTCACCGCGGCGGCGAATGTTCTGGCCGGGCACAGGGGGGGTCAGAAAGGTGATCCTGTCGCCGTCCGCCTGCGTTTCTTCCTGCATCACCACCGCATCCGTCCCGGCCGGCACCGGGGCGCCAGTCATGATGCGCACGCAGTGGCCGGCGGGCCACTCACCCTGGTAGGGCTGACCGGCAAAGGCCTTGCCTGCCATGATGAGGGGCGCGCCGCTGGCGAGATCCGCCAGCCGCACCGCATAACCGTCCATGGCGGAGTTGTCGAACGGGGGCACGCTGAGGGGGGAGGCGATATCCGCGGCGAGTACCCGGCCAAGGGCCTGCGGCAAGGGCAACTGTTCGCTGTCGCAACAGCCGTCAAGCTGTGCCAGCATGCCCTGCAGGGCGTCGCTCAGGGGGAGTAGTCCGCTGGTATCAAATCCCATGTCATGACCTCATTGTGTGATGGAGGGGGTGTGAAGGGCGGATTATCCCAAAAATCCATGCCGATGGGCAGGTTGCAGCAGGATAAAACCGTTTGGCTGTACAGATAGGCAGCGACCGGGCAGCGCGCCTCCCCCCGTATGGGTAGCGCCGGCGAAGTAAAAGCCGCCAGATTGGCATAAAGTCAGGGAACGGGCTTGAGTTAGCTTGAATTATGACAATAATCGCCGTCTACTATTGCGCCACAACCGAGTGCCGTCATAGCGAGGCGGCCATCATAGTCCCTGAGCGTGGGAGAGGAACAAGATGACGAGCTTAAGTCGGGAAGCCCTGTTGGTCAGGGCAGCCCTCGAGGCCGAGGGCCTCGAAACACCTCTGGTGGCCAATACCCTGGACGGCCAGCAGAAGCGGGAGAAGATCGAGGGCCACATGCGCGCCATCATGGAGACGCTGGGGCTGGATCTGGCCGATGACAGTCTGGCAGAGACACCGCACCGCATTGCCAAGATGTACGTGAACGAAATCTTCTCCGGCCTCGATTACGCCACCTTCCCCAAGGTGACGGTGATCGAGAACAAGATGAAGGTGGACGAGATGATCATGGTGCGGGACATCAGCCTCACCAGCACCTGCGAGCACCACTTCGTCACCATCGACGGGCTGGCCCACGTGGCCTATATCCCCCGCGGCAAGGTGATCGGGCTCTCCAAGATCAACCGCATCGTGCAGTTCTTTGCCCGCCGCCCCCAGGTACAGGAGCGCCTGACCCAGCAGATCCTGCTGGCGCTGCAGACCCTGCTCGGCACCAAGGACGTGGCCATCAGCATCAAGGCGACCCACTTCTGCGTGAAGGCCCGCGGCGTGATGGACTCCACCTCCTACACCACCACCACCTCCCTGGGTGGCGTCTTCAAGACCCAGCCTGATACCCGTGCCGAGTTTCTGGCCGGTCTGAAAGGCTGATCTGCCAGGAGATGTGTCGCCACTGCGGCATGTCTCCTCGCTTTCCCCTCTTTTTTCACTGCCCCTGACGGCCCGCTGGCTGTCGGATGGTCGCACCGACAATTTTCCTCAAGGGATGGACCCCCCCGGTCGATATATCCCGTTATGGCTTGTGCGCATCTTTCGGGAGTGCGTTCAAGTCTTCAAGGTGCCAGGCTTTGGCTGCTCTCTTGGCCGGGTGGGTCTGTCGATAAGAGACCTGCGCTCAGCCGGGCATCTTGTAAAAATGTCGCCTCGTTCATGCAAGGACATATATTCATCAAGGCTGGATGAGCCGCCATGGAGGCGGTGACAGCGGGCCGTATGCGTACGGTTCAGACGAGCGTTATCTGTTCACTCATATCCAGGACATGCCATGAATACCAGTACCATGACCATTGGCAAGAAACTCACCGCGGGTTTTGCCATGCTCGGCCTGATGATGGCCTTTATCGGCGGCTTCTCGCTGCTGCAGTTTGGCAACATGAACCGGGCCGCCATCGGCTTTACCGACAGCATTTTGCCCGCCGTGGTGCGCACCAGTACCCTGGGCGAGACCATCAATACCCTGCGCCGCTATGAACTGGATGTGTTTCTGGTGGCGGCCGATCCGCAGCAGAAAGCCCACTATCGCGACCTTGGCGAGCAGACCCTGCAAGAGGTCGCCCGGCAGGTCAAGGCGCACGATGCCACCATCTGGGCGGAGGACGTGGAAGAGCGGCGCACTTTCGACATCGTCAAGCAGGACTGGGACAAGTACGTGGCCCTGCACCAGCGCATCCGGCAGATGCAGGATGGCGGCCAGCTGGCCGAGGCCCAGCAGCTGTTCATGAGCGAGGGGATCACCCTCTACACCAACCTGGCCAAGTCGGTGGGGGATCTGATCCGCATCAACCACGGCTACTCAGTGGGCTCCCGTGCCCAGGTGGTGGCTGCGTTTGACAGCGCCAAGCTGAGCATCATAGTGGCGCTGGTACTGGGTCTGGTGCTGGCGGGGGCGCTCTCCACCGTGCTGACCCGCCAGATCCGCGATCCGCTGGTGATGCTGGCCCGCCAGGCCCAGCGCATCGCGAGCGGTGATCTGGGCAAGAGCGAGTTGCAGGAGTGGATCCGCGGCAATCGCTTCAAGCGTGACGAACTGGGTCAGCTCGGCGCCGCCATCGACCGCATGCAGGGTTCGCTTGCTGATCTGGTGAGTGAGATCGCCGGCTCCGTGAGCCAGCTCAGCAGCGCGGTGGAGGAGGTGAGTGCCATCTCCGAGCAGTCCGCCACCGGCATGGCCCGTCAGCAGAGCGAGGTCTCCCAGGTTGCCACCGCCATGAACGAGATGCAGTCCACCGTCAACGAGGTAGCCCGCAACACCACGGACGCCATGAGCGCCGCCAAGGATGCCTCCCGCACCTCGACCCAGGGCAACCAGGTGGTGCGCAGCGCCATCAGCAGCATCGAGGAGGTGTCGGTCAAGATTGAGCAGGCGGGCGCCGTGGTGCAGCAGCTGGAGCAGGACAGCACCAACATCAGCATGGTGCTTGACGTGATTCGCGGCATTGCCGAGCAGACCAACCTGCTGGCCCTCAACGCGGCCATCGAGGCGGCGCGCGCGGGCGAACAGGGGCGCGGCTTTGCGGTCGTGGCCGATGAAGTGCGCTCCCTGGCCCAGCGTACCCAGAACTCCACCGCCGAGATCAGCAAGATGATCGAGGTGCTGCAGGAGCGTACCGCCGAGGCGGGCAGCGCCATGCAGCTGAGCCGTCAGCAAATGCAGGAGAGCGTGGGGCTGGCGCGGGAGGCGGGCAACAGCATCGACACCATCAACGGTGCCGTTACCCAGATCACCGACATGAACACCCTGATCGCCACCGCCACCGAGGAGCAGAATGCGGTGACCGAGGAGCTCAATCGCAGCATCGTCAACATCCACAATGCGGCCGACGAGAACGCCCTGGGGGCCCAACAGACCGCCCAGGCCTGTGTCGAGCTGAGCAAGCTGGCCAATACGCTGCACCATATGACCCAGCGTTTTACCCTCTAAGAGCGTTTGGCAGATAGCAAAAGGCCCCGTCCAGTGACGGGGCCTTGTTGTTTCTGGCGTTTGCAGGGGGCTGCTGGTCAGGCATCAAAGCCGATATCAGCTCAACCCGACGATGTCGCCGTTCTCGTCGATATCGATATGACGGTAGGCCGGCAGGCTGCCAAGGCCCGGCATGGTCATGATGGGGCCCGCCAGGGCATAGACGAAGCCGGCGCCGGCGCACAGCTTCACCTCCTCGATGGGCACCTCGAAGTCGGTCGGTACCCCCTTGAGGGCCGGATCATGGCTGATGGAGAGCGGCGTCTTGGCCACGCAGACCGGCAGGTGGCCCCATCCCTCGGCAGAGAGTTGCGCCAGCTGGCGGCGCGCCTTGTCCGAGAGTCGCACGCCGCGCCCGCCATAGCCGCACTCCACCAAAGTGGCCAGTTTGGCGTCCAGACTCGCCTCGTCGGGGTAGAGCAGCTTGACCTGGCCCGGTTGCTCACAGGCGGCCACCACGGCCCGGGCCAGCTCGCTGGCGCCAGCCCCGCCCTGGGTAAAGGCGTGTGAGATGGCACAGCCAGAGGCGCCGGCTTGCATCGCCTCGCGGGCCAGCAAGGCCAGCTCGGCCTCGCTGTCGGTGGGGAAGCGGTTGATGGCGACCACCACCGGCACGCCGTAACGGCGGGCATTGGCGATGTGCCAGCCGAGGTTGGCGCAGCCCTGCGTCAGGGTCGGCAGATCCTCGCCCAGCAGGCTTTCCGGCAGCGGCTGGCCCGGGCGGATGTCGAGCAGGCCGCTGTTGGCCTTGAGCCCGCGCACCGTCGCCACCAGCACCACGCAGGCCGGGGTCAGGCCGGATTGGCGGCTCTTGATGTTGAAGAACTTCTCCAGCCCCATGTCGGAGCCAAAGCCTGCCTCGGTCACCACGTAGTCGGTGAGGCCGAGGGCCATGCGATCGGCGATCACCGAGGAGTTGCCGTGGGCGATGTTGGCAAAGGGGCCGGCGTGCACCAGCACCGGGGTCTGCTCCGTGGTCTGCATCAGGGTCGGCTGCATGGCCTCTTTGAGCAGCACCGTCATGGCGCCCGCCACTTCCAGCTGCTCGGCGGTGATGGGTTTGCCGTGCAGATCGCGGGCCAGCTGGATGCGGCCGATGCGCGCACGCAGATCGTTCAGATCGCTCGCCAGCGCCAGAATGGCCATCAGCTCGGAGGCGGCGGTGATGACGAAGCGATCGCTGCGCTCGACGCCGTCGGCGGCGCCCCCCTGGCCGATGGTGAGGTGGCGCAGGGCGCGGTCGTTCATGTCGAGGGTGCGCGGCCAGAGGATGTTGTCTGCATCGATATCGAGCCGAGGCAGGCCGGTTCTGGCGCTGAACTGGTCACCGAGTTTGCGCTCATGGAACAGGCGGGCATCGAGGGCCGCCGCCGCCAGATTGTGGGCGGCGGTGAGGGCGTGAAAGTCACCGGTGAGGTGCAGGTTCATCTCCTCCATCGGCACCACCTGGGCGTGACCACCACCGGCGGCGCCCCCCTTGACCCCGAATACGGGCCCGAGGCTCGGCTGGCGGATGGTGGCGATGCTGGGCTGGCCGATGTGGTTGAGTCCCATGGAGAGGCCCAGGGTGGTCACCGTCTTGCCCTCGCCAAGCGGGGTGGGGGTGATGGCGCTCACCAGCACCAGCTTGCCCGCCGGTTTGGGGAGCGACTTGAGCAGGTCGAGGCTGAGTTTGCCCTTGTAGTGGCCGTATGGGTTCAGCTGGTGCGAAGGGATGGCGAGGCGCTCGGCCAGCGCGTGAATGGAGAGACGGGGGGACTGGCGGGAGATCTCGATATCGCTTAGCATCAGCACCTCGTTGGCATGTCAGGTCAAATATGCGGCGAAGTCTAGTGGAATCAAGAGGGTTATCCAATGAGTAATAATATTTTGTCCGGCAATCGTGAGCTGCATCTAACGCCCATCGAGCTGGATCTCAACGCCCTCTATCACCCGCCCAAGCAGCCACTCACCGCCCTTGGCATCGTCAGCGCCTTCATTCCGCTGTTTGGCTACGGCTGGCAGGCGATGACCCAGGATCCGGAGACCCACTTTCGCCACGAGCTGGCCAAACGCATCAACAAGCACAAGACCGATGAGGCCAACCTCATCCTGATCCTGCAACTGGCCGGCATGCTCGATTGCCACTGCCTGCACATCACTCTGCCCTATGCCCTCGGCGATGAGCAGCTGGCGACCCTGCGCCAGCGCCTGCCGCGCTGGCAACTGAGCCTGCGCGACGTGCTGCTGGTGGCCGAGCTGCCGCTGCCTGCCGATACCGCCGCCTCATAGCCATCCCGTCACTGCCGCAAAGGTGTTAAGCCTTGCGATCCCAGTAGTGGGGGGCGAGATAGCGCTCCTGCACAAACTCGATAAAACAGCGCACCTTGGCCGAGACGAAGCGGCGGTGCGGATAGAGGGCATAGAGCCCCACCTGCCCCTTCTCCCACTCCGGCAGCAGTGACACCAGGGCGCCGGAGCGCAGCGCATCGCCGACGATGAAGGTGGGCTGCAAGATGATGCCCTGATCGTCGCAGGCCGCCCGGGTCAGGGCCACCCCGTTGTTGGCCCGCAGCGGCCCCTGCGGGCGCACGCTCAGCTGCTCGCCATCCCGTTTGAACACCCAGTCCGGCTGGGTCAGGGTATAGAGCAGGCAGTCGTGCTGCTTGAGATCCTCCGGGCTGTTCGGCGTGCCCCGACGGGCCAGGTAGCCCGGGCTGGCGCACACCTCCAGCCGCATCATGGCCAGCGGCTTGGCCACCAGGGAGGAGTCCGGCAGATTGCCGATGCGCAGCGCCAGATCGAACCCCTCTTCCACCAGCGCCACCCGCCGGTCGCTGTACTCTATCTCCAGCTTCAGATCCGGGTAGCGTTCGCGAAACAGCGGCAGGGCGGGGGAGAGGTGCAGGTAGCCAAAGTCCATCGGCACCGACAGCTTGAGGGTGCCCTGGGGCTGCTGGTTGTTGCGGGTCAGCTGGCTGTGGGTCTCTTCGAGCTCTGCCAGCAGCGCCTGGGAGCGCTGGTAGTAGAACTGGCCCGCCTCGGTGGGGTTGACCTGGCGGGTGGTGCGCGACAGCAGCCGGGTGGAGAGCGACTCCTCCAGCTGCTGCATCAGCTTGGAGGTCATGGCGACCGAGATGCCGAGCTGGTTGGCGGCCTTGGTAAAACTCTGACACTCCACCACCTTGATGAAGGTGCGCATGGCGGCTATCTGGTCCATCTTTCACTCTCAGTTGATAATTATTTTAATAAATCGCTGATTATCTATGTCCGGTATGGAGGTTAGCATCTTGGCTGTTGTTGTGAACCCCCAATATGAAGGAACGAACGGATGAAGATGACCAAGGCCCTGCTGGCCTCCTGCCTCTTTATGGCGACGCCCCTGATGGCAGCCGATTACGACGTCGACGCGGCGCACACCACAGTCCAGTTCAAGGTGGGACACCTCGGCTTCTCCGAGCTGGTGGGTCGTTTCAACACCTTCAGCGGCACCTTCAGCATGGACGATGCCAACCCGGCAGCGGCCAAGGCAAGCTTCGAGATCGATGCCGCCAGCGTGGACTCCAACCACGAGCCACGCGACAAACACCTGCGCAGCCCCGATTTCCTGGACGTGAAGCAGTATCCCAAGATGACTTTCGTCAGCTCCGGCTACGAGGGCACCAAGGATAAGGGCGTGCTGAAAGGCACCCTGACCCTGCACGGCGTGTCCAAGGAAGTGGCCTTCGATCTGGTCCACATCGGTGAAGGCAAGGATCCCTGGGGTGGCTACCGCAGCGGCTTCAACGCCACCACCACCATCAAGCGCAGCGACTTTGGCGTGAACTACATGGTGCCGAACATCCCGGACGAGATGACCATCGCACTGTTTGTCGAAGGTGTGCGCAAGTAATGGGCGCGGCACTCCTGCTTCAAACCCTGGCGGCTCCTTTGGGGGCCGCTTTGCTGTCGTGGCGCTGGCCGCGGCTGGGGTATCTGTGGGGCGCCCTGGCGCTCTGGCTGGTGGGCAGCCTGCTGGGCGGTGCCTACGGGTTGCCGGTCAAGGCATGGCAATGGCTGCCGTTGACCCTGCTGGTGCCTGCCCTGGCGGCGCAGCTGGCCGATCAGCGGGCCGCGCTTGCGCTGTTTGCCGCGCTCGGGGCGCTGGTGTGGTGGCAGGGGCTGGCCTCGGTGCTGGCAAGCGAACCCGCCATCTGGCTGGCGCTGTTGCCCGCCATCGCCTGGCTGGGGTGGACCGGACTGCGCGGTGACAGCCGCGAGGGGCTCGGCTTTGCCCTCGGCTTCATCTGGCTGGCACTGGTGATCGGCATCGACGGCAGCCTGCTGATTGCCCAGCTGGCTGGTGCGCTGGCGGCCTTCGCCGGTTTCCGTGCTCTGCTCGGGGCCTTTGCCGGCAGCCAGGTGGCGCCTGCGGCGCTCGGGTTGGTGCTGGCCTTTATGCAGATGCTCGCCTGGCAATACGTGGAGGTGCCGCTGCTGGTGTTGCTGCCGGTCTGGCTGCTGCCGCTGCTGGAGTGGGCACTGCGCAACAAACCCTGGTTCCAGCGCTGGGCCCTGCTGATCCTGCTGGCGGGCGTCGGGGCGGGTCTGAGTCTGTGGAAGGTGTGGCCAGAGGCCTCTCTTTACTGATTTTTAGCATAAAAAACAGGCAATTACCCCAAAGGTTGCCGACTTCGTCATAGTCTGTACAGATAAAGATTGAGCCCCATAGTGGTTTCAGATAAAAAGGTTTTTCAATTATCTGAACACACACAGAACCCGGTCTGACCGGGTTCTGTTTGCCTGCTTGTTTGCGGCGCGCTAAGGAGGCCACAGTTGCGCAGTCAAGGATCTGAGCATCTGTTTTTTCGCCATTTCACCGAGCAGGGACGTCTCGACGGGCTCTGTATCCTGCTGGTTACCCATCTGCTTCCCGATCGCCCCCAGTTTATCCAGGCCCTCGATCAGATCGGGCGGATCGGCGCCATCCTGCCCAAACCCAAGTCAGTGCATGGACCGACCCTGACCTGGGCCCAGCAACACTATCCGGTACTGCCCCTCAATCGCCAGTGGACCAACACCCCGCAGGGAGTGATCGAGCACATAGCCCCGCTGGTGGCGCCCCATGAGCGGCTGATCATTCTCGATATCGGGGGCTATTTCGCCAGAACCCAGGTCACCCTCAGCGAGTATTTCGGCCCCCGCTTCCTCGGGGTGGTGGAGATGACCGAAAACGGCCATCAGCGCTACGAGCAGGAGGTGCTGGCCACCCCGGTCATCTCGGTGGCGCGCAGCCCCCTCAAGCAGGCCGAGGATATCCAGATTGGCCTGAGCGTGGTCTACTCCGCCGAATCCCTGGCCCGCACCCTCAACCGTACCTTCAATGTCTGCCAGGCCGCCCTGTTCGGCTATGGCAAGGTGGGGCGCAGCATCGCCCGCGAGCTCAGGTGCCGCAACCTGCACCTGGAGCTGGTGGAGACCGACGTGCTGCGCCAGGTGGAGGCGCTCTCCCACGGCTTCAAGCTGGTGGGCAAGGCCGAAGCCCTCGGTCGGGCCGAGCTGGTGATCTGCTCCACCGGCAATGGCGCGCTGGACCTGGCGGATCTGCAGCAGCTGCGCCCCGGCACCATGGTCGCTTCGGTCACCTCGGCGGACGACGAATTTGCGTTCTGCCTCGCCCAGCTGCCCTGGCCGAGCGAGGAGGTGTGCCCCCATGTGCTGGCGCTGACCCGCCCCGACGGCAGCACCATCTTTCTGCTCAACCGGGGCGAGGCGGTCAACTTCGTCCACGGCGCCGTCATCGGCGAATATGTCTATCTGGTGCTGGCGGAGATCATCGAAGGGGTGCGTCAGCTGGCGCTGCAGCCGCTGGCCCCCGGCCTGTTTGACCTGCCGCAGTCGACCATGCGCACCATTGCCCGCCACTGGCTGGCCGACTTCCACGGGGTCGCCCAGTGAGTGCCTTTTTCTTAGCCGCCATTGATGGAGTGACGACATGAGCGAGACGACACTGCCCACCCCCAAACCCCGCATCGAGATCCGCTACTGCACCCTCTGTCGCTGGATGCTGCGCGCCGCCTGGCTGGCCCAGGAGCTGCTCTCCACCTTCGACAGCGAGCTGGGGGAGGTGGCGCTGGTGCCGGCCAGCAAGGGGGAGTTTCGCATCCTGGTGGACGGGGTGCTGGTGTGGGATCGGGTGGCCGATGAGGGCTTCCCCGAGGCCAAGGAGATCAAGCAGCGGGTACGCGATGTCATCGCCCCCGAGCGAGACCTGGGCCATGCCGATCGCAAGCCGGTTGCAGAGTAAACCGCAGCATCAATGACAAAGAGAGGGAGGCGCAGGCCTCCCTCTCTCGTTGTGGCGTCCGCTCAACGGTCGGCAGCTGTGCCCGGCTTATCTTTGGCGGGGAGGCCGATATAGCGGGCCCGCTTGTGGGGCTTGAGGCGGCTCACATCCACCCACACCAGGCCGTCGATGCAGTGGTTGAAGTCGGGGTCGATGCCAAAATCCATGAACTGCACGCCGCCCGGCTCGCACAGCTCGGAGTACTGCTTGTAGAGGGTGGGGATGGCGCAGCCCAGGTTGTCGAGGCGAGCCTTGAGCTCCTTGAGATCGGCGCCGTAATCCATGCCTGCAAACAGCGGCGGTGTGGCCGGATAGGGGCGGCGCGAGGGGGCGAGCGCGAGCTCGGGGGCAAAGTGCTGGCGATAGAAGCTCACCAGCAGATCCTTGGCCGCCGCCGGCAGGCTGCCGGAGAGCGACACCGGGCCGAACAGGTAGCGGTAGTCGGGATAGCGGGCCAGATAGGCGCCGATGCCAAACCAGAGGTAATCGAGCCCCCGTTTGCCCCAGTAGGCGGGCTGGATGAAGCTGCGGCCAAGCTCGATGGCAAGCTCCAGCCTGGGCAGCAATTTCTCTTCAAAGCCAAACAGGGTGTGGCTGTAGAGGCCGTCGAGCCCCTTGCTGGCCAGCAACTCGGCCACCGGGGCGAAACGGTAGGCGCCGATGATCTCGAGCCTGGCCGGATCCCAGAGGATGAGGTGGTGATAGTCATCGTCGAAGGCGTCGAGATCCCGCCGTCTGCCGGAGCCTTCCCCCACCGCCCGAAAGGCGATCTCCCGCAGGCGTCCCAGCTCGCGCAGGATCACCGAGTGGCTCAGCTCGTGGCGTCGGTAGAGGTAGATCCCCTGACCGTCCGGGGTATGGCCGAGGGCCTCGCAGGATTCGATGGCCTGCTTGAGCTGGCGGCGCTCCTCCGGCAGGGCGATGGGGGCTTCGGTGGCCAGCAAGCCCCGCTTGCCACGCCCGACTCGGTAGAGGTGGCTGCGCACCAGCCGGGCCGCGCTCTTGGCGGGCAGCTCCTGCACCCCGCTCACCGGGATGCGGGCACCTATGGTGATGGCGATGCGCTTGCCCTGCTGGCGAAACAGCTGCTTGACCAGCAACAGCCCCGCCCAGTCGTTGTTGAGCCAGGCGGCGAGATAGAAGGAGAGCCCATTGCGCCCGTCCAGATGGATCGGCACCAGCGGGGTGCGGGTGCGCTGGGCCAGCTTGATGAAGCCTGATTGCCAGGGGCCGTCCTTGACCCCCTTGGGGCCGAGGCGCGACACCTCGCCGGCGGGAAAGATCACCAGCGCCCCTTCTCCCGCCAGGTGTTCCCCCATCGCCAGGATGGCGCGCCTGTCCGTCTTGCCCCCCAGGTTGTCCACCGGCAGCAGCAGGGGGCGCAGCGGCGTCAGCTGGGACAGCAACTGGTTGGCCACTATCTTGACGTCCGGCCGGATGCGGCCGAGCAGACGCAGCAGGGCCAGCCCGTCGAGGGAGCCGATGGGGTGGTTGGCGACTATGATGACCCGGCCACTGGCCGGAATGTGCTCGAGCTGGGCCTCGCTCACCCGGTAGTCGAAGTCGAGCTCGGTCAGCGCCTGCTCGACGAAGTCGAGTCCGCGCAGATGGGGGTGGCATGCGGCGAAGCGTTGAAACGCCTGCTCGTGCAGCAGCCAGCGCAGCCCTTGTCGGAGCAGGGGGCGCAGCAGGTCGTTGGCCGACAGGCGGGGCAGGTGTTGTTGTAGCAGGGCATCGACACTGAACATGGGCTGGGCTCCGATGAGTCGTTGCCCTAGCGTGACGCCCTTTTGTTCCCGCCCCATGGCAGCGGGATGACAGTTTGATGGCAAAGAGGGGGGAGCTGGTTAACCGGCTCCCCCCTCTTGTGGTCATGGCGGTGACGATGGCCGGTTTAGCCGCGCCAGGCCGAAGTCAGGCGCACCAGCTCCACCAGGGTGGCGACCGCTTTTTCCATGGATTGCAGCGGGATGAACTCGTGCTTGCCGTGGAAATTGTGGCCACCGGTAAAGATGTTGGGACAAGGCAGTCCCATGAAGGAGAGCCGGGCGCCGTCGGTGCCGCCGCGAATGGGTTTTATCTTTGGCTCCACGTCGGCGGCCAGCATGGCGGCCTTGGCCAGCTGGACTATGTGCATGTGCGGCTCGATCTGGCTGCGCATGTTGCGATAGCTGTCGGTCAGGGTGAGCTCGATGCGCGCTTTGGGCGCCTCCAGCTGCAAGGAGGCGACCCGCTCCTTGAGCTGGGCCTTGCGGGCGGCAAAACCCTCGTCGTCGAAGTCGCGGATGATGTAGTGCAGGCAGGTCTCCTCCACTGTGCCGTTCATCTGGGCAAGGTGGAAGAAGCCCTGATAGCCGTCGGTACACTCCGGAGTCTGCTCGGCGGGCATGGCGGCGTGGAAGCGGGCGGCCAGGGTCTGGCTGTTGATCATGCTGCCCTTGGCGGTGCCGGGGTGCACGTTGTTGCCGATAAAGCGCACGGTGGCGCCGGCGGCGTTGAAGTTCTCGTATTCGAGCTCACCGAGCTCGCCGCCGTCCACCGTGTAGGCCCAGCGGGCCGGGAAGCGGTCCAGCGGGAAGCGGTCGGCGCCGCGGCCTATCTCCTCGTCCGGGGTAAAGCCGACCCAGACATCGCCGCGGGGGATCTCGGGGTGGGCCAGCAGGTGGTCGATGGCGGTGAGGATCTCGGCGATGCCCGCCTTGTCGTCGGCCCCCAGCAGGGTGGTGCCGTCGGTGGTGATGAGATCCTGGCCCAGGTAGTGCTTCAGGAAACGGTAGTCGCGAATGGCCAGCACCTCGTCACCCTTGCCCAGGCAGATGTCCCCCCCCTGATAGTTTTCGATGATCTGGGGCACCACCTGCTCAGCCTCGTAGTCGGCGGTATCCATGTGGGCGATGAGGCCGATGGCCGGCGCGTCCGGCTGGTTGCCCGGCAGGCAGGCGGTGAGGTAGCCGTGCTCGTCCAGGGTGACCCGGCTCAGTCCCATCTGCGTCATTTCATTACAGAGGGCGCGGGCGAAGACCAGCTGTCCCTCGCTGCTGGGACAGACGGGATTGGTCGCATCGGAGCGGGTATGAAAAGTCACGTAACGCAGAAAACGCTCAAGCAAGGTATCCATTGGCAAGCCTCAAACCTGTGGTGGAGGGTCATTGTGGCCAATCTGGCGGCGGGGCTTTTTGCGTCAGCTCAGTTTTTGCCACATTTTTTGGCGAAGATCGGGTTGGAAAGGTGTAAGGTGGTTGAGGCTGTGGTTGTTGATATCAATAACAGCATAAAATGGTCCATCAACCGCATTTTTAAGCGGCTTGTGATGGGACTCATTTTTCCGTCAATGCCCTTGGTGGCGGGGGAGGGGCGAGGACGGGCCAGACGGGGTTATTTTCAGGGTGAAAAAAGGTGCGTGGCGGGACTTCTCCCCCCGCTTGCCAGGCCCGCTGGCGGCAAGATTTGATCGCCTTATGAAAAGCTGTTTTTGAACACTATTTTTTATTGTCACCGCTGGCGGTAAGTGTGTACACTCCGCGCCGATCCAAGGGCAACCCTGAGCAGGCAGAGGCCGCCAGACTCCCGCAGGATCATACGCCTATAGGGCGAGGCACGCAGAAACGACAGACACTGCTAGGGTATGGTTTCTTTAATACCGGTTAGGCTCCGGTATCAGGGAGAACAACGGACTCTCATTTTCCGGCTGACCGAGTGAGCCATCGG
The DNA here is from genome assembly GCF_040907805.1 of Aeromonas sp. s3. Classification (NCBI taxonomy): domain Bacteria; kingdom Pseudomonadati; phylum Pseudomonadota; class Gammaproteobacteria; order Aeromonadales; family Aeromonadaceae; genus Aeromonas; species Aeromonas sp. s3. Next base: position 174,040 of record NZ_JBFOCQ010000028.1, read on the forward strand.
CTCATCATCTTCCCTTGTCATGGGCGGTCACTGGCGGTGAGCTGGCTGTGGTTGTTGTCGTCTATCAACACGCTTGCGTGCTGACGCCTTCGCATCTCTTCCTTGAAACCCTCCCCTGCTGTCGTGACGGCTGCCGAATGATGAACGAACGACGTGGCTGATGTCGTTGGTCATCAAAGTACCGCGGCGCTGATTGCAGCACCGCATACCGTTGAGCTTGATGTAAAGCCACCAGCCCCACATCAAGACTCGTTACTTCCCCAAGATCCACCAGGCAGCCTAGGCTTGCCGCGATGAACCAGGGAGGTGGCGACAGGTGAACGTTCAGGTCAACCCGCGGCGTCAGCGCCCGGTGCCGGACTTCTTGCCTTGCTCGCCCGCAGGCCGCTTCGGCGCGCCACACCTGCTCATCGATGGTCTGGATGTGATTGAGGGTAACGAAGGCGGCCACCGGCCGCTCATTTGCGAGGCATAGCCCATGACTAACTGGTCCAGCAAGGACTCCTTGAAGGTCTACAACGTTCCCTACTGGGGTGCGGGTTTTTTCAACATCAATGACGCCGGTCATGTGACCGTCGCTCCCGACAAGTCACGCCCTGACGCACAGATCGTGCTCTCCGATGCCATCGAACAACTGCGTCAATCCGGGCTGACCACTCCGGTACTGCTGCGTTTCCCCGACATCCTCAAGAGCCGGGTCGATGCGCTGTTCAACGCCTTCGGTCAGGCCATCGAGAAGTCAGGCTATGAAGGGGACTACCTGTGCGTTTACCCGATCAAGGTAAACCAGCAGCGTCGCGTCATCGAGACCATCAGCCAGTCCTACAGCGACAAGCCCCGGCTTGGCCTGGAAGCTGGTTCCAAACCGGAACTGCTGGCCGTGCTGTCCCATCACCATGAGCAAGGCTCGGTGATCGTCTGCAACGGTTACAAAGACCGCGAATATATCCGCCACGCCCTCTTGGGCAACCTGATGGGCCACAAGGTCTACATCGTGGTGGAGAAGCCCTCCGAGCTGGAAATGGTGCTGGACGAGTCAGCTCGCCTCAACATCAAGCCCAACATCGGGGTGCGTGCCAAGCTCGCCTCCACCGGCTCCGGCATGTGGGAATCGAGCGGCGGCTCCATGTCCAAATTCGGTCTGTCCGCCTCCCAGATCCTGGCGCTGATCGAGCGTCTGCGCGGCCTGGGCAAGCTGGACTGCCTGCAGCTGCTGCACTTCCACCTGGGTTCCCAGATCGCCAACATCCGCGACATCCAGGGCGGCATCCGCGAGTGCGGCCGTTTCTACGCCGAACTGCGTCGCCTCGGTGCCAACATCGAAGTGGTTGACGTGGGTGGCGGACTGGGGGTGGACTACGAGGGAACCCGTTCCCAGAGCCACTGCTCCGCCAACTACAGCCTCTCCGAGTACGCCAACAACGTGGTGTGGGGCATCGGCGACGTGTGCCGCGAGTTCGACCTGCCGCACCCGACCATCATCAGCGAGTCCGGCCGTGCCCTGACCGCTCACCACGCCGTGCTGGTCACCAACATCATTGGTGCCGAAGGGGTGGAGATGAACGACATCAGCGCACCGGACGAGGATGCGCCCACCATTCTGCAGAACATGTGGAAAGGGTGGCTGGACCTACGCGGCGAAGATCCCTCCCTGCTGGAGATCTTCCACGACTCGGTGGCAGATCTGGGTGACGTCAACACCCAGTACACCATGGGTCTGCTCAACCTCGAGCAACGCGCCTGGGCCGAGATGCTGCACCAGAACACCTGTCTGGCGCTCAAAGAGATGCTCAACCCGGTCAACCGCAACCACCGCGCGCTGGCTGACGAGCTCTCCGAGAAGCTGGCTGACAAGTGCTTTGCCAACTTCTCCCTGTTCCAGTCCCTGCCGGATGCCTGGGGTATCGGTCAGGTGTTCCCGGTGATGCCGCTGGCCGGCCTCGAGCGCCCGCTTACCCGCCGTGGCATCCTGATGGACATCACCTGTGACTCCGACGGTCAGGTGGAGCACTACGTCGACGGTCTGGGGGTCGAGAGCACCCTGCCGATGCCGGTGTATGGCGAGAACGAAGAGTGCCACGTCGGCTTCTTCCTGGTGGGTGCCTATCAGGAGATCCTCGGCGATCTGCACAACCTGTTCGGTGACACCCACTGCGCGGAAGTGTGGCTCGATGACGAAGGCAAGATGGACATCCGCAACGTGGTGCGCGGCGACACCGTCGATCAGCTGCTGCGTTACGTCAACATCGACCCGTCCGTCATTCGCGAGAACTATCAGCGGATCGTCTCCCACCCGGCGCTGGACGACGCGGCTCGCAAGGCCCTGCTCGAAGAGCTGGAGCTGGGTCTGCAAGGCTACGCCTATCTGGAAGACGAATAAGCGCGCGCGCTGGTTCGTTGCCCCGATGGCAGCAAAGAAAAGGGAGGCATATGCCTCCCTTTTTTCATGTCTGAACGGTCATGAGCCCAGAGCCAGGTGCAAGTCGTGCTGCAATTGCCGGCCCTCCTCGCCCGGCAAGGCAACCACCTCCAGTCGCAGCGCCTCCTCTATGGTGAGGGTGCCGGCCAGCAGGGCGTCGAGGGCCGCTTCGCTTAGCAGCATCATCCGATCCTTGGGGTGCGGGCCGGCAGTATGGAGCTGGAGCAATAGCGACTCCTTGCCACGCAGCCTCGACCAGAGCCCGGAATCGACCAGCAGAATGGAGACGCCGCCCCTGACGCCGGCCTGCTGGAAGCGGCTCTTCAGGGTCTGCAGCCAGGCCTGGCTGCGGGCAAACCCCGCCTCACCGGTGAGGGTGGGCAGACGGGCCACCCTGTCATCATTGACCGCTGCCGCGGTCGCCATGGCAACGTCGAGTGCGCCGGGCCAGCTCTGTTCAAACGGATTGGGGTAGAGTGCGTCATAACCGCAGGTCTGCCCCATCCCGGGGATGAGGCAGAGCAGGGTCATGCACACGCGCAGGGTGCGTCGCATCATGGGGTCACTATGTTGAACCAGAAGTTGAACTTGTCGAGCAGGCCGACGAAGTCGCTGAAGGTCTGCGGGTTCCCCTGAACCTTGATCTCGCCGCTGGCGATCTTCTGCTCCAGCGTGCCCTGGCCCAGCTGGATGTCGTCCAGGGTCTGCTTGCTCAGGGTGAGGGTGACATCCGGCTTGGCGGCATAGTGGGTGGTGTGGTTGAGCACGGCGTTCTCCAGGCTCAGGGTGTGTTTCTCCCCGATGTCGGTGAAGTCCATGTTGATGACCATCTTCTTGCCGGCCGCTTTCTCCGGATTGATCCGCACCGCCAGATAGTCGAACAGCATGCTGGGGCTCATGGCGCGAATGGTGTCCGGCGAGGCGGTGACGGTACCGCCAGCGGTGGGCACGCCGTTGCGCAGCTCATAGGCCCCCTGCAGATAGACGGAGCGCCATGGGCCGGACTCGGCCTGATAGCCCAGCTGCTCGAGCGCATCGGCCAGCAGCAGCTTGCCCTCCTGGTTGTTCGGGTTGGCGAACACCAGATGCTTGAGCACTTCCGCGACCCAGCGATATTCCCCCTTGTCGAACGACGCCTTGGCTTTCTTCAGGAGCGCCTGCTCACCGCCCATGAACTCGACGTATTTGGGACCGACCATCTCGGGTGGCAGGTTGTCCAGATCGGAGGGGTTGCCGGAGTACCAGCCCATGTAGCGCTGATAGACGGCCCGGCTGTTGTGGCGCAGGGTGCCGTAGTAACCGCGGTTCGGCCAAAAGTCGTTGAGCTCGGGGGGCAGGGCAATCTTCTCTGAAATCTCCTCACCCGTGTAGCCCATGTTCATCAGCCGCACCGACTGGTCGTGGATGTACTTGTAGAGATCCCGCTGCTTCTTGAAGTAGTCGACGATGCTGGCATTGCCCCAGCGCGGCCAGTGATGGCTCTGGAACTTGACCTGGGCCTGGTCGCCCCAGGTCTCGATGGTCTCGTTGAGGTAGCTGGACCACTTGAGGGCATCACGTACCTGGGCGCCGCGCAGGGTGAGGATGTTGTGCATGGTGTTGGTGGTGTTCTCGGCCATCCAGAGCGCCTTGCTCTCCGGGAACCAGGTGTTCATCTCGGCCGGCGCTTCGGTGCCCGGGGTCATCTGGAAGACCATCCGCACGCCGTCCAGGGTGACCTCTTCCCCACTCTTGGTGATGAAACGGGTCGGCAGCAGCAGGGAGGGCACGCCGGTGGAGGTAGTCTGCCCCAGGCCGCCATTCACGCCTCCCTGGGCATTGCGCGGCAGCAGGGCGCCATACATGTAGACGGCGCGGCGGGCCATGGCGTTGCCGGCGATGACGTTTTCCGAGACCGCATGCTCGGTGAACCCTTCGGGGGCGATGATCTGAACCCCGTTCTTTTTCACCTCGTCCGGCGAGTTGAAGAGGCCGGCGGCCCCGCCGTAGTGATCCACGTGGGAGTGGCTGTAGACCACGGCAGTGACCGGCCGCTCGCCCAGGGTCTGGTTGATGAAGGCGAGGGCAGCCTTGGCGGTCTGCGGCGAGATCAGCGGGTCGAAGACGATCCATCCCTTGTCACCCTGGATGAAGGTGATGTTGGAGAGATCGAAGCCGCGGATCTGGTAAATCTTGTCGGTCACCTTGAACAGCCCGTACTCCATGTTCAGCTGGGCATTGCGCCACAGGTTCGGGTTGACGGTATCCGGCGCCGTCTTGTCCAGGCCGATGTAGGTCTTGTTATTGCTCCAGATCCCACACCACGTTGCCCTGCTCATCCTTGATGGTGAGGGTATCCGGTTTGGCGATGAAGCCGCGCCGGGCGTCCTCGAAATCCTGCTTGTCGTTGAATGGCAGGGTGTGCAGCACATTCTGGTTGGCCTGGATGGTAAATTCGCTGGCTGGCTTGGGGTTGATGACGGCCCAGGCCGGCTGCAACAGCAGGGAGCCACAGAGGCATAGGGTGACAATGGTGTGCGTCGAGAACTTGAGCTTCATCTGTCTTTCTCCAGATTGTGGTGGGTAGGCAGGACCAAGTGTAGTCAGACTCTGATGCCTCCCAGTAAACAGGGTGAGTGACGGGTAGCCGAGATGACGCCAGCCATGGCAGGCGCTATCCAGACCCGGAGTGAAACGTTGGGCGAGAGATGCCCCCTGACGACATGTCCCATGAACATGGTCAGCATCGATTGGTTAGTCGGGCGTTGCGGCATTGCGCCGAGGGCACGGCAACGGGGTCGGCACCAGAGTAGTCAAGCCGGCCGCAACAATCATGGCAGCCGGCAATAAACGACAGTTAAGCGGTGGTTAAATGAGGGGGACGCCGGCGCTGATAAGGTGCAGTTGGCGGATAAACCACTGGAGGGCGGGATCCCGGCCCTGCGCCTGGTGCCAGCTGATGTAGACGGGACAGTGGCTGGAGGCCCAGGGCAGCGGAAAATCCTTGAGCCGCAGGGTGTCGCGCACCTGTGCGACATGCCACTGGCTGACCACGCAGAGCCACTCGGTCTGGCTGACCAGGGAGAGGGCGGTGAGCAGGGCGTTGCTCTCATAGGCAATCTTGCGGGGAGGCAGGGCCTGCTCGCTGAGGCTGCGGATGACCCAGTCGTCCTTGCGGCGCACATCCCAGACCACGTGCTCCTCGGCAAAGAAGGTTTCGAAGTCGAGGCTCTCCCCGATGCGCGGATGATCGGCGCGACAGGCCACCCTGAGCTCCAGGGTCAGCAGGGATTCGTTGCAAAAGCCGGTCTCTTCCAGCGCCGTGCTGGCCAGCACCAGGTCGATGTTGCGAAGGCGCAGCGCCTGCTGACGCAGATGCTCTTCAAACATGCCGGGCACCGACTCCACCCGGCAGTGGGGCGCCACCCTGGCCAGATGGGCGAGCAGCGCCGGCAACAGCAGGAGATCGAGGTCCGGGTGGCTGGCGATGCGAAAGATACGCTGGCTGGTGAGGGGATCGAACGCCTGATTGAGCAGCAGGGAGCGTTCCATGGTATGCAGGGCGGTGCGGATCTCCCGGTGCAGGGCGAGGGCACGGCTGGTGGGGATGATCCCGCGGCCATCGCGGCGAAACAGGGGCTCGCCGATGAGATCGCTGAGCCTGCGAATGGCCTGACTGATGGCGGCGGGGGTCATCTCCAGGCTGGCGGCCGCGGCCGATACCCCCTTCTCGGTCATGACGCGATCGAAGATGCGAAACAGGTTCAGATCTATGTGGGAGTGGCTCATCTATACCTCCTCTGCGGGCCTGGTCGTGTGGCGCCAGGCGCTGGCTGTCGCCGGGCCCCGCCATGGGGTGAAGGGCGCCTGAGGGGCTGCGCAGGATCCGCTGCCCCAGCTCACATTGTGGCGGGCGTGGCTGACTGAGAACTTAACGAGCAGCATATGACCATCGCTGAGGCAGAAGAAGCGCCTTTCGGGGCTCTTTTACCGAGAAATGGTGGCGTCGGCAACCTGGCTTGATCTGCATCAAGTTTGTAACGCTCTGGTTACTTTACGGTCGAAAAAGGATGTGGGTAGTAGGTAACAGAAGGATGGATGTATGGAACTTGAAAGGGACCCGAGATGTTATACCGACGTCTGTATCGACGGTAAGTGGTATCACTATGACCACTGCAGCACGCACGTTTACATGCTGATGGGAGGGGCGGCGCCGAGCATGACGCTGGCTTATGAGCCCAGCAGCGAGGAGGAGCTTATCGAGATGCTCCGCCAGCTCGCCTGCGGTTGAACCATATTGCTGCGGCCATCGGCAGCTTGCTGATGGCCGCGCTTCATCTACTTACTCAATTGCCCCGCTTCTGCCCCAGCAGTGTCTTGCCGAGCCCCTGCACGGCGACGGCCGCGGCGTAACCGGCGTCCGATTTGCCTAGCTCATCGGCCACGTAGAGGAAGTTGGAGCCATACTTCTCCACCGCCTCGCGCGGGTTGGCCGCGTCGATGAAATCCTCTTCCACCTCGAACCCCTGCGCCAGCAGCGCCTCTTTCTCGGGCAGGAAGGTGGGGGAGGCCATGTCGATAAAGGTGTACTGCTGCCGGTTGGAGGCCGGGATAGAGAAAAACTGGTACTTCGCCATTTGCGATACCTCGCCTGAACGGTTGTGTCGTGATGCGAGCTGCCTCTCGCCGAACTCTCGTCGAACTGTTTCTCGGGCGTTGAACTGATCCCCGGGCCTGTGGCAGGCGAAAAGGTAACGTTCGAATCTTGTTGTGGCTAAAGATTACTCCGCTTTATCCTCATCGCACAATGGGTAGTCGATACTTTTTTCGCCAAGAAAAACAATGCGGCACAACCGTCTGAATTTGCAAAAAAACCAGCCCGGCAAGGGGCTGGCGTGGGTGACGGGCGCCGGCTCAGAGCACGAAGCTTTGCACCATGGCACGCAGCTGCTCGGTGAGCTGGTGGATCTGGCGGGCGGCGTCGCGGGCCGCGTTGGCTACCTGCAGCGCCTCGTCGCTACCATCGGAGATGCGCACCACGTTGCGCTCTATCTCGTTGACCACGGCCCCCTGCTGCTCGATGGCGCTGGCAATGACCGAGTTGGTGTCGACCATGCTGCCCACCCGCTCGGTGATGGCGCCAAAGGCCTGCTGGGCCTCCTGGGCCAGACCGACCCCCTCCTGCGCCTCGCGGCTGGCAGCGGACATGGCGCTGACCGAGGCGCGGGCGCCGGTTTGCAACTGCTCGATCATCTGCTGGATCTCGACCGTGGCCCCCTGGGTGCGACTGGCCAGCGAGCGCACCTCGTCGGCCACCACCGCGAAGCCGCGCCCCTGCTCGCCGGCGCGGGCCGCCTCGATGGCGGCGTTGAGGGCCAGCAGGTTGGTCTGCTCGGCGATGCCGCGGATCACCCCGATGACGCCACCAATCTGGCTGCACTGCTGCTCCAGCTGGCCGATGGTCTCGGCAGTGCGCAGCACCTCGCGGTTGATGTGGTCGATGGCGATGATGGTGCGCTCGACCACCGCCTCGCCCTGGCCCACCACGGCCTGCGCCTCCTGGGTCATGCGGGCGGCCTGCTGGGCGTTGCCTGCCATGTCGTGGGAGGTGGCGGCCAGCTCCTTGATGGCGGTGGCCACCTGGTGGGTCTCCCCTTGCTGATCGGCGATCACCTCCTGGGAGCGGCAGGTCCGCGCTTCGATTTCGGTGGCGCTCTCCACCACGCTGACGCCGTTCTCCCGCACCCGCAGCATCAGGGTGCGCAGGGTCTGCAGGGTCACGTTGTAATCCCGGCTGATGGCCGCCAGCTCATCCTGGCCGACGATTTCGATCTGCTGGCCGAGATCCTGGGCGTTGACCCGGGCGGCGATCTCCCGCACCCGGCCCACGGTGGCGCGCAAGGAGAGATAGGCGCCGATCATCAGGTAGAGATAGACCAGCAGGATAGCGGTCAGCGGCCCGGTCACCCACCAGAAGTGGCGCTGGTTGGCGGTCATGCGCTGGTGCAGATCCGCCTCCAGCCGCTGGCGCACCTGACCGGCCAGCGCCGTGATGGCGGCATCCAGCCCATCTCCCAGCGCCAGCACCTCCTTGCTGGAGAGCTGCACCTGCTGATCCTTCATCATCTTGTTTTCCAGGGTATCGACCCCCTGATGGGCCTGCTGCAACAGGGCGTCGGTCTGCTGGCCAAGCTCGCTGCGATAGGTGGGCGCCATCTCGTAGAGCAGGGTCAGGTCGGCCTCCAACTCCTGCAGGGTGGCGTTGATGAGGTCGAGGCGAAAGCGCAGGGCGCTATACCCTTGCGCCTGAAACAGGCCGAAGTCGGCGATGGTGGCGGCGCGATCCCGTACCTGGGCCAGCAGATCGCGCAGCTGCGGCAACCGCTCGCTGGCGAGCACCACCATGTAGTAGGTGCCGAGCGCGGGATCCTGCACCAAGCTGCTGGCGGCGGTAATGCTCTTGTAGAGGTGGCGCACCTCGGTCAGCAGCTTGTCGTGGCGCAGGTTGCTCTGATCCACCTCGAGCTCCAGCGCCTCGTTTTGCAGGCCGGCCCAGCCCTGGGCGAGGGCATCAAAGGTGGGGTTTTGCTGTCCACTGGCGGCAAAGGCGGCCAGGCTCGCATCGACGGCCCGGGCCGCGGCCTTGACCTCCTCCTCGCCGACCGGGTTCTGCTCATAGCCGTGCCGGGTAACCAGGTTGCGATGGGTCAGCAGGGCCTGCTCGATGGCGGGCAGCGGCGCCAGCTTGACCACGCCGGCCAGCTCCTTGCGGGCCTGGGCATTGTCGTCCTGCAGCCGGCCCAGCAGGTTGGTCATGCTGTAGGCGAGCGGCAGCAGCATCAGGCAGGACCAGAGCAAAAACTTGTACTTGAAGGAGAGCTGATTGCCGAGCCGGATGGCGGGCATGAATATCCATTTCATATGAAGCCTCGGGCCCCGATGGGGGCATGTAGCGGGATGGCTGGATATTACTCCTCGCCGGGGAGGCTCGGTTGGAAGGGTGGTGGAAGTTGTGATCCTCTTGGCTTTTTCACTCTGGAAGGGGGCTGAATGGGTCAAACAGACGGGCCACCCTCAGGGTGGCCCGCCGCCGATGACACAGGGTGCCGGCAGATCAGTTGAAGGCGAGGAAGGGCGAGACGCAGAGCAGCAGACCGGTGACGATGATGATGTAGAGGGAGACCCCCTTGTACTTGTGCAGCGCCGGCACCTGATAGACCAGGTAGGCCGGGATGAGGCACCCTACCATGCCGAAGATGGGGCTGCAGATGGAGGTGAAGCTCAGCACCGGGGCATTGAGCACGATGGCCCCCCAGGAGAGCAGCACGGTGAACACCATGATCCCCTTGCCCACCAGCCCTTTGTTGATGCGATCTTCCGGCATCACCCGGCGCAGCAGGTTCATCGCCAGCCCCTGGCAGGCTTCACGAAAGCCCAGATAGACGCCGAAGTAGGCGGTCATCACCGCGAAGATGTTGAGGGTGAGGCTGAGCAGCTTGAGGGTCTGGCCCGGCATGCCCTGGGCCACCATGGCCAGCGCCGAGATGTTCTCCTCGGAGGCCTTGACCGCCTGCTCGTGGCCCATGGCGAGGGTGAAGGAGACGGCGTAGAAGAACACCACCACGAACAGGATGCCGAAGGCGATGTTCATGGCGCGCATCGCCTTGAAGCGGGCCACTTCCAGGGATTTTTCCCGGGAGCGGTAGGAGATCACCATGGGGCTCAGACTCTGGATGAAGAGAATGGAGGTGAGGGTGAAGGGGAGCATGACGATGGCATCCTTCAGCCAGTCACCGCTGGCCGGCATGGCGGTGATGTTGGCGGCATCCCACTTGCCCACCATCATCAGGCCGAGCACAGCCACCACGCTGATCTTGGTCAGTACCATGAAGGTGGAGATCTTGAACAGCAGGTTTTCGCCGCGCGAGGCCAGTGCCACCAGGGCGCAGATCAGTACCAGCCCGTAGAAGGGATTCTCGGAGAGCAGTTGCTGGGTGACCCCGAAGCTTTGCAGGAAGGAGGCGCTGTCATTGGTGATGGCGGTGGAGTAGACGAACACCCAGATCACCAGCATCACGAAGTAGAGGGCGCCAAGCAGCACGCCCCAGTTCTTGCCGAGGTAGCCGCTGATGACGCTGGGGTAGTCCTTGCACTCGGGCGAGGTGGCCAGGGTATTGATGAAGAGGCGCTGGAACATGTACATGGCCGGGTAGCCGATCACCGCCGACAGCAAAAACACCCACAGCCCCATCAATCCCACCTGCACCGGCAGGAAGACGATCCCCGCCCCGATGGCCATGCCGATGCTCATGATGACCCAGCCCCAGTCGGTGCTGTCAAAACGAACCGCTTCTTTCCATTCCAGCGTGCCCATCACGGGCCGGGTGAGTGTCGTACTGTGCGCGTCCATAAAATACCTTGTTTTTGTAGGGGTAAAAATCAGGCGCAAATATAGTTGAATAAAAAGCGGCAAAACAATGCTTTTTATCGCTCTTCTACCTAAAGAGGGAGACAGATCACGCTTTCAATTTGCGTCTGCTACCGAATTTATCGCTGTTTTTGCAGGTTTTAGTTGAATGGAATGCCTAATAAGCAAATAATGTTGAACAAGACAAGACTGTTGATTACAAATGATTGCAAAAATAATTGCATTTTAAGGAGTGGCGATATGAAAAAGATCATAGTGGCGGATGCCGCACCCGATGCCATCGGTCCCTACAGCCATGGCACTGCCTATGGCGACCTCATCTTTACCTCTGGCCAGCTGCCGGTGTGCAAACAGCAGGGCGGCGTGGTGGAAGGGGGCATCGAAGCCCAGAGCCGTCAGGCGCTGGAGAACCTCAAGCATGTCTTGGAGGCCGCCGGTGGCAACCTGGATACCGTGCTCAAGACCACCTGCTATCTCGCCGAGATCAGTGATTTTGCCGCGTTCAACGAGGTTTATAAACGCTATTTCCTGAAAGATTGCCCGGCCCGCAGCTGCTTTGCCGTGAAGGATCTGCCGATGGGTGTCAGGGTTGAAGTGGAAGCGATCGCTCACATCGCTGGTTAATGTTGATAGAAAGGGTGTTCTGATGAAGCAAGCGTGGCAGCAGTATCTGCAGATTATTCAACAGGTTGTCAAACCGGCGCTGGGCTGTACCGAGCCCATCGCCGCCGCTTATGCCGCCGCCGTCGCCGCCCGGCAACTGGGCTGCAAGCCCGTCCGGCTGGAGGTGGTGGTGTCGGACAACCTCTACAAGAACTCCATGGGAGTCTATGTGCCGGGCACCGGCAAGATTGGGCTGGCCATCGCCGCCGCCGCCGGTGCTCTCGGCGGTAACGCCGAGGCCGGGCTGGAGGTGCTGGCCGCCATCACGCCGGCCCAGGTCGCAGAGGCGCAGGCGCTGATCGATGCAGGCCAGGTGCAGGTGAGCCGCACCTCGGCCCCCGAGTTCATCTATTGCCGGGTCCGCTTGCTGGGCCTTGATGCAGAGAGCACCGAGCACAGCGCCGAGGTGACCCTGTGCGGCGGCCATACCCGCATCGTCGAGCAGCGCCGCAATGATGAAGTGACCTTCACGGCCGAGCAGGGCCAGGGGGGCGCCACCGGCGCCATCTGCGACGGGGTCGACATCAGCATCGCCGCCATTCATGAGTTCGCTACCCAGGTGGAGTTCGAGCAGATCCGCTTTATCCTGCAGGCCTCCGAGCTCAACGGCAAACTCTCCGACGAGGGGATGAACAACCCCTACGGCCTCGAGATCGGCCGCACCATGCAGCAGAACATCCAGGCCGGCCTCATCGGCGAGGACGTGATGAACCGCATCGTGATGCGCACCGCGGCGGCCTCCGATGCCCGCATGGGGGGCGCCAGCCTGCCGGCCATGAGCAACTTTGGCAGCGGCAACCAGGGCATCGCCGCCACCATCCCGGTGGTGGTCATCGCCGAGCGCTTCGGTGCCAGCGAAGAGCAGCTGGCCCGCGCTCTCATCATGAGCCACCTGGGGGCCATCTACATCAAGTCCCACTATCCGCCGCTGTCGGCCTTTTGTGGCAACACGGTCACCAGCGCGGCGGCGGCCATGGCCATGGTCTATCTGGCGGGCGGCAGTTTCGAGCAATCCTGCCACGCCATCCAGAACGTGCTGAGCGACAGCGCCGGCATGGTGTGCGACGGCGCCAAGGCCTCCTGCGCCATGAAGGTGAGCACCTCCTCCGGGGCGGCGGTGCGCGGCTTCCTGATGGCGCTCAACAGCCATGCTGTGTCGGGGCAGGGGATTGTGGCGGGCAACGTGGAGCAGACCATTCGCAACGTGGGCCAGATGGTCAAAGACGGCATGTCTGCCACAGACAGCACCATTATTGATATCATGTCCGCCTGAGTGTCCCTGTCGGCTGCCGCCCTTGCCCGGGTCGGCAGCCCTTTTATAAGGTTTCAATGTGAAGCTGCAAGAGCTGAGTCCGACCGATTTCGAGATCCTCAAGGCGATGGAGATCATCGTGGACGGCATCGCCGCCATGTATGGCCAGCACACCGAGGTGCTGCTGCACAGCCTGGATGCGCGCAATCCGTCGATCATCAAGATTGCCAACGGCCATATCACCGGGCGCAGCGTCGGTGCCCCCATCACCAACCTGGCGATGATGAAACTCAAGAGCGGGCAGGATATCTCCAGCCCCTACATGACCAAGTGCGCCACCGGCAAGACGCTGCGTTCGCTCACCACCGTCATTCGCAACGGCGAGGGGCAGGCCATCGGTCTGCTCTGCATCAACACCGACATGGATGCCCCGCTGCAATCCGTGCTGCGCACCATGATGCCGGAGTGCCTGCACGGCCACGATGGGCATGCCACCCCTGAGGTGTTTGCCCGCAACATCGACGAGGCCCTCAACAGCACCATCGACACCGTCAGTGCCGAGGTGCGCGGCAACGAGGCGGTGCCCCCGTCCCAGAAGACCCGGGTCATGGTCAACCAGCTGCACGAGCTCGGCATCTTCGAACTCAAGGACAGCGCCCAGATAGCGGCTCGCCAGCTCGGCATCTCGGTTCACTCCATCTACCGCTATCTGCGGGAGATCAAGAAGGGCTGAGCACGGAGCCTGCCGGCATAAACGGGTCAGCAGTGACCCGTTTTGTTTTTTTCTTTCCCCCGTCTGTGCCTTGGCTGCCCCGGCACATCTGCTACCATGCCTCTCTTGTTTTTGTTATCTCGTTGAACCTGCTGGAGAAACCATGTCCCGTACCCTCTATCTGCTGCGCCACGGCCAGACCCGTTACAACGCCGAACTGCGACTGCAGGGGCGCTGCAACTCCGAACTGACCGCCAAGGGCGAAGCCCAAGCCCTCGCCATGGGGGCCCGTCTGGCCAAGCTGCTGGCCGAGCCCGCCGACTGGACCATTTACGCCAGCCCCCTCGGCCGGGCGCGCCAGACCGCGGAGCGGGTGTGCCAGCAGCTTGGCTTGGACCAAGCGCGTATCGTCTGGGACGAGCGGCTGGTGGAGTTGGGGATGGGAGAGTGGGAGAGTCGCCGGGTATCCGAGCTGCTGGCGGCCCACCCCGAGCTCGATCTGGAGCAGCCGGACTGGTACCTGCAGGCCCCAGAGGGGGAGAGTTTTCAGAGCATTCAGGGCCGGGCGCTGAGCTGGCTGCAGGATGAGCGCATCGCTGAGCGCGCCATCGTGGTCTCTCATGGGCTGTTTGGCTCCATGTTGCGCGGCGCCTATGCGGATTTGGACTACACCACCACCTGGCTGCAGGAACTGCCGCAGGATGCCTTCTTCAAACTGAGCGATGGCCGCATCGAGCGGATCCCCTGCTGACCCCAACCAAAAGGGCTCGCCATTGGCGAGCCGTTTTTTATGAGCGACGAAGGCGCGTTATTCTCGCACCAGCCTGGGTAGCGCCTGATAAAGGGCCTCACGCTTTTGTGCTTGGTTGACGCCATAGTGCAGCTCACGGTGGCAATTAGGGCAGAGCGCCACCGTGTTGCTGATGGTATCCGAGCCCCCTTCGGCGAGTGTGCGCAGATGATGCACCTCTAAAAAGGCCTCCCCCGTGGTGGCATGAAAAGGGGCTGGTTGTGCGCAGCTTTCGCAATGGCCTGCCGCCGTCATCAATACCCAAGCCTTCACCTTTGGATCTCGCCCATAGCCAGGACTGGCTCCATAACGCTGCTTTGGTTCTTGAATGCCTGTGGGCATGGGGAGTGTTGGCTTGGTCTGGTAGCGGCTCACTTGATGCTCAAAGGCAGCCTTGCCGGTATAGGGTTGGCCATCGAGTTCACAGAGCAGGCGCTCTATGATGGGGGCATTGTGGGGGCCCACGTTCTTAGCCGGCTTGAGACCTGATACCCAGATTCGTCCTAGCAGGGCGCAGATATAGGAGATGTTCTGCATTCGATATTCGAATGCCTTCTCGGTGCGGCCAAACTGGTTAGCGAGCTCGGTGTAATAGCGCTTTTTGACGAAGGGGATGCCATTTTGCTCCATGGTGCGCATCGCCAGATAGGCGCTGACCGTCGCCCTTAGTTCCTCTTCTGTCCATGACTCGCGCAAAACTGGTTCCTCAGCCCTGTTTCTCGGTCGCCCTGAGCCCCGACATGATCGGGATGGCCCCATCCGAGTTACCTGATATGGCGCGCATCTTAATCCAATCGACACCTTATTTCAGCTGTGTCGGTACAATAATGTGTTCATCATCAAACAATTACGTTAGTTGTGGCCTGTAAGAGACTTATCATACGCAGTGATCAGGCCACCGCCGCCTTCACTCAGCTAGCGGCTTTGCTCGGCCATCTTTGCACCATTCGGCACAGTTGATTGGTAGACAATTGGGTATGATGAGGGTGCCCACAGATTAGTCTGTCGGGCTAGCGCTATCGACATACATCAGCCAGGAGGGGACATGATCAGCCATATCGACCATCTGGTATTGACGGTCAGTGATATCGAGCGGGCCGTCGCGTTTTACAGCTCGGTGCTCAACATGGAAGCCATCACCTTTGGGGCGGGGCGCCGGGCCCTGCGCTTTGGCAACCAGAAGATCAATCTGCAACTGCTGGGGCAGGAGCCGCGCAACCGGGCGCAGGTGGGCTCGGGGGATCTCTGCCTCATCACCCGCTGGCCGCTGGAACAGGTCATCGCCCAGCTCCATTGGCACGGGGTGGAGATAGTGGAGGGGCCGGTGACCAAGAGCGGCGCCTGCGGCCCCATCGAGTCGGTCTACTGCCTGGATCCGGATCACAACCTGATTGAGATCAGCCGCTATCCCTGATGGCGCTTGGCATCGGGTGAGTGCCGGTGGATACCGCTCTGCCGGGGCGATTGGGGCTAGTGGTGAGAGGCTCCGCGCTGGCCCTATCTTGACACACAGCCGCAACGGGTCCTGGCAAGGGCCCTAGAAGGGAGCCTCGCTCTCCTGCGCATCCTGTAGAAACTGTTCCCGCTCCGCCTGATAGGCGGCTTCGTCTTCGCTGTCCCAGACCGGGGTTGGCTGCTTGCCGGCCGGCGGTTGGGCAGGCGCTGTCAGCGTCTCTATCACCTTCTGCTGCAGATAGGGGTAGAAGGGGTTGGAGGAGGTACGGGTGAGGGCGCCGGGGTTGACGATCAGTACCCCGCGCTCACCGCGCAGGGCCAGGCCCCCCAGGTTGATGCCGTATTGCTCGCGCTGCTCGGGCCGTGGCGCCATGCCATAGAGGGGGTCATCCATCGGGAAGGGCAGGGCCACGTGGGAGAGGGAGTAGATCTCCCTGGGGTAGTCGATGTCGAGAGGTTGGATCTGCTCAGGCCCACCGCCGGCCGGCAAGCTGCTGGCCTGGGTGCGGGTGCTGGCGGGAGCCTGATTGCCCACCACCGTCAGCCGGTAGGAGAGCGGCGGGCGCGGCAGCAGGTGGCTCAGCGCCAGCTCGGAGGCGCTGCTCAGCAAGGGGCCGAACAGGGTGCCGCGGTTGATGTCGAACAGCACCAGCTCGCTGCCGTTGGCAGGCAGGAAGTGGTAGAGATCGGCGATGATGGAGCGGGTGCTGACGGTGTAGTCCATCACCGACTGGAAGGTGAGGGTGGGCGGGAAGGCCGCCAACTCGCCGCTGGCGGCCTGCTCACGCACCTGCTGCTGGATGGCGTGGGTCAGCCGGTAAGACTGGCGCGCGCCGTTGACCGGAAACGAGTTGTACTTGAAGGGATTGAACTCCGGCATGGTGTCGAGCCAGGCGGCGCTGGCAAAGGCGGGCAGCAGGGCGGGCACCGCCTTGAGGCCGGCGAAGCGGGCAAAGCGGGTCACCCCTATCATGGGGGAGATAAGTACCAGCCGATCGGGCCTTGCCAGTGCCCCTGTCTTGTCACCTTCCGCATCGAGCGCATATTTCACCGCCAGTGCGCCGCCGTTGGAAAACCCCACCAGATGTAGTGGCAGCGGGCTTGGCGCCAGTACCCTGGCCTCGCGCACCGCCAGCCGGGTGGCGGCCAGCCAGGTCTCCCAGTCGATGTCGACCAACCCGGCCGGCACGGTACCGTGGCCCGGAATGCGTAGCCCCAGGGCGATGAAGCCCTGCTCGCGGTAGCGCTGGGCCAGGTGGCGCAGGCTGTAGGGGGAGTCGGTCAAACCGTGCAGGAACACCGCCACCCCTTTCACCTCGCCGCTCGGGCGCAGCAGATAGGAGCGGTTCCAGTCAGTTTCGAAATGAGCCGGATTGATGGGGGCATCCTGATAGTAGCGATTGCTGTCGAGCTGCTGCTCCGGCGGCGTTCGGGCCACTACCTCCCTGGTCACCAGCTCGAACAGCTGCTGCTCGTGGGCCAGATAGGCCTGCCAGTCGCTGCCATCGAGCTGCTCGGCGCTGAGCTCGGGCGGCACCAGGGTGTGCCAGGGTTGCAGCGGTTCGGCCTGCCAGGCGAAGTAGGCGATCAGTGCCCAGCCGAGCAGCAGCAAGCCCAGCAGGCTGAGAAGAAGGCGGCGAACGAGGCGGCGGGTGCGAGCCAGCATGGGCGAGTCCTTGGCACTGATAAAAGAGGGGCGGCCCCGCGTCCACGACGGCCGTACTAAAGCTCGAAAGCTGGCTTAAAGCCTAATGGAAACAAGATGATAAGTACAGGCAGCAGGCCGGGATGAGGTTGATGAGGGGCGCCAGGGGGTGAGGCATGGGGCATTGTCCGGGCTGGGGATAAGGCGCTTTCATGGCGGCACTTGCCGCCTGCTGCGCCGTTATATGGGGACGCATTGCGCACCGTTTTGGCGTGACGCGGCGCGCATTTTGCGGGAAGCGAGACGGGCCGGGTGCAACTATCCTGCGTGTGCGGCAGAGCAATGTGCTAATGTGCCGGCGTTTTTTGCTGACAAGGCCGACCTCGGCCGGTTTTAAAGATGGAGTGATATGCACAATTTTGACCTGGTGAGCCGGCCATCCCGCGCTCTGATGAGACATGCGCAGGCCGTGGGCCGCTGGCAGGTGACCCATGCTGGCTGATGAATCCATGCGTCTGAACAAATACATCAGCGAGAGCGGCATCTGTTCGCGTCGCGAGGCCGATCGCTTCATCGAGCAGGGCAGTGTCTTCATCAACGGCAAGCGGGCCGGGGTGGGGGATCAGGTGTTTGCCGGGGATCTGGTCAAGGTCAACGGCCAGGTGATCGAGCCGCGCGAGGCGGACAGCCTGGTCTTCATCGCCCTCAACAAGCCGGTGGGCATCGTCTCCACCACGGAAGCGGGGGAGAAGGACAACATCGTCGACTTCGTCAACCACAGCACCCGCATCTTCCCCATCGGCCGGCTCGACAAGGACTCCCAGGGGCTCATCTTCCTGACCAATCACGGTGATCTGGTCAACAAGATCCTGCGGGCGGGCAACGATCACGAGAAAGAGTATCTGGTGACCGTCGACAAGCCGGTGACCGACGAGTTTATCCGGGGTATGGGTGCCGGGGTGCCGATCCTCGGCACCGTCACCAAGAAGTGCAAGGTGAAGAAAGAGGCGCCGTTCGTGTTTCGCATCACGCTGGTGCAGGGGCTGAACCGCCAGATCCGCCGCATGTGCGAGCACTTCGGCTTCGAGGTGACCAAGCTCGAGCGTATCCGCATCATGAACGTCAGCCTCAAGGGGCTGCCGGTGGGCGAGTGGCGCGATCTCGACGGTGACGAGCTGATCGAGCTGTTCAAGCTGATTGAAGACTCCTCCTCCGAGGTGAAACCGGCCAAGGGGGCGCAACCGGCCAATGCTCAGGGTGGCAAACCCAAGGCGCCTGCGGCGCAAGGCAGCAAGTCGGCACCGGGCAAAAAACCGCGCCGGGATGATGACCACGAGATTGGCGGGCGTCCCAATGTGCCGGGCCCGGAGGCGTTCGAGAAACGGACCCCGGCAGGCAAGGGGGCTGCGGGCAAAGGCGGCGCAGCAAAAGGCGGCTCGGCCAAAGGTAGCGCAGGCAAAGGCGCCCCGAACAAGGGGAGCAAACCGGCCGCCGGAAAACCGCGCGCCGGTCAGGGTGGGCGGCAGAAGAAGGGGCGCTAGGCGCCCTCTCACTCCCCGCGTTGACAGTAAAAAAACACCGGCCACAGGCCGGTGTTTTTGTATCGATGACCCGCGATTCAGAGGTCTTCGCGGGGTTGGGTGGCGTAATCAGGCAGGGTGCTGATGGCGCTCTCTTCCTGAGGCACGCTGGCAGGGTCAAGATCGCCGCCGACGTTGCGCGGATCCGTCGGTATGGTGGAGGGGATCACTACCGCCTGCTCCGCCAGTCGCCAGCCCAGAATGGTTTCCAGGCGGCCGCCCTCCTCTTCCGGTCCTGTGATGGCTTCCAACTGCAGCGGCAGAGGGTGACCAATCAGGCGGCCGACCTCATCGACGGCGCCGGGATCGGCCAGGGTCTGCTGGGTCGCGTAGAGGCGGGGCAGTGCGGCGCGCGGCACATAGACCCGCAGCAGCACGCCATTGCGGATACGGCCACGGGCATCCGCTTCCTGATCCTGGGCGTAACCGTAGGCGAGGGCCGGATCGCCGGCGACATAGAAGCCTTGCCAGGGGGCGATGGAGGATTGATCCCGTTCATGCACCCCCTCAAACACTATGCTGTGGGCGGCTTCGAGGAAGGTGCCGTGATAACCGACGAAGAGATAACCGTGCGCCAGCAGTTGGCGATGGGCCTGCTCCAGGCGGGTCACCGACCAGTTGCGAGTACCGGCCGTGCTGAAGCTGACCTCGTCCCCGTCACCCAGGAAGCTGGCACCGTTCGGATAGTCCCGCTCCTGCAGGGCATCGGCACTGTCGGCCGGCGCCAGGCAGTTGAGATCGGCGGCGGGGCAGGTGAGATTGACCACGTCAGCGCTGGCGGCCTGCTCTTGGCTATTGCCCGCCTGCTGGTGGCTGAAGGCATCGCTCTGGGCGGCCGCCATGCTCAGGGCCAGCCGTGCCTGGGCCGGGTTCTCCCGAATGGCTTGCGCCAGCTGCCCTCGTGGCGTTGAGCCATCCTCTGGCGTGGTGTTGGCCAGCGCCTGGGTGATCACGGTATCAAGCTGGGACCATGGCAGGCGGGTCAGCAGATAGAGGGTGACGAGATTGTGGACCGGATAGCCGCACTGGCTGAGCTCTTCCCAGCCTCTGGGTTGACGGCTTCTGGCCAGGGATTCAAGGGGGATGGCGCAAACTTGATGGGTGGTGAGGGCCGCCAGACCGTCTCCCTTGGCAAAGTGCAGACGATGACTGATGGCGGTCGGCACGATATGGGTGTCGTGAGAGGCGGGTGCCCCGGCCAATACCCGGTAGACCTTGCCTTCCCAGGTATCACCCAGGTTGCAGGTACGCTGCGACAGGTAGTTGTAGACCGCATCCAGCGGATCCAGCAGGCACAGCACCTTGCCGGTATGCCACTCGCTCCAGCGCTTCTGACGGCTGTGCTGGGTGGGCGCCGCCACGAAGCCGACCCCAGCCGCACTGAGGGTGAGGCTGCGATTGATCTCGTTGTTTTCCACGTGCCTGACGAAGAGTGTCGAGTTGCTGGCCATGGTGCGCAGCAGGTCGTCGCTCACTTCGATGCTGTAGATGGGGGAGATATGGCTCACCTCGGATCCTGCATCCAGCTCATGGAAGAAGACCTTGATGCTGGCGGGCGCATCGTCGCCGACGGGAACCAGCCAGTGCAGCGACCAGTTGCCGCGTCCCTGGCGGGTATAGCTGTAGGTGCGTGGGCCCTTGCCCGCGGTGGCGCTGGTCAGGGTGATGGTGGTGCCATCCGTGCGCAGGGTCAGCGCATTGCCGAGGGCCAGCTTGAGGCTGTCTCCCCCTTCTTCCAATACCATGGAGTAGTGCAGTACCCCTGATCCCGCCTGGTCACCCAGCAGGCTGGCGACATCGAGCTGGCTGGCGCGCACCCCCTGGGCCAGATCCAGGGTGCAGCGGGTGGCGCACTCCTGCCACAGGTTGAATGACTCGTCGGCCATGACCGGTGAGATGGCACCGCCTAGCATGGCCAAGCCACCGAGTAGAGAAGCCCATTTTGTGTTTGTCTGCATGTGATTTCCTTTGTGTGATAGCAAAGCCACTGGCGCGTGGCGCTCTCCTCCCTGAGGAATACCGCCTCTTCCCTGTCAGACGAAACGAGATTAATTCTCGTCTGAGTGCCTTACCTTAATGGGCTCATATGGCAGCACAACCCTCCATATGGGAAGATTTAATGTGTTATAAATCAAATGGATATGAAGTGATTTGCTGATGATTTGCTCAGCTGGCCCGATACCGGAAAGCGAGCAAAGGATGGGAAGGAATAGCAGGGGGGTGAGCTTGCCTCCTCATTCGGGAAAGAGGAGGCGAGCGCAGATCAGTTGATGGGGGCAGGAGCAGGAGAGGCCGTGGCCAGCTTCATGGCACGCGGGTAGCGGCGCGGATCCAGTCGCAGCACCAGCAGGCTCATCAACACCAGGCCGGCCAGCTGCCACTGCCAGGCGGCGGCGAAGTCACCGCTCAGGTGATGCAGGCGGGCCGCTACCCAGGGGCCGGTGGCCGCCAGCATGAAGCCGAACCCCTGCATCAGGGCGCTGAGGGTGCCGGCGCGGCGCGGATCCGGCAGGTGATCCAGCGCGATGACCATGATGAGGGAGAAGCTGCCGCCAAGCCCGGCGCCGCACAGCATGCACCAGAGGATGGGGGCGGCAGTCGGCGCCAGCCAGAGGCCGCCAAAGCCCGCCAGCTGCATGGCGATGGCCAATCCCATCCAGGGGCGCCGCTCGAGCCGGCGGGCGGCCAGCAGCGGCAGGCCGAGGCCGCTCACGGTCTGGGCCAGTGCCAGCCAGGCCACCAGCTCGCCTCCCTGTTGGGGGCTCCAGCCCTGTGCCATGTAGGCCGGCGCCAGCCAGGCCACCACGATGCCGTAACCGCTGTTGATGATGCCAAAGCAGCTTATCAGCAGCCAACTGCGGGGCAGGCTGATGAGGCGCTGCTCGCCACCGCCGGAGACCGCCACCGGCGCTGCTGGCAGCCGTACCCGCCAGCCGAGCCAGCCCATGGCCAGCAGCACCGGCAGGCTCCACAGCGCCAGCGCCTGGGACCAGTCGAGCCGGGCGGCGAGCTGCGGGGTGAGGCTGGCACCCAGCGCCCCGCCCCCCATCATGCAGGCCGAGAAGATGCCCATCACCAGCGGCACCTTCTGGGCAAATGCCTGCTTGATGAGACCGGGCAGCACCCCCTGCACCAGGGCCGAACCCAGCCCGCAGAGGGCGGCGCTGGCGATGAGCAGGGCGCCGCTGGCTGCCTCGAAGCGCATGGCGCTGCCCATTCCCAACAGCAGCAGGGCCGCCCCCAGCAACTGGCGCGGCCCGCTGCGACTGCGCAGGGCCGGGGTGAGCAGCACGCCGCCACCGATGAGCCAGAGCGGCAGCAGGGTCAGCCAGGCCAGGGTATCCATGCCGAGCCCGAGCGCCTCGGCAATGTCGCGGCTCAGGGGGCCGATGGCGGTGAGAAACGGCCGCAGGTTGAGCCCGATCAGGATCACCAGCACCAGCAGGGCCTGCTGCTGGCGCGTATCGATACGGGCCTCAAGCATGACTTTGTGCACCATAGAGCTCGGCGGCGGCCAGCGGGCTCGGCAGCTTGATGAGCGGCAGGGGGGGCGGCGCGAGGGGCAGGCCCAGCTTCTGGTAGGCGGCCGTGCTGTCAAAGCCGAACGGGGCTGCATCCTCGTTATCGAAGGCGTAATAGACGGCGGCGATGCCGTTCATCACCAGGGCGCTCAGGCACATGGGGCAGGGGTGACCGCTGGCGTAGACGATGGCCCCCGCCAGCGGCCCGACCTGGCTGGCCTGGCGCAGGGCCTCCAGCTCGGCGTGGCGGGTGGGGTCGCCATCCTGGTGCATGGTGTTGACGGCGCTGGTCACCAGCTGGTTACCTTGCACCAGCAGGGCGGCAAAGGGTCTGCCCCCCTGCTGGCGGTTATGGAGGGCCAGTTGCAGCGCTTGCTCCAGCCACTCCTGATGAGTGGGATTGGTGGTGAGCGAGGCGATCAGGCGTGAGCCGGCGGGTTCGACAAGGGAGTGGGGCATGACGGATCCTCGAGGCAAGGGAATGGGAGGAGACCAGCCTAGCGGGGAAGCCAGTCATGGGGAAATTAAATGATAGAATGGCATGCAGTGGTTTTGTAAATGGAGTCACCATGCTGGATCCCCTCTTGCTGCGCAGCTTTGTCGCCATCGTCGACAGCGGCAGTTTTACCCGCGCCGGTGAACGGGTGCACCTCACCCAGTCCACCATCAGCCAGCAGATGCGGCGCCTCGAACAGCAGCTCGGCTGCCCGCTGCTGGACCGCTCCGGTCGCCAGGTGGTGACCACGGCAGAGGGGGAGAAGCTGCTGGGGCTGGCCCGCAGCATCCTGGCCTTGCTGGCCCGGGCCGAGGAGCAGGTGGCCGAGGCCAGCCTGCAGCTGAGCCTGGGAGTGCCGGAGGATTTTGCCGCCGGTGCCATCGCCCCTGTGCTGGCGGCCTTTGCCCGCGATTACCCGCAGGTGCGGCTGGAGGTGCACAGCGGCCTCAGCCACGAGATCTGGCAGCGCTTCGAGGCCGGCGAGCTGGACTTGGCGCTGATCAAACAGGCACGGGGACAGGGGATGCCGCGCGCCTGCTGGCGCGAGCCGCTGGCCTGGGTCGACAGCCGTGCCTGGCCCGCCAGCGAGCGGGATCCCCTGCCACTGGTGGTGTTCCCGAGCGAAGGGCTCTATCGGCGGCAGCTGACCGAGGCACTCGATGCTCTGGGGCGGCGCTGGCGCATCGCCTACGTCAGCGCCAGCCTGGCAAGCCTGCAGGGGGCGGTGAGCGCCGGGATCGGGGTCAGCCTGCTGCCCCGGCGCCTGCTCCAGCCGGATCAGCAGGAGCTGACCCACTGGCCGGCAGTGGCGCCGGTGGAGCTGGCGCTGCACCTGGGAGCGGAGCGTGGCGAGCCGCTCACGCGCCTTAGTGAGGCCCTCACCAGCCTGTGTGATCGGGTGATGGGGCCCGCTGAGCGGTGAGGGGACACAGGCAGAGGCCTGCTTAGCGCACCCTGGTGCGCACGATGAGCAGGGTGACGAGCGCCAGGGTGAAGATGAGCGGAGCCCAGGCGCCGTGATGGCTCACCAGGGTGGAGCCGGCGGCGGCCACCCCGGCTACCCCCTGCTGCAGGAAGCCGCACAGGGTCATGGCGTAGGCGCCGTGCTCGCGGCCATCGCTCACCGCCAGCGCCATGCTGTTGGGAAAGAGCACCGCCTGCCCGAAGATGATGAGGCAGTAGCAGGTCATCATGGCCACCAATCCACCGCTGCCCTGCAGGGCGCCAAGTGCCCAGAGCAGCAGCATGCCGCCGGCCGCCAGCAGTATGAGCGCGGCCCCCTGGCGCATCAGCTGGCGGCCCCCCACCAGGGCGACCCGCCGGTTGACCGTCATGGCGCCGGCGAAGTAGGCGATACCGATCAGCAACCCCAGGCTGCCGAAGGTGGTGACCTCGAGGGCAAACCCCTGCTGCAGCACGAAGGGGCTCACCTCCTGCAGGGTCACCGTGATGGCAAAGCCGATGCCGCCGGCGCAGGCCGGCCAGAAAAAGCCGGGGCGGCGCAGCAGGCTGGCGTAACGGGCCCACATGCCGCCGCTCGCCGCCGCCGGATTGGGTCCCTGCAGCGGCAGGCTGCTCATCAAGAGCAGCGCCAGCACGCCGACCCCGGCCATCAGCACGAACCCCAGCTGCCAATGGGCATAGCGGCTGATGAGGCCGCCTATCCACTGACCGCCGCCAAGAGCGGTGATAAAGGCGATGGAGAGCACCGAGAGGCGGCGCGCCAGCTCATCGCCGTGCCAGTGATCCCGCACCAGGATACGAGCGATGATGGCTGCCCGCCGGCCGCCACTCCTTGCAGGGTGCGCAGGATCAAGAGCAGCGGCCCCTGGTTGGTGGTGGCCAGCAGCAGGCTGAGGCCGACAAACAGCAAGAGTGACAGGGCGAGGGGCAGCCGGCGACCGTAGCGATCGGCGGCGGCGCCCCAGAACAGCACCGGCAGGGCGGCGCCGATGACGAACAGCGAGATGGAGAGTTCGGCCCCCTGCCGGGTCATGGCGAGATCCGTCATCACCACGGGCAGGGAGGGGAGGTAAACGGTGGTGGCCATCTGGGCCATGAAGACGATGAGGCAGGCCAGCGTCATGATGTGGGCGGAGCGGCTCCAAAGACCGGCCTGGTCGAGACATTCCTGGTTATCCATAACAACTCTCGGGCAGTAGGGGAGCCATATCCTTGCACCGCCCGTGCACCGAGTCAGCCCCTTGTCTGGGTTAAACCTTGCCGGTTTATCAGGTCAGATAACGCGGGATGCTCAGGCGATGGCCTGGCGCGGCAGCACGGCGAACCAGAGTTCGACCTCGCCGCTGCCGGTCTCCGGGTCAAAGGCGGCGCCATAGCGCTCGAAATCGGGCTGGTGGGCCGACTGGTAAGCGGACTGCGCCAGCCACTCCAGCGCCAGCTGCCAGGTGTGCGGCATGGTCGAGACATGCCCCCGGTGCAGGAAGACGGCATAGGTCTGGGGCTCAATGCGCATCCGCCCCAGCGTCTTGGGCAGCACCTCCAGCGCGGCGACCTCCACCGCACACATGTATTCGCACTCGGTGGCGGTCACGCCGCAGATGACGCCATAGGCATGCTCGCCCAGCTGGCCCGGCAGCGGACCCAGGGCGCTGAAATCGCGCCATTGGCCGCCGAAGTCGGCGTGGGCGAAGGCATGGTGACGACGCAGGCCGGCAAGCTGCATGGGGCGGCCGGTTTCAAAACGGATGGGGTCAGCCATGACACCTCCTGTACGCGATGGATGGCAAGGCAACCTTGCTCAGCACTCCTTGCCTTCACTGAGCTTGCGCTGATAGTCCGCGGAGACGATGGCCAGTGCCGCCAGGGCGAGGGCCGGCTCAATCCGGTTGGTCTCCAGCAGTTCGATGAGATCCACCGCGAGCTGGACCTCGGGCGGGGCAGTTTCCAATGACATGACAGACTCCGTAACGGGGAAAACGCCATTATACAGGGCCGCTCCCGGATGGGGACCTGTCTGGTGTTGCGGGCGACCCGGCTTAGAGGTGCTGGCGCATCTCCTGGTCGATCTGCTCGCGCAGGGCCATCAATTTGAGGGCGTACTGCTGCAGCTGCCGATCGCTCTCGTTTTGCGGTTGCCACTGGGGCACCGGGGTCGGTTTGCCGTGCTCGTCCATGGCCACGAAGATGATGATGCAGTGGGTGGTCTTGTGACGCTCCTGCTGGGTCGGGTGGCGGCTGTAGACATCCACCGCCAGGTGCATGCTGGTGGTGCCGGTGTGGATCACCTGGGCGTGCACCTCCACCAGCTGGCCTATCTGAATGGGGCGCAGAAAGCGGATCCCCCCCACATAGACGGTCACCGCGTAGCCGCCACACCAGCCGGCGGCGCAGGCGTAGCCGGCCTGATCGATCCACTTCATCACCATGCCGCCGTGCACCTTGCCGCCAAAATTCACGTCGGCGGGCTCGGCCAGAAACTGCAGGGTCAGTTCGCGGGGTGGGGTCATGGGGTCTCCTTGATTGAGGGTCATTGCCGGTAGCTCTTGCGATAGGCGTCAGCCTGCTGGCAGGGGGGCAGGTTGTTGAGATCGGGCCGCTTGTTGCCCTCGCGCTGGCCGAAGCTGGCGAACTCCTGCTGGCATTTGGCAGCCTTGCCGTCCGCCTTGATGCAGGCGTCGATCCGCTGTTGTTTGCCCTGTTCGACCAGCTGTTGCTGGGCCTGCTGGCAGGCGGCATCCAGCTTGGCCTGTTTGGCATCTCTGTCCTCCACTGCGGCCAGCAGGGGGAGCGAGAGGGCACAACCGAGCAGCAATACGAGCATCTTCATGATGATTTTTCTCCTGATGGGGGGCGTCCGGCAATGACCAGGGCGATCCCCCCCAGGATGCCCAGGGTCGACAATACCAAGCGCAGCGACCAGGACTCATCCAACCAGATGAGCCCGGCCAGGGCGGCGAGCAGGGGCACCAGCAGCTGGACGCTGGCGGCCAGGGTGCGGCCAAGGTGGGGCAGCACCAGATACCAGAGCGCATAGCCAAGGCCGGAGGCCAGCGCCCCCGAGGCCAGGGCATAGCCGATGGCGGCGAGGCTGGTCTGCAGCTGCCCCAGCAGCAGATAGAGCAGGGCGGCCGGCAGGCTGGCGCGCAGAAAGTGGCCGGCGTTGGCGGCGACCGGGTCGGCAAAGCGTGAGGCCCGCAGGGTATAGCCGGCCCAGGCGATGCCGGCCACTATCATCAGGGCCGCCCCCAGCGGATCCGGCGCGCTGAGGCCGGGCAGCAGCAACACCACCAGGCCCGCCATGGCGAGCAGCAGACCGAGCCACTGGCGGCGGGGCAGGGGCTCCCCGCGCAACAGGGGCGGTGCCAGCATGCTGAGCTGGACTGCGGCAAACAGCAGCAGGGCGCCGGTGCCCGCGGTCAGGGTGAGGTAGGAGAACGAGAACGCCGCGCCATAGGTGACCAGAGCCAGGGCGCCGCCCCAGTCCCCCTGGCGGGGGGATTTTTTGCGCGCGCCGCACAGCAGCACCAGCACCAGGGCGCCGCTGGTCAGGCGCAGCAGGGTGAAGAGGGCGGGATCCATCCGCTCTTCGAACAGGGCGAGCCGGCAGAGCACCGAGTTGGCGGCGAACGCCATCAGGGTCAGCAGGGTCAGCGACAGCAGGCGGGGCAGTGGCATCCATTCACCTTGAGTTCAGTGGGGCAGGTTCAGCATGGTTCACCATCCAACGAGGAGGTCCCATGAAACAAATGCTGGAGCAATTGATGGGAGCTGGCAAGGGCTGGCTCAACGAAGGTGGCGACAGCCGCAAGGCGCAGATGAAGGGGATGGCGCAAGGGGGCCTCGCCGCCGGTGCCATGGCCCTGCTGCTTGGCAACAAGAAGGTGCGCAAATATGGCGGCAAGGTGGCTGCGGTGGGCGGCGCGGCGGCCCTCGGCGGCCTGGCCTACAAGCTCTATCAGGACTGGCAGGCCCAGCAGTCTGCCCCGGCCCAGCCGACCCGGCCCCTCGATACCCTGCAGGGCAATGCGCTGGATGCCAGAGCCGCCCTCCTGGTGCGCGCCATGGTGGCGGCGGCCCGGGCCGACGGCCATATCGACGCCGACGAGCGTCAGAAGATCCAGCAGTACCTGACCGAGCAGGGCCAGAGCGATGCGGCGCGCTGGATTGATGCCGAGCTGGCTCGCCCCCTGGATCCCCACGCCCTGGCGCGGGAAGTGACCGACATGGAGCTGGCCACCGAGGTCTATCTCGCCTCCCTGCTTGCCATCGACGTGGATCACTTCATGGAGCGCGGTTATCTGGACGAGCTGGCGCGCGCCCTCAAGCTCGATGAGAACCTCAAAGGCAGCATTGAGCGCCAGGTAGCTCAGCTGGATGCCCCCGCCTGATCCCCGCTCAGTACATGGATTGTCGATAAGGCCCCGTGACGGGGCCTTGTTGTTTTCAGATGCCTGCCAAAGGCTGTTGCGGCACTTCTTGTCTGGCCGGGCAGCCACTATGATGGAGCCCTGGTCAAAGGGAGCAGATGAGACCGTCTCATCGCCAGGACACATCATCGTCAGGACACAGAGGCAAGGAGCATTCATTGGAAATACGCAAGGCACGTGAGCAGGACATAGACGCCATCCTCGAGCTGAACCGGCAGATAGGGGAGATCCACTTCGCGCAGGCGCCGCAGGTATTCTGCCCGCCATCCCCCGAGGAGCGGGCCTTTCTGCTGGCAGCCATCGCCGCCGAAGGGCGCCTGTTTTGCGTGGCCGAGCAGGAGGGGGCCGTGGCGGGCTTTCTGACCGCCCGCATCGATATCAACGAGACCATCCCGTTTCTGAGCAAGGAGCCCATCTGCCGTATCGGCACCCTGGTGGTCGATGAGGGGCAGCGCTCCCGGGGGATCGGCAAGGCGCTGATCGCCCATTGCGATGAGTGGGGCAAGGCGCAGGGCGCCAGCCAGTTGCGGCTGGAGGTGATGGCATTCAACGAGCGCGCCAAGGCGCTCTACGAGAGGTTGGGGTTCAAGATGCTGTCACAGACCATGGTCAGATAAACCCGTTTCAACCGGATAATTTCGCAAGAAAAAGGCCCCGTCATGGGGCCTTTTGGTCTTTGACGGGAGTAGTGTCCAGCTGTTGGTGGATAAGTTCGGCCAACCGGGTGAGGGCCGCCTCCAACTGCTCGCTCCAGGGATGGGAGCTGTTGAGTCGCAGGCAGTGGTTGTGCAGTCCCTTGCTGGAGAAGAGGGCGCCGGGGGCCAGCGAGAAACCGCTGGCCAGCGCCCGGGCGTGCAGGGCTCGGCTGTCGAGGCGCGGGTCAAACTCGAGCCAGAGAAAATAGCCGCCATCGGGGGAGGAGATGCTCACTTCCCCCGGCAGCAGGCGCAGCAGGGCGGCCCGCATCTGCTGCTGGCGCTGGGCCAGGGTGTGGCGCAGCCGGCGAAAGTGGGCATCCACCCCGCCCTGGCGCAGCATCTCGGCCAGCGCCAGCTGGCTGGGCACATTGGTGGAGAGGGTCGACATCAGCTGCAGCCGCTGCACCCGCTCGGCGTGGCGACCCGCCACCACCCAGCCGACCCGAAAGCCCGGTGCTAGGCACTTTGAGAAGGAGCTGCACAGCAGGCTCTCGCCCCGGGTATCCCAGTATTTGATGGGCCTTGGCCGCTCACGGCCAAAATAGACCTCGGCATAGACGTCATCCTCCACCAACGCCACCCCGCGTCGGTTGAGCAGCGCCATCAGCGCCTGCTTGTGCTCATCCGGCATGGTGTGACCCAGCGGGTGCTGAACATTGCCCATCAGCCAGCACGCCTTGATGGGGCGCTGGGCAAGGGCCTCCTCCAACAGGGCGAGGTCGATGCCTACCCCCGGGATCACCGGGATCTCCACCGCATTCAACTTGAGCCGCTCGATGGCCTGCAGGGCGCCATAGAAGGTGGGGGACTCCACCACCACCCAGTCACCGGGCTCGGTCAGCACCTGCAGACTGAGGGAGAGCGCCTCCATGGCGCCGGTGGTGATGATGATCTGCTGGGGATCCACCGCCAGCCCCTCGCTGGCGTAACGCTGGGCGATGGCCCGGCGCAGCGCCTCGTTGCCGGGGGGCAGGTCTGCCACCGTGCTGAAGGGGTCGAGCCGGCGCATGCAGCTGGCCAGCGCCCGCCCGAGCTGGGGATGAGGGAACAGGGTGGGGTCGGCCACCGACATGCCAAGGGGCACCAGCTCCCGTGACTTGCTCGCCTGCAACACCTCGAACACCAGATCGTTGATGTCCACCGAGCCGCTGTAGTGCGCCTGCTGGGGCAGGCTGGCGGCAGGGCGGGAAGGCGCCGCCTTGACGTAGTAGCCGGACTGGGGGCGGGCGAGGATCCGCCCCTGGCTCTCCAGCAGCTGATAGGCCTGCAGCACCGTCATGGGGCTCAGGCCATGGGTCTTGCAGCTCTGGCGGATGGAGGGGATGCGCTCGCCGGGTTGCCACACCCCGGCTTCAATCTGCTGTTGCAGGCGGTCGGCCAGTTGACGGTAAAGGGACATGTGATGCAGTAACTGTTATAGGTGTAATTCAATATAACTGCATCTGTTATAGGTGTCATGCTCCGTGGTGTACTTGTCTCGCACAAAACGTGCAAGGTAAATACAACAAAAGAGAGTGACGCATGATCAATCCGGATGACGTGGTCAGCCTGTCGCGCCTGCAATTTGGCGCCACGGCCATGTTCCACTTCCTGTTTGTGCCCCTCACGCTGGGGCTGTCCTGGATCCTGGTGATCGCAGAGTCGGCCTATGTGATGACCGGCAAGGTGATCTACAAGGACATCACCCGTTTCTGGGGCAAGCTGTTTGGCATCAACTTCGTGATGGGGGTGACCACAGGCATCACCCTGGAGTTCCAGTTCGGCACCAACTGGGCCTACTACTCCCAGTATGTGGGGGACATTTTCGGCACCCCGCTGGCGGTGGAGGGGTTGATGGCTTTCTTCCTCGAGTCGACCCTGGTGGGGCTCTTCTTTTTCGGCTGGGACAAGCTCTCCCGCGGTCAGCATCTGCTGGTGACCATGCTGGTGGCGCTCGGTTCCAACCTCTCCGCGCTCTGGATCCTGATCGGCAACGGCTGGATGCAGAACCCGGTGGGCGCCGAGTTCAACCTGGTGACCCAGCGCATGGAACTGGTGGACGTGGCCGCGGTGATCTTCAACCCGGTGGCCCAGGTCAAGTTCGTGCACACGGTGGCGGCGGGCTACG
This sequence comes from Aeromonas sp. s3, assembly GCF_040907805.1. Lineage (NCBI taxonomy): Bacteria > Pseudomonadati > Pseudomonadota > Gammaproteobacteria > Aeromonadales > Aeromonadaceae > Aeromonas > Aeromonas sp. s3. The sequence goes on from NZ_JBFOCQ010000028.1 coordinate 205,175, forward strand.
TGGCCGCCTCCCTGTTCGTGATGGGGGTGAGCAGCTGGTATCTGCTGCGCCGCATGGAGGTGCGCTTCGCCCTGCGCTCCTTTGCCATCGCCTCGGGCTTTGGGCTGGCCGCCATCCTCTCGGTCATCGTGCTGGGTGACGAGTCGGGCTATCGCACCGGCGAGGTGCAGAAGGTCAAGCTGGCCGCCATCGAGGCGGAGTGGGAGACGGAGCCCGCGCCGGCCGCCTTCACCCTGTTCGGCTTCCCGGATCAGGGGGCCGAGACCACTCACGCTGCGGTCAAAATACCCTATCTGATGGGCATCATCGCCACCCGCTCCCTCGATGAGGCGGTGACCGGCATCAAGGATCTCAAGGCCCAGCACGAGACCCGCATTCGCAGCGGTATGGTGGCCGCCGGGGCGCTCGAGCAGATCCGCGCCGGCAACGACTCGGCCGAGAACCGTGCGCTGTTCGACCAGCACGGCCAGGATCTCGGCTACGGGCTGTTGCTCACCCCCTATGCCAGCAACATCGCCAAGGCCGGTGAGGCCGAGATCGCCAGGGCGGTGGAAGACTCGGTGCCGCAGGTGGCGCCGCTGTTCTGGGGCTTTCGGATCATGGTCGGGTTGGGGGTAGTGATGTTCGGACTGTTCGTGGCGGGCTTCGTCCAGCTCTGCCGCAACCGGCTGCTCGCCTCGCCCCGCCTGCTCAAGGCGCTGCTGTGGAGCATTCCGTTGCCCTGGATTGCCATCGAGGCGGGCTGGTTCGTGGCCGAGTTCGGTCGCCAGCCCTGGACCATCAGCGACGTGCTGCCGGTGTCGGCCTCGGTGTCGCTGCTGCAGCCGGGCCAGCTCTGGTTCAGCCTGATCTCCATCTGTCTCATTTACTCCTGCCTGCTGGTGGTGGAGCTGTTCCTGCTGCGCCGCGTGATCCGCCAGGGGCCCGCCGTGCTGCATACCGGCCGCTACAGCGGTGAACAACCCGAACTTGCGAGGATCGCCTGATGGATTATGAAACCCTGAAACTCATCTGGTGGGGGCTGGTGCTGTTCATGCTGGTCGGCTTCATCGTGATGGATGGCTTCGACCTCGGTATCGCCATGCTGCTGCCGGTGGTTTCGAAAGAGGATGAAGACCGCCGACTGGTGATCAACAGCGTGGGGCCGGTGTGGGAGGGCAACCAGGTGTGGCTCATCGCCGGTGCCGGCGCCCTGTTCGCCGCCTGGCCGCTGGTCTATGCCGCCGCCTTCTCGGCGCTCTATGTGCCCATGATAGTGCTGCTGCTTGGCCTCTTCCTGCGCCCGGTGGGGTTTGACTATCGCAGCAAGCTGGCCGATCCCCTCTGGCGCCGCTGGTGGGATCGCGCCCTGGTGGCCGGTGGTCTGGTGCCGACCCTGGTGCTCTCTGCCGCCATCGCGCTGGTGATGCAGGGCCTGCCGTTTCGCTTCGACAGCGCACTGCGCCTGCACTACGGGGCCTTCGACTTCCACTGGAGCTGGATTGCCAGCGCGGTGGCGACCGGGGTGAGCCTGCTGCTGCTGCACGGCGCCAGCTTCCTGCAGGCCAAGGTAACGGGGACCCCTGCACTGCGGGCCCGTGGCCTCGCCATCCTGTTGGCACCGCTGGTGACCCTCTGCTATCTGCTGGCCGGCTGGCATCTGTTGGGGTTGCCGGGTTATCAACTGACCGGCCTGGCGGGCCAGCCCTTTGACCCCAATGCCGCCATCAGCCCGTTGATGAAGGGGGTGATCCCCCACGCCTGCGGCTGGCTTGGCAACTACTTTGACTACCCGCTGCTGTGGCTGGTGCCCCTCATCGGCGCCCTGGCACCGCTGGCCAGCGGCATCGCCGCCTGGCAGGAGAAGGGTCGGCTGGCACTGCTGGCCAGCGGCCTGGCCTGCGCCGCCATGCTCTGCTCGGTGGCCATCGCCCTGTTCCCCTTCGTGCTGCCCTCGTCGCTGGATCCGGCCAGCAGCCTGACCCTGTGGGACGGCACCTCCAGCTTCAAGACCCTGACCATCATGTTCGGGATCGTGCTGGTGCTGATGCCCATCAACCTCGGCTACACCGGCTGGGTCTACCGGGTGGTGCGCGGCAAGCTGGATCGTGCCGGCATCAAGCGCGACAGCCATCAACTCTACTGACCCCAAGGGAGCCGCTATGTGGTACTTCACCTGGATTTTGGGCCTGGGTTTCGCCCTGCTGCTGGGCCTGTGCAACCTGCTCTGGCTGGAAGCACGCTGGGAAGCCGATGAACGGGATGAGCCCCGCTCTCAACCCTGATCCCCCTCGGTCGGGGAGGGCAGACACTGCCTCACCCCGACCCCTTTCTCTTGTCATCCAACCGACAGGTAATCCGTTATGAAACAGACAATCAAAGCGGTGACGCTGGCCATCGGCTGCGCGCTCGCCACCGCGCCGGCCTGGGCCGAGCCCGTACAACTGACGCCACTGGACAAGGCATTCACCCTGCAGGTGCTCGGCAGCGGCGGCCCCATCTCCGACGATCTGCGCGCCTCCTCCAGCGAGGTGATCTGGTGGAAGGGCAAATCGCGCATCCTGATCGATGCCGGTGGCGGCGTCTATCTGCGCTTCGGCCAGGCGGGCGCCAAGCTCGAAGAGGTCGACTTCATTGGCATCACCCACTTTCACACCGACCATGTGACCGACCTGCCTGCGCTGCTCAAGGGGGCCTACTTCTTCAAGCGCAGCGATCCTCTCGATCTGGCGGGGCCGCAAGCCGGCTCGGCCTTCCCCAGCATGAGCGGCTACTTTGACGCCCTGTTCAACCCGAGCAAGGGGGCCTATGCCTACCTCGGCGGCTTCAAGGATGGCACTGATGGTCTCTTCCCCATCAATGTGCGCGATGTGCCCTACCAGACACCCAGGCCGCAACAGGTCTATCAGCAGGATGGCCTGACCATCACGGCGCTCGGCATCCCCCACGGGGACGTGCCCTGTCTGGCCTATCGCATCGAGAGCGCCGAGGGGACCATCGTCATCTCGGCGGATCAGAACGGCAGCAATCCGGCTTTTGTGCCGTTTGCCAAGGGGGCCGACATCCTGGTGATGCCGCTCGCCATCCACGAGGGCGCCGATCCCGTCTCCGCCTCGCTCCATGCCAAGCCCTCGGTGGTCGCCAGGATTGCCGCCGAAGTGAACCCCAAGCTGCTGGTGCTGAACCACTGGATGGGGGTCGGTCTCAATCACAAGAAGGAGGCGATGGCCATCGTCAAGCAGCAGTTCCACGGCCAGGTGGTGGCCGCCCGCGATCTCTCCAGTTACCCCGTTTCATCCGTCAAGGAGTCCAGCCATGAGTAACGCAAGCAGCATCAAAACCTCCTGCAAACTGAGCCTCTCCATCGCCATGACCGGCCTGATCGCGCTGACCCCTGGGCTTGCGCTGGCGGCCACCCCGAGCGAGGCGCCGGTGAAGGCGGCGCCGAGCGAACAGCACGGCGGCAAGTGTGCGGCCGGCAAGTGCGGCACCGAGAAGCGCTTCGAGAAGCAGGCCCTCGACAGCGATCCACAGGGTCGGCTGGTGCGCGCCCGCGATGGCAAGTGTGGTCTGGCGGAGCAGGGGATCAACGGCGAGACCCAGCGCCAGGAGAGCAAGATGACGGAGGGGGTATGCGGCCAATAAGCGCCAGCAGCCGTGGCGTAGGGCTGCGCCAGGAGCATCTGGCCCAGCTCTGTGCGGCGCCTGCCCGCCCCGGCATCGACTTTCTCGAGCTGGCACCGGAGAACTGGATGGCCATTGGCGGCGCCAGGCGGGAGCAACTGCAGCAGATCGCCGCGCGCTATCCACTGGTGGCCCACGGGCTCAGCCTCTCCCTCGGCGATTGCCAGCCGCTCAATATGACCCTGCTCGGCCAGATCCGCGCCTTTCTCGACGAGTTTGCCATCGAGATCTATAGCGAGCACCTGAGCTTTTCCCGGGATGCCCGGGGCTATCTCTACGAGCTGCTGCCGGTGCCGCGCCAGTGGGAGAACCTCACTTATCTGGCGGATCGGATCCGGCAGGTACAGGATGCGCTGGCCCGCCCGCTGGTGCTGGAGAACATCTCCTACTACCACGGCTATGAGCACGAGATGGCGGAGGAGGCGTTTCTGACCGAGCTGGTGGCGCGCAGCGGTTGCGAGCTGCTGCTCGACATCAACAACGTTTTTGTGAACAGCCGCAACCACGGCTACTGCCCCGAGCGGATGATTGCCGGGCTGCCGGGCCAGGCGATCCGCTACTTCCATATCGCCGGCCATCTGGAAGAGGCGGACGGCACCCTGCTGGATACCCATGGTCGTCCGGTCTGCGAGGAGGTGGTGGCGCTGGCCCGTTATACGGTGCAGACCCACGGCCTGCGCCCCCTGCTGCTGGAGCGGGATCATCATCTGCCCCCCTTGCCCGTGCTGGAGGCCGAGCTGGCCCGGGTCCATCAGGCCTGCTGCGAGGTGATGGCGCATCCTGCGGGTCGGGAGGTGTGTCATGACTAGGCGAGAGCAAGCGGCATGGCCTGCCGCAGCGGTCCCGCCCCGGCTGTGGCAGCAGACCGAGTGGCTGGCCGGTTGCATACGGGAGTCGGCAGTCGAGCTAGCCCCCCACTATGTGCGCAGTGTGCGGGCCAATGTCGAGGCGGTGCTGGAGAGTACCTTCGCGCTCACTCTGAACCACCTGACGCCGGTTGAGCGCGATGCGCTGGTGAATGGCTTCGTCGCCCACCATGGCGCGATCGAGCCCGCCTTTCACCAGATTGCCACCGAGCTGGTGCGCCATGTGCAACTTCGCCAGGGGGAGGGTTGGCTCAACTGGCCCGGGCTGCGGCTGGCGCTGCTGGAGTATGAGTGGGCCTGCCTGTGCGTCGAGATTGACGAGGCGCAGGTGCCGCACCCGCTCGCAGGGGAAGCGGTGGAGATGGGCAGCCCGCTCTGGCTCAATCCCACCCTGCAGTTGCTGACGCTGCCCTTTGTGATCCAGCAGGGGCGGGTGGTGGCAGCCGGTCAGGCGCCTCAGCTCTGCGCCCTGTTTCGCTGCCCTGCCCATCAGCTGGTCAGCCAGGCGCTGCGCGAATTCGATGTGGCCCTGCTGCAGCTGCTTGGGCAGCAGCAAGGGGTCAGCGTGGCCGGGTTGGCCGCCCAGGTGCACCCCTATCGCAGCGGTTTTGATCTGCTGGGGTGGGCCCGCCATTTTCACCGGCTCGGCCTGCTGGTCACTCAACCGCCATCCATAGAACCCCCATCCATTGAACGTCAGGTACCCCCTTTCCAAGGAGACATCCCATGAACAACACCCTTATCCATTGGTACGAGCGGGCCGTGGCCCAGTGCAAGCGGCTCGATTTTCTGGCCCTGCTGGCCATTCGCCTCTACCTCATCCCGGTCATCTATGTGGGGGCCCACTCCAAGGTGGTGGGGTTTGCCGGCACGGTCGCCTGGTTTGGCGCGCCAGCCTCGGAAGGGGGGCTCAACCTGCCGTTCCCGACCCTGCTTGCCTTTCTGGCGGCGGGCACCGAGGTGCTGGGCTGCATCTGCATCGCCCTTGGTCTCTTTACCCGAGTCATGGCCATTCCGACCATCTTCCTGATGAGCGTGGCGAGCGCCATGGTGCACTGGAAGCACGGCTGGGATGCCATCGCCACCGGCAGCATGGAGGCGACATTGCGCCTCAACGGCTTTATCGAGTGGCTGGCCGCCAACTTCCCCGGTCGTTACAACTACATCACCGAGCTTGGGGATCCGGTGATGCTCAACAACGGGATGGAGTTTGCCGCCACCTACTTCGTGATGCTGCTGGTACTGCTGGTGTACGGCGGCGGGCGCTACGTCAGCCTCGACTACTGGCTGGCACGCGCCGTGACGGGCAAGGCCGGGCCGCAAGCGGCATAACAAAAACGAATGAGCAGAGCGTGAAAGCGAGACGAGCGGCATCAGCCGCTCGTTTTTATTTTGCAGAGCAAAGGCCTGCGGTTTCAGTACTGGGGGCAGGCTTGTGCCATCCGGGCGGCTTGCCGCTCGCTGACATGGGTGAGGCCGTAGGCCAGCAGCACGATCAGCGCGCCGATCCAGGGGGTGTGCATCAGGCCAAGGTGCTCCACCACCAGGCCGCCGACCACGGAGCCCAGCGCGATGCCGACGTTGAAGGCGGCGATATTGAGGCCGGAGGCCACATCCACCGCCCTCGGCGTGTGCTGCTCGGCCTGTTTCACCACCAGCACCTGCAGGCCCGGTACGTTGCCAAAGGCAAAAGCGCCCCACACCAGCACGGTGAGCACCGCCAGCACCGGGTGTGGCGCGGTGAAGGTGAGCACCAGCAGCACCAATGCGAGACCGGCAAACAGCAGCTTCAACGCAGGCAGCGGGCCCATGCGATCGGCCAGCTTGCCGCCCCAGATATTGCCGACGGCGACCGACACTCCGTACACCAGCAGAATGAGGCTCACCGCGCCGGCGCTAAAGCCGCTCACCTGCTGCAAGATGGGGGCGAGGAAGGTAAAGGCGGTGAAGGCGCCGCCGTAACCGAGCGCTGTCTTGGCGTAGACCAGCAGCAGCGGCTTTTTGGTGAGCACCGAGAGCTGCTCGCGGATAGTCGAGGCGGCTCCTTTGGGCAGGTTATTGGGGATCAGCAGCAGGCTGCCCACCATGGCGACCAGCCCCAGCAGGCTCACCACCAGAAAGGTGTCGCGCCAGCCGAAGACCTGACCAATCCAGGTGCCGAGCGGGACGCCGGTCACCAGCGCGATGGTGAGGCCGCTGAACATGATGGCGATGGCGCTGGCCGCTTTCTCTTTGGCCACTAGGCCGGTGGCGATGGTGCTGCCTACCGAGAAGAAGACCCCGTGGGCCAGCCCGGTCAGGATGCGGGCCAGGATCAGGCTCTCGTAACCGGGGGCCTGCCAGGCCAACAGGTTGCCGGCGGTAAAGAGCGCCATCAGCCCTACCAGCAGCCACTTGCGCGGTACCTTGCCGGTCAGCGCCGTGAGCACGGGGGCGCCGATGGCCACCCCAAGGGCATAGAGGCTGACCAAGAGGCCCGCCGAGGGGAGCGAGACATTCAGCTGTTCTGCGATGGTGGGGATAAGCCCCACGATCACGAATTCGGTGGTGCCGATCGCAAAGGCACTTAAGGTGAGGGCAAACAACGCCAGTGGCATAACAACTCCTTGGATGGTGACTCCCGACGGGAGAGTGGCGCCAGTATGCCGAGGGCGTTTGTTGGCAAAAATGACGGCGACATCAAATTACTTTTGCCAAATCAGCAGCAATGCGCCGTGAAATGGGGTTGCTGGAGTGGCTGAGGCAACGCGGCAAGTACAACTGGTAGCGCACGAGGTGGGTGCAGAGACAACGCGCACGGCAGCAATCCGTGCATAGCGAGCCCAGACAAAGAGAAAAGAGGAAAGAGGTAATAAGTAAAGGGTTGAGGGAAGGCGCTGGGAGATCGGCACGGGCGGCTGTGGTGCTGTGTTGGAGACAAAAAAGCGGGAGGCATGATGCCTCCCGCTCAGGTTCTCGTCGATGTTGTCGGGTTTTCTTTGCTCCCTTCTCCCCTTGCGGGAGAAGGGTTGGGGATGAGGGGGGCCTGATGACCCAAAAAGAGGAGCTTGCCCTCACCCTGACCCTCTCCCACAGGGAGAGGGGATAGTCCGTGGCTGCAATAGGCTCGTGAGGGTTGCCGCTATCCGCCGCCTAAGCGAGAGGCCATGGCTCCACTTCCCTTTAATCCCAATCTGGCGCAAAGTCCGGGTTGGCACAGCGCTCGCCCCGCTCCAGGGTGGCGATGGCGGCCAGCTCGTCGGCAGTGAGGGTGACCTTCAGCGCCGCCAGGTTGGCGGCCAGATTCTCCCGCTTGGTGGAGCTCGGGATCACCGTCATGCCCTGGGCCATCAGCCAGGCCAGCGACACCTGGGCCGCCGAGACGCCGTGGCGCTGGCCAATTTCCATCAGCAGCGGCTCGGTGAGCACCTTGCCATAGGCCAGCGGCATATAGGCGGTGATGGCGATGCCGTGATCCTTGCAGAACTCCACCACCTTGCGGTTTTGCAGCAGCGGGTGGATCTCCACCTGCTGGTGGGCGATGGCGCCCGGCCCCAGGATCTCGATGGCCTGTTTGAGCTGGGCCACGGTAAAGTTGGAGACCCCGATCTCGCGAGTCAGGCCCCGGGCCTTGGCCTCGGCCAGCTGCTCCAGATAGACCGTCATCGGCACCTCATCCCTGGGGGAGGGCCAGTGGATCAGCGCCAGATCCAGATAGTCGGTGCCCAGTTTTTCCAGGCTCACCTCCAGGCTCGGGATCACCTTGCCCGGACCAAACTCGCTGGTCCACACCTTGGTGGTCAGGTAGATATCCTGGCGGGGCACGCCGCTCTCGCGCATCAGCTGGCCCACTTCGGCCTCGTTGGCGTAGATCTGGGCGGTATCGATATGGCGGTAGCCAAGCTCGAGCCCCTGCAGCAGGGAGTCGCGCAGGGGTTGGCCGGTCAGGCGAAAGGTACCAAGACCCAGGTTGGGCATCTTCATCATTTATTCCTCGAATGGGTTGTAAAAATGCGCTCGGCGGCGCGGCACATCAGGCGTCCAGCGGTTGATAGCGGCGAATGGTGCTGCCGGCAAACCAGGGTTCGGCCGTGGCGACAAATTCGGTGAAATGGGGTTGGCCCTGATGGGCGGTAAGGGCGGCATCGCTCTCCCACACCTCGTAGAGCATCCAGCTGTGGGGATTGTCCAAATCCTGATGCAACTGGTAGCGCAGGCAGCCAGCCTCCTGCAAGGTGGCCGCGATCAAGGGATCCAGGGCGGCGCGAAACTGGGGGGCGAATTCGGGTTTGGCTTCAAGCTGGGCAATCACAATCACGGGGGATGACATCTGAACCTCCTTGCAAAAACGAAGGGTCAGTATGCCCGCCGTCTATCACAGGAAACAGGGCGCTGGCCACAAAACAGTATTGAAGGGAGAGCAGCAATCGCGGTAGTGAGATTTTTTATGACTGATTATCTTAATTTGTCATTAGTGACCCTGTTTCTGCTATATGAACCAGTCTTTTGATAATTGAGGATGAGTTCAACGATTGTGTCTGATCTATTTGTAATGAATACCTAAAAAGATTAGCTAGTCTATGTATCTCATCAGTAATAAATTCATTATCCATATCGATGTAGGCCATTAGAAAATATGCGGATATTCTACGGTTGATATTTTCAACATATTCTGAAGTCGTTGGTGCAATATCGCTAGCAACATATTCAAAAAGGCAATATATATAATAAAGTAAATATGGAAGCCTTGTGTATAAATATCGTTGCTGACTATAAATTTGTTCAACACCTGAAAAAATAAAATTTATGTTCAGTAAATCTGTTTTTATCGATGAGTGTTCGGTAAAAAGATGCATCGCATGATTACAAACTCTATCGAAGCTATCATAGCTCTTTTTGTCATACCGTAATTCAGAAATATATTGACTGCTGAATATTTCCCTTAACCCCATCTTATCTAAAACAATGTCTATTCGTTGAGCATGGCCTACTGGCCCACCTCCATTTTTAGGTCTGAGAAATAATGGGTTTTTAGATAAATGCTCTACAAATGAATTTTTATCTATCGCCATTGACTCAAGCAGATATAAGCTTTCCTGTAATGGTTTTCGCAACAACATAAAGGAAACTGCCATTTTACCTTTTTTGGATGTAGATAGGCATTCAAAAATACAATGTAACATGTCTGATAAGACTGCTGGCAGCACAACAGTTCGTATTACTAAATTTCTTTGCTCACTTCTGTTATTTTCTTCAAGCCAATCCAAGATATGTTGGTCGGTCTTTTCTAAAGAAGAAACTTCTTCTTCATTTATATTTATAGACTGATTGAAAACATCATGCATCTCCCCAGACTTAATAAATTCCACCATGACATCGTGAATATATAAACACAATTCATGAGAACGCTCAAATTCTGTCGGGAACATCATTTTTCAGTGTTATCCTGTAATAGTCCTAGCGCCGAAATATAATAGCATGATATCGCATAGAATAAGCAGCTGAAAAATGCTGACTTGCTTCCCCATAGGGGTTAGATGCAGTCTGGCCCAGACCAGACTGCAAATTCATTTTTCGGGGTTCAACAAAGTGGAAGCTGCAGCCAGCGGGAAAATCGAACAGGGACACTAACTATGGTGCCCCCGCGCTAGCTACCTTGCTCTGGGTCTCAGCAATATGGGGCTATAGAACACCAGCAGGGCGCCCTTTTGCCATCAGGCGCTGGCCGGCTCCGACCAGACCGCAAATTCATTGCCGCTGGGCTCGACGAAGTGAAAGCGGCGGCCACCGGGAAAGTCGAACAGGGGCCGAACTATGGTGCCCCCTGCGCTGGTCACCTTGGTCTGGGTTGCGACAATATCGGCGCTGTAGAACACCAGCAGGGCGCCGCCTTGCGCACTCTGGCTGTAGAGATCTGCGCGATAGAAGCCGCCATCCAGCCCTTCTCCCTCGAAGGCGCAGTAATCGGGGCCATAATCGGCAAATTGCCAGCCGAAAGCGGCCTGAAAGAAGGCTTTGGTGGCGGCAAGATCCCTGGCCGCAAACTCCACATAGTTCAGTTTTTCATGGGCCCTGGTCATGAGGATCTCCTTGTCGGTGATTATTTCGGTTGCCAGCGTTTTTGCGTGCGGATCGTGGAGTGGGGCAAGGCGTCCCAAGGGGTCAGCTTGAGCTGCTTGCGCCGAAACCAGAGCCAGGTTGCCATCAGCAGACCGACCCCTATGCCAAACAGCAGGCTCTGGCGCAGGGCAAATGCCGGGCTCACCTCATGTTGCCAGCCGAAGAACCACATCAACACCCCCCAGATAGCGCCAGTGGGGATCCCCAGAGCAAGGACATTGACCAGAAAGCGTTCGTAGTGGGGCGGCCTGATGGTGAACCCCGCCTTTCGCAGCAGCCAGGTGATCGGCGGGTTGTAGTTGAGCGTCTGCACGCCTTTCTCTGCCAGCTCCCGGTGGGCGGCGGCCAGCCTGTTGTCGAATATCATAGGTCGTCCTTGTAATAGCGTGGCGCCATACGATGCCAGTTGACGGCATTGTACTGACAAGGACGGAGATAAAACAGGCGGTATGTCACGATACGAAGCGACGCCTCACTTGCCAACCCAAGGACATTGCGCCTATAAAGGCCCATTACTCTTGTCGGGATTGCAGCAATGAAGACCCATTCTGATGAACTGACCCTGTTTGTGGCGGTGGTGGAGGCGGGCAGCTTTCGCCAGGCGGCGGAGAACCTCGGCATGGACAATTCGGTGGTGAGCCGCGGCATCAAGCGGCTCGAGGAGAAGCTCGCCACCGTGCTGCTCAATCGCACCACCAGGCGGGTCAGCCTGACCGAGGAGGGGGGCTGGTTCTATCAGCGGGCGGTGAAGATCCTGACCGAGATGAGCGAGGCGGAGGGGCTGCTGCTGATGCGCCGCGAGCAGCCGGAGGGGGTATTGCGGGTCGATGCCGCCACTCCTTTCATCCTGCACCGGCTGGTGCCCATCATCGGCGAGTTTCGCCGCCGTTATCCCGCCATCGAGCTGCAACTGCACAGCTCCGAGGGCTTTATCAACCTGATGGAGCGGCGGGTGGACATGGCCATTCGCATCGGCGAACTGACAGATTCTTCCCTGCGGGCGCTGCCGCTGGGCCGCTCGCGGCTGCGGCTGCTGGCCTCCCCCGACTATTTGCGCGAGCACGGCACACCGCGCCAGCCGGCGGATCTGCTGAGCGGGCACGAGCTGCTCGGCTTTTTGCACCCCGATCACCTCAACCACTGGCCGCTTCTGAGCCAGGAGCAGGGGGATCGCTTTCCCATCACCCCGACCCTGCGCGCCAGCAGCGGTGAAACCCTGCGCCAGCTGGCGCTGCGGGGGCAGGGGATCGTCTGTCTGTCGGATTTCATGACCGGGCCGGATCGGACGAGCGGGGCCCTGGTGGAGGTGCTGGCCCGCAGCAACAGCGGCGCCTCGCGCCCCATCAATGCGGTCTTCTACTCCGATGCCCAGCGCGACATCCGGCTGCGGGTCTGGCTCGATTTCCTCAAAGAGCAGCTGGGCTGTCATGCCCTGTGATCCCGCGGCCGGGTGAAGGGGGTAGGGGCTTCAGCGAATAAGCAGACGGCCGCCTCAAGGGGCGGCCGTCTGCCTGGGAAGGTGGGGAGGGCTTAGCGGGGCAATCTGCCCCATACCCGGCTGAGCAGAGCGCCACCCATGGCAGGCGGCACGGCCAGCAGCAACGTCCCATACCAGGGGAGCTCAGCCAGGGTGGCGGCCAGGACGATGCAGGTGAGCACCAGCAACTGGGCAACCATCATCAGCAAGGTGCCTTCACGGGGGGTCAGCGCCGCCTTGTGGGTGACACAGGTTTGGGCGGTGGGGGTGTGAGTGGTGGTCGGCTTCATGGCGATGTCCCTGGGTTGCGTCTGATATGACTCAACGATGACTAGCAATGGCCGTTCCAAAGTTTTTCGTGTTACTTATCAATCAGTTGTGTATGTGCATGCCATTCCCGTTTCGGGAGTGATGCAAAATCGTTCGCAAAATGAAAACGCCACCCCAGGGTGGCGTCTTGTTTGAGCTAAGGCGGTTCAGCCGATCCGGTATTGGCGGATCTGCTCGTCTATCGCCTTGGCCAGTTCGAACAGCTCGCGACTGGCGGCATTGCTCTCCTCTGCATGTTCGCGCTGGTGCTCGGCCACCATGGCCAGCTCGTCCAGCGCCGCTCTGGCTTGTCCCATCTGCTGATCCTGCGCCTGGGCCAGCGCACTGATCTCGTTTATCTCGAGGGCGGTCTGCTTGATCTGGCGGCTGGCATCCATCAACACCGCCCTGGCCTGATGCATGCGGTCATGGCTCTCTTCACTCAGGGTGCGGGAGTCAGCCATGGAGCCGCTGGCCTGGCGGGTACCCTCCTGCAGGCGCAGGATGAGATCCTGCACATCCTTGGTGGCGGTCTGGGTGCGCACCGCCAGCTGGCGCACCTCGTCGGCCACTACGGCAAAGCCGCGCCCCATCTCGCCCGCCCGCGCCGCCTCGATGGCGGCGTTGAGCGCCAGCAGGTTGGTCTGGTTCGAGACGTCACGGATGAGGTTCATGATCTGGGTGATGTTGTTGCTGTCCTTGACCACCTCTTCGAGCAAGGCGGAGGAGCTGCCGATGCTGCTGCGCAGGGTGTCGAGCTGCTGGGCGCTCTGACTGACGTCCCGCTCGATGGCGAGCATGTGATCGGCGATGCGGTGGGTCACCTCGTTGACCCCCTCCGAGCGACCGGCAATCTGCTCGGCATTGTCGCCGATGAGGGCGACCACGCTGCTCAGCTCCTGGATGCTCTGAGCCTGCTGGCAGGCCTCTCCTGCCAGGGCCTGCGCCTGATGCAGGGATTGGGAGGACTGGGCCGAGAGGGCGCTGCCTGACTGCTGGAAGCGGGAGAAACTCTGGTTCAGGCTCTGGATCAAGCGGTTGAAGCTCTGCGCCATCTGGCCCAGCTCCGACTGATCCGAGAAGTCGAGGCGGGTCGCCAGATCCCGATCGGCGGTGATGTGGTGCATGCCGTCGGCGGCCTGGCGAATGGGGCGGCTGATGGAGTGGGCGAGCCAGGCGGAGGCCAGCATGGCGAGCCCGCCGATAGCCAGCGACACCATGATGATAAGCCGGCGGGATTCGCTGCGTCCCTCCTCCAGTTCTGCTGCATTGATCTCGCCTATCAGCAGGCGATTGAGTGCCGGAATGTAGCGCACGGCGATCAGATAGGTCTCTTTCCCAAGCGTCAGCGCCTGGACCGCGACCTGTTCTCTGGCTGCCGGGATCAGCGTCCTGACGGTGTCGAGGAAGGCGCTCTGATGGTGGGCAGCCTCTTTGAGCTCCTGCTCTGGGTGGATCTCGATATGACCCTCCATGTCGGCCAGATAGACCTGCCCGCTCTTGCCTATCCGGTAGCTGCTGATGAGTTTGCGCAGTGCGCTCATGTCGATGGAGGTGCCGGCCACCGCCAGAGTCTTGCCCCCTGCCGTGACGGCGGTATTGATATAGAGGGAGGCACGCTTGTCAAAGTCGGAGATGTCGAGGTTCAGCTCGTAGGGCTTGCCCCGTTTCAGAAAGCCGTAAAACCACTCGTCTTTGGGATCCGATGCGCTCAGTCTCTTCTGGGCCGTGGTGCCGTTGCTGAAGTTGAGCAGGGTGGCGCTCTGGCGCGGCGCGATAAACACATTGCCCCCGATGCGTTGCTGCAGTGCCAGAAAGTAGCGCTCCATGACCGGCCACTGCTCGGCGGGCATCTCCTGGCTCAACCAGTCGATGACAAAGCTGTTGCCGGCCAGTGCCTCGGCTTCGGTCAGGTGCTGGGTCAGTTCGGCGGTCAGCTGGTTGGCGATGCGCTCCACGCTGCTTGGCAATTCATAGCGTTCCACCCGCTGCTGTGCCTGGTCGTGGGAGATCTGCTCCAGGATCAGGGTGATGCAGCTGATGGCAATGATCATCAGGATGGCTACTCCGAGCAGGATCCGGCTGCGGATCCCGAGCCCCGACCAGAGTGATTGCAATCTAACAAGGTGTATCGCCCGCTCCATAACGCTCTCCTGTATTAAATAAGGTCGCATATGCGACCCAAGAGATGATTATAGATAGATAGCTCAATTGAGAATGGCTGACATGAAATCGTCATCAAGGCAGGGGCGGCTGGCAGGGGACCGGCAGGCCATAAAACAAGAGGCCGACATTGCTGTCGGCCCCTTCAGTTTTTATTTCAAGGATATCGGTTGCCCGATCACTCCTCTTCGGCCCAGCGGCGTGAACGCTCCACCGCCTTCTTCCAGCCGTTGTAGCGCTTGGCGCGATCATCGCGGTCCATCTGCGGGATGAACTCGCGGTCCACGCTGAACTTGTCTTCCAGCTCTTCCGAGCTCTTCCAGAAGCCGACGGCCAGACCAGCCAGGAAGGCGGCACCCATGGCGGTGGTCTCGATCCGGGTCGGACGCACTACCGGGGTGTGCATCATGTCGGCCTGGAACTGCATCAGGAAGTCGTTGGCAACCGCGCCACCGTCCACCTTCAGGGCGGCCAGCTTGATGCCGGAGTCCTGCTGCATGGCGTCCAGCACATCGCGGCTCTGATAGGCGATGGATTCCAGCGCGGCACGGATGATGTGGTTGCGGTTGGCGCCGCGGGTCAGGCCGACCATGGTGCCGCGAGCATACGGATCCCAGTAGGGGGCGCCCAGACCGACGAAGGCCGGTACCAGGTAGACGCCGTTGGTGTCGCCCACCTTGGAGGCAAAGTAGTCGGTGTCGCGAGCATCGTGAATGATCTTCAGCTCGTCACGCAGCCACTGGATGGTGGCGCCGCCCATAAACACCGCACCTTCCAGCGCGTAGTTCACTTCCCCTTTCGGGCCGATGGCGACCGTGGTCAGCAGGCCGTTGCTGGAGCGAACCGGCTCGGTACCTGTGTTCATCAGCATGAAGCAGCCGGTGCCGTAGGTGTTCTTGGCCATCCCTTTTTCGAAGCAGAGCTGGCCGAACAGGGCAGACTGCTGGTCACCGGCGATACCGGCGATGGGGATACGGGAGCCGCCGCCACGGGTGGTGTAGCCATACACCTCGGAAGAGGGTTTCACTTCCGGCAGCATGGAGGCAGGGATGCCCAGCTCGTCCAGCATGCGCTGATCCCACTTCAGGTCGCGGATGTTGTAGAGCATGGTACGGGAGGCGTTGGTCGGGTCGGTGACGTGCACTTCGCCATTGGTCATCTTCCACACCAGCCAGGTATCGATGGTGCCGAACAGCAGCTCGCCGTTCATCGCCTTCTCGCGGGCCCCTTCGACGTTGTCGAGGATCCACTTCACCTTGGTGCCGGAGAAGTAGGCGTCCAGCACCAGACCGGTGTTTTCACGCACGTACTCTTCCAGGCCGCGGGCTTTCAGCTCTTCACAGATGGCCGCGGTACGGCGGCACTGCCAGACGATGGCGTTGTAGATGGGTTTGCCGGTGGCCTTTTCCCATACCACTGTGGTTTCACGCTGGTTGGTGATGCCGATGGCGGCGATCTCTTCGCTGCGCAGGCCAGTCTTGGCCAGCACTTCGGTGAAGACGGAGGACTGGGTCGCCCAGATCTCCATCGGGTCGTGCTCCACCCAGCCCGCTTTCGGGTAGTGCTGGGTGAATTCGCGCTGGGAGGTACCGACTATGTTGGCGTCCTGGTCAAACACGATGGCGCGGGAGGAGGTGGTACCCTGGTCCAGAGCGACGACATATTTCTTTTCAGCAGACATGATGTTCTCCACGTTTTTATTTTCCACGTTTTTACACGTTGGGGAGGGCCGCTCTTAGGCGGCGGCCTCTTCTTTAGCGGTTTGGGCAGCTTGCTCGGTGGCGGCAACACGGTTGCCCGGCACACAGGGAGCCAACACTTTCACATAGAGGGCGGTACCAATCTGGGCGCCGACGATGGGGCCGAGGATGGGGACCCAGAAGTAGGGGTTGTCACGACCACCGGTCAGGGCCACGTCACCCCAGCCGGCCAGGAAGGCGAACAGTTTGGGGCCGAAGTCACGAGCCGGGTTCATGGCAAAACCGGTTAACGGGCCAAGGGAGGCGCCGATCACCGCGATCAGGATACCGATCAGCAGGGCGGCGGCGAAGCCTTTGGGGGCGCCGTTGTTGTTGTCACCCAGTGCCATGATGCCCAGCATCAGCACGGCGGTGATCACCAGCTCGACGGTGAAGGCCTGCATGTTGGAGAGCAGGGCATTCGGGTAGGTAGAGAAGATGCCGGCGGTGCCGAGGCTCTCGACGCTGCCACGCACCACGTTGTGGGTCACTTCCCACTGGCTGAAAAGGTTACCATAGAGGAAGTAGACCAGCGCCGCGAAGCAGAAGGCGCCAGCCACCTGGGCGATGATGTAGGGCACCACCTTGCGCTTGTCGAAACCGCAGAAGGTCATTAGCGCCAGGGTGACCGCAGGGTTGAGGTGGGCACCTGAGATGCCGCCGGTCACATAGATGGCGATGGCGACGCCCAGACCCCAGGTAATGGAGATTTCCCATTGCCCGAAGTTGGCACCGGCTAGCACCAGTGCGGCCACGCAACCGACGCCGAAGAAGATCAGCAGGCCGGTTCCGATAAACTCGGCGATGCACTCGCCAAGCAGGGTATTGGGTCTTTGTATGCTCATACCGTTATTCCTTATATCCACCCAGAGTAGGTTTGATGTTCCGTTTTGTTGTTTTTCATTCCCATTGTTGCGCCCGAAAACGTTTCTTCTTGTTTTTTGAGCTGACGCAAACGTTATGCTCGTTTGCGCTCGTTCTCGGACGAGAGAGAAAATAAACCGAAATCGACCATTCACCACTCCCTCCCCGCAGGAAATGTGGACAAGATCCCACTCATTGCTAAGAAAATGTGACGGAAAGCAAGTTGATACCGTGATTATACCACTTAGTGGGTATCCAAAGGCCTTGCTACACAAGGGATTGCGGCTGATGAGTGATTACTCATCTGACACTTTCTTTTGTAATAAAACTGCAATATTTCCGACTACATCACAGATTAAATGTTCACATATGAGCACAATAGGCTCGCTTTCGAATCGGGACTCCTCTGATTGGTCAGCATGGACAGGGCACCCTCAACCGCCCACAACAACAATAAGGAAGCAGAACATGCTTAGTCTCTTCAGGCCTGCACCACACATAGACAGGCTCCCGGCCGACAAGGTCGACCCCTTCTACAAACGCATGCGTTGGCAGGTGTTCTTCGGGATCTTCTTCGGTTATGCCGGTTACTACCTGGTACGGAAAAACTTCAGTCTGGCGATGCCTTATCTCATCGAGCAGGGCTTCTCCCGCGGTGATCTGGGCCTGGCCCTGTCCGGCGTTTCCATCGCCTACGGTCTCTCCAAGTTCCTGATGGGGAACGTGTCGGACCGCTCCAACGCCCGTTACTTCCTCTCCGCCGGTCTGCTGCTGTCGGCCGGTATCATGTTCATGATGGGGACCATGCACTGGGCCACCTCCAGCATCGCCATCATGTTCGTGCTGCTGTTCCTGAACGGCTGGGCACAGGGAATGGGCTGGCCGCCCTGCGGTCGCACCATGGTGCACTGGTGGTCGCAAAAAGAGCGGGGCGAAATCGTCTCGGTCTGGAACGTGGCCCACAACGTGGGTGGCGGCATGATAGGCCCGCTGTTCATTCTGGGGATGGGCTGGTTCAACGACTGGCGCAGTGCCTTCTACGTGCCGGCCGCCGCGGCTGCCGCCATCGCGGTGATCGCCTTCTTCGTGATGCGCGATACCCCGCAATCCGTGGGCCTGCCGCCCATCGAAGAGTTCAAGAACGACTATCCGAAGGATTACAACGAGAGCCACGAGCAGGAGTTTTCCGCCAAGGAAATCTTCATGAAGTACGTGTTGCACAACAAGCTGCTGTGGTACATCGCGATCGCCAACGCCTTCGTCTACCTCATTCGCTACGGTGTGCTGGACTGGGCGCCGACCTACCTGAAAGAGGCCAAGGACTTCAGCGTCGACAAGTCCTCCTGGGCCTACTTCCTCTATGAGTGGGCCGGTATTCCGGGCACCCTGCTGTGCGGCTGGATCTCCGACAAGATGTTCCAGGGCCGCCGCGCCCCGGCCGGTATCCTGTTCATGGTGCTGGTGACCATTTCCGTGCTGGTTTACTGGTTCAACCCGGCCGGCAACCCGACTATCGACATGATGGCTCTGGTGGCCATCGGCTTCCTCATCTACGGTCCCGTCATGCTGATCGGCCTCTATGCTCTGGAGCTGGCGCCGAAGAAGGCGGCCGGTACCGCGGCGGGCTTCACCGGTCTGTTCGGTTACCTGGGTGGCGCGGTCGCGGCCAACGCCATGCTGGGTTACACCGTTGACCACTTCGGCTGGGACGGTGGCTTCATGGTGCTGACTGCCTCCTGCTTGCTCTCCATCGTGCTGCTGGCGATGACCCTCAAGCACGAGAACGAGTCGATTGCCGCCAAGGCTGCTGTTCATAAGGCATAAAACGTGATCCTGCCCTTATCGATTGGAAAAGGGATCAGGTAAACTGCCCAAGGCCCCGCATCTGCCGGGGCCTTTTTTCGTCTCATCATCGGAGTTCAAGCGTGAAGCAAACCCAACGACATCTGGAGATCCTGGACGTCCTGACGCGGCAGGGCTTTGTCTCGACCGAGGATCTGGTGACCCATTTTGACGTCAGCCCCCAGACCATTCGCCGGGATCTCAACGATCTTGCCGAGCAGAACAAGATCCGGCGCCACCATGGCGGGGCCTCCCTGCATTCGAGTACCGTCAACACCGCCTACAGCGCCCGCAAGGTGATGCAGCTCAAGGAGAAAGAGCGCATCGCCCGGGAAGTGGCCGCCAACATCCCCGACGGCTCGTCGCTGTTCATCGACATCGGCACCACCACCGAAGCCATCGCCCGCGCCCTGCTCGATCACCGCGAGCTGCGCGTGGTCACCAACAACCTCAACGTGGCCAGCATCCTCACCGCCAAGGATGACTTCACCGTCATCATCGCCGGCGGCGAAATCCGCAACCGGGACGGCGGCATCGTGGGGGAGGCGACCCGCGACTTCATCGGCCAGTTTCGGATGGACTACGGCGTCATCGGCATCTCTGGCATCGACAGCGACGGCTCACTGCTCGATTTTGACTACCACGAGGTGAAGATCGCCCAGGCCATCATCGCCCACTCCCGCCAGGTATTCCTGGCCGCCGACCACACCAAGTTCGGTCGCAACGCCATGGTCAACCTCGGCAACCTCAGCCAGATCCACGCCCTGTTCACCGATCAGGAGCCGCCGGAGAAGCTGATGCGGCTGATGTCCCAGCATCAGATCGAGTGTCACATCTGCTGAGTCGCCGTTAATCCGCTCCTGCATCAGGCCGCCATCGGGCGGCCGCTTCGTTTTCAGCCTCCCGCCTTTCTGCTTGCCCTCATTCCACTGCCGATGCTGCGCTGATCACCCCAAAAAGCGCGAACTCGCTCACAGCCTCGCCCCCGTTTTCCCCATGCCCTGCCGCTTTATCACCGACCGGCAGCATTTTTAGCATTGCCAAAACAATCGCGATCACATTTTCTCCATAAAATGTTCGTTTATCATTTTTTCATGCTCTAATATGAGCGAAATCAAACATTGCGACGGTTTCGCAAGATCAAAATAAGAAAGTAGGTGAACATGAGCGAACATTATGATCTGGTCGTCGTCGGCGGCGGCATCAACGGGGTAGGCATTGCGGCTGATGCGGCAGGGCGGGGTCTGAAGGTTGCCCTGTTCGAGGCGCGCGATCTCGCCTCTGCCACCTCTTCCAACTCCAGCAAGCTGATCCACGGCGGCCTGCGCTATCTCGAACACTACGAATTCCGGCTGGTGAAAGAGGCGCTGGCGGAGCGGGAAGTGCTGCTCGGCATGGCCCCTCACATCGCTCGCCCCATGCGTTTTCGCTTGCCCCATCGCCCGCACCTGCGCCCGGCCTGGATGATCCGCGCCGGCCTCTTCCTCTATGACAACCTGGCCAAGCGCGACAAGCTCAAGGGCAGCTGCGGCGTGCGCTTCCTGCCGCAGGACGGTCTCACCGCCGGCATCAGCAAGGGATTCGAGTACTCGGACGCCTGGGTCGACGACGCCCGGCTGGTGGTGCTCAACGCCATGATGGCGCGCGACAAGGGTGCCGACGTGCAGACCCGCACCCGCTGCGTCAAGGCGGTGCGCGGCTCCAAACACTGGACCCTGACTCTGGAGCGGGAAGGGGGCGAGCAGTTCAACGTCACCTGCCGCGGCCTGGTCAATGCAGCCGGCCCCTGGGTCAAGACCTTCTATGACGAGAGCCTGCACGAGAAATCCCCGCGCGGCATTCGCCTCATCAAGGGTAGCCACATGATAGTGCCGCGCATCCACGAGCGCGAAGAGGCTTACATCCTGCAAAACGAGGACAACCGCATCGTCTTCGTCATCCCTTATCAGCAGGACTACTCCCTCATCGGCACCACGGACGTGGAGCACAAGGGCAGCCCGCGCGAAGCCAAGATCAGCGACGCCGAGATCAACTACCTGTGCAAGGTGGTCAACGCCCACTTCACCCGTCAGATCGCCCCCAAAGACGTGATCTGGACCTACGCCGGTGTGCGCCCCCTGTGCGACGACGAGTCTGACTCGCCGCAGGCGGTGACCCGCGACTACACGCTGGAGCTCAGTGGCGAATCCGATGGCGCGCCGCTCTTGTCGGTGTTCGGCGGCAAGCTCACCACCTACCGCAAGCTGGCTCAGGCTGCCTGCAACAAGCTCAAGCCCTGGTTCAGCCAGATGGGGGATGACTGGACCGCCAGCAGCCGCTTGCCCGGAGGCGAGTTCGACTGCTCGGTGCGCGAACTGGCGCGCGCCTTTGCGCTGGAGTTCGACTGGCTCGATGATCGCAGCGCCCTGCGCATTGCCGAGGCCTATGGTGCCCATGCCCGCCTCTGGCTCAAGGAGCCCCGTGGTCAGCACTTTGGTGCCGGTCTGTACGAAGCCGAGGTGCGCTACCTTATCGAGCGGGAATGGGCCTGCACCCTGGAAGACATCCTGTGGCGCCGCAGCAAGCTGGGGCTGCGCCTCTCCGACGCCGAGCAGCAACAACTGGCTGCCTGGCTGAGCGAACACCATCACGCCCTGCCAAAAGCAAGCTGACCCCCTGCGGGCGGCCTCGGCCGCCCGCCGTAAAACTGCAATAAACCTCTGTTATAACAATAACCTACATCCCATAAACAATAACAAAGAGCACCGCGCATGAAAAAACATACTCGCTCCCTGATTGCCCTTGGTCTGGGGGCTGCCCTGGCATTGCCCGCGCTGGCCGCCGATGAAGGCAAAATCGTGATCGCCCACCGGGGTGCCTCCGGCTACCTGCCCGAACACACCCTGGAATCCAAGGCCCTGGCCTACGGCATGGGGGCCGACTATCTGGAGCAGGATCTGGTGATGACCAAGGATGACCAGTTGGTGGTGATGCACGATCACTTCCTCGATGGCATCACGGACGTGGCCGAGCGTTTCCCCGGCCGGGCCCGCCCGGATGGTCGCTACTATGTGGTGGATTTCACCCTGGACGAGGTGCGCTCCCTGCGCATGACCGAGCCGTTCCAGCTGGTGGACGGCAAGCAGGTGCCCGTCTATCCGGCCCGCTTCCCGCTATGGAAGTCCAGCTTCAAGATCCACACCTTCCAGGAAGAGATCGAGATGATCCAGGGGCTCAACAAGAGCACCGGCAAGAACATCGGCATCTACCCGGAGATAAAAGCCCCCTGGCTGTTCCGCCACGAAGGCAAGGACATCTCCAAGGCGGTGCTCAAGGTGCTGAAGGAGTACGGCTACACCAGCAAGAACGACAAGGTCTATCTGCAGTGTTTCGATACCAACGAGCTCAAGCGCATCAACAGCGAGCTGATGCCTGCCATGGGGATGGACTTGAAGCTGGTGCAGCTGATGGCCGAGACCGACTGGAACGAGACCATGGTCTACGACAGCAAGGGCAAGGCGACCCCCTACAACTATGACTGGATGTTCAAGCCGGGCGCCATGAAGGAGATCGCCGCTTACGCCGAAGGGATCGGCCCCTGGAAGCCGATGATAGTGCCGGAGCCGGGTACTCTGGGCAAGCCGACCTTCACCGGCATGGTGAAAGAGGCCCATGCGGCCGGCCTCAAGGTGCATCCTTATACTTTCCGTCAGGATGAGGGCCAGATCCCGGCCTACGCGAAAGACTTCACCGATCTGCTGAACATCTTCCTCTATCAGGCCGATGTGGATGGCGTGTTCAGCGACTTCCCCGACAAGGCGGTCGAGGTGATCAAGGCGCACGGCAAATAGTAAAAGAAGAGCAACACGGGAATGCAAGCGGGGCCAGGTGCCCCGCTTTTTTATGTCTGCTGGCAAGGGAAATCAGCAAGGGCGTAACTTTAAGTTTACGATTTTGGTGTTTTAAGCATGTAGATAGCACTACTTTCTGGTCGAAAGGGTCTCTTTTGTGGTCATTTATCCATCTGTCAGCGAATAAGTCCGCTAGTTTCACTTGATTGTTTGTTTTTAATTGGTAAGGTGGGGGCGGTTGCGTAACAAAGAGCTGACTTGTGTAAACAAAATTGAACGGTCGGCGCAGTTGGCTTGAAACAGTAGAGAGAATGAGAAAATGCAAAGAGACCCCCTGAACAACATCCATATCCAGTCCGAACAAGTGATGATCACGCCTGCCCAGCTCAAGGAGAAACTGCCCATCTCCGATCGCGCGCTGGCATTCGTGCAAGGGGCCCGCAATACCATCGCCGACATCATCCACCGTCGTGATCACCGTCTGCTGGTGATCTGTGGTCCCTGCTCCATCCACGACATGGACGCCGCCAAAGAGTACGCAACCAGACTCAAAGCGCTGCATGACGCCTATCAGGACACTCTCTACATTGTCATGCGGGTCTACTTTGAGAAGCCACGCACCACGGTCGGCTGGAAGGGCTTTATCAACGACCCGAACCTGGATGGCACCTTCGACGTGGAGCTGGGGCTGCACCGGGCCCGCGAGCTGCTCTGCTGGCTGGCCGAGCTGGAGTTGCCGCTGGCCACCGAGGCGCTCGACCCTATCAGCCCGCAATACCTGGCGGAGCTCTTCTCCTGGTCGGCCATCGGTGCCCGCACCACAGAATCCCAGACCCACAGGGAGATGGCGTCCGGCCTCTCCATGCCGGTCGGCTTCAAGAATGGCACCGACGGCAACCTGGGTACCGCCATCAATGCACTGCAGGCCGCCTCCAGCCCTCATGCCTTCATGGGGATCAACCAGCAGGGCCAGGTCGCGCTGCTGCAGACCCAGGGCAACCCGGATGGTCACGTGATCCTGCGCGGCGGCAAGCACCCGAACTACGATTCGGTCAATGTGTCGCTGGCGGAAGAGGCGCTGGAGAAAGCAGGCCTGCTGCCCGGCCTGGTGGTGGATTGCAGCCACGGCAACTCCAGCAAGGATCACCGCCTGCAGCCCAAGGTGGCTGACAACGTGATCCATCAGATTGAGGAGGGCAACCGCTCCATCATAGGGGTGATGCTCGAATCCAACCTGTTCGAGGGCAACCAGTCCAGCGAGCAGCCCAAGTGCGAGATGCGCTACGGCGTCTCCATCACCGATGCCTGCATCGACTGGGAGACCACGGACGCGCTGCTGGCCCGTTGCCACAGCCAGCTGGCGGCGCCACTTTTGGCCAGAACCAAGGCATAAGCCGTGGTATCTTGTCATCATTGACTGAACAATCGAGGTGTCACCGGCCGAGGCGGTGGCACCTCGTTGCCTCTTGAATCACAGGGCGTCGCTGCGGGCGGCGCCGCAGGGACCGGATATGGCTGAAGAGTTGAATGCCCTCAGGGACAAAATCGATGCGGTGGACAAGCAGCTGATTGATCTGCTGGCCGCTCGTCTCGCCCTGGTGGGGGAAGTGGGGGAAGTGAAGAGCCGGCACGGCCTGCCCATCTATGCACCGGATCGGGAGGCGAGCATGCTGGCCCGCCGCCGCGCCGAGGCCGAGGCTCTGGGAGTGCCGGGTGATCTCATCGAGGACGTGCTGCGTCGGGTGATGCGCGAGTCCTATATCCTGGAGTCCGCCAGCGACAAGGAGCACCACTTCAAGTGCATGAAGCCTGACCTTGGCAAGGTGGTGATCATCGGTGGTCAGGGGCAGCTCGGCCGCCTGTTCGGCAACCTGTTCAGCCTCTCGGGCTACCGGGTCGAGACCCTGGGTCAGGCCGACTGGCCGCGCGCCGACGAGATCCTGCAGGGCGCCGGGTTGGTGATGGTGGCGGTGCCCATCGACGTCACTTGCCAGGTGATCGACCGGCTCGGCAACCTGCCGGCGGACTGTCTGCTGGTGGATGTGACCAGCGTCAAGGGCGAACCGCTCGAGCATATGCTGGCGGTGCACAAGGGGCCGGTGCTGGGGCTGCATCCCATGTTCGGGCCGGACGTGGCGAGCCTCGCCAAGCAGGTGATCGTCTGCTGTCAGGGGCGCGACAACGATGCCAGCCAGTGGCTGCTGGAGCAGATGACCATCTGGGGCGCGCGTTTGCAGCAGGTGGAGGCCAGGGCCCACGACGAGGCGATGACCTTTATCCAGGCGCTGCGCCACTTTGCCACCTTCGCTTACGGCTGGCACCTTTCCCGTGAGCAGGCCAACCTCGACCGCCTGCTGGCGTTGAGCTCCCCCATCTACCGGCTGGAGCTGGCCATGGTGGGACGGCTGTTCGCCCAGGATCCCCACCTCTACGCCGACATCATCTTGTCGTCGCCGCAGAATCTGGCGATGATCCGCCGCTACTACCAGAACTTCGGTGAGGCGCTGGGGCTGCTGGAGCGGGGAGACAGGGAGGGCTTCATCGAGGCCTTCAGCCAGGTTTCGGGCTTCTTTGGCGAGCGGGCGGACGAGTTCCTGCGCGAGAGCCGCACCCTGCTGGCCCAGGCCAACGATCGTCGCCATCACGGCTGACGATGACCAAAAGCAAAAGGGGCCGACAGGCCCCTTTTGCTTTTGCATGCCAGCGCGCGTTGTGCTGCCTCTATTCCGGCTGTGGCAAGCGCAGATCGGCGCCATCCCAGCCCAGCGGCAGGGTCAGCAGCTGATCGATCAGCTCCCGCCGATCGGACTTTTCCAGATAGGCAAGGTAGAGAGGACGGCTCAAGGCCTGGGCGCCTTCCACCAGGTGCAGGCGCCCCTGCTCGAGGAAAGGGCTCACCATGCGCCTTGGCAGGTAGGCCGCACCGCCGTTGGCCAGCACGAACTGCAGCGCCATATTGGCGGAGCTCGAGTGCAGCACAGGGGTCTTTTGCAGGCTCTGCAGCCGGCTGGGCTGGGGCTCAAAGCTGGTGCCCCAATCCAGATGAATGTGCGGCATCTGCATCAGGCTGTCGGCGTTGGCCGCGCCATCCCGGCTCACCAGCTCGAACACCAGCTCACCGATGGGGTGCAGGGCAATCTCGTCGATCTTGGTCGGCTCGGAGAGCAGGGCGAGGTCGAGGGAGCGCTCCAGCAACTGGCGGCACAGGTGCTCGCGGGAGGCGGTCTCGAGCCGTACCGCAAGGCCGGGGGCCAGGGCATAGACATGGTTGAGCCAGTCATTGAAGTCGAGCTCCCAGAACACCGCGGGGGCGCCGATGGCGAGCTGCTGGCTGAAACCGGGGGAGAGGGCCACATCCTGCTTGGCGCGGCCCAGGGTATGTAAGATGGCGTCTGCGTAGGGCAGCAGACGCTCACCGGAGGCGGTCAGGCGGATGTTGTTGCGATGACGGGCAAACAGACTGACCCCGAGTTGCTGTTCGAGCTGGCGGATCCGAAAGCTCACCGCCGACTGGGTCAGGTAGAGATTTTCAGCAGCCCGGCCGAAGTGCCGGGTCTTGCTGACCTCGATAAAGGTCCGAAGCAGTTCGGTATCCATTAATCGATGGACTCGTCGCTACCGCTGCCACCTTCAAAACCGCCGCCACTCGCTTCCTCGTTGGCACCGCCAGCGACGGTGCACAGACGGTGCACGCGCTTGGGACCGATCACCTTCAGATACTTGAACCACACCTTGGCGTGGGGGTTGTTGCCGGCGGCGCCGGACTTGACCTGCTCGATGAAGGCGCTTTCCACGTCATCGCGCGCGGCCAGGTTGCCCTGATAGAGCGCCAGCATGGCGGTACCGTATTTTTCCAGACTGTCCGCTTCGGCCACAGTGAATTCGCCACTGCGACGCAGGCCACGGGGAAAATGTTTGAAGTCGTTGAAACGCTTGTCTGATTCGAAGCTCATAGTGCTCTTTTTCTGGTTAGTTTGACCTTTGCGGGCAAGTATCATCAGGCCGTCGCAGAGTGCAAAATCAATTTTTTCACTATATTGATAAATCTCTTTCATCGAAAGTGATTTGCCGCGGATCCATGGGCCCGGGTCGGCTGAAAAGGGCAAAAAAGTGAGAAAAAAAGCGGAGTTATGTCAGGTTCTGTAAAGGTTGGCGGGGTGGGAAACAGCACAATCTGTTACAAATAAAGCGCCATTCGGCGCTCTATTTGATGTCATTCATGAACCAAAGCGGGAGGTTTGGTCTCGGTAGAGACTCACTCGATCATGGCTGGCTGAGCCAGGGTATCGGCACGCCACAGACGGTAGCGCACTTCATACTCCTGCGGTACGTAGAGCACGAACGGCAGCTTGGAGTTGTAGTTCACGAAGAAGCCCTGACCGTAGATCTGGACGAAGGCCTCTTTCTTCTGGCCATCCGGGCAAGCCATCAGGGTGCTGATGGGATCGGACACCTTGCCGAGCATCAGGTAGTTGTAGCCCCAGCCTTTGACGCTGTGCTGTTCCAGGTTGCCGGCAAAGCGCGGCACATTGCAATCGACCATCATTTTCTTGCCGACCTGCAGCTCGACCATCATGTCGGCTTCGTTCTCGACTTCCGGCAGGCGGATCACCACACGTTCCTGGTTCACTTCGGCGGCCGGGAACATGCTGATATCAAATTTTTTCGGTTCGGCGGCGAAGGCATGGCCGCCCAGCAACAAGGCGCCCAGCAGGCTAAAACGCAATACGGTTTTCATCTGTACCTCATGGGGTTGGTTCAACGCCGCTAGACTAACCGCTCTGCCCGTTTCATGCCAGCGATCTGCTACGTAAAAACTGCGTAAAATGATGCAGATCCGGCACACAATGACGTGTTCTGGCTATTTTCTGACAGGGTGCAGATCCGCCGAACGACAGGCCGGGCTGAAAACGCGGGTGGCCAGCCGGGATCCTGTGTTCATCGGGATCCCCTGGCCACCCGACTCCATCAGCGCACCAGCAGCACCTGCTTGGCCCAGGCGCCGGGGGCCCGCATGCCGACGGCGCCGCTGGTGATATCCAGATAGGCGACCCCCTTGCTGGCCGGCACCGGGGTGGAGGACCAGAGGTAGACGTAACCGTCGTTCACCTCTTTGCCGTCACCGGCCATGGCGCGGGGGAATATGGTTTCGTTGAGCGCCGGCTTGTAGCAGGCGGACTCCAGCACGCTGGCCAGCTCCTTGATGGTAGGCAGGCGCCAGCCGCCGTGGCCGCCAAAGTTGTAGAGGGCATGGCTTGGCTCGGTGCGGATCCGCTCGGCGGTCAGCAGGGCCTGCTGCCAGTAAAGCCGGGTCGGTTCGCCTTGGCAGCTCTGGTTGCGCCAGGTCTGGCCGAGCTGGCAGCGCATCCAGGTCAGGCCGGTGGAGCGATCCGTGACGGTGCCGTTGCCGCGGTCGATGAAGCGGGCGGTGGGGCTGGTTCTGGGCATGTTGTCATCACAGATGGCGGTGGCCAGGGCGAGGGGGCTGCCAAGGGTCAGCAGCAGGGTCAACATCAAGCGGTTCATCGGGTTACCTCCGCCACCAGTCGCAGTTGCAGACCGTTGGCATCATCGCTGTTTTGAACTGTGGTGGCGTAGTCGGTGCCGGCGTCATCGCCAAGGAAGATGTGGGCGATGGCGCTGATGGGGGCGCTCTCCAGCCGACGCGAAGGGGTCAGGGTCTGGCTCCAGTAGTAGCCGCTGAAATCCTTGCTGGTGGTGCCGACATCGGGGAAGTAGCGCACGTCCATGCTCACCGGCTGGTCGTCCTGGCGGGCGAGGGAGCCGTAGTGCTGCAGGCTCATCAGCTCGCGCGAGTGGGGCATGCGCCAGTGAGTGATGCCGCACAGCTGCTGGGCGTTGAGCAACTGGCGGTACTGCTCCGTGGTGCAGATGGCCTCGCCATCCGGGCAGGCGTAGTCCAGCTCCTGCTGGGTGGGGTGATAGTCGTCAAGCTCCCAGGCGAAGGTGCGGTGCAGATCCCGCGGGCTGGCGGGATCATCGAGCTTCTTCTCCCAGACCAGGCCGGTATTG
This sequence comes from Aeromonas sp. s3, assembly GCF_040907805.1. NCBI lineage: Bacteria > Pseudomonadati > Pseudomonadota > Gammaproteobacteria > Aeromonadales > Aeromonadaceae > Aeromonas > Aeromonas sp. s3. The sequence continues at coordinate 234,060 of NZ_JBFOCQ010000028.1, forward strand.
AGATCCTCCACGCACTCCCAGACGGGGGCGTCATCGGCCAGCGGCTGCCCCTTGCCGCCGAGCTTGCGATAGCGCAGCGGCGCCTTGTTGAGGCTGGCCTCCTGCCCCGGGTAGTCGGCGGGTTCCTGGGTGAGCAGGTAGTCGACCCCGTCCGTGTAGGTGGTGACGCCACTGCCGGTGATCAGTGGATGGGAATGCTGTTGCAGCAGCCGGGCGCGGACGTTTGCCTGCTGGCTGGCCAGCTCGCCATGCAGGGCAAAGTGGCTGGCCAGCTCGGGCAGCAGGCTGCCGATGGCAGGCCACACCAGCATATGCAGGGTGGCGGTGGAGAAGTCCTCCTGGGCCTGTAGATCGGTCTCGACGACCGCCTGCAGCAGCTGGCCCAGCGCCAGGTTGAAGTCGCTCAGCCGGGAGAGGGTGGCCAGATCCTGGCCCGGTTGCAGCGGTGCCAGCGCACTCAGCAGCTCGCCGAGGGCTTGCCTGGGGGGCTGCCCCTCGGCGATGCGGTATTGCAGCAGGGTGCTGAGCGGGCTGGGGGTCAGGTGCTGATCATCGAGCCGGGCGGCGGGATGCAGCAGCACGGGGGCGGCCGGGTTGCTTGGCAAGAACAGCAAGGTGCTGGTCAACAGGGCCGGGGCGCTGCCGCTCAGCCGGTGAGTACCGGCCGCGCCGCTGACACTGGGCTCCCCCGCATCACAAGATGCATTCTGGTTGAGGTTGACGCACAGGGTGCCGGCTTCGGGCAGGGTCACGGTCAGGCTGTAGTCGGGGACCGCCAGCGGCGCCTCGTCCGAGCCGCCACCGCCACCGCCACAGGCGGTGAGCAGGGGGGCCAGCAGGCAGGCCAGGCGGGAGTAATGTGGTGTCATCTCTAGTCCTTGGGGAGGGGGCCTTGGCCCCCTCTTCTTATATATGGATGGGGTGGATTCAGGTGCGCTGGCGCAGGCGGCGCCAGAGTGCCAGCGGTAGCAACCAGAGCAGGTTGGCTGCCCCGCCGCCGCTGCCGTCGTCCACCTGGAAGTGGATGATGCCGTCATCGGGTGGAGTGACCGGCTTGCTGCACTGGGCGCCGGTGCGCTGGCTGATGCTCCAGCCGTTGATGCGGCCCTGGTTGCCGGGCTTGCTGTCCACTATCTCCAGCGTCCAGCGACCGGCCAGCGGCTCGCCTTCCAGCGCGCTGAAGGGCTGCAGGGGCAGCAGCTCGGTGGGGAAGACCCCCTTGAGGCGCGGCAGCGGGCTGTAGCCCTTGTCCCAGATCTGGATGCGGGTGCCGGAGGGGGAGTTGAGCCAGATCTCCAGCTCATCGAGCGCCGGGTGCTGCAGATCCAGGTTCAGCTGCAGCCGGTTGCTCACCCTGGCCTCGCTGCTCTCTATCAGCAGGCTGGTTTCGCTGAGGCCACGCACCTCGTCGCTGATGGCATCGCTCAAGGTGAGCGGCTGACCACTGGCGCGGCTGACGATGGGGGCGCCGATGGGCAGGGTCAGCGACTGTTGCCACTGGCGCTCGGTCGGACTGGTGCCGCTCATGGCGAGGCTGACCGGCAGCGCCACCTCGTCGCCACAGGCGAGCGGGCTCTGGGCCAGCATGCGCAGGGTGGTGGTCATGCTGGCACCCGCCGCGAGGGTCGCCGGTTGCCAGCTGTAAGGATCGGCCTGCAGCCCGCTTGGCAGCTGGAGGGCCAGCTCGTTCAAGGTCACCGGCGCCTTGCCTTGGTTGGTGAGGGTCAGCTGCACCGACTGGCGCTGCCCCAGCTCGATGACGCTGCCATCACTCAGGCCCACATTGACCGGTGCCTGCAGCAGGCCGTGCTGGCGAAACGCCTGCTCCAGCAGCCTGGCATAGGGGCGCGCCGGGTAGAGGCGAGCGGCGGTATCCACCGTGATGCGGGCCAGCTGCGGCATGCGGATGGCCGGGCCAAGACCGAAGTGGGACTCGATGATCAGGCGATCAAACTCGTCCCGCACCCCTTCGCCCTGCTCGGCGACCGCGGCCAGCAGCGCCTGGAACAGCGGGGTGCCCCACAGCTGGTCGCCATTGCTGCCGTTGATGGTGCGGTGGGCCGGGTAGTTGTAATCCGGGTGGTAGCGGGCGCGCAGATCGTCCAGCTGACGCGGGGTGCGGTCGGTGAAGCGGGCATCCCAGTTGAACACCATGGCGGGCTCGAACTGGCGACCGGCTTCGCTGCGCTGGCGGTGGCTGGCGGCCAGGTAGTCGCTGAAGCCTTCGCCGATGGCGCCCCAGTCCGCCTCGTCCCCCAGATCCGGCACTATGTGATGCTGCACCGCATGGCCGAACTCGTGCCAGATCACCATGGGATCCTCGGCATCGGGCACGCCGCTGCGACCCAGTTCCAGCCGGCGTTCGAAAGGATCGTAGAGGGAGTTGTCCTGATAGCCGGCCTCGGTGTCGATGTCGAGCGCCCCCGGAATGAGATCGACAAAGCCGAGGTGCTTGAGGTGGCGCTGGGCCAGATCCAGATGGTAATAGGCGTTGATGTCGGCAAAGCCGCGATCATCGCGGGTGAGACGAAACGCCTGCGGGCTGTCGGCGCTGAAGGGGGCTGTATCCGGTTCCATCGCATCCACTACCCGGGCGTGGGGGCCGCTCAGCAGATAGCGTCCGCCCGCCAGGGTGACCGGCAGCGGCACCTTGTCCTGATAGGCGGCGTCCGCCAGTTGCAGGGCTTCGTGCCAGACCAGGCTGGCGTCGCGCAGCTGGGTGCGGGGATCCGGATCGAATACCCGAGCCTCCAGCTGGGTGTCGCCGGCGTCGGCGACGCGGCTGGCCCGGGTGGTGGCCGCATCCATCCAGCGACCGAGCTCGCGGCTGCCGTCACAGCTGGCGAAGAGCTGCACCTGGCTGGCCTTGGCGTTGCCCGCCTGATGCTCGCGTATCCGCTGGCGCAGGGCCGGCACCAGGGTGTCACCGTCGCGCCAGTACCAGGCTTCGACCGGACCAAGGGTGTCGATCTCGCTGCCGCCATCGCGCAGCTGTTCCAGCAGGGGATCCAGATTGCCGGCGGCGTCGCAGCCGGGTTCGCGGCTATCCAGCGGCCGGCTGTTGTGATAGATGCGCCAGGGCTTGCCTGTTTGATCGACGCTGACGGCGGCCTGGATGGTGGCCACCGGCAGGCCGTTGACCAGCTGGCGGAAGCTGTAGTGATGGCCGAGCAGGCTGGCCCGCTCGTAGTCGGGGGCCAGGCTCACGCCAAGGCGCTGCTCGAGCCACTTCTGGGGCGTCGTGGTCAGCGGCTGTTCATCGACAAACTGCAACTCGGCCGCCAGCAGCGGCTGGGAGAGCAGGGTTGCCGCCAGCCAGAGGGCCAGGGAAGAGGGTTTCATGGTTTACTCCAACACAAAAATGAGAAAAGGGATCACCGGCGGGCGCCCGCCAGGGTGAGCAGGAAGGCGTACTCGCGGGCCGCCTGCTGGCGCGCGTTGGCCGGGCTGATGCGGTGGCCGCCGTCGAGGGCCGTGCTGAGCAGATAGGGACCCGGCCCCGTGCTGTGTTCCCGCAGGCGGGCCACCCACTTGAGCGGCTCCCAGTAGGGCACCTGACTGTCGTGCAGCCCGGCCGTCACATAGACGGGGGGATAGGGGGCCGCATGCAGGTTGTCGTAAGGGCTCAGGCGGCGCATGGCGGCGTAATCGGCGGCAATGGCCGGGTTGCCCCACTCGGCGTACTCCTGGCGGGTAAGCGGCAGTTCGGGATCGCTCATGGTGCCGATGAGATCGACGAAGGGCACCTGCAGCACGACCCCGGCGAAGCGGGTCGGTGCCTGGTTGAGGGCCGCCGCCACCAGCAGGCCGCCGGCGCTGCCGCCCATGGCGAACAGCCGGGCGGGGTCGATGGCGGGATCCCGGGCCAGCGCCTCAGCCACGGTCAGGAAGTCGTCCACGCTCTGCTGCTTGTGGCGACCGCGCCCCGCCAGATACCACTCATCCCCCAGCATGCCGCCACCGCGCACGTGGGCGATGGCGTAGACGAAGCCGCGATCCAGCAGACTCAGCACCTGCGGCTGGTAGTAGGGGCGCATGGGGGTGCCATAGGCGCCATAGCCGTAGAGCAGCAGGGCCTTGGGGGTGTGGATGTCCTTGCGCCACACCAGGGAGACCGGCACTTTGACGCCATCCTTGCCCACCACCCAGCGGCGCTCGCTCTGGTAGGGGGAGGGGAGGGCGGCCCGGGCGTCCGGCAGCCAGCGGCCGCTGGCGAGATCGAGCTGGCGCTGGTGCGGCGGCTCGGCCATGCCCTGGCGGCGGATCAGGATCTGCCCGCTGGCGGGGTCGTGGGCGCCCTGGATCCAGGCCGTGCCGGCCCCCTCGGTCAGCAGCAGGCGATGGCTGAGCCGGCCGCGGCCATCCAGCACGTCGAGCCAGTCATCCCCTTTGTGGCGATACTGCAGCACCGTGTAGTCGGCAAACAGGCGCCACTTCTCGAGGCTCCTCTGCTCGCCGGACCAGAGCGGCTGCCACTCTCCCTTGGCCACCTGGCTCAGGTCGGCCACCTGATAGAGGCCGAGGGCACCGTCCCGGTTGCTCTTGAGCAGCACCCGTTCCCCCTGGGTATCCAGGTAATACTCGAGGCCGGCCTGACGGGCCTTGAGCAGAGCCGGTGTGCCCTCGTCCAGCAGGTACTGCTCGGCGCTGTCGTGGTTGTTGCTCTGTAGCAGCAGGTGGCGCCGATCCGTGGTGCGATAGAGGCTGAGCAGCCAGGCAGGGTCCGCCTCCTGGTGGATCTGCTGCTCCTTGCCATCGCGCCAAGCCCACAGCTGCCAGGGGCGCAGGGTGCGGGGTTCGTTGGCGATGGTGTAGAGGGTCTTGCCATCCAGGCTCCAGAGCAGATCGCTGGCCCGGTGGGTCAGGGTGGCCAGGGGTTTGCCGTCGGCCAAGTTGAGCAGGGTGATGCGGTAATCCCGATCGCCCTGCAGATCTTCAGCCAGGGCCAGCCAGCGCCCGTTCGGGTGCAGGGCCCAGCTGGCGAGCTCGTAGTAGCCGCTGGCCGGTTGGCGGGCCGCCAGCCGTTGACGGGGTTCAGCCTGCTCGCCGTCTCGCTGCCACAGGCTGCCGTCGGCTTCCATCCGCCACTGGCTGCCCGCCTCGCTCAGCCACTCTTGCGGCATGGGCTCGCCGCGCGCTTGCGCCTGCCACTCGGCCTGCAGAGCCTGCTCCAGCGGCTGCTGAGCGGCGAGCTGCTGCTCGGTCCAGCGGTTCTGCTCGCCCAGCAGGGCCAGCAGGGCGGGATCTTGGCGGCTGTCATCGCGCCAGCCACCATAGGAATCGAGCCGGGCCCGCTCCCCCGGCATCGGTAGCGGGCGGTGAGGAATAAGCGGCGCCGACGCGGCGACGGCCTGGCTCGGGGCGCCGGCAGGTGCAATGGCGGCAGGCTGGGTGGGCGCCGGAGTGGCCAGCAGGCTGGCCAGCATCAGGAGTGCGTGCATCAGAGCCCCACGAAGGTGTAGCGCAGGCTGGCGCTCAGGGAGCGGCCTGTCTGGGTGTAGAGCCCTGCATCCGTGCCTGCTTCCAGCCCGGCGACGTCCTGATAGCGGGTGTAGCGGGTGTCGAACAGGTTGTCGAGCTTGAGGTTGGCCTTGAGGGCGTCGGTGATCTGCCAGTCGGCGGTCAGGGCGAAGCTGAGCCAGCCGGCGGTTTTCAGACACTCGCCCTGCTGCTGGGTCAGGCTGTTGCCACAGGTGGGCACTCGGCTCATGGCGGCGGCGTAGTCGGCCTGCAGCCCCAGGCTCCAGTCGTTGGCCTGATAGCTAAGACGGGTGTTGCCCTCGAGCGGCGTGAGGTTGCGCGGCGATTCGCCCTGGCTGGTCTTGCCGTCGACCCAGCCCAGCTTGGTGGCCAGCTCCCATTGCGGGGTCAGCCAGTAGCTGGCGGCGACTTCGGCACCCCAGGTCTCGGACTTGGCGACGTTGCGATATTGACGGAGCATGACCCCGTCCCGCAGGCGGAAGCCCACCTGACGCCAGTCGACGAAGTTGTAGTAGCGGTTGTAGAAGAGGGCGGGCTTGATGCTCCACTCATCCCCTTCGCCACTCACCCCCCACTCGAAGCTGTGGCTGGTCTCCTCCTTGAGATCCGGGTTGGCGATGATCTCGAACGGCGGCAGGGCAAAGTAGTGGGGGATGTTGCCGTACACCTTGTCGTAGGAGGGGGCGCTGAAACCGTTGGCGTAGCTCAGCCAGCTGCGCCACTGCTCGTTGAAGCGGTAGCTGGTGGCCAGGCTCGGCGAGAGGTGCCAGCTGTGGTTGCTCTCGCCCAGGCCATCCTGCGGGCTCAGCCACTGCTGATCCATGCGCAGGGTCGGGGTGAACTGCCACTGGCCCAGGGTCGCCACGTCCCCCAGCCAGATGCCGGCCCGATCTGTGCGGGCACTGCTGAAGGGGGAGGACTGGGTGGGTTGGGGTATGCCGGCTTCCAGCATCAGCTTCTCCACCGGTCGCTCGTGCCGGGTGCGCGCCAGCTCGATGCCGTAGCTCAGCTTGTGTTCGATGGCGCCGGTGACCAGATCGCGGCGGATATCCAGCTCGCTGCCGAGCAGGTGCTCGGTGAAGGTGGCCAGCTCCCGCTCGCTGCGATAGCGGGGATAGCCGCTCAGCTCGTCATTTTGCAGCAGGCTGCGCTTGTTGGCGGTGTTCTTGGCGTAGTTGCCGTGCAGGTTCCAAGTAAAGCGATCGGCCAGCGGATGGCCCAGATCCTGCGCCTCCCAGCTCAGCTTGCCGCCCTGGGAGCGCTGGCTGCCGTTCTCGCGATACTGGCGCACCTGCCACTTGCCGTCGGGCTGGGGAATTTCGCGCGGCCCCTGATCCCGCTTGGCGTTGTCCTCGAAGTAGTCGAACTCGAGGCGCAGCAGATGCCGTTCATTGAGGGTCAGGCTGGAGCTGGTGGAGGCGCTGAGGCCATCGAGATCCGCCGGAATGCGGCTCTGGTCGTAGTTGGCAGTCTCGTGCCCCTGCCAGCCGGAGAGGCGCAGCAGGTGGGCGCTCTCGCCCCAGCGGGCGGCGCCGGTGGCGCTCAGTTTCTGCTTGTCGCTGCTGCCGTCGTGCAGCACCTTGCTGCTGAGGTAGCCATCCTGCCCCTGTAGGTAATCTTCCGGCTGCTTGGTGGTGATGACCACGGTGCCGCCGATGGCGTCCGAGCCGTGCAGGGCGGAACCGGCTCCCTTGGCCACCTCGATCTGCTTGACGTCATCGAGATCGAAGCTGAAGCGGCCCACCTTGTCGTTGAGATCGTCGGCACCGAAGCCGTCGCTGACCCGGACTCCGTCCTTGACGATCAGTACCCGGTTGCCACCGATGCCGCGGATGCTGATGTTTTGCGGCCGACCCGCCGAGCCGGTCACCGAGACGCCGGGTTCGTTCTTGAACACGTCGGTGAGCTCGGTGGCTATCTGGCGCTCCAGATCCTCTTCGGTGATGACGGTGATGGAGCCCGAGATGTCGGACAGTTTCTGCTCGACCCGCTGACCCTTGACGATTATGGTCTCGCGCGCCTTGGGCGGGGTGGTGCCGGAGGTGTCTATCCCTGCGGGATCGCCGGCGGCCAGCGCTGTACCGGACAGCAGCATGGGCCAGTAGTGAAGTAGTGTTTTCATTTTGAGAATAATTATTATTTAAGCCTGAAGGCCGCGGATTATTGCAGAGAGGTCCAATCAGATCAACGATTGATAATCATTATCATTTTGTTTTTATGATCCTGATCAGGCTGCATTTTTTGATGAAGACATCAGTAGCAAAGTGGGCCAACGTTTGTGCCTGCAGGACGCAGGGCAGGCAGACGGGGGGATGAAATGGGGGAGGGTGGCAAGGTGTTGGCTGAGGGTTTGGCAGCTCATGCCAAGGTTATGTCGGCAATAAAAAACCCGCTCGAGGAGCGGGTTTTCAACGGATACAGGACGGGCCTCAGGGGGCGCGGTAGAAGCGGTTCAGCTCGTTCATCACCTGGATCATGACCCCCATGTCCGGGGTACCGTGCTTGATGGGACGGTAGCTGTTGCGTTCCAGCAGCTCGAAGTCACCCTGCTTGTTGAAGTGGGTGATGGTGTTGCCCTGATAGATGGCAAAGTCGCGCTGATCCCCCGCCAGCAGCCAGTTGCGCGGGCTGTTGTCGAACAGGTTGCGACCTATGCTGTAGTCCCGCGGCGGGTTGCGCACCCCCAGCATCCCCTGCATCAGGGTGGGCACCAGATCCAGGTGGCTGCTCACCGGGCTCGTCGGCAGGGTCTCGTTGCCCGGCCAGGCCAGCACGAAGGGCACCTGCACCTGATAGGGCGAGTAGTTGGTGCCATAACCCCAGCTGTTGCTCTGGGTATCGTTGAACTCCTGGCCATGGTTGGCGGTGACCACGACGATGGTCTGCTCGCCAATGCCCTGCTGCTGCAACTGGGTCAGCATCTGCTCCAGCAGCTGATCGGTGTAGAAGACCGAGTTCTTGTAGCGGTTCTCCAGCTTTTGCAGGTTTTCGGCCTGATAGGCGGTGGCCGGGTTGAACTTGGTCAGCTCCGGCTGGAAGGGGCCCTTGATGCCGGCCGGCAGCTGGTAGTCGCCCGGGCTCGACAGATAGACCAGCGAGAACCAGGGGCGGTCAGGGGAGCGCTTGGTGAGCCACTGCTGCCAGTCGCCGACCAGCTGGGTATCGTCGGTCTGCTCGGAGACGAACACCTGCTTGCGCAGGCCGGAGAGGATGCTCTGGCGATACTGCTGGGCATCTTCCAGCGCGCCGAACAGGCCGAACTGGTAGTCCTGGCGCAGCATCTCGTCGAACAGCACCGGCGGGGTCTTGTCGTTGCGAATGTCGTCGTAGTAGTGGCCTGGCAGGCCGTAGAACAGGCTGAACATCCCCATGGCGTCATCGTTGCCGCCACTCATGTGGTTGGCAAAGTTGAGGTGCTGATCCGCATAGCGCTGCAGATTGGGCATGTTGATGTTGTTGAGCATGTCGGCCCGCAGGGAGTCGACCACCACGATCAGCAGGTTCTTGTGGGTCAGCGGGGCGTTGACGCTGAGCGGGCGCAGCGGGTAACGCAACCGGCTCGCACTGTCGCCATCCTGGGACTCGGCCTTCTTCTCGTACTGATCCAGATCCAGCCAGCCGTGCTTGGCGAGGAAGCTCTTGGCGGTCATGGGGTAGGAGAGCGGGAAGTTGGCGCGCTGCATGGTGATGGGCTGATACAGGGTGGCATCGGCCCAGCTGTTGACCACGTGGGTCAGGATGAAGCAGACCAGCAGGGCCAGCCCCACCTGATTGCCGTACTGGCGGCGCTTGCGCTTGTTGATCTTGCGCCAGACATAGGCCGACAGCAGCAGTTGCACCAGGAAGATGGTGGGCACCGCCACGAAGATGATGCTCCAGATCGAGCCCTCCTCGGTCTGGGCCTGATCCAGCAGCAGCTGCCACACCTGACCGTTGAGGTGGAACTTGAACAGCTGGAACACCTGGGTGTCGATAAGCAGCAGCACCAGCGCCAGGGTGGCGATGATGGCGGAGATGAAGCGCAATGGTTTCTCCCTGGGCAGCACGAAGCTCAGGGGGAAGATCGTCAACAGGTAGGTGACAAAGCTCAGAAACGAGAAGTGACCGATCCAGCTGATGATGAGATAGGTCACGCCGAGCGTGGTCGACGGCCAGCTGATCGCCCCCAGATAACGGGTGGCGATCAGCATGGCCAGAATGATGTTGAAGAAGGAGAACCAATGCCCCCAGGTGATCAGGCGAGAGACATTATCACGATAGGGGTTGCCGGTTTCGACCATAGTGATCCATCTGCTTGAAAAACATCAAAGAATGCGAAGAGACTCAATGAGCGTCGTGGCGATGATCGACCGAGGCGGTGAGCGCCTGGATGAATTTCTCGGTGATCGCCTGACGCTGGGCCGGGGCCATGCCATTGATGATGTTGGTGGTCAGGTTGCCGAGCACCATCAGACTGAGGTCCACCGGCGCCTTGTGCTTCTCCAGGGCGGTGATCAGGTCGTTCATCAGGGCGTCAAACTGCTCGTTATTGTACTTTGATACGATGGGCATAATCTTGGGTTCATCTCGGTTCAAAGCGCCTTATAATACTTCACCCTTTCGGCTAACACTATGGCTTTGTGACATGAGTCTCGATATCGACAAGATCATTCTTCACTCCCTGCGCCAGGGCGGCGATGGTCAACCTCACGCCGACACCCGCAGCCAGCTTCTGCCTGCCGATGAGGCGGTACAGGGGCTGATGGCGGAGCTGCACCGCATTTACAACGGCAAGGGGGGCAAGGGCTTTGGCTTCTTCGCCGACCCCGAGGCCGCCGTCGCCGAGCTGGCAGAGGGGGAAGAAGCCCCCAAACAGCCCTCTCCCCTGTTTCGCATCGCGCTGGAAAAGCTGCTGGACGAGCAGCTCGAATTCGTGCCCTTCTCGGTGGAGATGACCCAGCTGCTGGTCAAGCAGCTGGTGGAGCACGCCCTCGACGAGCAGGGGGTGCTGCTGTTTGCCAAGTACAACTACGTGGGTGTGGATTATCTGATGATCGCCCTGCTGGAGGGCAAGGAGAGCGTCACCGTCAGCGAGGCGCTGGAGCTGCGCCACATCCAGTATCTGGATATCGGCAAATTGAACCTGGTGGCCCGCATCGATCTCACCGAATGGAAAACCCAGGCTGATTCGCGCCGTTACATCACCTTCAGCAAGGGCCGGGTCGGTCGCAAGCTGGGTGATTTTTTCATGGATCTGCTGGGTGCCCGCGAGGGGATGGATGCCAAGATCCAGAACAAGGGGTTGCTGCAGGCGGTGGACGACTATTGCGACAGCCGCCAGCTCGAACCGGCCGAGCGCAACGACTACAAGAAACAGGTCTTCAAATATTGCACCGAGCAGGCCAGCGCCGGTGAAGAGATCGAGATCAGGGAGCTGTCGGCAGAGCTCTCGTCAAAAGAAGCAGGGGAAGGCGATCTCGATTTTTACAGCTTCATCGGTCAGGAGTACGAGCTGGAAGAGCGCTTCCCGGCCGACCGCTCCACCCTGCGCGGGCTGACCAAGTTCGTCGGCTCCGGTGGTGGGCTGACGTTGAGCTTCGAGCAGAAGCTGCTCAACAGCCGGATTTTCTACGATCCCCAGACCGATACCCTGACCATCAAGGGGGTGCCGCCCAACCTCAAGGATCAGCTGTTGCGCCAGTCGTAATGTGATCTGCTTTCCACTTTTGGCAAAAAGACACCGCAGCCTGCTGCGGTGTCTTTTTATTTAACGGGGTAGGTGGCAGCGAAACCAACTCGGTGATTTGTTAACAAATTAAACAGAATAATCCCTGTGAAAGGGTTTTCAATGAGGTGAAAACCCTTTCATTCACGTTTATTTATTTCTCTTTGGTAATTTAATTTCTTAATTTGGCGATAAATATGCCAATAAATGGCGTTAACCCCCTGAAATAAGAAAATGTTTTCAGAACTTTCCGGAAGAAAATACGTAATTGCGTTTCAAAAATGCGAGTTGCGTCATGTGAGGCGGTAACGGCTTGGGATAATATTCATCTCGCACACAATGCTCTTGCAGCGCGGAACTAATACAAGGAAAGGCTCATGAAAAAGAAATTGCTGTCATCCCTGATCGGTCTGGCTACTCTGGGTGTGGCTTGCTCTGCCACTGCCGCCATTGACGAAGGCCAACTGACCATCTGGATCAACGGTGACAAGGGATACAATGGTCTGGCCGAAGTAGGTAAGAAATTTGAAGCCGAAACCGGCATCAAGGTGACGGTTGCTCACCCTGATCAGGTGGAAGTGAAATTCCAGCAAGCCGCTGCCACCGGCAACGGCCCGGACATCTTCTTCTGGGCTCACGACCGTTACGGTGAGTGGGTCAAGGCCGGTCTGCTGGTCCCCGTGACCCCGAATGCCGCCACCAAAGCCAAGTTTGAACAGTTCGCCTGGGATGCCATGACCGTCGATGGCAAGACCTACGGTTATCCGGTTGCCGTCGAAGCCGTCAGCCTGATTTACAACAAGGATCTGCTGCCGGAGCCGCCGAAGACCTTCGAAGAGATCGCCAAGATTGACGAGACCCTGAAGAAGAGCGGCAAGCGCGCCATCATGTGGGCCTATGACACCCCCTACTTCAGCTACCCGCTGGTGGCTGCCAACGGTGGCTACGCCTTCAAGAAGACCGCTACCGGTTATGACGTGAAAGACACCGGCGTGAACAACGCGGGTGCCAAGGCCGGTGTCGGCTACATCTCCGAGATGATCAAGTCCGGTCACCTGGAAAAAGGCATCGACTACGGTGTGATGGACGCCAAGTTCAACAAGGGCGAAGTGGCCATGATGATCAACGGTCCCTGGGCCTGGAGCAACCTGGACAAGAGCGGCATCAAGTACGGCGTAGCGCCGCTGCCGACCCTGAAGGGTAAACCGGCCAAGGCCTTCGTCGGCGTGCTGGGTGCCACCATCAACGCCGCCAGCCCGAACAAGGATCTGGCCATCGAGTTCCTGGAAAACTACCTGCTGACCGATGCCGGTCTGGCGCCGGTCAACGCCGACAAGCCGCTGGGCGCCGTGGCGCTGAAGTCCTTCCAGAAGACCCTGGAAGCGGATCCGCACATCAAGGCCACCATGGTGAACGCCCAGAATGGCGAGCCGATGCCGTCCGTGCCTGAAATGAGCCGTTTCTGGTCCTCCTTCGAAACTGCCCTCAAGAACGTGACCTCCGGCCGTCAGAGCGTTGACGAAGCCCTGGATACCGCTGCCAAGCGTATCGTTCAGTAAGCACGCACTACCCGGGAGGCCGCAACGGCCTCCCACTCTCTCAAATCTCTCTTGGCGTTATAAAGGTTAATTGGCATGGAAGTAGTACCTTCTATCGAATCCTATGCCGGTCCGAAGGATAAGCACACCTGGCTTAAGTGGACCATTGCTGCCCTGGTAGCCATCCTCAACGGTTATGCAGCCGTGATGATGTACGCCAGCGGTGAGTGGGTATTCGCTCTGCTTGATCTGGTGGTGGTCTCCGTCGGTCTGTATGTCTTCATGAACAAGAAGACCTATGCCCACCGCTATATCTTCCCCGGTGTGGCTGGCATGGTTGTTTTTATCATCTTCCCTCTTGCCTACACGATCGGCATCGCCTTCACCAACTATTCGGGATCCAACCTGCTCTCCATCGAGCAGGCGCGGGATTACCATCTGAAAAAAACCTATAAGGTGGCGGGCGGTGAATTCGATTTCACCCTCCTGGGTGGTGAGAACAATCAGTTTCAGCTGCTGCTGAAACAGGACGACCAATCCTTTATCAGTCAACCCGTTATCCTGATGAACAACAAGGCCCGTGAGCTGGCTGTCCGCGAGGGCAGGGTTCATGACAAGGTACAAGTTGTTCAGCTGCAACCCCTGGCCGGTGAGGCCGTGGACCAGGTGGCACCCATCCGGGCCATCGTCGATCACCGCACCCACCTGAGCGCCCTCGATCTGGTGCTGCCGGATGGCGGCACTCACCTGACCCTGAGCAGCCTGCGCAAGTTCGCCGCCCAGAAGCAGCAGTACACCCGTCTGCTGGACGGTGCCGTGCTCAAGTCCGGGGTGGTGATCAAAGACAGCAACCTGCTGCGTGACAACCAGAGCGGCGAGCTGATGCTGCCCAATGGCGACACCGGCTTCTATCAATACATCGACGAGCAGGGCCAATTCGTCGGCAAGAGCGTGGCACCCGGTTTCGTGGTGAGCGTGGGCTGGAAGAACTTCGCCCGCATCGTCACCGACCCGGGCATCCAGGCGCCGTTCCTGCAGATCTTCGTCTGGACCGTGATCTTCTCCGCCTGTTCGGTGGGCTTTACCCTGGCCATCGGCATGGTGCTGGCCTGTCTGGTGCAGTGGGAGTCTCTCAAGGGGCGCGGCTTCTACCGGGTCATGCTGATCCTGCCCTATGCCATCCCGGCGTTCATCTCCATCCTGGTGTTCAAGGGCTTGTTCAACCAGAACTTCGGCGAGATCAACCTGTTCCTGGAAGCGGCGTTCGGCATCAAGCCGGACTGGTACACCAACCCCTTCCTGGCCAAGGTGATGATCCTCATCGTCAACACCTGGCTTGGCTACCCCTACATGATGATCCTCTGCATGGGCCTGCTCAAAGCCATTCCGGAAGATCTCTATGAGGCGTCCGCCATGGACGGTGCCGGTCCGGTGCAGAACTTCTTCAAGATCACAGTACCGCTGTTGATGAAGCCGTTGACGCCTCTGTTGATTGCCTCGTTCGCGTTCAACTTCAACAACTTCGTGCTCATCCAGTTGTTGACCAACGGCGCGCCGGACATCATTGGCGCCAGCACCCCGGCCGGGACCACCGACCTGCTGGTGAGCTACACCTACCGGATCGCGTTCCAGGGCTCGGGTGGTCAGGACTACGGTCTGGCCAGTGCCATCGCCACCGCCATCTTCCTCATCGTGGGTGCGCTGGCCTTGCTCAACCTGAAATTGTCCAAAGCCGACAAGCAACTGTAAGGAGGCTTCAACATGGCAATCGTACAACCCAAATCAGTCAAATACCGGGTGTGGGCAACCCACCTGGTGATGTGGGGCTTCCTGGCACTGATCATCTTCCCGCTGATCATGGTCATCGCCATCTCGTTTAGAAACGGCAACTTCGCGGTAGGGGAGATCATCCCCTCCAACCCGACCCTGGATCACTGGAAGCTGGCGCTGGGCATGTCCATCACCAACGCCGACGGCAGCATCACGCCGCCGCCATTCCCGGTGCTGACCTGGTTGTGGAACTCCATCAAGATCGCGGGCATCACCGCCCTGATGATCGTGGTGCTCTCCACCACCTGTGCCTACGCCTTCGCCCGCCTGCGGTTCCGTGGCAAGTCCACCATCCTGCAGGGCATGCTGATCTTCCAGATGTTCCCGGCGGTGCTGGCACTGGTGGCCATCTATGCGCTGTTCAACAAGATTGGTGACTACATCCCCTGGCTGGGTCTCAACACCCACGGCGGCCTGATCCTAGCCTACATGGGCGGCATCGCCCTGCATGTCTGGACCATCAAGGGCTACTTCGAGACCATCGACTCCTCCCTGGAGGAGGCGGCGGCCATCGACGGTGCCACCCCGTGGCAGGCATTCCGGTTGATCCTGCTGCCGCTGTCGGTGCCCATCCTGGCGGTGGTGTTCATCCTGGCCTTCATCGGTTCCATTACCGAGGTGCCCATGGCCTCTATCCTGCTGCAGGATGTGAACAATCTGACCCTGGCGGTCGGGGCCCAGCAGTACCTCTATCCGCAGAACTACCTGTGGGGTGACTTCGCCGCGGCCGCCGTGCTGTCGGGCTTCCCCATCACGGTCGTCTTCCTGCTCGCCCAGCGCTGGCTGGTGGGTGGTCTCACTGCCGGCGGCGTGAAAGGTTAACGGTTCATGGCCGGGGGGAGCCGACTCCCCCCGCCATCACGATTTGCAAAGATTCAAGAGCGGAGCTCGACATGGCTGAAGTAGTACTCAACAACGTTCGCAAAAATTACGACCCGGCTGTCCACAAGGACACCCTGCGCAATATCAACCTGGCCATCAAGGAAGGGGAGTTCATCGTCTTCGTCGGCCCGTCCGGTTGCGGCAAGTCCACCCTGCTGCGGATGATCGCCGGTCTGGAAGACATCACCAGCGGCGAGCTGACCATCGGCGGTCGCTACATGAACGACGTGCCGCCGGTAGAGCGCAACGTGGGCATGGTGTTCCAGTCCTACGCCCTCTACCCGCACATGAACATCTACGAGAACATGGCCTTCGGCCTCAAGCTCAAGAAGATGGACAAGGAGAACATCCACAAGCGGGTGATGCGCGCCGCCGAGATCCTGGGTCTCGAGCCGCTGCTGGACCGCAAGCCCAAGGCGCTCTCCGGCGGTCAACGCCAGCGGGTCGCCATCGGCCGCTCCATCGTCCAGCAGCCGCAGGTGTTCCTGTTTGACGAACCCCTGTCGAACCTCGACGCCGCCCTGCGGGTCAAGATGCGTATCGAGATCGCCAAGCTGCACAAGGAGCTCAACTCCACCATCATCTACGTGACCCACGACCAGGTGGAGGCCATGACCCTGGCCAACCGCATCGTGGTACTGAGCCCGCTCAAGGCGGATGCGACCACCAACCTGGAACAGTTCGGCACCCCGCTCGAGCTCTACCACAACCCGGACAACAAGTTCGTGGCGGGCTTCATCGGCTCCCCCAAGATGAACTTCCTGGCCGGCGAGCTGGTGGAGATTGGCGAGCAGGAGTGCCTGGTCAAGCTGACCACGGGCGACAGCGTGCGGGTGCGGGTCGATGCCCGCCGCGGCGCGGTTGGCGACAAGGTGGAGCTGGGGATTCGCCCCGAGCATTTGGTGCCGCTCGCTCACGCCCATGCCGACAGCCGCGTGAGCGGCGTGGTGCAGGTGGCTGAACACCTGGGGGCGGAATCCTTCGTCTACATGGACGTGGGCGGCCACGACTTCACCGTCAAGGCGAGCTCCGACGTGGACGTGGCCACCGGCCAGGAGTACAGCGTCGGCATCCCGGCCGAGGCGTGCTACCTGTTCGATGCCAAGGAGCAGGCGTTCCCGCGCACGGCCAAATACATCCGCACCTGACAAGGGGCGGCTGCCGAGGTTTCCTTTTCTTTATATTCAATGCCTTTTTGCCGGTCGCAAGACCGGCTTTTTATTGCCTGCCGTTTGGTGAGCACGGCAGGCGAGGTAGCAGAGATCAGGCCTCGAGCGCGGCTGTGATGTCCGGCACGAAGTGCTGGCTGGTGAGCGGCGGGCGCTCGTAACCTTCGGTGTTGATGGGGGGCAGGGTGATGGGCTCGTAGTGGATCGCCTCGTAGGGCACCTTGCCCAGCAGGTGTGAGATGCAGTTGAGGCGGGCGCGGCGCTTGTCGTCTGCCTCCACCACGAACCAGGGGCAGTCCTCGGTGTCGGTGTAGGTGAACATGTCGTCCTTGGCGCGGGAGTACTCCACCCAGCGCGAGCGGGACTGCAGATCCATCGGGCTGAACTTCCAGCGCTTGATGGGGGTGTTGATCCGCTCCTTGAAGCGCTTCTCCTGCTCCTCGTCGCTGACCGAGAACCAGTACTTGATGAGGGTGATGCCTGAGCGAGTCAGCATCCGCTCGAACTCGGGGCAGGCGCGCAGAAACTCGCGATACTCGTTGTCGCTGCAAAAGCCCATCACCCGCTCGACCCCGGCCCGGTTGTACCAAGAGCGGTCGAACAGCACCATCTCGCCGGCGGCGGGCAGGTGGGTCACGTAGCGCTGAAAGTACCACTGGGAGCGTTCCCGGTCAGAGGGAGCTGGCAGGGCGGTGACCCGGCAGACCCGGGGGTTGAGGGGCTCGGTGATCGCCTTGATGACGCCCCCCTTGCCGGCGGCGTCGCGGCCCTCGAACAGCACCACCACCTTCAGCCCCTCCTGCTTGACCCACTCCTGCAGCTTGACCAGCTCCTCCTGCAGATGGGACAGGTGGTGCTCGTAGGTCTTCTTGTCCAGGCGCGGGCGCTTCTTGCTCTTGTCCTTCGGCATGATTGTCTCCTTATTGAGTCCTTTCCAGATTGCACCAGGCGGGCGTCACTGCCAAGGGGGTCGTGTTACACTGCCGCCTCACGAGCCGCCGGCGGGCAATAAAAAACATGACGCCAGTGATGGCGATGTGCACTGCCGTCTCATCACCGGCTGTTGGCAACAGGAGAAAACATGAAGCAAGTTATGGAGATAGCGGGCCGCCAGATGGCCTATCTGGACGAGGGGCAGGGCCCGGTCGTGCTGTTTGGTCACAGCTACCTGTGGGACAGCGCCATGTGGGCGCCCCAGGTCGAAGCCCTCAAGGGGCAGTACCGTTGCATCGTGCCCGAACTGTGGGGCCACGGTGATTCCGATGCGCTGCCCGAGGGGGGCTGCACCCTGGCGACCCTGGCCCGCGATCACCTGGCCCTGCTCGATGCGCTCGGCATCGACGAGTTCGTACTGGTGGGTCTCTCCATCGGCGGCATGTGGGGCGTGGAGCTGGCGCGCATGGCGCCTGCGCGCCTCAAGGGTCTGGTGCTGATGGACAGCTTCGTCGGCCTCGAGCCCCAGATCACCTGCGAGCGCTATCTCGGCATGCTGGCCATGATCGAGCAGCTTGGCACCATCCCGGCTCCCATCGTCGAGCAGGTGGCGCCGCTGTTTTTTGCCGACCAGCCGGATGCCGCCCTGATGAGCGGTTTCAAGGCGCGCCTCGCCGCCTGGCCGGCCGACAAGGTGGCCGCCATGGTGGCGGTGGGTCGCAGCTTCGTGACCCGTGAAGATCGCATCGAGTGGCTGGAAGAGATGAGGCTGCCTGCGCTGGTGATGACCGGTTGCCAGGACAAGGCCCGCCCTGTGCTGGAGGGCTACCTGATGGCCGAGGTGCTGGGCTGCCCGTTCAAGGAGATCCCGGCGGCCGGCCACATTGCCTCGCTGGAGAACCCCGCCTTCGTCAACGACGCACTGGCCGAGTTTCTGGCCCGCCTGTGACAGTGTTCTCTGCCGGATAACAAGAAAAGGAGCCATAGGCTCCTTTTCTCTTTGGCGTGGTAGCCGGGGTGTTACCAGATATAGCCGAGCCCCAGCCCGGCATAGAGTTCCCCCGGATGCTGGACGAGGGGGCTGTCCGCGATGTCGCCGTCATAGCGTTCGTAGTTGATGCCAAAGCCGCCGATCCAGTTGGCGTTGAAGCGATAGCTGCCGATGAGGGAGACCATGGGGGAGAGGGTGGTGCCGGTGTTCCACGCCGGCCTGTCGGCCCTCGCTTCATCTTGCGAGACACCGCCGAAGTAGTAGTTGGCGAGGTTGTGGCTGCGCAGCATGACGCCGGCCCCCGGCATCAGCAGCAGCGGGCCGCGGATGATGGGGAAGTTGGCCCACAGCATCAGCTCCTGGCCATTGCTGGTGCCGGTCACGTCGCTGGTGGCCCGCACGCTCCAGAGGGCATAGGGGGTGATGAGATCGGCCCCGATCCCGGCCTCGAACTCACCCTTGCGCTTGTCGAGGCCGTGCAGGAAGGGATCATCGTCCGGATCCAGATTGCCAAAGCGCATCCGGCCGAAGGCGTAGGTGGAGAGGCCGCCATTGCGGCTCAGGTAGTAGCGGGCCCGATCCCCCAGGTACATGAGGTTGTCGCCAAAGTAGAGAGCACCCGGGATCGGCAGCAGGGTGTCATCCTGGTGCTGGTAACGGGCCTGACCGCCGATGACGGCCCCGCCCAGCACCAACCCCTTGGGAATGGGGCTGTCGGGGCTGTCGCTGGAGAAGGCGCTGAGCGCCCCGATATCGAGATCGGCCCGGGCCGGCAGGGTGGTCAGGAGCAGGGCCGCCAGCCCCGTCCGTGTGAGCATGTTCAATATCTTCATGGGCACTCCGTTGTCATCGATGGCCAGGCACGACTATCGCATTATTTGGGCACGGCGGGCAGCTCTTCGCGCTTGGGCCAGGCATTGAGCACCGCCTTGACCAGGGTGGCGAGGGGGATGGCGAAGAAGACCCCCCAGAAGCCCCACAGGCCGCCAAACACCAGCACGGCAACGATGATGGCCACCGGATGCAGGTTGACCGCCTCGGAGAAGAGCAGAGGTACCAGCAGATTGCCGTCGAGGGCCTGGATCACCAGATAGGCCACCATCAGCCAGGTGAACTCGGGGGTCAGCCCCCACTGGAACAGGGCCACCATGGCCACCGGCACCGTCACCGCGGCGGCGCCTATGTAGGGGATCAGCACCGAGAAGCCCACCGCTACCGCCAACAGCGCCGAGTAGCGCAGCCCCATCAGGGCGAATGGGATATAGGTCGCGACCCCGACGATGAGGATCTCGATCACCTTGCCACGGATGTAGTTGAGGATCTGCTCGTTCATCTCCACCCAGACCCGGTTGACCAGGGTGCGGTTGCGCGGCAGGAAGCGGCGCAGCCCCCCCATCAATATCTCTTTGTCCTTGAGCATGAAGAAGACCATCAAGGGCACCAGGATGGCGTAGATGAGGATGGCCACCACGTTGATGAGGGAGCCGAGGGAGGCGGTCACCAGCTGCTCGCCCCCGCTCAGGATACGCTGGCGCATGTTGTCGATGACGGTCTCCACCAGGCTGACATCGACCAGCTCGGGGTACTGCTCCGGCAGGGTGCGCACATAGTCCTGGGCATGGGAGAGCATGGCCGGGGACTCCTTGGCCAGGTTCAGCCCCTGGCTTGCCAGGGTCGGGATGAGGCCGAGAAACGCCATGGCGGTGAGGGCGATGAACAGCAGCAGGATGAGGCTGGTGGCCAGGGTGCGGGAGAGTCCGGCCCGCTGCAGCCGGCTCACCGGCCACTCCAGCAGGTAGGCCATCACCAGCGCGACCAACAGTGGCGCCAGCAGATCGCCAAACAACCAGAGCACGGCGAAACAGGCCGCCAGCAGCAGAAACAGGGTGACGGCATCGGGATCGGAGAAGCGGGTCTGATACCAGCGCTTGATGACTTCTAACATGGCGACATCCTTTACGTTACTGGGGCTGGCTGTGGTGCCTGGCCCCGACCACCAACTGCAAAGAGAGGGTATTGTCCGGCGCCTCCTGCAAGGTGAAGGGGTGACCCTGGCGCTGCAGATAGGCGGGAATGTCCTGCCGGGAGCCGGCATCGGCCAGCCGGATGGCGAGGGCTTGACCGGTTTTGGCCTGGCGCAACCAGAGCTTGAGCCGGATCAGCGGCTCGGGGCAACGCCAGGGGGTCAGGTCGAGGTATTCCATGGAGGCTCCATCGCGCGTGATGGCGGCTATTATGGCCGTGATGAGAGCGCGAAACAACGCTTGTAGCCCTTGATGGGCAAGGGTATTCTGCCGGTGTCCCGGTAGGGTCTGATTGGAGATAGAGATAACGTGGCACGCTTTTCCCCCCTGATGGCATCGCTCCCCCTGCTGGCTTCCCTGATGGGCGCCACTTTCCATGCCCAGGCCAGCAACCAGCTTCCCGATATCGGCACCGCCGGGGTGGCCGCTCTGCCCATCGAGCAGGAGGTGCGCTACGGCAACGCCTTCATGCGCTTTGCCCGGGCCGGTTTGCCGATCATCGATGATCCCGTGTTGAGCCAGTACATCGACGATCTGGGCCAGCGGCTGCTCTCCAACGCCGACGGGGTGCGCTTCCCCTTTACCTTTTTCCTCATCAACGACCCCAGCATCAACGCGGCCGCCTTCCTCGGCGGGCGGGTCAAGGTGCACACCGGCCTGTTTCTCTATGCCGACAGCGAGAGCGAGCTCGCCTCGGTACTGGCCCACGAAATCACCCACGTGACCCAGCGCCACATCGCCCGCTATATGGAAGCGCAGGCGAGCAGCTCCGCCATGACCCTGGCCGGCCTGGTGGGCTCCATTGCGCTGGCGGTGATCAACCCCACCGCAGGGATCGCTGCGCTGCAGACCACGCTGGGTCTCTCCATGCAGTCGGCCATCAACTACACCCGCGACAACGAATACGAAGCGGACCGGATCGGCATGAAGACGCTGTATGACGCCGGTTTCGATCCCATGGGCATGGCCAACTTCTTCCAGAAGCTGGCGGCCGAGTATCGCTACGCCAGCAAGCCCCCTGAGATGCTGCTGACTCACCCGCTGCCGGAGACCCGGATCAGCGAGGCGCGCGCCCGGGCGGGCAGTTATGGCCGTCGCAATCTGCCACCCAGCCTCGACTTCTGGCTGGCCAAGGTGCGCATTCAGGTGCGTTTTGGCACCGAGAGCCCGCAGGCCCTGCTCACCTATTTCGACAACCGGTTGCAGAAGGGGGACTACCCGCTCAAGGATGCGGCCATCTACGGCAAGGCGCTGGCGCTGCTGCAGCTCAAGCGCACCGACGAGGCCGACGCCCTGATGCAGGAGCTGGCGACTCGCCACCCGGAAGATCTGTTCGTGGTGGACGCCCTCACCGACATCGATCTGGCCAAGGGGCGCAGCGCCCAGGCCATCGCCCGGCTCGAGAAGTTCCGCACCCGCATGCCGGACAACGAAGTGGTGGTGGTGAACCTCGGCAACGCCTACCTGGAAGGGGGCAACTACAAGAAGTCCATCGCCATTCTCGACCCCTATGCCCGCGAGCACGAAGAGAACAACCTGGCCTGGAGCCTGCTCTCCGATGCTTATCGCAAGGCGGGCAGGATGACCGAGCTGCACATGGCACGGGCCGAGATGCTCTCCCTGCGCGGTGACTACCAGGCGGCCATCGACGAGCTGATCGTGGCGCGTGGCACCACCAACGACAAGTTGACCCTGGCAAGGCTTGAGGCGCGCATCACCGAGCTGGAGCGGGCCAAGAAGGACCTCGACAGCCTCAAGGGCTGACGGGCCAGCAGTTCTCACGCACGACAAGGGCGCACCAGGGTGCGCCCTTGTCGTTGATGCAGGTTGCCGATGGGCAACAACAGGGGGAAGGGCGGGGAAACAGAGCGGCCGGCGGCAAGGGGTCAGGCGTTCAGTGGCCAGCTGGCTTGAGGGAGGCCCTGAGGGCCTCTACCCGCGATGGGGTGAGCTCCCCCACCAGGGTCTGCTGGAGGTTCCCTTTGCCATCGAGCAGATAGCTGGTGGGCAGCCCGGTGGGGCGAGGGAAGGGGAGGCTCGCCTCCTGCCGGGGGACGAGCAGCGGCACCTTGATGTGGTACTGCCCGGCCAGTTCGCCGAGCTCGGCCGGCGTGGTCGGGTCGTAGTTGACCATCACAACGGCGATCTCTCCCTCCTGCGCCAGCGCCTCCAGCAGCGGCAGCTCCCGCAGGCAGGGGGCGCACCAGGGGGCGAAGTAGTTGACCAACAGCGGCTTGCCGGTAAAGTCAGCCAGGGCCACCGGCTGGTGCTGGCTGTCGGTGAACTGGGGGGCCGGGCTGCAGGCCGTCAGCAGGCCGGCCACAATCAGCCAACAAATTCGTTTCAATTCCTGCTCTCTCGCGCTTACCCTGACCATCAGTTTCCCCTACAATAGCGCCGTTTCTTGTCCCATCTTGCGATTAATCAGGGAGTTATCATGAGCGAGACCCAAATCTACCACAATCCGCGCTGCTCCAAGAGCCGTGAAACCCTGGCCTTGCTGGAACAACACGGGATCGCCCCGGCTGTGGTGCTCTATCTGGAGCAGGCCCCGAGCGAGGAAGAGATCCGCACCCTGCTGAGCCAGCTGGGGTTCAGCGATCCGCGCCAGCTGATGCGCACCAAGGAAGATCTCTACAAGGAGCTGGGGCTTGACGAGGTGAGCGGCGACGCCCTCATTCGCGCCATGCATCAGTATCCCAAACTGATCGAGCGCCCCATCGTCATCAAGAACGGCCAGGCCCGCATCGGCCGCCCGCCCGAGCAGGTGCTGGAGATCCTCAAGTGAGCACCCGCTTCGCCCGCCTGCTGACCCTGGTCGGCTTCTTCGGCCTGCTGATCTGGGTGCTGCTGTGGCACCTCTGGCTCTCGCCCCACCCGGACCTCAACCCCTGGCTGCTGCCGGTGATCTGGACGGTGCCGCTGCTGTTTCCGCTCAAGGGGATCGTGCAGGGCAACCCCTACACCCACGCCTGGGGCAACTTCGTGCTGATGCCTTACTTCCTGCACGCCCTGACCCTGATCACCACGGATGAGGGGGAGCGGTGGCTGGCGGTGGTGGAGCTGCTGTTCACCGTGCTCGCCTTCGTCGGCACCATCTACTATGCCCGCCTGCGCGGCCGCGAGCTGGGTTTAAGCATTCGCAAGAAAAAGGATGCCGACAGCTGACCCGCTGAGTTTCTACCCCGGCTTGCAGGGGAACACGGGCTGTCGCTGCGACCACAGTGCAGAGCGCGCCCCAAATAAAAAGTCCCTGCCTTGGCAGGGACTTTTTTTATGGCCTGAGGGGCCTTGGCTACGCTTGCCGTTCGCTTAGAAATTAATGGTCAGCTGGGGCGATTTGACCGGGGTTGCTTCAGAGGTATAGACATATTGATGGCCGGGAACATTATAACCAGTATCAAGCACGAAGCTTAATCTTGGCTGTTCATAGGTATCGCCATTCCCCGTTTTTGCCCTGTCCAGGGCGGCATTGAACAGGTTAGTCACATCAAGCCAGATCACCTGTTGATCCGTGTCGAAGGTGATTAGATCGCTGAACTTGGGCTGCATCTCTTTCCAGCCGTTTTGCCGCATCGCCCAGGTTGAGGCGTTGGCGCTGAAGAAGTAGTAACTCCAGTAACTGTAAATTCCAATGTTATCAGGAGTGTCTTTCTGTTCGAGTCGGAATGAAACCGAGCGCGGTTTTCTATTGCCATATTTGGCGACGTATTCACCCAAGTTGAAGGAGAGAAATCCCCAAGTCATGGCAGGATAATGACTCCCATCAGGCCCCATGTTCAGGTAAGTCTCTTGAACTTGGCTGACCTGTTTTGGCTCATAAGTGTAATAAGCCATGTCTTCATCGGCAAAGATGGCATAGGTGCCATCGCTTCTGACCTCATGGGGCTTGTTATATTCCCCTTCTGCAGCGCAATAGTTCTTTATGGTGACCTGACTTGATGGTGCACCGAGACGAATATCAAGACCTCGCTTAGGTGTCAGCGTCACATTGCCCAGTTGTCCTGAATTGATCAGGCGCTTGGCATCGCTATCCGGATCCAGCGCGTCCTTGGTATAGCTCAAGGTGGCGGGATACTCTTTCATGGTCAAATAATAGGGAACGAATTTGCCCTCGGCGTCCGTTTTATTCACCATGGCGATGTCTTTATTCAAGATATTGTCATGGAGGGTGGCGGAATTATTCTTCGCCGTGACGATCAGGGAGATGCTATCCACAACCCCTTTTCCCCCCTGGAATGAAATGCTCGGGCGCTTGCTGTTCAAGCGGTCGTACAAATACATCAAGGGCACATCATCGGTGACTACGGTATACAGCTTGGAACTGCTGCCATTGGTAGACATAGTGGCATAGGAGAAGCTGTCATTATTGCCGTCTATATCGTGAAGGTTGGTGAACTGCGGGGTGACATCAGCACTGACCAGATATTTGATCTTCAATCTCCCGGTGAGATTGACGCCGGTATTCTCGGTCGTGTTCCAGCCACTCATGGTCAAGCCCGACTTGGCATTGCTTGCCAGCACGACGTTGGAGGGGATGAAGGTGGTGACCAGCTTGTATCCCTGGGAGTCGGAGCGATCGCTATAGGTCTTGTCGACACGGACCTTCGGGGTGGTCAACAGGGTGAACAAGCCCATGGGCTCATCATAGAGCGGGAACGAGATATCGCTGGCGCCATTTTCGCCAAAATCTTGCCAGGCGGTGGACAAACTGCCCGGCATTTTCAGTTTGACCGTGATGCCAGGATCTGAGGAGGTCGCTTCACCTCGCAAATACACCTCCGAGAAGGAGATTTGTGGAATGATTGGGCTGTAGCCGGGCACGGCCGCCGCCTGTGTTCCGAAGATGGATCCCACGCCAGACAGGGTACCGGCCAGTGCCTTGAAACCTGCCGTTACTTTGCTTCCCTCCGGGGCCAGCTCCATCATGCCGCCCAGAAAGGCGCCAGCGGCACCCAGAGCATCGCTGGCCACGGCATTGGAGGTGGCGGAGTCGTTGATGCCGCTGAAAACATTCTGCAGGTCGGAGAGATTGCTGACGGTATAATTGCCGGCCTGTTCCAGGTTGTCGCTCAAGCTACCCGAGACATCCATCAGATAGGCCGCCGGATCGCCGATATCCTCGTCGGTGATATTCTGCGAGATGCCGATGGCATGCCCATACAGTTCAACATTGGCGATCGCTTTTGGACTGATCTTGATGTTCAAGTCAATCTCATCTGAACCGGCGGAACAGGGATCCAGATTCACATGAAAGTCGGTCACCCCCCAGCCACCATCCTGCGCGTTATTGATGGCGCCAAAGCCGGTCTTGCTGCTGGAGTAAAATCGGGCATCCGCGCTCTGGTTGCTGTCAAAGAGCTTGGATTTGCCAGTGGTGGAGAGCGTCACCGCAACGCCGGTGCCTATGGTGTAGCCAGGGAAATATCCCATCACCCGCAGTTTTGCCGTCATCCGGTTGTAGAGAATGAGGTAGGGGTATTGGTTGGTCGAGAATGCATCATCCCCATCGGCTGACCAAGCGGACTTCGCATTGGCATAATGCTGCATCTTGTAGCCAAGATTGAATTTGAGGAGCTCCCAACCGCTATTGGGGTCCATGTCGGGTATTTTATCTGCGATGGATCTGGCTGCCTGCCTGGTGCAGCCTGTGGCGGGAGGAAGCTGATTACCCGGGCCCATGATATCCGAGGTGATGACTGCGCCACCCGGAATATTGTAGAGCGATTCTATTTCGCAGATATAAAATGGGCTGATCATCAGCTCATCTTCTCCGCTTATCGAAGACATACCAACTTGCAGGTGTTGGGTGCGCCAGTCGAAAATATTTTTGCGCTGTTGTTGAATTGCCGCTGCCGTATTTGGGTAGCGCGCATGATCCGGGTGGGTAATGACGGCTTCCTGTTTCCAGCGAGCATCTATATCCAGCGGGGTGGCTGCATGCACCATCAATGGAAGCATGGCACTGACGGCCATCCATAATGTTGAATGCCTGATCTCCATTATCATAATTCTCCAGGTTTTAATCGCTATTGTAAAATCTTACAATTGACAGATATTGAGAATATTATTCTCGTAATGAATATGTCAGCGGGTTTTAAATGAAACATATCCATTACCGTGAGGGTAATAATTAATGCTGGCTAGTCAATGACTTTTTTATTATTCTGGAAGTCATGGATAATAGCGGTGGCATTCGACAGGCGTTTTTATATGAAAATAATGTCAGTCAGAACTGGTGTGGCATCATTTATGTGGAGCCTTCATTGATGTTGATTTTTTTGCAGCCAGAACGATATATGAAAATATATATTCAATGAATGAAATCTTTTCCATCAAGGGTCATTGCCAAGCAAATATTCCTTACCCCAGTTCAACCGGAGATACGCTCCCGTGAAGTACGGGGAGCGAAAGAGAGTGCGTTTGCCGTCATTTCGCGGGGTATTCATGGCCGCGGCCGTTCATCCCCGCCGCGATAGTGGACCAGCTGCTGCACGCTGAACTGCATCAGCTGAGGATAGAAGCGCAGAAAGCCCGCCTCGCACTGCTGCCAGCGGGTCGCGTCTAGGGTCGTGAGCGCTTCTCCCAGAGGCTGCGGGCGGCGCAGCCGGCGACCGATGCCGTTGAGGGCCTGCGCCAGTCCCTCTTTGCGCTGATAGGAGGCGATCCAGTCCTGCTCTGCCATCCGCTTGAGGGGTAGGGGCAGACCCTCCGGCAGCTGGGGGGCATCCGCCAGCAGGCGCCCGTAACTCTGCTGCAGGAAGCGGGGCAGGGCCTCGTCATGAAACTGCGGCCAGTGCAGGCTGAGCCAGTGGTCGTAGAGCATGTCCACCAGGATCCCGCCAAAGCGGCGCCAGGGGGCCTCGAAGCAGGCCACCGCCGCCCTGTGTTCGGGGTGGCCGTCGGTGAAGGCGTCTATCTTGCGGTGCAGCCAGATCCCCTCGTCAAATTGCGCGGCGAGGCCGGTGGGCAGGGCGCCCTTGACGAAATCCCCCAGCAGGTTGCCGGTGAGGGAGCTGTGGGTATGGGCTGCCAGATGCAGGTGAGCCAGATAGTTCATGAAGGGGGAACCAGCCAAAGGGATTGCCGCTGAGCCTAGCGGATCCGGCGGCCCTTGCCTATGAAAACGGCCACCTGGCCGCGAGGAAGTGCTTCCCACCATGACCGCCGGCTGGGTAGAGTGCAGCATGGTTGGCGCTTTGTGGCGCCCATCATCATCACGAGGAGCATGCACATGTTGACCCTGATCGAAGGGGCCGAACTCTATGGTCCGACCCCGCTTGGCCGCCAGGATCTGCTGGTGGCCGATGGCCGCATCGCCTGGCTCGGGCAGGGATTGTCTGTCCCCGCCGACTGGCCGCTGACGCGGGTGGACGGTCGCGGCCGCTATCTGGTGCCCGGGTTGGTGGATCCGCTGGCCCACATCACCGGCGGTGGCGGCGCTTGGTACCGACAGCCTGACGCGCAGCCCGGCCCAGGTGCTCGGCAAGGTGCGCGAGTTTCTCGCCGCCGGGGTGAGAGCCTTCATGTATACCGGCTCCTACCATCTGCCGGTCAAGACCCTCACCGGTACGGTGGAGTCCGACATCATGCTCATCCCTGAGGTGCTGGGGGTGGGGGAGGTGGCCATCAGCGATCACAGATCCAGCGCGCCGACCCACCACGAGCTGGCCCGCCTGGTGAGCGAGGCGCGGGTGGCCGGGTTGCTTGCCGGCAAGAGCGGGGTCAGCTTCTTTCATCTGGGGGACGGGCGCGGGACGCTGGCACCGCTGCGGGCCCTGCGCGATGGCACCGACATCCCGCTGCGCCAGCTCTACCCCACCCACTGCAACCGCAATCCCTGGCTGTTTGCCGAGGCCATCGAGTGGGGCCGGGCCGGCGGCTGGGTCGATCTCACCACCTCGAGCTTCCCGGACCTGCTGGACGATGGTGAGTTGCTGGCGTCCGACGCCCTGGTGGCGCTGCTGGCGGCCGGGGGGCCTGCCGAGCGTATCAGCTTCAGCTCGGACGCCAACGCCAGCCTGCCGCGCTTCGACGGCGAGGGGCGTCTCATCGAGCTGCGCTGCGGCCAGATCGGCAGCTTGTGGCAGGCGCTGGTGGAAGCGTGCAGCAAGGGGATCGCGCTGGAGGTAGCGCTGGCGGTGGTGACGGCCAATCCGGCCAGGGCGTTGGGGTTGGCGGCCAAGGGCACGCTGGCGGTGGGGCAGGATGCGGATCTGCTGCTGATCGACCCCGACACGCTCACCATCGAGCGGGTGATGAGCGGCGGCCGCTGGCGCAGCTGAATATCGGAGTTAATGGGGAATCTGTGAGGTCAGGCCACCCCTCTTTTAAACAACAAGCCCGGCAGCAGTGCCGGGCTTGTTGTTGACCGTGGGCCAGTCAGCGGGTCGAGATCAGATGGCCAGGAAGCCCAGGATCAGGATGGGGCCGAGCAGGCTCAGGATAAAGCCGGAGACGATGGCCACCGGCACCACCTGGATGCCGCCGGATTTCTGGATCACCGGCAGGGTGAAGTCGAGTGCGGTGGCGCCGCCATAACCGATGGCGGCGGAGGGGTGACGGCGCATCAGCACCGGAATGATCAGGATGGCGATGAGCTCGCGCCCCAGATCGTTGATGAAGGCGGCAGAGCCCAGCACCGGCCCCAGCTTGTCGGCCACCAGGATGCCGGAGAGCGAATACCAGCCGAAGCTGGAGCTGAGGGCCAGGCCGTGGGCCAGCGGCATGCCGAGCAACTGGGCGGCCAGCAGGCTGCCGAGCCAGCTGCTGACGATGACGGTGGCGGCGATCTTCATGCCCCAGGGGTTGAGCAGGATCTGGCGCAGCCGCATGCCGGAGTTGCGCATCTGCACCCCGATGAGAAACAGCAGCAACATCAGGGCCCACTCGCTCCACTTGTCGATGGGCAGGGCGCGCAGGTCCACCAGCAGCCCCAGCAAGACGCCGCCCAGCACCACGAAGCAGAGCTGCAGCGACTCCCACAACAGGTGCAGCTTGCTCGGCATCTGGCCGTCGCTGGCTTCATGCGTAGGAGGGGAGCGCCGGTCCAGCCACCAGAGGGCCAGCAGGTTGCACAGGGTAATGGCGGCGAGCATGACGCCAGCCACCTTGAAGATCACCGCCAGGTTGCTGCCCAGGTTCTCCACGTAGGCGAGCCCCAGCCCCATCAGGAACAAGATGAGATAGACCATCTTGCCCAGCGATTGATTGACCAGCTTGATCAAACGGGCGGAGGAGAGGGGTACCAGATAGCCGATCACCAGCGGCAGCAGGATCAGCAACACATTGAGCAACATCGGGGCCTCGATCACAAAAACTGACAAAAATGACACCTTATCATCACTTATTGGCCCTGTGTCACATATTTGTGTGTTTGCCTGCCTCATCCGGAACTTTTTTATCGATTTGTTATGTTTCTGGTATGAAATGAGGCCCCGTTTCGGGGCATCTACCCACCCTGGTGCAATCCAAAAACGGCGCGAGCCGGCGATTTTTCAACGGGATGCGAGGGCGGGGCGGGTGAATAAAGCCACTTCGGCTGCCTTATGGCATGATGGGCGGAATTTTCTTGCCAGTAGTGCGCTGCGGGTATAAAAAGGCGGTGTCATCGAACCGGGGTTATTAGCATTTTATGCAGACAAAGTGCTGAAAAATACCTATTTGGCCAATAAAAATACAGACAAAACACCAAAGACCTCGGTTCTGTATTGTTTTTTGACTATCCGAGTGATATTTTCGCTGAAGGTTGCCATCGGTTAACTTTTTGTTAAATAAGCGATGGCGTGAGTCACGCCCCAGCGGCGTCTAGGGACAGACAAGGTTGTAATGGATGAGCGACGTTGCCGCACTGGAAGTTCGTGATCTGCACAAGTATTTCGGCACCCACGAAGTGCTCAAGGGCATCGATATGACCGCCCACAAGGGGGATGTCATCTCCCTTATCGGCTCCTCCGGTTCGGGGAAGTCGACCTTTCTTCGCTGTATCAATCTGCTGGAAACACCCTCTTCCGGCACGGTTTCCCTCCATGGCGAGCTTATTCGCATGAAAACCAACCGCACCGGTGAACGTCTGCCGGAAGACATGCGGCAGGTGGAGCGCATTCGCAGCCGGCTGGCCATGGTGTTTCAAAGCTTCAACCTCTGGTCGCACATGACCATCATGCAGAACATCATCGAAGTGCCGATCCAGGTTCTCAAGGTGCCCCGCGCCGAGGCCATTGCCAAGGCGGAACACCTGCTCAACCGGGTAGGGCTGTGGGAGCGGCGCGACTACTACCCGGGTCACCTCTCTGGCGGCCAGCAGCAGCGGGCGGCCATCGCCCGGGCCCTGGCGGTGGAACCCGAGGTGATGCTGTTTGACGAACCCACTTCGGCGCTCGACCCCGAGCTGGTGGGCGAAGTACTCGGCCTGATGCGCGAGCTGGCCGAAGAGGGGCGCACCATGCTGGTGGTGACCCATGAGATGTCGTTTGCCCGCGATGTGTCGAACAAGGTAATGTTTTTGCACCAGGGCCGCGTGGAGGAGGAGGGCAATCCCAAGGAGATCTTCGCCCATCCCAAGTCCGAACGGTTCAAGCAATTCATCTCCTCCATCTATTGATGGCCGGAGCTGAGCCCAACAATCTGCAATTGCAACAGTCGATGACTTTATCAAGGAGAGATACATGAACAAGCTGATGCTGGCGACTGCCATGGTTACTGCCCTGTCCTCCGGCAGCCTGATGGCCAAGGAGTGGAAAGAGGTGCGGATCGGTGTCGAAGGTGCCTACCCCCCCTTCTCCTGGACCGAGCCGAGCGGCGAGGTGAAAGGCTTTGACATCGACATCGCCAACGCCCTGTGCGAGGAGATGAAGGTGAAGTGCACCCTGGTCAAGCAGGACTGGGACGGCATCATTCCGGCGCTGCTGTCGCGCAAATATGACGCCATCATCGCCACCATGGACATCACCGAAGAGCGCAAGAAGAAGGTGGACTTCACCCAGAAGTACCAGCACATTCCGGCCCGCTTCGCCGCCAAGAAAGGCACTGAGGTGAAACTGGAGAAGGCCTTCATGGATGGCAAGACAGTGGCCGTGCAGCGTGCCACCTCCATGGACACCTTTATTACCGACAACTTCCCCAACGCCACCATCAAGCGTTACGGCACCGCCGATGAGGCCTATCTCGACCTGAAATCTGGCCGCGTCGACTACGTGCTGGCCGACTCCGCCGCCATTAGCGACGGTCTGCTCAAGAAAGAGGGCGGCGATGCGTTCGAGTTCGTGGGCCCGAAACTGACCGATCCCAAGTGGTTTGGTGAAGGCGCCGGCATCGCGGTGCGCAAGGCCGACAAGGATCTGAAAGAGAAATTCAACGCCGCCATCCTGGCGCTGCGTGCCAACGGCAAGTACAAGGCGATCAACGACAAGTACTTCGACTTCGACGTCTACGGCGAATAACTCCCAAGGCTCGCTGCTAGAGGCAGGAGCAAGGGCGTGACACGCACAATAGCGACAGGTTGACCCTCGTCTGTAGTCATCGGGCCCGTCGTCTCTCGCCAGGGAGTGATGGGCCCGCTTAGTTGCGATGGAACTGCATATGTTTGATTTGAAAGGATACGAAACCTCCCTGCTGGAGGGGGCCTGGGTCACCCTGGAGGTGGCGCTGGCCTCCCTGCTGCTGGCGCTGGTGCTCGGCATGTTGGGGGCGCTGGCCAAGCTCTCCCCCTACAAGTGGGCCCGCGGCTTTGCCACCGCCTACACCACCGTCATCCGCGGCATTCCCGATCTGGTGCTGATGATGCTGCTGTTTTTCGGCGGTCAGGTGCTCATCAACAACCTCTGTACCTGGGTCAACGAGACCTACAACAACTACCTGCTGGCGAGCAACCCCAACCAGGAGTGGGTCTCCCTGCTGCCCGATTACATCGACATCAGCCCGTTCGCGGCCGGGGTGGCCACCATCGGCTTCATCTTCGGCGCCTACATGACCGAGACCTTCCGCGGCGCCATCCTGGCGGTGGACAAGGGCGAGCTGGAAGCGGCCCGCGCCTTCGGCATGCGGGCAACCCAGGTGTTTCGTCGTATCCTGTTTCCCCAGATGATGCGCCACGCCCTGCCGGGGTTTGGCAACAACTGGCTAGTCTTGCTGAAAACCACGGCGCTGGTCTCCATCATCGGGCTCGATGACATGGTGCGCAAAGCGTCCCTGGCGGCGGGCTCGACCCAGCTGCCCTTCACCTTCTACATGGCGGTGGCCCTGATCTTCCTGATCTTCACTGCGGTCTCCACCTCGGCACTGAAATGGGCCGAGCGTCACTATGCGATAAAGACGAGGTAAGCCATGGATTTCTCAATCATTCTCAGCGAATGGCCCACCTATTGGCAGGGCCTCTACACCACGGTACTGCTGGTGGCCGCCTCCCTGATCCTCGGACTGATGCTGGCGGTGCCGCTCGGTATCCTGCGCAACAGTCGCAACTGGCTGATCAAGGGGCCGATCTGGGCCTACATCTACTTCTTTCGCGGCACCCCGCTCTTGGTGCAGCTGTTCATCATCTACTACGGCGCCGCCCAGTGGGAGTGGCTGAAAAACAGCGTCGCCTGGGATCTGTTTGCCGAAGCCTGGTTCTGCGCCCTGCTGGCGTTCACCCTGAACACCGGGGCCTACACCGCCGAGATCGTGCGCGGGGCCGTGCTCAACATGCCCAAGGGGCAGATTGAAGCGGCCAACGCCTTCGGCATGACCCGCTGGCAGACTCTGACACGGATCATTTTGCCCAACTCGTTTCGCCGGGCACTACCGGCCTACAGCAACGAGGTGATCTTCATGCTGCAGGGCTCGGCGGTGGCGGGCATCATCACCATCGTCGATCTGACCGGCGCAGCGCGGATCATCAACTCCCGCTACTACAGCCCGTTCGAGGCGTTCCTGACCGCCGGTCTGCTCTACATGCTGCTGACTTTCGTCATCGTCTGGCTGTTCAAGAAGTGGGAAGCCCGCTGGCACGCCCACCTGCGCCCCCGCACCGTGTAACGCCCATAAAAAAAGCCCGCAATTGCGGGCTTTTTTGTCGCTGCGTGTCCCTCAGCGGCCCAGGTATTCCCGGTCGAAGAAGGTGTTGACCCAGTGAGGGCGGTAGATGGCGAGCAGGGTCATGGTCATGCCGTTGAGCAGGGCTTCGGGGAAGAGCAGCAGCGGCCAGATGGAGAGGTAGTCGGCACTGATGGTATACCAGGGATAGGTGTCGCTAAGACCCATCAGCAGGGCGCTGGCCACCACCTTGACCGAGATGGAGAGGGCGCCGCCAAGAAAGGCCACCACGAACAGGTAGACGAACAGGTGGCGTGGCAGCCAGGCCCAGCTGGCCAAAAACAGCAGCCAGGTGGTGGCGACCGGCAAGGCCACGCCGATGAGGGCCTGCCAGCCTATCTCGGCCAGCGGGATGACGCCAAAATAGCTGAGCACCAGCAGGGTGAGGCAGGGGGCAAGCAGGGCGAGGCGCCAGCCCAGCAGCAGGGTCAGGCTGGTAAGGCCGAGAAAGTGCACCTCCAGTCCCTCGTGCAGGCCGGCCCGCAGGGTCCAGAGCGGCACCAGCACGATGGCGCCGCCAAGGCAGAGGTGCTGGTAGAGCGGATTGTGGTAGAGGGTGCGCAGCAAGGTGCCACGCAGGCTGAATGTGAGCAGCAGTACCCAGAGCAGCAGGGCGGCGGCTTGTCCTTCACTCATGGCAGATCCTTGTCCGGTGACGGCATGCGGGTGGGCGAGGCCCGATGTGAAAGGGGCCGGCGTTTTCCCGGCCAGCCCCTGAGCTATCAGTATTTGACGTTGTTGTGGTACTTGGCGAGGATGCCCTGGACGCGGTCCATGGTCTCCTTGCTGGGGGGCTTGATACCGGTGAGATCATAGGTATCGCCCAGTACGTCCCACTTGTGCTTGCCGAGTTCGTGATAGGGCAGCAGCTCCACCTTCTCGACGCACTCTCCCAGCTCGGCGATGAACTGGCCAAGCCCTTCGGCGCTCTCGTCATCGTCCGACCAGGTCGGCACCACCACGTAGCGGATCCACATGGTCTTGCCCTTGGCAGCCAGGTAGCGGGCAAACTCCAGGGTGTACTTGTTGCTGACGTGGGTCAGCGGAATGTGCTTGTCGTCGTTGATCTGCTTGATGTCGAGCAGCACCAGATCGGTATTGTCGAGCACCTTGTCGAGCTGTTCGTCGTAGTGACGGACGAAGCCATTGGTATCGAGGCAGGTGTGGATGCCCTTCTCCTTGCAGGCGGCGAACAGTTCGGCGATGAAATTTTGCTGCAGCATGGCTTCGCCACCGGAGGCGGTGACGCCGCCACCCGAGGCATTCATGAAGTGGCGATAGCTGGTGATGTCGCTCATCAACTCCGGCACTGTCACCTCGCGGCCGCCCTGGGTGTCCCAGGTGTCGCGGTTGTGGCAGTACTTGCAGCGCATCAGGCAACCCTGCATGAACACGATGAAGCGTATTCCGGGGCCATCGACGGTGCCGCAGGTTTCAACGGAATGGATCCGGCCAATGACCCCGGATGTATCGGTGGTCACACTGGTTTCAGCGGCGGTGCCGCTGACTTCGACAGCAGGGATCCGATTAATGACAGACATAGACGACTCCAATGATTCGAGCAGGCCGTTATTTTATTACATAAAGCCCTATAAATCCTACATGTTTAGCCCGCCACCGGGGCACCCAGCAGGCTCTCGAGGGCTTTGGCGGTGAGCGGTCTGCTGGTCAGGAAGCCTTGATAATGCTGGCAGCCTAGGGCTTTGAGGATGGCGAGCTGCTCTTCGTCCTCCACCCCTTCGGCGGTGACGGTAAAACGAAAAACCTTGGCCAGTTCCAGGATCGCCTTGACGATGGCCTTGTCCTGTTCGCTCTGCACCAGGGTCTGGATGAAGCTTCTGTCGAGCTTCACCTCGTCCGCCGGCAGATCGCGCAGATAGGCGAGCGACGAGTAGCCGGTGCCGAAATCATCGATGGAGAGCAGGATGCCGAGCTCCTTGAGCTGGCGCATCCTGGCGATGCTCTCCAGCCGGTTCTCCAGCACCACGGATTCTGTCACCTCCAGCAGCAGGCGGGAGGGGGGCACCCCGGTATCGCGCAATATGTATTCCACCTGCTGCACGAAGCCTGCGGTGTGGAACTGGCGGGCGCTGACGTTGACCGACAGATGGGGAATGGCCAGCCCGCGGTTGAGCCAGAAGCTGTACTGGGCGCAGGCGGTCTTCATCACCCAGTAGCCGATGTCCTGGATGAGGCTGGTCTCTTCGGCGATGGGGATGAACTCTGCCGGCGGCACCATGCTGCCGTCGCTGCGCTGCCAGCGCAGCAGCGCCTCGATGCCGGAGAGCGCGCCGTTGTCGACCCGGTATTGCGGCTGATAGTGCAGTTGCAGCTCGTGGTGGCGCAGGGCATCGCGCAGCTGGTTGTTGAGCGCCAGCTTGCTCTTCTCCTTCTCCGCCATGGCCTCGCTGAAGAACACATAGTTGCCCTGGCCGGATCGCTTGGCCATGTGGGTAGCGGTGTCGGCCTGCTGCATCAGCACCAGGTGATCCTTGTCCTCGCTCGAGAAGAGGCTGATCCCCACCGAGGCGCTGCAGTGCAGCTTGTGATCCTCGATGTCGAACGGGATGCGAAACAGCCCCATCAGCTCGCGGGCGAAGTGTTCTGCCAGGATCTTGGCTGTGACATAACCCTGGCCCAGGGCGCTGAACAGCAGGGCGAACTCGTCCCCCGAGATGCGGGCCAGCACAAGGTTGTCCTGGGGCAGGGTCTTGAGCCGCTCCACCACCGCCTGCAGCAGCCGATCGCCGCAGGCATGGCCGAGGGAGTCGTTGATCGACTTGAAGTTGTCCAGATCCACCAGCAGCAGGGCGCCCCACTGGCCGCTGGCCTCCTGCAGGGTGCGCTGTATGATGTCGTTGAGGCTGCGGCGGTTGTAGAGGCCGCACAGATCGTCGTAGTAGGCGAGCTGCTCGATGTGGCGCGCCGCCTCCTTTTCCTGGCTGATGTCGTAGAAGCTGCAGACATAGTGGCTGAGCTCGCCGTGCTCATCCTGCACCCCGCTCACCATCAAGCGGACCGGGAACAGGTGGCCATCCTTATGCAGGCAGCGCTCTTCGCCCATCCAGAACTCCTGGGCCGCCACCGCCTCGCGCACGTCCTGCGCCAGGTGATCGCCATAGTAGGTGGGCCTGAGCCGGACGATATGCTGGCCGATCATCTCATCGTCGGCAAAGCCGGTGATGCGGCCAAAGGAGCGGTTGACCTTGAGGATGATCCCCTTGTGATCCATCACCAGCAGACCGTCGTGGGTGTTGAAGGCCACCTCGGCCAGCCGCAGCGCATCGTCGGCGGCCAATCGTTGCAACTCGACGGCGGCCCGCTCGTGCTGGCTGCTGAGGGCGTCGAGCAGCGGCATGGGGTCGGCCAGCGGCGCATCGAGCAGCAGGGTGAGCTGGCCGATGGGGGCGCCCTGCGAGCCGTGCAGCGGAATGCCGACATAGACGGGGGCATTGAGAGCCAACAGTTGGCTGGCCTGGGGATAGCGCAGGGGCAGGTCTTCCACATAGACAGCCTGGCCGTGCTGGAACAGCTCCTGGCCGGGCCCCGGGTCCATCTGGATGGGCTTGAGCACCGAGAAGGTCTCCCCCTCCAGCACGCAGCGCGGGATCATCCAGAGATCCTGGCCGCGGGGCTGGTACTCGCCAATCCAGCCGATGCGCGCGCCGCTGATGCCCATGGCCCAGCTCACCAGGGCGCGGCAGTAAGCGATGCCGGTCAGCAGGGTGAGCTCGGCAGGCAGCGTCAGCACGGCGGGCTGGACCGGCTCCTGCACCGGTTGCCAGTGGCCGAGCAGCTGGGCGCTGTGACGCACCAGTTGCAGCATCTCTTCGCTCAGCGGGGTGGCGTTGAGGTATTCGAGGCTCAGCACGCCGATGAGTTTTTCCTGCTCCAGCAAGGCACCGTCCAGACGCGAGCTCACACCGGCATTGGCCAGATAGTAGTGCTGACTCAGCATGGGCTGGTGCGCGGCTTCCGAAAAGCTCAGGGACTTGCGGGTGCGCAGGGCGCGGATGTAGCGACTGTCGCCGCGAATGGCGGCTACCTCGTCGGCCCCCAGGGTAAAGACCGGGGTCAGCTGCTCGCTGCCGAGGGGGCCGTTGGCCTGATAGTGCCAGAGGATGAGGCGATCGGCCCCCAGGCTCTCCTTGAGGGCCTCCAGCATGGCGGCAAACTGCTGCTGGCTCGCCATCTGGCTCAGGCGCGGCAGGTGCAGCGCCAGGTCGGCCACCGGCTCCTGGCGCAGGGTCTGCAGGCAGATGAGCCAGAAGGCGTCTTGTTCGTGGGAGAGGGCAATGTGCCACTGCTGGCCAGCAAAGCGCAGCACCAGCTTGCCGCCTTGGCCGTTGCTGAGGGCCTGTTCGATGGGCAGGCGCAGTGCATCCGGCAGCTGGGCCGGCCAGGGGCCCCTTGGCTCATCGAGCCAGTAGAGCGGGGTTTGCATCACATCGGTCAACGCGACCAGCCGTTGGCTGCGCACGTCCAGACGAAAGAACAGCGGTGTCTGGTTGGCAGAAGAGAGATGACTGAGCGCGGTTGACGACATGAACTGATAACATCCTGTTGAACGACTGTCGGGTGGCAAGAATACTGCAAAATTGGTGCAAACAAAATTTCATTGAATTCTAAATTAGAAAATACTAATTTAATGTCAATTTGTCGTTGACTGGAGTCTTGCTGATGAAACGGATCCTGATTGTAGGCGGGGTAGCGGGGGGCGCGTCTGCCGCCGCCAGAGCCCGCCGTCTGAGCGAAGAGGCGGAAATTGTGATGTTCGAGCGGGGCGAGTTCGTCAGCTTCGCCAACTGCGGGCTGCCTTATCACATCGGTGGTGACATCCCCAACCGGGATGCCCTGCTGTTGCAGACCCCCCAAAGCTTCAAACGCCGCTTCAACGTGGATGTGCGGGTCTTTCACGATGTCATCGAGATAGACAAGGCCGGCAAGAGCCTGCTGGTGCGCAACCTGCTGACCGGTGAAGAGCGGCGCGAAGCCTACGACGTGCTGCTGCTTAGCCCGGGCGCGGCCCCCATCCGGCCTCCCTTCCCCGGCATCGACAGCCCGGGTGTGCACACCTTGCGCAATATTCCCGACATGGATCGCATTCTGGCGGCGCTGGCGCACGATCAGCCGCGCCATGTCACCGTGGTGGGGGGCGGCTTCATCGGGCTGGAGATGATGGAAGCGCTGCACCAGCGCAAGCTGGACGTCACTTTGCTGGAGCTCTCCGATCAGGTGATGGCACCGGTGGATAAGGAGATGGCCAACATGCTCCATGCCCGCATCCGGGAGGAGGGGATAGACCTGCGCCTGCGCACCGGCCTCTCCGCCATCGAGAGTCTGGATGTGCTAGCGGAAAAAACTGCTGCCGTGGCCACTGAACAACGGGGCGGGCTGCGACTGACCCTGAGCGATGGCTCCCGGCTCGATACCGGCCTGCTGATCCTGGCCATCGGCGTCAAGCCCGAGACCCTGCTCGCCGCCAAGGCGGGGCTGGAGCTGGGGCCCCGCGGCGGCATCAAGGTGGATGCCGCCATGCGCACCTCGGATCCCTTCATCTATGCGGTGGGGGATGCGGTGGAGGAGACCGACTTCGTCACCGGCGAGTCGGTGCTGATCCCGCTGGCGGGGCCTGCCAACCGGCAGGGGCGTATCGCCGCCGACAACATGCTGGGCCGCGCCGAAACCTACAAGAAGACCCAGGGTACCGCCATCTGCAAGTTGTTCGATCTGGCGGTGGCCAGCACTGGCCTGAGCGAGAAGCGGCTGCTGCAGCTGGGGCTGCCGTTCGAGAAGGCCTATGTCCACCCGGGCAGCCACGCCGGTTACTACCCAGGCGCTCACCCGGTCAGCCTCAAGCTGCTGTTTGCCCCGGATGGCAAGATTTATGGCGCCCAGGCCATCGGCAAGGACGGGGTCGACAAGCGCATCGACGTGCTGGCGGTGGCCCAGCGCGCCGGTCTCACCGTGTTCGATCTGCAGGATCTGGAGCTCACCTATGCACCGCCCTTCGGCTCGGCCAAGGACGTGATCAACATGGCGGGCTTCGTGGCCAGCAACCACTTGAAGGGGGATACCCT
Source organism: Aeromonas sp. s3 (assembly GCF_040907805.1). NCBI lineage: Bacteria > Pseudomonadati > Pseudomonadota > Gammaproteobacteria > Aeromonadales > Aeromonadaceae > Aeromonas > Aeromonas sp. s3. Next base: position 273,766 of record NZ_JBFOCQ010000028.1, read on the forward strand.
GCTCTGCCACGCAGCGGAGGTAGAGGCCCGTCACCCACATCAGCAGGTGCTGGACGTGCGCAATGGCCCCGAGCTCGACAAGCTGGGTCGCATTCCGGGGGCGATGCACATTCCGCTGGATGAGCTGCGCAGCCGCCTTCATGAACTGCCCAGGGACAAAGAGCTGCTCATCAGCTGCCAGGTGGGCTTGCGCGGCCACGTGGCCTGTCGTCTGCTGAGCCAGCACGGCTTCAAGGTCAAGAACCTTTCCGGCGGTTTCAAGACCTGGCAGATGGCGGTGATGGAGTAACCCGCCCCAGCCGCAAGCGAGCGCCGACCCCAGGGTCGGCGCTGTTGCATCTGGCGGGGGCCGGCGGCGTTTTAATGCAATGAGTTTTGTGTCAAGCGAGCCTGATCCCTTATCCTGTTGGCTATTGCGCTGCACTGGCAGCGAGCCAATCAGGGATGACATTGTATGCGCCGCGTTGACTCTCACCCTCGCTTCTCTTGTTCCTCACCACAACAGGTGGCCGTCCCCGGATGCCGCTGGCCGGCCCTGCTGCTGGCGGGGCTCACGGCGCTGCTGCTGAGCGGCTGCGGCCCCGACAAGCCTGTCGCCAATGAGCCGACCACGCAAGCGGCTGCCACGCAGCAGGAAGCGGGCACACCAAGCGCCGTAGTGCAGGCGAATGCCCGCCAATACCGCGATGCCCCGGCGCTGGCGCTGGTCTTCTCCGGCCCTCTGACCCCCAAGGCCAACTGGCAGAGCTGGCTCGGGGTCAGCGAAGGGGGCAAGCAGGTGCAGGGGGAGTGGATCCTGGCCGACGATGGCCGCACCCTCTATTTCCCGAACGTCCAGCCCGATAAAAGTTACGAGGTGAGCCTCAAGGCGGGGCTGGGCCCATCCCCCCAGCGCTGGACCCTCAAGACCCGGCCGCTGGAGGCGGGAGCTTCGTTTACCGCCAGCGGCATGGTATTGCCGCTGCGCGACGAGCTGCGCCTGCCCATCAGCGCGGTCAACGTGGATGAGGTCAATATCGACTTCTTTCGGGTCGATGCCGCCTATCTGCCGCGCTTTCTGGCCGAGTATCGCCCCGGTGCCGGCATGGGCAACTGGGAGCTCGAGCAGATCACCAAGCGGGCCAAGCGGGTGTTCAGCGGCCGCTACGCCCTGGAACTCGATGCCAACCGGCGCGAGACCCGCCTCATCAATGTGAAGGAGCCGCAGCTGGCGGAGGCTGGCGTCTACTTTGCGGTGATGTCGCCTCTTGGCAACTACGACTGGCGCAAGGAGACCACCTATTTCGCGGTGAGTGACATGGGGCTCAGTGCCCGCCGTTATCGCGATCAGCTGGAGGTGTTCGTGAGCTCCCTGGCCAGCGCCGACCCGCTCAAGGATGTGCAACTCTCTCTGCTCGATCAGAAGGGCAACCGGCTGCAGGTGCAAACCACCGATCCACAGGGCCATCGCCGCTTCGATCAGGTGCAGGGGGCGCGTCTGCTGCTGGCCGAGCAGGGCAACCATCTGGCGGTGCTGCGCCTCGATGGGGCGGCGCTCGATCTCTCCACCTTCGATCTCGGCACCCAACCCTGGCAGGCCCAGCAGCTCTATCTGTTCAGCGGGCGCGATCTCTATCGCCCCGGCGAACGGCTCGACAGCGAGATCCTGCTAAAAGGGCAGGATGGCCAGCTGCTGCCGGGGATGGCGGTGGAGCTGGAGGTGAAACAGCCGGACGGCCAGCTGCTCGAGCAGAAACGGCTGCTGCCCGATAGCCTTGGCGCCGCTCACTACGGCCTGCGTTTGCCGGATGATGCGCCGTTGGGGCGCTGGACCATCAACCTCAAGACCGCCGCCGGCAGTCGCTTCGAGTGGCCTTTTCTGGTGGAGGAGTTCTTGCCGGAGCGGCTGAAACTGCAGCTTGGCAAGGGGCCGGATGGGGAAGTCACAGATCTGGACGCCGCCCTCACTCTGCCGCTGCAAGGGGACTATCTCTACGGCGCGCCAGCCAGTGCCACCAAGGCGAAGGCGGAGGTGAAGATCAGCCGTGCCACCATGCCCTTTACCCAGTGGCAGGAGTTCACCTTGGGTGACGTGCTGCTCGCCGAGCAGGGCAAGGATCTTGAACCGCTCAATATCACCCTCGATGCGCAGGGGCAGGGGACCTTCTCGCTGGCTGATGAATTCGATGGGGTGCGCGCCCTCGGGCCGCTGGAGGTGGCCTATCGGGTGTCGCTCTCCGAGCCCGGTGGCCGCGCCGTCAATCGCAGCCGCACCCAGTATGGCTGGCCCGTGGACAGCCAGTGGCCGGCGCTCAAGGCCGATTTTGTGGCAGATCGGGTGGAGGGGGGCAAGCCGCTCCCCTTCCAGATCCTCAACCTCGATGACAAGGGCCAACCGGTGGCGGGGGCGGTGAAAGTGCGCCTCATCAACGAGTACCGCGACTACTACTGGAACTATGCCGATGGCGAGGGGTGGAAGTACGAGTTCAACAGCCAGCCCTATCTGGAGCAGGAGCAGACCCTGCAGCTGAATGGCAAGGGGCCGACCCCGCTCACGCTGCAACTGGCGGCGGGCTGGTATCGGGTGGAGGTGGAGAACAGTCAGGGCCATCAATCGAGCCTGCGGGTGGAGATCGGCAGTTACGCCTGGGGCGGCGGTGGCGAGCAGGCACGGCCCGACAAGATTGCCATCACCCTCGACAAGCGCGCCTATCAGGCGGGCGACAAGGCCAAAGTGACCCTGGTGGCGCCGCGCCCCGGCAAGGGGTTGTTGCTGGTGGAGGATGGTGACGGCCTGCGCTGGTGGCAGCGTATCGAGCTCAAGGGCGCCGGTGGCGATGCCAAAGATGCCCGTGGCGAGTTCGAGATCCCGGTCAGCCCCGAGTGGGAGCGTCATGACCTGCATATCTCGGCCCAGATCGCCGCGCCAGACAGCGCCTCCAAACCGGTCGGCAAGCAGCAGGGGCAGAGCCTGCGCTCGGTCGGTCTGGTGCCGCTCACCCTGGATCGGGAAGCGCGCCGTCTGCCGCTTACCCTGAGCGCGCCGGACAAAGCGGTGCCGCTCACCCGGCTGGAGGTGACCGCCACCTCCACCCCCAACAGTCAGGGCCGCGTGGTGCTGGCCGCGGTCGATCGGGGCGTGCTCAACATCAGCGATTACCAGCCCCTCGACCCGTTCGAGATCTTCTTTGGTCGCAAGCGCTTCGCCCAGGATTTGTTCGACAACTACGGCCAGGTGATCCCGCCGCAGGATGGCAAGCTGGCTCGCCTCAACTACGGGGGCGACCGTGCGCCACTGAAAAAGGGCGGCGCGCTGGAGAGCCGGGTCGAGATCGCCGCACTGTGGAGCGGCGAGGTGAGTTTTGATGAGAGCGGCAAGGCGGTGATCCCGCTCGATCTGCCCAACTTCAACGGTGAGCTGGCGCTGATGGCGCTGGCCTGGAACGAACAACAAGTGGGCGAGGCCGAACGCGCCGTCAAGGTGGTGGCGCCCCTGGTAGCAGAGATCGGCTGGCCGCGCTTTGGCGCCAGAGGGGATGAGACCCGGGCGCTGGTGCAACTGCGCAACATGAGCGGCGAGGATCAGACCCTCTCCCTTGCCTGGACCCTCAATGGTGGGCTGAAAGCAAACGGCGAGCTGCCCCGCACCTTGGCCCTGAAAAATGGCGAAGAGCAGTGGCTGACCCTGCCGCTCACCGTGACCGGGGCAAGCGGCGTGGCAAGCCTGCAGTTGGCGGCCAGCGGCAAGGATTTTGCCATCAGTCGCGACTGGTCTCTGCCGCTGCGCTCCCCCTGGCCGGCCGAGACTCGCCAGCGCTACCAGATGCTGGCTCCCGGTCAGCAGATGAGTTTTGCGCCAGCTGAGCTGGCCGGGCTGGATCGCAGCAATCTGCAGGGGCTGCTCAGCCTCTCCGGCACTCCCCCCTGGGATCCGGCAGCCCAGTGGCAGGCACTGGCCGACTACCCCTACGCCTGTCTGGAGCAGACCCTGTCCCGTGCCTGGCCTTACTTGCTGACCACGGCGGATGAGCGCGCCGCCTGGAACAAACCGGCAGCGGGCAAGAAAGCGGCGAGTGAGGCGGATGTGCAACGCGCCCTGCTGCAGCGGCTGCAGCGGTTGCAACTGCCAAGCGGCGGTTTTGGCCTCTGGGATGGCCGCTCCGACGAGGAGCAGTGGCTCACCGCCTACGCCGCCGACTACCTGCTGGCGCGCAAGGAGACGGGCGACGCAGTGCCTGAGGCGATGCTCAATCAGGCGCTGAACCGGCTGCAGAGCTATCTCACCGACAGTCAGTATGGTGAGCGCTGGAGCAGTGCCCCCGAGCACAGCCGGTTGGCCTATCAGGCTTACAGCTCCTATGTGCTGGCCCGAGTGGGCAAGGCGCCGCTCGCTACCCTGCGCCTTATCTGGGAGCAGCAGGCTGATCACGCTCGCTCCGGCTTGCCGCTCTTGCACCTCTCGCTGGCCCTCTCGGCCATGGGGGATGAACAGAACGCCGCCAAGGCCCTCAGCCGGGCATTGGCGACCGAGCGCGGTGACGACTATCTCGGGGATTACGGCTCGCCGCTGCGCGATCAGGCCCTTGAGCTCTCCTTGCTGCGCCAGCACAAGCTGGCTGCGGAGCGCTGGCCTGATCTCAGCGCCAAGGTGGCCGATACCCTGGCCCATCGTCAGTGGCTCAGCACTCAGGAGCGGCTCGCCCTGTTGCGACTCGCCCGTTTCGATCCGGCCGTCGACTGGCAGGCCAGGGTAACTTCCTCTCTTGGCAGTGGATCCCTGAGCGGTTCGGCTCCGCTGCAGCAGGGTACCCCAGAGGCGCTGGCAGCCAGTACGGTTACCAATGAGGGCAAGGGATCCCTCTATGTGCAGCGCACTCTGGTCGGTTACCCCGAACAGGCTCCTACCAGGTTGAGTCAGGGGATAAGCGTGACCCGCAGCTGGTTCAACAGCGATGGTCAGCCGTTTGATCCCGCCAAGGTGAAGGTGGGTGATCTGGTGGTGGTGCGGCTCAACGTCAGCAGTGAATCGGCGGTGCCCGATGCCCTGCTGGTGGAGATGGTGCCCGCTGGCTTCGAGCTGGAGAACCCGGCCCTTGGCAACAGCATCAAGCTGGAAGAGCTCTCCATTGAGGGGAAACCTGCGTGGCAGATCGAATGGAACGACTATCTCAAGCATCAGGAGTTTCGCGATGACCGCTACACGGCAGCGCTGGATCTGAGCGAGGGGAGCAACCAGCAGCTGGTCTACCTGATGCGGGCGGTGACGCCGGGCCGCTATCAGGTGCCGCCGACCCAGGTGGAAGATATGTACCGGCCAGAGCTGAGGGCTGTGGGTGAGGATATCCACGAGGTAACTATCTCTGAGTAGCTGGCGCTTGATGGGTCGCAGACGCCCTCTGAGTAACGTCCCCTCCCTTGAGCGGGTTCGCCCGCTCACCCTCTGGCTGCGTGGTTGGCTGAAATTAGGTCGCAGTGGCCGCGCTGGCTGGTGCTGGCTTGGTCGCCTGCCACGCTGGCTGCGTTTCTCAGTATTGGGGATCATCACCCTATGCCTGTCGCTGCTGGCGCTGGATCGACTCTTCCCGCCGCCGCCACTCGACCCCGCCTACGCACGGGTGGTGCTCGACATGAAGGGGCGACCGCTGCGCGCCTTTGCCGATACCAGCGGTGTGTGGCGCTATCCCGTGACCCTGGAGCAGGTCTCTCCCCGCTATATCGAGGCGCTGCTGGGCTACGAGGATCGCCATTTCTGGCGCCATCCCGGAGTCAATCCGGTGGCCATGGTGCGCGGGGTCTGGCAGTGGCTGCGCTACGGGCGGGCCGTGTCGGGCGGCTCGACTCTCACCATGCAGGTGGCACGCCTCATCGAGCCCTACCACAGGAGCGTGCCCGGCAAGTTGCGCCAGATGGCTCGTGCGTTGCAACTGGAGTGGCACTATGACAAGCGCACCCTGCTCACCGTTTATCTGAACCGGGCGCCGTTTGGCGGCAATCTGGAGGGGGTGCAGGCGGCAAGTTTTGCCTATCTCGGCAAGAGCGCCGCCAAGCTGACTTATGCCGAGGCGGCGCTGTTGGCGGTGCTGCCGCAGGCTCCCAGCCGCAACCGGCCGGACCGGCATCCCGAGCGGGCTCGCGCCGCCCGCGACAAGGTGATGCAGCGGCTGGTGGCGCAGGGTGTCTGGCCCGAACAGGCGTGGCTGGAGGGGCGTATCGAGCCGGTGCTGGCCCGCGGTCACTTCACGCCGATGGAGGCGCCGCTGTTTGCTCGCCTCGCCGCCGACAATCAGGCCGGGGCGCTGGTGCACACCACCATAGACGGCGATCTGCAGCGCTGGCTGGAGGGGCGGGTGGCGAGCTATATCCGCCGTTTCCCCGAGCAGACCTCCGCCGCCCTGCTGCTGGTAGACAACAAAACCATGGCGGTGCGCGCCTATGTGGGCAGCGCCGAGTATGGCAATTTGCGCCGCCACGGTTATCTGGACATGGTGCAGGCGATCCGCTCTCCCGGCTCCACCCTCAAGCCCTTCATCTACGGTCTGGCCATGGACGAAGGATTGGTGCACTCGGCCTCCCTGCTCTCCGACGCGCCAAGGCTGGGATCTGACTATCGCCCCGCTAACTTTTCCGGTGCCTTTCAGGGGCCGGTGACCCTCGCCCAGGCGCTGCAGCAATCCCTCAACGTGCCGGCGGTGCAGGTGCTGGAGGCGCTGGGGGCCGATAAGCTGGTCAGCCGTCTCGACAATGCCGGGGTGAGGCTGGCCCTCTCCGACAAGCCCAATCCGGCCATTGCGCTCGGGGCGGCGGGCATTCGGCTAGAGCAGCTGGTGGCGCTCTACAGCTCGCTGACCCGGCAGGGGCAGGTGGCGATGCCGGTCTGGCTGGCGGGGCAGCGGGCGATGTCGCGTCCCCTGCTGAGCCCGGGAGCGGCCTGGATCATCTGGCAGATATTGAGCGCCCAGGGGCGGGCTGATCAGCCCTTTGCCAGCGAGGCGACCGGCCGGGTCAATCGGCTGGCCTGGAAGACCGGTACCAGCTATGGCTATCGCGACAGCTGGGCGATGGGGGTCTCCGGTCGCTGGACCATAGGCGTCTGGCTGGGGCGCCCCGACGGCACCCCCATGCCCGGTTTTTACGGCCAGAGCGCGGCGGTGCCGCTGCTGCTCTCGGTCTACTCGCGGTTGGCTGACAGCAGCCCCCTGCCGGCACAACCCAACACGGTGAGCGAGGCCGAAGTTTGCTGGCCGCTGGGGCGCAAGGCGAGCGCGACCCTGCCTGAGGCCTGTCTGCAGCGCCAGAGCGCCTGGCTGCTGGAAGGGCGCGATCCCCCCACCTTGCCGGATCCCATGGATTGGCCTTCGCCGCTGCGGCAAGTTGCGTTGACCGTTCAGGGAAAACCCACTCTGAGCCGCTGCCACGATGCGGCACAATCCGGTTTTCGGGCGCTCTGGCCGCTGTCGCTGGAGCCGTGGCGCTCACCCGGCGAGCGGCGCCAGGCGCAGCTGGCCAGCGGCTGTGCAGGGGAAGGGCAGAGCACCGAGCTGCAGGCCCCCATCCGCATCCTGGCGCTGGGGGAGGGCAACCTTGTTCGCAGCCAGCGTTATCGGCTGCAGCCCAAGGTGCTGGGCGGCGTCGGCAAGCCGGCCTGGTTTCTCAACGGTCAGCGGCTGCGCTGGGACGGGGATCAGGTGCTGAGCGAGGCGGGTCGCTATCAGCTGGTGGTAGTAGACGAGGCGGGCAACAGCGATCGCATCGAGTTTCGGCTGGAGAATCCCTCCTGAGGGGAGAGGCGGTGCCTAATTGGCGTGTCAGAATATTGACGATATCGGGGGATAGCCCCGATGCCGTCAGCGGATTGTCGATCCCCGGCAGGGCGTCGCGGAGTCAGGGCTTGACCTGACCCAGCCGGGTGAAGAAGTGTTGACTCTTGCGCTGGTGGAAGTGGCTCTTCTTGATGGAGTGAAACACCAGCTTGCTGTCCGGGTGGCTCGCCTTGAGGCGATGGATCATCGCCATGGCGGGCAGTCCGGTACTGACGAGCGTAGTGAGCGGCAGACTCTGGGTCTGCGGCCCCAGCAGCTGGTTGAGCCCCTGCTGCGCCTGCTCGAAGCGGGTCAGTACAGCTGGCTCGGCGTAGCCGCTGCCCAGCATGGCGAGCAGGGCATCGAGCGCCTGATTGAACTCGGCCAGCTGCTGGCGAAAGCCGCTGCGACTGCGCAGGGCGATCAGCTCTGCAAACGGGATGTCGGCCAGGTGAGTGGGTACTTGCAGCGGGATCTCCAGATGGAAGCAATCCTGGCCACCGCGGTTGTGATAGCGCGATTCGAGCAGGTGGAGCAGCCGGTCCAGATAGTCGTGATCGGTGATGAGGGCCCCCTCATTGGCGAGTGCCCACTCGCGGGCGAGCCGCATGGAGAGCAGGTTGGCAAAGCGCCGTGCCATCCTGAACCCGCCCTCCTCCCGGCTGGCGAAACCGTGAGCCAGGCAAAAGCCGTGCAGCCGCTCCAGCCCCGCCTGGGCCGGGCAGAAGCAGTCGTGGTTGGCCGGCGAGCGCCAGCGACCGATCAACTCCTTGTTGCCAAACACCTTGTGACGCACGAAGTCGGGGGCGAGCAGGCTGCTCAGCTGACTCTCCAGCTGGGGGGTGATGGCGGCAAAGAAGGCGGCATCCGGCCGCTCGGCCAGCAGATCCGTCTCCTGCTCGAGGGTTTGCAGCAGGGCGGTGAGGCCGCTCTTCTCACTGACGGTGAAGACGAAGGCGAGCCGTTCCAGATAGAGCAGGGCAAACTTGAGCCACAACTCGTCGCGTACCTCCATGCCGGGATAATAGATATAAGTCTTCATCGAATGGGTCTGTGGTCAGGAATGTTGCCGGGACGCAGGTTCGGGAATATACGCAAGATTGCCTCGCTGCGGCAAACATTGCGTGGGGGAATGTGAGCAAACGCTCATCCAGTAGGCGCTGGCCACAAAGTTCTGATATAATTCGCGCCCTTAAATCAAGGTCACCCGAGTCATTACCATGAAGTTCATTATCAAGCTGTTCCCGGAAATCACCATCAAGAGCAAGTCGGTTCGCCAGCGCTTTATCAAGATCCTGCAGGGCAATATCCGCAATGTCCTGCGCCGCTTCGACGACGATGCCCGGGTGCGGATGGATTGGGACAAGCTGATCGTGAGCTCCCGCAATGACCAGTTCCGTGAACAGGCCATCGAAGCCCTGGCCTGCATTCCCGGCATTCAGGCCTTCCTCGAGGTGCAAGCCAGCAAGTTTACCGACCTGCACGACATCTTCGAGCAGGTGAAAGCCGTATGGGGTGACCAGCTCGAGGGCAAGACCTTCTGCGTGCGCGCCAAACGCCACGGCAAGCACGAGTTCTCCTCACTCGAAGTGGAGCGTTACGTGGGCGGTGGCCTGAACCAGCACTGCGTGAGCAACGGCGTGCGCCTCAAGAACCCGGATGTGAAGATCAACCTCGAGATCGACGGCGAAGAGCTGTTCATCGTCAGCGCCATCCATCAGGGCTTGAGCGGCATGCCCATCGCCACCCAGGAAGATGTGCTGAGCCTCATCTCCGGCGGTTTTGACTCGGGCGTGGCCTCCTTCCAATTCATCAAGCGCGGCTGCCGGGTGCACTACTGCTTCTTCAATCTGGGTGGTGCCGCTCACGAGATCGGTGTCAAGCAGGTGGCCTATCACCTGTGGAACCGCTTCGGCTCTTCCCACCGGGTGCGTTTCACCGCAGTGGACTTCGAGCCTGTGGTGGCCGAGATCCTCGAGAAGATCGACAACGGTCAGATGGGCGTGGTGCTCAAGCGGATGATGATGCGCGCCGCCGCCAAGGTGGCCGACGAGTTCCAGATCCCGGCGCTGGTGACCGGTGAGTGCGTGGGTCAGGTCTCCAGCCAGACCCTCACCAACCTGAACGTCATCGACCGGGTGACCGACAAGGTGATCCTGCGCCCGCTCATCACCTGGGACAAGCCGGACATCATCAGCGAAGCGCGCCGCATCGGTACCCTGGAGTTCGCTGAGACCATGCCGGAGTATTGCGGTGTCATCTCCAAGAAGCCGACCGTGAAGGCCGATCTGGCCCGCATTGAAGAGGAAGAGGGCAACTTCGACTTCGCCATTCTGGACAAGGTGGTGGCCGAGGCACGTTACCTCGACATTCGTCGTATCGGTGAAGAGACTGCTGCCGAAGTGCAGGAAGTGGAGACTACCGCCGAGAGCGGTGACAACGAGGTGATCCTCGATATCCGCTCCATGGATGAGCACGACGAGAAGCCGTTGCTGGTGGAAGGGCGTGAGGTCATGCATATCCCCTTCTTCAAGCTGGCCACCGCCTTTGGCGATCTGCCGAAAGAGAAGACCTACCTGCTCTACTGCGATCGCGGCGTGATGAGCAAGCTGCAGGCGCTCTACCTGAAAGAGAAGGGTTTTGCCAACGTCAAGGTGTACCGTCCGTAAGGTGACGTTCAAGCGTGCATAAAAAAATCCGGCCAATGTGCCGGATTTTTTTATTTCACTTGCAGGTTGAGGCTCAAGGGCAGGGGACTGGGGTAAAGGTGGACTGCCCCTGGCAACGCCATCCCATCTCCGCCTGGCGCATCTGCCACAGGTTGTTGCTGCGAAACAGGGTCAGGATGTAGATCATGTCGCTTTTGGTGCCATCGAGGGCGACCGAGAGCACCAGATCGTTGTCCAGCTGTTGCGCCTGGATGCGACTGGGTATGTCGCTGTGGCCGACGAAGCGCAGGGCCACTTCACGATAGTCATTGACCCAGCTTTGCTGGGCGGTGCTTGCCTGACGGATCTGCTGGTTGAACTGCTGCACCGGGGTGGACGCGAGCCGACCAAACAGTACCTGAGCTTCAGCCTGCGCCGTTGCCACATTCATCAGTAACAGTGATGCGATGAGTCCAAGTTTTTGCATGAGGGATTCCGGCTTACAACACTGCATCCTATGACAACAGAAAAGCCTGCTTGGTTCAACGCAACCGGGCAGAGAGTGCGACCTGACGCCGGTTGTGAGGTCAATTGCGCTGCAGCGAGAAGGTAGGCAGTGACAGATGCCAGTAGATGGCGGCCACCCGCAAACCAAACACCGCCGTCATGCAGATGAGCATGGCGGTCACCCGATCCACGTTTATCTCCAGCGCCAGGGTATAGAGGATGCCCCCCAGGATGCAGGCGGTGGCGTAGATCTCTTTTTGCAAGACCATGGGCACCTCCCGGGCCAGCACGTCACGGATCATGCCGCCGGCCACCCCTGTCATGGTGCCCATCAATACGGCGATCAGTCCCGATGTACCAAAGTTGAGGGCTTTTTGTGCTCCGATCACGGTAAAGAGCGCCAGCCCGAAGGCGTCGGCGACCGGCAACACGTACCAGGGCATGCGACGGGGCAGCTTGACCATCCACATGCCGATGAGTGCCGTGGCGATCACCACCCAGATGTAGAGGGGGTCACGTACCCAGAATACCGGGGTAGCCCCCAGGATCATGTCGCGGATGGTGCCGCCGCCGATGGCGGTGACCGCCGCCAACACCATGACGCCAAAACCGTCCATCCTGAGACGGCCCGCCACCAGTACGCCCGAAAACGCGAATACCGCAGTACCAAACATGTCGCTGATGTAAACAATCTGCTCAACCAGTGTCTGCATGGAGAACAACTCACGTCCAATTGTTGATGGGGCCGCGATTTTAGGGGGGATTGCGGTGTCTGACCAATGGCTGCCTGCAAGAAGTGGGAGCCAGACCAAGTTTTTCTCGGCTGCGCTGTCGCCAGCCAGCGCGATGCATCTGAGCGGCGTCATGTCGCAGGGGAGGTGGATGTAGACCTGCGCCCGGCCCGTTGTCGCAAGCCTGATGAATTCAATGAGCAAAACAGGGCACTTTTTTCCTCAAGTTCAGCCGGAACATGCCGATATATAGGGTAAGCGGCGTTAATGCGATGAAGCGTTGAAAATAATGCTAAAGACATCGAAAAAGAGGCCGTTAAATAAGAAGCATCGAACAGGAAAGACAATAAAGTTCGAGCAAATTAAATAGTAAATTTAATAGCTTAGGAGAATAGTCATGGGTCTTTATATCAATACGAACGTTTCATCGCTTAACGCCCAGCGTAACCTGATGAACACCAACAAATCTCTGGATACATCCTACACCCGTCTGGCATCCGGTCTGCGCATCAACAGCGCCAAAGACGATGCCGCCGGTCTGCAGATTTCCAACCGTTTGACCTCCCAGATCAATGGTCTGGATCAGGGCAACCGCAACGCCAACGACGGTATCTCCGTCGCCCAGACCGCCGAAGGCGCCATGGATGAAATTACTTCCATGCTGCAACGGATGCGTACCCTGGCCCAGCAGTCTGCCAACGGCTCCAACAACACGGATGACCGTACCGCGTTGCAGCAAGAGTACACTCAGCTGATGACTGAAATCGACCGGGTAGCCAAAGACACCACCTTCGGTGGCCAGAATCTGCTCAAGGGCGGTTATGTGGGCTCCTTCCAGGTCGGTGCCGATGCCGGTCAGACCATCACGTTCCGGATGACCACTGCCTTCAGCATCTCTGGTATGGCGTCCGCGACCAGCGGCAGTGCGGCAGTGACGACCACTACTTCGGGCGAGCCTTATAAAATCACAAAAACTGCAGGTACGCCGGTGAGTTCTACCAGCATGTCGACCATTACGGCGGCAAGCTCTGCCCAGTCGGCCATGGCCAACCTGGATTACATGATTAAAGTGGTGGATAGCAAGCGTGCCGAACTGGGTGCGGTGCAGAACCGGTTCGATTCGACCATTCGCAACCAGGCGAACGTCTCTGAAAACGTCAGTGCCGCCCGTTCACGGATCCGCGACGCAGACTTCGCGACCGAGACCGCCAACCTGACCAAGCAGAACATTCTGCAACAGGCAGCCTCGACCATACTGTCTCAGGCAAACCAGCGTCCGCAGTCAGCACTCTCCCTGCTGCAGGGCTGATAAAAGAAAACAGGGCGGTTGTTCAGGCCGCCCTGGTCAAGAGATGGAACAAAGGGGTGTTCGGTTCGCACTCTGTTCTATCGGGAGAGAATCTATTCTCTACTAGTAAAGCCAAGTGTTGTACAGCTGTTCAGTTCTGTCACGCTTGGTCATATTCTCCTGAGCGTATGCTCGTTTTAGGCCGGATCTTCCGGCCTCTTTTTATTGTGCCGTCAAATTGACGCCACTCCCCCATATCAAAGCACAAACTGTGCCAACCCTCAGAGTTCATCTCTGTCACGCCGGCTTTAGGCCCTGCTCCCGATAACAGGAGACTGCTCGCCGTCATTTTGCCGCTTGCCGGATAAAACTTGCCGCCTTCGGCAATTATTTTCCTAAAGCTTGTCGCTGCGCTGCCGTTAAATAAAGTGAAGCAATCGAGGGGTGTTCGGAATCCAACGTTTGCACTACTGCGGGTGACCTGTCCGTTCAAACAGACACCCGCCAGAAGAATCAGGCTCGTTCAACCTGTTCTTCTAACGGTGGGACGCCGCTTTGGCGGTGCAACCCGCAGTCGCATGTTCTTCGGGAGAATATTTTATGGCCATGTACATCAACACGAATACTTCATCACTGAACGCCCAGCGTAACCTGATGAACACCAACAAGTCCCTGGATACGTCCTATACCAGACTGGCTTCCGGTCTGCGTATCAACACCGCCAAGGACGATGCTGCCGGTTTGCAGATCTCCAACCGTTTGACCTCTCAGATCAACGGCCTGGACCAAGGTAACCGCAACGCCAACGACGGTATTTCCGTCGCGCAAACGGCTGAAGGGGCCATGGATGAAGTGACCAGCATGCTGCAACGCATGCGCACGCTGGCACAACAGTCCGCCAACGGCTCCAACAACACCGATGACCGTACTGCACTGCAGCAAGAATTTGACCAGCTGACCACCGAGATCAACCGGATCTCCAACGACACCACCTTTGGTGGCCAAAAACTGCTGGATGGGAACTACAAGGGGTCATTCCAGGTAGGGGCTGACGCCGGTCAGACCATCACCTTCAAGATGACCTCCGCGTTCACCATCAGCGGGATTGCGGCGTCAACCAAGGGCAGCGCGACCGTTGCGACCAGCGCCACTGGCGAGCCTTACAAAGTGACCAAGGGTACGTCAGCGGTGACTTCTACCAGCGTCAGCAGCATCAAGGCAGCAAGTTCGGCTCAGCTGGCCATGGCCAACCTTGACTTCATGATCAAGGCGGTTGACAGCAAGCGGGCGGAGCTGGGTGCGGTACAGAACCGGTTTGACTCCACCATCCGCAACCAGTCCAACGTCTCTGAAAACCTGAGCGCCGCACGTTCTCGTATCCGTGACGCAGACTTTGCGACCGAGACGGCCAACCTGACCAAGCAGAACATTCTGCAACAGGCAGCGTCCAGCATCCTGGCGCAAGCCAACCAAAGACCGCAATCTGCTCTGTCCCTGCTGGGCTAACAGAACAGCAGTGATGAGATAGGAAAAGGAGCGACGATATGGCCAATGAAATTGGGATCCCGTCATCGGTCACTCCTTCTTCTCTTCAGTCAAGTAGCAAGAGCGGCCAATCGGCCGCTCAAGTGCTATCTGGCACGACGGAAGAGCAGCGGGTGACGGCACAACAGGATGTGAAAAAACAGCAGGATGCTCTGGCTGGTGATAAAACCGCCAAACAGGACGTATCCAATGCCGATATTGAAAATGAGGTGCAAAACTTGCAAGAGTTCAGCAAGTTGCAAGGCTGGACTGTCAACTTCAGTGTTGAGAAGGATCTGGATCAGGTGGTCATCAAGGTGGTGGATGCCGAGACCAAGTCAATGATCCGGCAGATCCCGAGCGAGGAGCTGCTGGCCATCAGCAAGCGGATCAAGGATCTGCGTGAGGGCGATGTATCCGGCGGTGGTTCGCGGGTCGGATTGCTGCTCGATAACGAGATCTGATACGAAAAAATTAAGAGGAGAGAGAGTATGCCCACCATTACGTCTGCCGGTGCCGGCTCCGGACTCGATTTGGAGTCAGTGATTGCTGCCAGTGTCGATGCCAAAAAGGCACAACTGATGCAGCCCATCACCACCAAGAAGACCAACACTCAAATCACTCTCTCCGGAGTGGGGCAGCTGAAGTCTGCCATCGCCTCGTTCGTGACCACTCTGCAGGCCATGGCGAAGGATGATGCGTTCAACAAGCGCTCCATCAACATTACCCAGGACAAGGACAAACCCGTGCTCAAGGTGGAGAGCAAGGCGGGGGCCTCCAACGGTCAATATGACATCAGCGTCGAACAATTGGCGAAGTCCAGTAAATTTGACGGTACCTTCGACTCGTCGACGACCCCCCTCATCACTCAGGACGGGAAACTGACGTTCAAGGCTGGCGACAAGACCTTCGATGTGGATGTCAAAGCGGGTGACTCGCTGCAGTCCATTCGCAAACGGATCAACAATGACGCCGACAACTTCGGTCTGAGCGTCAACATCATGAATACCTCAGATGGCAAATCCAAGCTGATGATCGACTCAGGGGTCAGCGGCGACGGCAAGGATCTGCAGATCACCGGCAGCACCACTGAGTTGACCGACAACCTTGTGTCCAAGTTGACCAAGAGCCAGAGCGCTCAGGATGCCAAGATCAAGGTAGATGGCAACACCCTGACCAGTGCGACCAATACCTTCGACGGCACCATAGTTGGGCTCAAACTGACCGTGCTCAGAGAGTCGGATAGCACGACCACCACCGATACCAATGGTAATCCGGTCAAGACCTACAGCTCGAACAAGGTCGATGTGACAACCGACAAGGCCGGTATCAAGGACATGGTCAAGAGCTTTGTCGACGGTTACAACGCGCTGGTGAAGAAGAGCAATGATCTTGGCAAGCGCAACTCGATCGTGGCAGGGAAAAGCCAGAATGATGGCGGTGCATTGGCAGGAGATGCGACCACGCGTGCCGTGGTCAACATGATGAACGGCCTCATCACCGAACCCTCCAAAAAATCGTCTACCTATTCAACGATTTTCCAGATGGGTATCAAGATGGACAACAAGGGGGTATTGTCCATCGACGATACCAAGTTCAGCGAGGCCATCGACAAGAACTTTGATCAGGTGGTTGCGGTGTTTGGCGGCAAGGATGGGGTCGCAGGCAAGCTGGCCAGCCAGCTGGAAACCTACTCCAAGACCGGCGGCCTGCTGGCCAAGCGGGAAGATTCGCTCAATTCCGATCTGCGCGAAGTAAGCCGCAAGGAGTCGGATGTTACCGCCCAGCTGACCAAGTATCAGGAGACCTTGCGGGCCCGTTATGGCAGCCTGGACAGCATGCTGGCCAAGATGAACAAGTCGGCCTCTTATCTGAATCTGCTCAATACCAAAACGAATTAATACGTAGTCAGGAGCCGTGCCTCTTATGTATCGGAAAAATATCAAGGCTTACACCACCCAGAATCTGCAGTCCGAGCTGGCGGTGGCGGATCCCTACCGGGTGATCCAGCTGTTGATGCAAGGTTGCCTCGAGCGTCTTGCCCAGGCCCGTGGTGCCATCGAACGTCGTGATTTCGAAGGCAAGTCCCAGTCCATCTCCAAAACCATGGCCATTATCAACGGTTTGCAGGACTCGCTGGACCTCTCCTATGGCAAGGTGCCGGAAGATCTGTTTGCGCTCTACGACTACATGAAGGTGCGCATGATGGATGCCAGTCGTGATATGGACATGGCCGCCATCGACGAGGTGATGAACCTGATGCTGACAGTCAAGAGTGGCTGGGATGCGATTCCGGTCGAAGAGCGCGACAAGGCCATTGCCCAGCAAAAAGCAGGTCGTGCGGAATGAATGATGCCAAGCTGTCCGGCTTGATGAACCACGGCAGCCGTTTGCGGTTGCTGTTGGAGCAAAATGAGCTGGCGGCAGCGGAAGTGCAAATGGAGCACTATCTCGCTGCCCTGAACGAGGTTTTCGAGCATATTCCCGCTGACAGTCATCTTAATGCAGAGCAGCAGCAAGCCCTGTCTCAGTTTCACATGATCCATGCGCTGATAACGAATGCGAGACACTTGGCAGAGGATGAATTGCGCCAATTTTCCAAGGCTGGTCGCGTGGCGGGCCTTTACAAGATGAATGCGGGTTGAGTACCGAATGGATTTTAACAAGAACATCAAAGATGCCGAGCATGAGCTCTCCCGTCTAGCCAGGCAGAAAGAGCAGGAAGCCGCCATGCTGGAGGTGCTGCCCGTTCGCCATGAACTCAATATGGCTGCCTTTGAAAAATATATGCCCGGAATACATGCATTTTTCAAAGAGTATCAGCCGGTCAGACCCTTCCGCTTTTTCTGCAACGAGAACGGCGTTCCTAATGTTCTTTGGCTGGACGATGACGTCTCCCTCTATGGCGATGATCCCTTTGCCGAAGCACAGGCCCAGATTGCCGAGGTGATCGAACATAGCGTATTGCAATGTATCGACTTCGTACCTCAGTGGTATCTGGAAGGCCAGATCCATATCGCCTACAACAATGCCATCTCCGAGCTCAAGGAGAATGTGTCGCTGGAAGGCTTGCCGCTTCGCAAGGCGCTGGATGCCGACATTCCCTTGTCCTTCATGTACGGGATCGGACTGGGTTATCAGCTGGGCTACCTGTATGAGCGGTGCCGGGTTCGGAATCTGTTTGCCTTCGAGCCCGACCTCGATATGTTCTACGCCTCGCTCTATTGCTTCGATTGGCACAAGTTGCTCGAATACATGGAGCAGGAGTCGCTGAGTCTGCACCTGTTCATCGGTGTCGATGAACAGCTGCTGGTTGCCGACATGATGGAGGCGCTGCATCGTAAAGGAGCATTCTGGTCGGCGAGCTATTTCTCGTTTTGTCATTACCACTCACCCAAGCTGCATGCCTTGATCGACAAAGCCGAGGGTGAGCTGTATCTGCTCAAAACGGGCTGGGGCTTTTTCGATGACAATATTTATGCGCTGGCCCACAGTCACACCCATCTGCAGGATGGCACGCCTTTCCTGAAGCGAGAGCGGGATACCTCGCAGGTCGAGCAGGTGCCGGTATTCGTGGTCGGTAACGGACCGTCGCTGGATCAGAGCATCGAATTCATCCGGCAGCATCAACGGCAAGCCATCATCATTGCCTGCGGCACGGCCGTCAGTGCGCTGCACAAGGCGGGTATCAAACCGGACATCTATGTGGCGGTGGAGCGCACCAAGAGCTCGGCGGATTTCCTGCGCATCCTCAATGCGGATGATTTCCTCAAGGATGCGGTCTTCCTCAGCGTTGACGTGATCCACCCCGAGTGCAAGACCTTCTTCCGCAAGACGGGGTTGACCTTCAAGCCCAACGAGCCCATGTTTGCCATGCTGGTCAGCCGGTTTGGTCAGGCTTTCGAGTATGAGTCCATTGAATTCTCCAACCCCTTCGTTGGCAACACCGGCCTCAATTATGCGGCGTTGCTCGGGTTCAAACAGGTATACCTGTTCGGAATAGACAATGGCTACAAGTACGCAGACAAGCATCACTCCACTCTGAGTCTCTATTACAACGAGAAGAGAGAAGCCAAGTACAACGAGAATCTGAAAGATACTTTCCCGGCACCGGGCAATTTGGGCGGGGAAGTGCGGATCAATCATCTATTTGGCCTGGCAATCCATAACATGACGCGCGTGCTGACAAGCCATCCGGATATGCGCTGTCTGAATTGCAGTGATGGGGCCTACATTGAAGGCGCCATCCCTCAACGGGTGGATGCCCTGCAAGTCAACAGCCCGGAGCTGGACAAGATCGCCTTGCTTGATGAGTTGATGGCGCGCAGCTTCCAGCCGTTCGACATGGCCAGTGTTGACTTCAATGCCGCGCTCAATGTGACGCTGTTTGACGATCTGCTGGAGAAGTTGCGTACCGACTGGCGGACAGTCAAATACGAACATAATGACATACTGGCCATGATGCAGCGTCACCACGACTATCTGCTCTATTTGCTGATGAGCCGTGATTGCCATCTCTACCGTGTCTTGATCGGCTCGATGAACTATTTCTACGCCAACATCATCGGCTTGATGATGACCCTGATTGACGCAGCGCCTGACAAGTTCGAAGCCAAGGTGAAAGAGGCCGAGGTGATACTCGAGCGGTTCTTCGACGATGCGAAGCCGATTTATGCCGATGCCTTCCAGCGACACGATTCCGTCTACTTCGTGGGACTGGATATCTTCAAGAAGAAGTGACGGCTATCTCTCATCACGTCTCTGCCAAATAAAAAACACCGGCCTACGCCGGTGTTTTTTTGGTGTACGAGTGATGAGCTGCGGGCTTTACAGGCGCGGTTACTGTACGTCTGCGATGGCCCGGCATATCTGCTCCACCGCATTGAGTGCTCTTGGGGTGAAACGGTGCAGCTCATCCGAGTTGATGAGTTGCAGACGCTGATGGCGAACGGCATCCACCATGGGCCACTGTTGCCAGTGGCGCAGGGCGTCAGCGTCTTGACTCCCTGCCAGGAGCAACGCCGGATTGGCCTTGATCACCTGCTCCAGGCTGACCTGTGGATAGGGCGTGCGGGCCGCTGCCATCACGTTTTCCCCACCGCACAACTCGATGGCCTGGGCGGGCCAGGCGTTGCCGCTGACGCTGGTGAGCGGTGGATACCAGAGCTGGTAGAACACCTTGATATGCTTGGGTTTGCCGTAGCGCTGGCCAAGGGCGGCCAGGCGGGCGAGATAGGCGTCGGCCTCGGCATTGGCGGTTTGTTCCACCCCCAATGTTTTTCCCAAGGCCCGCATCTCGGTGGCGAGGGAGGCAAAGTCGGTCGGCTCTGAATAGAACACCGGGATCCCCAGCTGTTCGATGGGGGCCAGCATGCGGGATTGGGCGGAGCGCCAGGCGACGATCAGGTCGGGCTTCTGGGCCAGCAGGGCTTCCAGATTGATGCTGCGGTAGTTGGCTACCTGGGGCAGGCGTTTGACCTCGGGCGGATAATCGGAGGCATCGTCGGTGGCCACGATGCGATCCCCTGCGCCGATGGCAAACAGCAGTTCGGTCAGGTGGGGGGTGAGGCTGACGATGCGTGCGGGCGTGCCAGCCAGCAGGACGGGTGACATGCACAACAGGCAGAGCAGGATGAGCCATCTAGCCATGCAGGTGCTCCAGCACAGTGAGCAGCAATGCCAGCGCCAGCCAGCCCCAACCGGCTTGTTGCAGACGGTTGAGCAGGCGCAGGGCCGTGCCGGCCTCCGGCTCGGCGGCGGCATCAAACACGGGAAAACGGAACAAGCTGCCCTGATAGTAACGGGGGCCACCGAGCTTGCAGCCCAGCGAGCCGGAGAGCAGCGCCAGCAGTATTCCCATGGCGGGGTAGGGCCAGAGCATGGCTGTACGCAATCGGCTGGCCAGCTTGCGCAGCTGGGTCAGGCACAAGGGCAGCGCCAGCAACAAGATGGCAGGGGTACACAGGGCCTGGTAGAGCACGGCGGCGGCCCGGCCAAAGTGGGCAAAGGCTGGCAGTTTCGGGCTCCAGCCCTGATTCATCAACTGGGCGAGGCGCCACAGCAGGGCGCCTTGCACACCTGCCAGGGCAAATCCCAGCAGAGGGCCGGCCCACTGCCCTATCAGGCGCAGGGTGCAGCTTTCGCTGACCGCCTTGGCAAGCCCCATCAGAGATAGCTTGCCGGTATCGCGTCTGAGCCAGGGGGCCGCCTGCAACCGGGCCACCACCAAGGTATCCTGGTCTGTCAGTGCGCGAGTGGCACGGGCCAGCTCCCGCAGCGGGCGCGATTCCAGCATCAGCAGCAGAAACAGCAGATCGAACAGCGGCTCCGAGAGCGAGAGATTGCGCACCGCCCAGAGTCCGGCGGCGCACGGCAGCCAGACAATCAGCATGGCCAGCAGGCCGGCCTGCAGTTGCTGCCCGGGGGCGCCATCGGGACGACACACCTTGTGACCCAGCCGGGTCAGCAGGGGCACGACGGCGGAGAGCCGATAGTGGGCCGGCCAGGGGACGATGGCCTCCAGCAGCGCGGCCCCGAGCAAAATGGCCGCCGGAGTGGCGGCCATCTGTTCCAGTGTGGTGAGTGTGATCACAGCTTGCCGAGCATCTTGATGATCACTTCGGCAGAGTGCTTGCCGGCCACCTCGATGAAGGCATCGAAGGATTCAACCTGTTCCTTGCCGGCGATGTCGGACATGGCACGCACCACCAGATAGGGCACCTTGAACATGTGACATACCTGACCGATGGCCGCCCCTTCCATCTCGACCGCCAGCATCTGCGGGAAGTCGGTGCGAGCCTTGGCGATGGCGTCGGGCTTGCACATGAACTGATCGCCGGTGCAGATGAGGCCGACCTTGGTCTGATGCTTGCCTTGCTCGGCAATGCAGGCCTGGGCGACGGCGATGAGCTGCTCGTCGCAGGGGAAGGCGGCAGGCTGCTGCGCCATCTGGCCCATCTCGTAGCCAAAGGCGGTCACGTCGACATCGTGGAAGCGCATCTCGCTGGCGATCACCACGTCACCGATGTGCAGGTCCTGGGCAAAGCCGCCGGCAGAGCCGGTGTTGATGACGCAGTCGGGGGCGAATTTTTCCAACAGCAGGCTGGTGGCGACGCTGGCGGCGACTTTACCGATGCCGGAGCGGGTCAGGATCACCTCTTTGCCTGCCAGGGTGCCCTGATAGAACTCGCAGCCGCCCAGTTGCAGGGTGGTCGGGTTGCTCATCTGGCTGCGCAGCAGGGCCACTTCCTGTTCCATGGCGCCGATAATACCTACTTTCATCACTCACCTCGTCTTGATGGCCAGTTGGCCGAATAAGTTGTTGTGGATCATAACAAAAGTTGGCGATGGCGCCGAGCATTCCGATGCTGGCGGGTGGGAAGGTCCACTCAAGGGTAGCGCTCGGCCAATCTGGCGAGCTCGCCGCGGTCCGCCAACCGTTGCAGGGTGCTGGTAAACAGGGCCAGGCGGGCAGGGGAGGTGCGCTGGTAAAACAGGATGTAGAAGGGGATGGTCTCCATGGCGACGGGGAGGATGCGGATCTGGTCGCTCAGGTGATGGCGCTGCAGATCGGCTTCGATACCGGGTGAGCGATAGTAGACGAAGCGTCCGCGCTTCATCAGCAGCTTGTCGTAGTTGGCGGCGCTGCTGCCCCCGCCGCTGTCGATGATGAGCCCCTGTATGGCCTGCAGCCGTTCGATGGCGCCACTGCCGTGATTGACGAGGATGATCCCCGCATTACCCAGGGCCCTGACGTCGTCCCAGTGGCGGATCTCGATCGGGTCGTCGCTGCGCACCGCCAGGTGGTAGCGTACGGTGAAGATGGGGGGCTGCAGATAGAGGAAGTGGTTGCGGCGGACCGGGTTGTCACCCACGCCGCAGAGGAAGTCGAGCTGGCCGAAGCGCACCCGTTTTTCCAGCCGCTTGAGGGGGATAAAGTGCTGATCCCCCTCGATGCGCAGGGCAGGCTCCTGTTGCTCCATCAATCGAAACAGTTCGACGCAGAGCCCCCCGATGCGGCCATCCGCCATCAGGGTGTATTTGGGAGCTGACTCTGGCTGCGCCGCCGTGCGATAAATCTCGGTGGCGTTGACGGCCCGGTGAGTGACTGCCAGCAGACAACCCAGCACCATCACCCGGAATATCATGTCATGCTGGCCCTCGATGTGTGGGGAAATGCGGCGGTGCCTGCGGATGTCGCGGCGCTAGTGCTGAAACATTACGCCATATATCAGAACCTTATCAACCAAGTGCCGTATCCAGGGTCATCATCAGCGCAAACCCGGCC
Organism: Aeromonas sp. s3; assembly: GCF_040907805.1. Classification (NCBI taxonomy): domain Bacteria; kingdom Pseudomonadati; phylum Pseudomonadota; class Gammaproteobacteria; order Aeromonadales; family Aeromonadaceae; genus Aeromonas; species Aeromonas sp. s3. The sequence goes on from NZ_JBFOCQ010000028.1 coordinate 296,529, forward strand.
ATCAGGCCCAGGGTGGCGTGGGTCTGGTGGCCGTTGCGGTGAGTCTCGGGGATCACCTCGTGGGAGACCACGAACAGCATGGCGCCGGCGGCCAGCCCGAGGCCGATGGGATAGGCGATGGCCATCCCGCTGGAGAGACCGACGCCGAGCAGGGCCCCGAGCGGTTCGAGCAGGCCGCGGCCGATGGCAACCAGCACGGCCATGCCGGGGCGAAAACCGGCAGCGCACATGGCGAGCGCCACCGCCAGCCCTTCCGGAATGTCCTGCAAAGCGATGGCGGTGGTGAGCGGCAGGCCCACCGACATGTCACCCTGCGAGAAGCTCACCCCGATGGCCATTCCCTCCGGCAGGTTGTGCAGGGCGATGGCAAACACGAACAGCCAGACCCGGGAGCAGCTCTCGTGACCGGGGCCGCAGGGGCCTGTCTTGTCGTGTTCATGGGGGGTGAATTGATCGAGCCCCAACATCAGGAGTACCCCGAGGGTCATGCCTGTCACCACCACGGCGGCGGCGAGAAAGCCGTTGCCAGTGATCCCCTCTGCCGCCTCGAGCCCCGGCAGCAGCAGGGAGAAGGCGCTGGCCGCCAGCATCATGCCGGCGGCAAAGCCCAGCATGCTGTCTTCTACCCGTTGCGGAACCGAGCGCAGAAAAAGGGCGGGCAGGGCGCCAAGTGCGGTGGCGGCAAAGCCGGCCAAGCCACCGATAAGGCCATAGCGAACGCCGGGGCTGATGTCGCCGGCGGCCAGCATCACCAGGCTTTGCAGCAGCAACAGCACGACGGCCGCCAAAGCAACGAACAGGCCGATGGCGATCACCGGGCGTGCCCGCAGCTGCTCGCGCAGCTGGGCTGACCAAGAGGAAAGGGGCAGGGCTGACGCGTTATCCATGAAGATCACCTCTTTTGCTTGACGGCAGGGATGGCGCGGCGCCATCCGGGGACTCTTGCATTACAGCGAGCCGGGCCTCACTTGTCCATGCCGGGGCATCGATTGCATTCATCGGCTAACTATTTGAAATGATTCGGTCGTCTTGAATAGTTTGTGACGAAGATCTGGTTGTATGGAAAAACAACTTGCTTTGTTGCGGCGAAAGCTGGTGAAGGAGTAGGCAGGTTTGTGGTAAAGTGCCGCCCTCGCGAAACCCACCCTTCCCTTGGTCTTTCGCAACGTCCCATCTCCCGTCAGGAAAGCCCGGGTTACCAGTTCATACGGATGTGATCGCCACTGTGCACCTGCTTGTCAGCAGTCGAGGATCACCAGCCACCATGTTTTACAAAAATCTGTCTATCGGCAAAAAGATTGCCGTGGTCTTTGCGGTCATTGCCGCCGTCAACGTGATATTCGGTATTTTTCTCTCCAGCGAACTGCGCGGCGTGCGCGATCGCGTGTTGAATTTTACCGATTCCACCCTGCCTAGCGTGCTCTCGGTCGAGAACCTGCTCTACGACGTATCCTACGTGCGCCGCGCCCAGTTTGCCCTGCTGATGGTGGATGACGCCACCGATCTGCAGGCGCGTCGCGGCCGGATCCAGGCCAGTGTCCAGAAAGTCGAGCAGGCCTTCCGGGGCTATGAGGCCACGGTCGGTGCCGCCCATGAGCGTCAGGTGTTCAACGGCGCCAAGCAGGCGTGGCAACGCTACCTGAACTCGGTCAATCTAGTGGATCAACTGCTGGCACAGGGCCAGCTGGAGCAGGCCAAGGTGCAGCTGTTCCAGTCCAACCCCATTTATGGCGAGCTGGAACAGGCGGTCAACGGCCTGGTGGAAGTGAACCTCGGCTTCGTCAAAGAGAACCGCGGCAGCCTGCTTGACAGCGTCAACATGGTGACCAGTTTTGCCATGGTGAGCATCGGCAGCCTGCTGCTGTTCATGGTGGCTATGACCTGGTTCCTGACCCGCCAGATCTGCCTGCCGCTGCAGGCCGTGGTGGCCCAGGCCAACGCCATCGCCGCCGGCGATCTGACCCATCAGCTGGATCGCCAGCACATCGGTCGTGACGAGCTGGGCATGCTGGCTAAGGCGTCTCTCAAGATGCAGGACAACCTACGCGGTCTGATTGAAGAGGTTGTGGCGGCCGTGACCCAACTCGGCGCTGCCATCGAAGAGGTGAGTGCGGTCTCCGAGCAGTCGGCACAGGGGATCCAGAGCCAGCAGCAGGAGATCTCGCTGGTCGCCACCGCCATGGCCCAGATGAAGGCTACCGTGGCCGATGTGGCAGGCAACACCGAGACGGCGTCTGAATCGGCCAGCTCCGCCAATGCCCTGGCGCGCCGCGGCAATCAGGATGTGCAGAGCTCGCTGATGGCCATCACCCGGGTTGCCGAAGAGATTGAACAGGCCGGTACCCTGGTCACCGAACTGGAGCGCGAATCCGCCCAGATCAACGTGGTGGTGGATGTGATCCGCGGCATCGCCGATCAGACCAACCTGCTGGCGCTCAACGCCGCCATCGAGGCGGCTCGCGCCGGCGAGCAGGGCCGTGGCTTTGCGGTGGTGGCCGATGAGGTGCGTACCCTAGCGGGTCGCACCCAGGCGTCCACCGGCGAGATCGTCGCCATCATCGAAACCCTGCAGACCCGTGCCAACCAGGCCAAAGAGGTGACCGGCCAGAGCTGCGAGATGATCCGCCAGTGCGTGGAGCAGAGCGAGCAGACCAGCGACGGCATCCAGCAAATCGAGGAGGCGGTCGCCCAGATTGCCGACATGGCCATTCAGATCGCCAGTGCCTGCGGCGAGCAGGACGCGGTCTCCGATGAGCTGGGTCGCAACGTGGAGCGGATCAACGAATCCTCCAACGAGGTCGCTGTTGGGGCCGATCATACCGCCCGTGCCTGCCTGGAGCTGAGCCAGCTGGCTGCCGGTCTGCGTCAGACCATAGGCCGCTTCCGCTTGGCGTAATAGCTGTATCGGCACCAGACAGGGTGCCGTGTCATAGCCTGTTGCTGCAGGCAAACAGTCAACCCGGCTTCGGCCGGGTTGACTGTTTTTGTTGGTCCGTCATTTCAAGGCATGAGCACAGGGATGGTTCACGACTCTTGGCCTGCTGCTGGGATCGGGGATTGACGCCGCACAAGGCGACAGTGACGTTCAGCGAGCTCGCCAGTCGGGACAGCGCTGGCCATGAGGGGCAGAGGAGCGATGGCAATGCGCATTGGCAGGGATTTGCTTGTCAGCGTCGATGGGCTGATGGTCATGAAAAGGTCATAAAAAAACCCGGCCTGAGCCGGGTTTTGATGAGTGCGGGTAGTGCTGGCTTACTTGGCCAGGGATTCCGGCAGCTCTTCGCGGATCTTGCCCAGCATCTCTTTCAGGACACGCGGGTTGGCCACCACGATGTTGCCGGAGTTCTCGTAGTTGTGACCACCGACGAAGTCGGTGACGATGGCGCCAGCCTCTTTGGCCAGCAGCTCACCGGCAGCGGTGTCCCAGGGCTTGAGGCCGATTTCCCAGAAACCATCGACGCGACCGGCAGCCACATAGGCCAGATCCAGCGCGGCGGAGCCGGCACGACGGATGTCAGCACACTCGATGAACATGCTTTGGAACATCTTCAGGTACGGCTCGATGTGGTGCTTCTGCTTGAACGGGAAACCGGTGGCCAGGATGGTGCCTGCCAGCTCTTTGGCCTTGCCGACACGGATGCGGTAGCCGTTCAGCTGGGCGCCGCTGCCACGGGTAGCAGTGAACAGCTCGTCACGGATCGGGTCGTAGATCACGGCCTGTTCGGTTTTGCCCTTGACGCGCAGGGCGATGGAGACGGCAAAGTGCGGAATGCCTTTGACCAGGTTGGTCGTGCCATCCAGTGGGTCAATGATCCATTGGTAGTCCGGATTGGTACCGGCAATCTCACCAGACTCTTCAGCCACGATGCTGTGTTCCGGGTAAGATTTTTTGATGGTGTGAATGATGGCCGCTTCGGCTTCACGGTCAACGTTGGTCACGAAGTCATTGCTGCCCTTCTGGATAACCTCGATGTTCTCGGGTTGAGAAAAGGCTTTTACTACTACTTGACCGGCGTTGCGCGCAGCGCGCACGGCGATATTCAGCATCGGATGCATAGGTTCACCACTGGATGTTAAAGAACGGGGGAATAAAAGGACGCGGTATCATACCAGTCTTTTTGACAATGGCAACTGTTATACGTTATCGCTCTTGCCTTGGCGACTGCCAGATCTGACGGCTCCAATATAGGCTCTTTTTGGTCTAGTCTTATGGGCAGCAGCCGAATAACAGGCTGCCTTGAGCATAGGGACGTGGATCATGAATTTGTCATTAGTGAGTCAAAAACCGTCGGCAACCTCCACTCAGGGTTTGCTGGCCGCCTTGCGGAACTCGACCGGATACGGCGACTACTTCAACGAGCTAACCATTACCCAGCCATCTCACTGGCAACCCGGCAAGGAAGAGGCGGCTATCCTGCTGCTGGACGGGGATGCGGCCTGGCCCGAGTTTGCCTGGCAGCGCAACAGCGACACCTTCGGGTTGCCGGTGTTGCCGCTGCTGATGCGCAAGGGAGACGGTACTCTCACCATTCAGGGGCCGGATGTGCGGGACCCACGCTTCTATTTCGTCTCCAACGGCATCGTGCTGGAAGAGTCTGAACTTGCCGATCCCGCCTGCAGCCGGGTGCTGCTGAACAAGCTGGAGTCCTACTTCCCGCTGCTTTCCCGCCTCATTCTGCTGCGCCAGCGTCAACCCATGGGGCTGTGCAACTAGTCTCTTCCTTCCCTGCGCTGGGCTGTTCAAGCGGCACAATATTTGTCATAACTGACCGGTATTGTGCCGCTTCGTCATGTTCAGGCCGGGGGATGTCCATGTTGTCCATCCCGCTGCGTTTCTCTGGCCGACATGGGCGAGGCCCTATCCGTCCTGTGCCAATGTGTGAATCACAAGGAGTCCATGATGATCGATTTTTATACCGCCGCCACGCCCAACGGCTTCAAGGTGGCGATTGCCCTTGAAGAGCTGGGCTTGCCCTACCGTGTCATTGCGCTCGACCTGTCGGCGCTGGATCAGAAGAAACCCGAGTTTCTGGCCATCAACCCCAACGGCCGCATTCCAGCCATCGTCGATCGGGACAACGGGGACTTCGCGGTGTTCGAGTCGGGTGCGATTCTTCTCTATCTGTCCGAGAAGGCAGGCAAGCTGCTGCCGGCGGATCCCAAGCGCCGCTCCCAGGCCATTCAGTGGCTGATGTTCCAGATGGGTGGGGTCGGGCCCATGATGGGGCAGGCCAACGTCTTCTATCGCTACTTCCCGGAGAAGATCCCGGCCGCCATCGAACGCTATCAGAAGGAGGGACGCCGCCTGTTCGAGGTGCTCGACAGCCATCTGGCCCAGCACGAGTATCTGGCCGACGAGTACAGCATCGCCGACATTGCTACCTGGCCCTGGGTGCGTATCTATGACTGGAGCGGTATCTCCATCGAGGGGCTGCCCCATCTGCAGGCCTGGATGGACCGGATGGCTGACAAGCCGGCCTGCCAGAAGGGGATCACCATACCGCCGCGCAACGAGAAGCCGGAAGATCTGGTCAAGCAGGCCCAGCAGATGGTAACGCGTTGATTTTTATCGTTGACGGGGCCTAAAACCCCGTCACATTAGAAAAACTAAGGAAAGCTGATTATAAAGATTCGTTCGTTTTTCGTGATCTGAATCACTAAGATGACGGCAAGCCATGGGAGTGTCCTGCTCCCGGCCGGTGCGGGTTCTCCGCCTTGAGTTTTCACCTTTGATTGACCCTGTTTGTTGGATCCCCTCTGCGGTTTTCTGCCAGAGGCGGGCAGCTTTTCGATGATTTTTCGGGACTGAGATATGTATCGGCACAGTTTTTATCCGCTGTTTTTTCTGACCATTCTGATGGTCGCTGTGGGCCAGATGACCCAGACCCTCTACGTGCCCTCCATTCCCATGATGGCGGGGGACTTCAACGTGGCCTCCGGCCAGCTGCAGGCGGTGATGGCTTGCTACCTGATCCCGTACGGCCTCTCCCAGTTTGTCTACGGCCCCTTGTCGGATCGCATCGGGCGTCGTCCCATCATCATCATCGGCATGATGGTGTTCCTGGTGGGTACCCTGACCATCCAGCTGATCCCGAGTTTCATGGCGCTGCTGGCGGGCAGCTTCATCCAGGGGCTGGGGACCGGGGCCGGCGGCGCCATGAGCCGCACCCTGATGCGCGACCGCTACACCGGCGCCGAGCTCAACCGGGCCAACAGCCTGGTCAGCATGGGGGTGATCTTCTCCCCGCTGCTGGCCCCCGTGCTGGGTGGCTGGCTGACCGAGTTGTTCAACTGGCGTGCGGGCTACTGGTTCCTGTTCGGCTTTGGCGCCGTGGCGACCCTGGCCATACTGGCCTGGTTCGTCGAAACCTTGCCAGAGGAGGCCCGTCAGCAGCCGCTGCGAGTAGGTGCCGCCTATCGCCACGTGCTCGGCAACCCGCGTTTTCAGGGCAACCTGCTCTGCCTGATGGCGACCTTCGCCGGTCTGGCGGTGTTTGAAGCGGCCGCCGGCGTGCTGCTGGGCGACGTGCTCAAGCTGAGTGCCCGTACCGTCAGCGTGCTGTTCGTGCTGCCGCTGCCCGGCTATCTGTTCGGTGCCTGGCTCTCCGCCAAGCTGAGTTTTCGCCTGAGCCAGGGCAAGCTGATGCGCCTTGGCATCGCCTTCCTGGCGCTGGGGTCACTCATCATCCTGCTGCCCGGTCTGTTCGGGATAGTGAGTGCCGCTTCCCTGGTGGGTGGGGCTGCCGTTTACTTCATCGGTAGCGGCATCCTCTATCCGACTGCCACCTCCTGCGCCATCGAGCCCTTCCCGGGCCAGGCGGGCACCGCCGGTGCCATCCTCGGTGGCATGCAGAACCTGGGGGCCGGCATCGTGACCCTGCTGGCGGCCTGCTTCCCGATGGAGGGGCAGGTGACCCTGGGCGCCATCATGACACTGATGGTGCTGATCGTGGCGCTGAGCTTCCTCTGGTTGCGTCACCACGGTTCGCCCCACGAGCAGATGGCCGTGTGAGCCTAATGATGTGAAAAGACCCGCCCGAGTTGGCGGGTTTTTTATGGGCCGCCGCTGGGGGCTGATATGCCGGGTGACGGAAGCGGGGGAGGGGACTGCCGCGCAGACAAAGAAAAAGCCCGTCACGCTGGTGACGGGCTTTTTGCTGTTGGTACCCCGGAGATGCCGTTGCCGGTTTGGGCCCTTGAACCGTCGGTTCAAGGCGGGGATCGGATCTGACCGCAGGCTTCTCGGTCGTGCCGAGCATGCGCAATAGCCAGAAGGCAGATCCCCTGTTTGGTATGAATATCGGCTCGGGGACTTGAACCGGCTGACAAACACCCCAGGGAATTTCAAAAACGTTGCGAGTTAGGGTTGCACGCCTTCGTCGCTGGATTCGCCATATTGTCCGTGCTCGATCAAGGCCGCTTCGATGGTGCGTTGCAGCATCTTGATCCGCTTGTCCATGGTCTCAGAGTATTGGTGATTCTTGTCTTTTTCAAGACAGAGCTCATGGCAGAAATTGAGTGCTGCCATCACCGCCAGCTGTTCATTGCTGGAGACCTTGGAGCGTTGACGCAGCTCGATGAGTTTATCAGTCAGCTGGTCGGCGGCCTGGCGCAGGGCATCCTGCTGTCCCAGGGGACAGGATACCTTGTAGGGACGTCCCAAAATGACGATTTCTACGGCCTCTGTGCTCATGCCTTCCTCAATACGGCGGAGTGTCATTCCGCCTTTATCCACGTGGACAACTGGGCGGGACTATATAGCGCAGATGCAGAAGTTTCAAGGCCTTGCTGGCTCTGGAAGGGGGAGAATGCTAGGATCCTGACCATTAATTCTGCATATTTGCCTGAACTTTGAGCGGATCTTCGATGAGCAAAACGAACCCCCTGAAATACGCGGCCGTGGCCGACCTGATGGAACAGCACGAGCTGATGGCAACGGCTGTAGAGGCCCATGGCGTGATCTGCGGTCTGGTGTGCGGTGGTGTGGCTCTGGACGACAAGAGCTGGCTGCCCCATTTCAACGATCTGGTCAACGACGGTTTCGGTCTGCCGGCCCCGGTGCGCCAGGTGATGACCGACCTCTATCATGAGGTCATCGAGAGCCTGATGGCCCAGAAAGGGGTCGAGCTGCTGTTGCCAAGCGACGAAGCGCCCCTCGACGAGCGCATCGATTCGCTGGTGGACTGGTCCCAGGCCTTTCTGGCCGGTTTCGGTGTGGTGCAGCAGGAGCTCTCCAAGGCCTCCGAAGAGCTGCAGGAGATGATCCAGGACATCGCCAGCATCACCCAGGTCTCCGCCGAGTTCGATCAGGAAGATGAAGAGAACGAAGCCTCCTTCCTGGTGCTCTACGAGCACGTGCGCCTCGGGGTCATGATGGCGTTCGAGGAGTTTGGCAAGCGGCCGGATGCCCCGAGCACCCCGCCGACCCTGCACTGAGTCGAGCAAGTTCGAAAAAGAGCGCCTGGTGGCGCTCTTTTTACATCTGGATGTTGCCCGCGCCGGCCGGCCGTGATGAGGCAAGTAACGACAGGGACTGCGCTTTTTTGCCCGTGGCTTCGCATCCCGACCCCACGCTTTGTGTTAGCATGACCCCACGTTTTCAGCTTTTCCCCTGATCTCATGTCTCAATCTGATCTGAACCACGTCGATGTGGCCATCGTCGGTGGTGGAATGAGCGGCGCCGTGCTGGCGCTCTCCCTCGCGGCCCTGCCAGGGCCCAAGCCCCTGCGGATCCTGCTGCTGGAGGCGAGCGCCCCCGAGCTCAATGCACACCCCGGCTTCGATGCCCGCGCCATCGCGCTCTCCGCCGGCACCTGCGAGGCGCTGGCCCGGCACGGGCTCTGGCCCCGTTTTGCCCCCCATTGCAGCTCCATCACCCGCATTCATGTGTCGGATCGGGGCCACTTCGGCCAGGCCGGATTGACGGCTGCCGAGTATGGCCTGTCTGCCCTCGGCCAGGTGATCGAGCTGTCGGCGGCGGGCATCGAGTTGCAACAGGCGATTGCTGCCTGCCCGCAGATCCGCATGCTGTGCCCGGCTCAGCTCGAACGGGTGGAGCCGCTGACAGAGGGGGTGAACTTGACCTTGGCCAGTGGCGAGCGTTATCAGACCCGTCTGCTGGTGGCGGCCGATGGCGGCAACTCCTTCGTGCGTCAGCAGTGCAAGCTGGCGGTGAGCCGTCACGACTACGGCCAGAGCGCCATCATCGCCACCGTCAAGACGGCCGAGGATCCGGCCGGCCAGGCATTCGAGCGTTTTACCCAAGGGGGGCCGCTGGCGCTGCTGCCGATGCAGGGGGGGCTCTCCTCCCTGGTCTGGAGCGTGGCGCGGGATGAGGCGCCGGCCTTGATGGCGCTCGATGACGCCGCCTTTCTGGCCCGCCTGCAGCAGGCCTTCGGCTGGCGCCTCGGTCGCTTCCTGCAAACCGGCCAGCGCCACGTCTATCCGCTGGTGCTGACGGTGGCTGACTACCCGCTGGCCCAGCGCACCGTGCTGGTGGGCAATGCCGCCCATCTGCTGCACCCCATCGCCGGCCAGGGCTTCAACCTTGGCATGCGCGATCTGGACCTGCTCACCCGCGCCGTCAGTCAGGCCCTGGCGGCGGGGGAGGATATCGGCAGCTTCAAGGTGCTAAACGGTTACTGGCAGCAGCGCAAGGGGGATCAGGCGCAGACGGTCTGGCTTACCTCCTCGCTGGCCCAGCTCTTCTCCAATGATCACGACCCGCTGGTGGCGGGCCGCAACCTGGCGCTCTCCCTGATGGGGCGGCTGGCTTGCCTCAAGGCGCCGCTGGCCTCCCGCACCCTGGGCTTTGTTGCCGACCTGTGCCGCCCCTGAGGCGGGTCACAGCTTGCGTATTGAAGGGGTCTGCCTGCGGGCGTGCCCTCGCTGATCCCGGCGATCAGCCCTGAAAGGATATAAAACGATGCAGATGCAAAACGTGGATGTGGTGATTGTGGGAGGTGGCATGGTGGGCCTGGGGCTCGCCGCCGCGCTCAAGGGGAGTGCGCTCAAGGTGGCCGTGGTTGAGGGCCAGTTGCCGGCCCCCGCGCTTGACGAGGCGCCGGACAACCGGGTCAGCGCCCTGAGTCTGGCCAGCCAGCGCATCCTGCAGCAGGTGGGGGCCTGGCGCGGCATTGAGGCCCGCCGCCTGCAGCCCTACGTGCAGATGGAGGTGTGGGAGCAGGACAGCTTTGGCCGGATTGCCTTCGATGCCGCCAGCCTGCGTCAGCCCGAGCTCGGCCACATCGCCGAGAACCGGGTCATCCAGCTGGCGCTGCTGGACGCTATCGAGGGGGCCAACAACATCCAGCTGCTGAGCCCAGCCCGGGCGAGCAGCCTGCAAAGCGGCGAGGCGGGCTCCCTGCTGCTGCTGGAAGATGGCCGCGCGCTGTCGGCCAAACTGGTGGTGGCGGCCGATGGCGCCCACTCCTGGGTGCGCCGACAGGCCGACATTCCGCTCACCAGCTGGGATTACGGCCACCATGCCCTGGTGGCGACGGTGCGTTGTGCCGAGCCCCACGAAGCGGTGGCGCGTCAGATCTTCACCCCCGAGGGGCCGCTCGCCTTCCTGCCCCTGTGGCAACCGGATCTCTGCTCCATCGTCTGGTCGCTGCCGGCCGCTCGTGCCGAGGCACTCTGTCAGTGCGACGACGAGCAGTTCAACCGCCAGCTCACCACCGCGTTCGACGGCCGCCTCGGCCTGTGCCAGGTGGAAGGGGCGCGCAGCGCCATCCCGCTCACCGCCCGCTATGCCCGCGACTTTGCCCGCGAGCGGCTGGTGCTGGTAGGGGATGCCGCCCACACCATACACCCGCTGGCGGGGCAGGGGGTCAACCTGGGGCTGCTGGACGCCGCTGCCCTGGCCGAGCAGATCCTGCGCAATCAGGCGGCGGGCAAGGATATCGGTCTGCTCGCCAACCTGCGCGGCTACGAGCGCTGGCGCAAGAGCGAGGCGGCCAGCATGCTGGCGGCGATGGAGGGGCTCAAGCGGCTGTTTGCCGGTGCCAACCCGCTCAAGAAGCTGGTGCGCGGGGCGGGCCTGTGCGCCTTCGACCTGTTGACGCCGCTCAAGCAAAGCGTGATCCGGGCCGCCATGGGGTTAGAGGGTGAGTTACCGGCCTTGGCCAAGGGGAACAATTTGCCGACCCGGCCGAAGTAAGAGGGTGATCCGGGCCGCCATGGGGCTGGAGGGAGAGCTGCCCGCGCTGGCAAAGGGTGAAAAAATCTAATAATACTCGGGTGTTTTCACAACAAAACTAATGTGAGGAGGCTGATGACCCGGTTTGGGCATCAGCCTTTAATCTGGGCTGGCGGCGAAACGTTTTTCTCCAAATTGTGACGAAACGGTAAAAATCGAAATTTAATATCGTCATTACCGAGCTTGGTCTGTTTTTATCACTGTTTTTACCTTAGTGTCTGGAGTCTGTTGACTGGCGGTGGATTAGTTTTTTTTGAGCGGCATGCGCGTCCGCTTGGCATATAATCCGCTGCGTTCAAGGAATCACTCCGGCCTTGCGGGCCGGAACGAGCACAGACTCAGGCACTCTCTGCTCTTGCTGCGACCCCGGTGAACCGCCGGAGGGCGGCCGGGCGGGGCGGATCGTGAGTGTTGTCGCGAACGCTTAAGGAAACACAGCGATGATCCAGACTACAGTACTGCATCCCAAGCACCTGGAAGCCGGCGCCAAGATGGTGGACTTTCACGGTTGGGAAATGCCCATCAACTACGGCTCACAGCTGGAAGAGCACCATCAGGTGCGCACCGATGCCGGCATGTTCGACGTCTCCCACATGACCATCGTCGATTTGACCGGCGAGCGGGTCAAAGCCTTCCTGCAACACCTGCTGGCCAACGACGTGGCCAAGCTCACCCTCTTTGGCAAGGCCCTCTACAGCGGCATGCTGACTCCGGAAGGCGGCGTCATCGACGACCTCATCACCTATTACCTTGGCGAGACCTTCTACCGCCTGGTGGTCAACTCCGCCACCCGCGAGAAGGATCTGGCCTGGATCCGCCACCATGCCCAGGACTTCGGGGTGACCGTGACCGAGCGCCCAGAGCTCGCCATGATCGCGGTGCAGGGGCCCAACGCCAAGGCCAAGGCGGCCAAGGTGTTCAGCGCCGAGCAAAATGCTGCCGTGGAAGGCATGAAGCCCTTCTTCGGTGTGCAGGCCGGCGAGCTCTTCATCGCCACCACCGGCTATACCGGTGAAGACGGCTACGAGATCGTGGTGCCGCAAGAGCAGGCGTGCGATCTGTGGCAGGCGCTGCTGGACAACGGCGTGGCCCCTTGCGGCCTGGGTGCCCGTGACACCCTGCGCCTCGAGGCCGGCATGAACCTCTACGGCCAGGACATGGACGAAACCGTCTCTCCGCTGGCCGCCAACATGGCCTGGACCATCGCCTGGGAACCGAGCGATCGCCAGTTCATCGGCCGCGCCGCGCTGGAAGCCCAGAAAGCCGCCGGCAGCCAGCCCAAGCTGGTGGGCCTGGTGATGGAAGAGAAGGGCGTGCTGCGCAGCGGCATGCCGGTCACCTTCACCACCGCCGGTGGAGAAGAGCGGGAAGGTGTGATCACCTCCGGCTCTTTCTCGCCCACTCTGGGCTACAGTATTGCCCTGGCGCGGGTGCCCCGTGATATCGGCGAGCAGGCCTCGGTGGAGATCCGCAAGAAGCTGGTCACCGTGAAAGTGACCAAGCCGGCTTTCGTGCGCAACGGCCAGAAGCTGGTGTAACGACCCCATTGCGGCGAAGGGGCTGCCCTTCGCCAGACCCCCTTGCCCCGGCAACGCCTGTCGAACCCGCCGGGGACAAGTGATCCAAGTGAATAAAGGAAGCACAAATGAGCCATATCCCGAGCGAACTGAAATATGCCACCTCCCACGAGTGGATCCGTGTCGAAGCCAACGGCGAGGCCGTGGTCGGTATCACCGAGCACGCCCAGGAGCTGCTGGGTGACATGGTGTTCGTCGATCTGCCGGAAGTGGGCAAGCAGGTCGGTGCCGGTGATGACTGCGCCGTGGCCGAGTCGGTCAAGGCCGCCTCTGACATCTACAGCCCGGTGAGCGGCGAGATCCTGGCCGTCAACGAAGAGCTGGAAGGCAGCCCCGAGCTGGTCAACTCCGACCCCTACGGTGCCGGCTGGCTGTTCCGCATCAAGCTGGATGACGCGGGCGAGCTCGCCAACCTGCTGGATGCAGAAGGCTACCAGAACGTGGTGGACGAAGAGTAATGCCCCCGGGCCCTGCCAATCGCGCAGGGCCCGTTTGTATGCATGCCCGTCGGCCAGGAGGCCGGCCGGTGAGGGTGAAGTCGTCCGTCCCGGTTTGCCCACGGCAAACCGGGCGGCCACAAGACGACCCCCTGTCGCTATGAGCGACACCCGGTGCCGGCAGGGGCCACCCTGCCACCCGAACATGAGTGAAGCCGGCCGAGGCCGGCTGTCAGGCACTTAGTTATCAGGACTTTTTATCAGGAATAGGGAAATGACCCAGTCACTGTTTGAACTCGAGCAAAAAACCGATTTCATCCGCCGTCACATCGGGCCGGGTGAGGAAGATCTGCGAGCCCTGCTGGCCGTGGTGGGCGCCGAGAGCCTGGACGATCTGATTGAGCAGACGGTCCCGGCCGCCATTCGCCGGCCGGGCCCGCTCGGCATCGGTGCTTCCATGACCGAAGTGGAAGCGCTGGCCAAGCTCAAGGGCTATGCCGCCCAGAACAAGGTGGCCAAGAGCTACATCGGCATGGGCTATCACGACACCCACGTGCCCCACGTCATCCTGCGCAACGTGCTGGAAAATCCGGGCTGGTACACCGCCTACACCCCGTACCAGCCCGAGCTGGCACAGGGTCGTCTCGAAGCCCTGCTCAACTTCCAGCAGCTGACCCTGGACCTGACCGGCATGGATCTGGCCAGTGCCTCCCTGCTGGATGAGGCGACCGCCGCCGCCGAGGCGATGGCGCTGGCCAAGCGGATGGCCAAGTCCAAATCCCACCTCTTCTTCGTGGCCGACGACGTGCACCCTCAGGTGATCGACGTGGTCAAGGAGCGGGCTGTCCACTTCGGTTTTGACGTGGCAGTCGGCCCGGCCGAGCAGGCCTGCGCCGAAGAGGTGTTCGGTGCCCTGTTCCAGTACCCCACCACCACGGGGGAAGTGAAAGATCTGCGAGCACTTATCGCCGCGGTACAGGCCCAGAAAGGGCTGGCCTGCGTCAGCGCCGACATCTTGTCGCTCCTGCTGCTCAAATCCCCGGGCGAGCTGGGAGCCGACGTGGTGCTGGGCTCGGCCCAGCGCTTCGGCGTGCCCATGGGCTACGGTGGCCCCCATGCCGCCTTCTTCGCCACCCGCGATGCCTACAAACGCTCCATGCCGGGTCGCATCATCGGCGTCTCCAAGGATGCCCGCGGCAAGGCCGCCCTGCGCATGGCGATGCAGACCCGCGAGCAACACATCCGCCGCGAGAAGGCCAACTCCAACATCTGTACCGCCCAGGTGCTGCTGGCCAACATGGCGAGCTTCTACGCCGTCTACCACGGCCCGGTGGGGCTGAAAACCATCGCCTCCCGCGTGCACCGTCTGACCACCATTCTGGCGCTCGGTCTGAAGGCCAAGGGCGTGGCTCTCAAGCATGCCAGCTGGTTCGATACCCTGACCGTACAGACCGCCGAGAAGGCTGCGCTGATCGCCAAGGCCGAGGGGCTCGGCATCAACCTGCGCGCGGATCTGGATGGTGCGGTTGGTGTCTCCCTCTCCGAGACCACCACCCGTGACGATGTAGCCGAGCTGTTTGAACTGTTCCTGGGCACAGGCCACGGCCTGGACATCGAGGCCCTCGACAAGGCAGCCCAGGCCCATCATGCCATCCCGCAGGATCTGCTGCGTACCGACGCCGTGCTGACCCACGAGGTGTTCAACAAGTACCACTCCGAGACCGAGATGCTGCGTTACATCCACCGTCTCGAAGCCAAAGATCTGGCGCTCAACTACGCCATGATTTCGCTCGGCTCTTGCACCATGAAGCTCAACGCCACCGCCGAGATGATCCCGGTGACCTGGCCCGAGTTCGGCAAGCTGCACCCGTTCGCCCCGCTCGAGCAGGCCAGGGGTTACCAGCTGCTGCTGGCAGACCTTGAAGACTGGTTGGTGAAAGTGACCGGCTACGATGCGGTCTGCATGCAGCCCAACTCCGGTGCCCAGGGCGAATACGCCGGCCTGCTCGCCATCAAGAAGTACCACGAGTCTCGCGGCGAGGGGCATCGCGACATCTGCCTCATTCCGGCTTCTGCCCACGGGACCAACCCGGCGTCTGCCCAGATGGCGGGCCTCAAGGTGATCGTCACCGCCTGTGACAAGGCCGGCAACGTGGATCTTGATGACCTGCGCGCCAAGGCGGCCGAGGCGGGGGAGAAGCTTAGCTGTCTGATGGTGACCTACCCCTCCACCCACGGGGTGTACGAGGAGACCATCAAGGAGGTGTGCGACATCGTCCACCAGTACGGTGGTCAGGTCTATCTGGACGGCGCCAACATGAACGCGCAGGTGGGCCTCACTGCGCCTGGTTTTATCGGGGCGGATGTTTCCCACCTCAACCTGCACAAGACCTTCGCCATTCCTCATGGCGGTGGCGGCCCGGGCATGGGCCCCATCGGCGTGAAGAAACACCTGGCGCCGTTCGTGGCTGGTCACGCCGTGGTCAAGACCGACAAGGAGAGCCGCAACAACGGCGCCGTGTCGGCGGCACCGTTCGGCTCGGCCAGCATCCTGCCCATCAGCTGGATGTACATCGCCATGCTGGGGGACGAGGGGCTGAAGAAATCCACTCAGGTGGCCATCCTCAACGCCAACTACCTGGCCAAGAAGCTGGGTGAATCCTTCCCCGTGCTCTACTCCGGGCGCAACGGTCGGGTGGCTCACGAGTGCATCCTGGATATCCGCCCGCTCAAAGAAGCGTCCGGCATCAGCGAGATGGATGTGGCCAAGCGGTTGATGGACTACGGCTTCCACGCGCCGACCATGAGCTTCCCGGTAGCGGGCACCCTGATGGTCGAGCCGACCGAGTCGGAGTCCAAGCGAGAGCTGGACCGCTTCGTGGAGGCGATGACCGCCATTCGTGCCGAGATCGCCAAGGTGCAGGACGGCCACTGGAGCCTCGCCGACAACCCGCTGGTGCATGCCCCCCATACCCAGGATGACGTGATGGACGGTGAGTGGAATCGTGGCTACAGCCGCGCCGAGGCGGTGTTCCCGTCGGACGCCGTGCGCGCCGCCAAGCTGTGGCCGTCGGTCAACCGCATCGACGATGTCTACGGCGATCGCAACTTGTTCTGCTCCTGCATCCCGACCGAGGACTACGCCAAGTAAGCGCAGGTGCTGATCACGGCCATTTAAGTTGGAAACCGTGACATTGAAGTTGGAAACCGACCATTCAAGTTGGAAACTCAAAGGCCCTGCAACAGCAGGGCCTTTTTATTATTCCGTGGACTGAGAGTCATTAAATTATAAAAATGATCGCATTTTGATCTTTCAGCCGTGTTGGGGAAGGTGCGAACAAGTCTCTGGTGTGAGACTATCAGTCTCACTTGGTATCAGGGATGAGGTTCAGCATGGTCCAACAGTTTACTTTCGCGGATAGCAAGTTCAATGGTAAACGCCGCAAAACCCGCAAAGAGACATTCCTAGCCCGCATGGACGCTTTGCTCCCATGGGCCAGAATGCTCAGTGTCATTGAACCGGTCTACCCGAAAGCTGACAACGGCAGCCGTTCCTATCCACTCGACACCATGCTGCGAATTCACTACATGCAGCAGTGGAATAACCATCTGCGATGGCGCCATGGAATATGAGCTCTACGAGATTACTTCTCTGTGCGGTAGATGGGCATACAGATGACCGAGTTGATAAGAGAAGAGCCCACCAAAAGAGGTGACGCTACCAACCAATACCGAAACGGCGCAGATATCCAAGCCATTTGATAAGGAAACTCCACCTTCAGAGAGGGTTTAGAACAACATGAATATTGATTGGGATGTTGTGCGAAAAAACATAAAATTTTTAGTTGCACTATATAGACCTTCATTAGCGAAAGCACTAAGTGTACCGTTGTTGTTGGCAGGAGTAGGCATTCTCAACACTCCTTTATGGCTAGATATTTTAAATTGGCTTTTGAGTAACCAAAAATTCTTCCCAGAATATAGTGGGCCAATATCAACTCCAATGTTTATAACCGGGTGGGTGTTAATTGGTCTAAGTATTTTTATTTATTTTATTGAAGTGTGGCTTCAAATTAAATCAATGCGCCAGGAAAGTGAAAAAAAGCTACTGGATACCGTTAAAAATCATCCAAAACAAACAGCGGATTTGATAGTTGATCAGATGAGGGGGGCCGGATTTACCGCTCAGCATCTTCAAGACGAAAGAATAGAAAAACTTGCCCACGAAATTACCTTGCTGAGATTTTTCGGTTCTTTTCCTAAGGAAGAGAAATCGATTGCTTTAGCAGAAAGCATTATTGATGGAGAGCTGTCCGGCGGCACCCCTCAAGTAAAAGCTAGGGCGCTAGCGCTAATTGCAAGATACTTATGTGTAGGAGAAAGGGCTCAGCTAGCGAAAAAATGGCTATCATGTTCTAAAAAATTGTGTCAAACGGAGGAGGCTGCGATAGCACAGGCCTTTATCGATGCTATTGAATTGAACAGAGTAGATGCGGCGTCTGGTTTGCTTGCAGGGGGGGCTTCAAATTATTCTGCCTTTTTTATGATTAAAAAAATAGTAGAAGGAAACGACGCTGCTTTGCTCTGGTTAGAAAGTGCAGGATTAAGCTCTCAAGATTTAGACAATGATGGCAAAGTCTTTTTGGTTTCTACATTGTTGATAGAGCATCAATGGGAAAAGGCTTTAGATTCGGCGCAGACGATAGGCGACGCATCATTTTATATTTCACCAGCACTGGCGCAGATTTCTGCGTTTGCATTCTTGGTAAATGCAATTAAGGCTGTTGAACTCCGCGAGAGCGTGTTGGCTTTTATTCCTTTAGCAGCAGATAAGTTTCCACTTGCAGATGATTCTGAATCGACAGCGCTTAGAAATAGAGCTGTCGAACTATTCAAATGTTGTTC
The DNA here is from genome assembly GCF_040907805.1 of Aeromonas sp. s3. Lineage (NCBI taxonomy): Bacteria > Pseudomonadati > Pseudomonadota > Gammaproteobacteria > Aeromonadales > Aeromonadaceae > Aeromonas > Aeromonas sp. s3. The sequence goes on from NZ_JBFOCQ010000028.1 coordinate 314,648, forward strand.
AGGTCAGGCAAGGCACCTCGGTGCTGAAGATGTCGCTAATATATCAGATAAATATGTGCTGTGGTTACAGCTTAGAAACAGTGAAACACACGAACAAGCAATTTTAGAACTTGAGAGCTACTTTGTTAGTTACACTCAGAAAACACTTGAGAATTTGTCATTGGCATTTGCTTTTGGAATTGAAATCGATTTTGATGCGATAGAAAAGGAAGTAAATAGACAAACAGCACTAAGTCCAGAGAATGATGCAACTCTTGGTTTAGCCAGATTTGTATTGGCACAGGTACAAAAGCCAATATCGGCAGCAGTGGATTATATTAACCGCCACAGAACTCAAATGGAAGCCGCCGTTAATTCCAGTGCAATTAGTATGCTAGAGATAGAGGCATTAGCGAAGTCAGGGTTGGTCGATGATGCACAACAGCTTTTACAGAAGGTCGGGAATTCTGGAGCGTCAGATGCTGATGTCAGAAAGTTGCAAAATATCATCGAATCAGTTAAGGGGGCTGACCCAGTTGCATTAGCTATAAGTCAATATCAACAAAGTGAAGATACAAGTGATCTTGCTCATTTGGTAAATTTGTTAGAAAGGACAAATCGAGGTAGTAAATACTACTCATACTGCCGAGATCTTTTTTACCGTACAGGCCAGGAAACTGATGCTATCAGAGTCTGTAATGCGGCCTGTTTATTGGGGCGGTTTGCTGAACTTCATCAGTTTTTATTAGATAAGATAGATCTTGTAAAAAGAAGCGAGAGGCTGCAAGCCCATTGGGCTTGGTCTCTTTTTAGAAAAGGAGACTTAATCGGTGCTCATGAACAGATTGTTCGATTGAAGCAGTATAAGTCGCAACAGACTGATCTTAAAACTCTTGAGATCAATCTATCTATATTTGGTGGTGACTGGGAGTCTCTTAGCATTTTTGTGGAAGATTGCTGGAATAATCGGGATGAGTTAAAGGCCAATGACCTTTTACAAGCTGCCCAGTTAGCTAAAGCAATTTCTCCACGGAGAGCAAGGCAAATTTTAGATTTCTGTACAGGAAAATATATGGATGATCCTCAAGTGCTAGCATCATCATACTTCATCGCTACAACAATGGGCACGGAGGACAATCAAGAAACATCAGCATGGCTCAATAAGGCAATAGATCTCTCTAATGACAACGGTCCATTGCGAAGGGCTTCATTCGAAGATGTAAGGGAGATGGTGTCCGAGGCTAGAGAGAAAAATGAGAGGGTCTATAAAGCCTATTTAGATGGCGATGCACCCATTTTTACAGTGGCGGAACTATTGAATAAGACAATGTCTGATTTTTATCTGATCCAGCCATTTGAAAATAAAAAGGCTAAAGATATAAGGCGGAAAAATGTAATTCCGCTATTTCATGGTGTAAGGTTGGATCAGGTCATTGTTGGTAATACAATTGTAGTCGATGCTTCCAGTGCTTTGGTGATGGAAAATATTGGGATATTAACCCATCTGTTTGATTGTTTTGAAAAAATAGTTATCCCGCATTCTTTTATGCGATGGCTTTTTGAAGAGAAGCAGAAAGTTGCTTTTCATCAGCCGAGCCAAATTGAAAAGGCAAAGTATTTTGAGCGGCTTGTTACTGATGGCAAAATTTCCGTTTTTCATCCTAAGAAAATTAATAATCCTGAGCTGGCACTAGATGTAGGTGAAGAGCTTGCGTTTATGCTAGAAGAGGTGCGTGAGAATCCTGCGAATGAGTCGCAATCTGTGGTCGTGTGTTCCTACCCTGTATATAAGGCAGGAGGCACCTTTAGAGAGGTGGAAGCTGACCTTTCTTTATTTCATCACAGTCTGACTTCATGTTCCCAATTAATAAAAAAACTCAAAGATCTAGCCGTAATCACTGAATTTCAGTGTGTTAAAGCCTTAAATTATCTTAGCCAGCACGAAAAAGAATGGCCTGTCGATCTTGAAGTGGTCAGTGGAGCACGATTATTTCTCGATTCACTGTCAATTACCTACCTGATTACCGTTGATATGCTTGATAGACTTAGCGAAGCCGGATTCGAAGTGTATGTATTTAAGGGCGAGCGTGATAGATATAGAACGCTGATAAACTACGGTTCAGTTGTCGAGCAGGCAGATTCGAAAATAGAAAGTATAAGAAAGTTGTTTTTTAATGGGCTTACATCTGGGAAAGTTACACTCGCTGAAATACCTTTAAAAAAAGACCAAGTAGCTGCTTCTGAGAACAATTATGCCAAGCCAACAGAAGAGCTTTTTGAGGCGCTAAAAATATGCGATGCAGCTTTGATAGATGATCGATTTATGAATAAGCATCGAAATATTGCATTTGATGAAAGAACAGTACCAATCTATACATCATTAGACTTTATCGAGACGCTACACCATAAAGGACTTATTTCTAAAGCTCAGAAGCTTGAATTCAGAACATTACTTCGGGAGTTTGGGTTAGAGATTGTTAGCATTTCCAGTGAAGAGCTTGAATATCACCTAAATCACTCCGTTATGTCTGATGGTGAGTTTAAACCAACTAAACAGCTAAGAATGATAAGAGAAAATCTGTTTTTGATCAGGATTAGTGGTCTGGTTCAGCTCCCAAGAGATGCCCAGTGGCTACATGAGACGATGAAGACTATTGCAAAAGCAATAAAAACTCAGTGGACCGCCGATATCTCACCTGAACTAAGTCGCGCTAGCTCCTGCTGGCTATATGAGCTTATGGGTTATAGGGAGTGGGCCCAAGCTCATAAAATAAGAGGGGATGAAGGTATGGCCTATTTAGGCGAGGTTATTAAAGTGAATTCAGTGTTGATTCCGCCGGAGTCTTTATCAGACGAGCAAAAGAAAGGCTACAAAGCATGGTTGGATGAGTTTGTTTTGGGGCCGCTAAAGGATAATGACCCGTGGAGCTTTAAGACTGTAATTGATTCGATGAAGTCGGAGGTTAAAAGTATCGCTCAGAAATCGATACTGGAGGAAGAGGTTTATGACTAACTCATATTCAGTGCGAGCTTATATGGTTTCGCACACTCTCAATTTATTCCCCAGTTTGGTGAGAGAGGAACTATTATCTGATAGTAAGTTGTTGGAAGAACTAGAGCTAGTAACAGATGTCACGATTAGTTTTGGTGATAAAGAAGTCGCATTTTCCAGAACCGCTCTCTTTAAAGCTATTCGCAGTACTTTTGACAATGTCGAGGAAGAGTCCTCCTTAGAGGATATTAATCGCAATGTTTGGTTTCTACGAAATATTCCAGAAGAAAGTTCAGCATTTTCTTTAACCAAAGGTGATGTGCAGATACTTAATAATAGTTTTTGGCCGCTTTTGGGAGATATCGACAGACGGTTAAGTATATTTGAGACAGTAGCGAAGAAGAGTTGCCTTTCGAAAGAGGAGTTTGAGTACTGGAGAGCAGTTCTCTCAATGGAGGCAGTAAGTGATGATGATGTATCTGACTTGTTGCTTGATTTGGATTTATCACCAGCCCACATTAAAGGTGTGTTAAAGAATGAGTTTCAAGGACCATCAAATAGTGTTTCAACACTGGTCCCAAATGAAATTTGTTATTATGAACGGCTTGTGGGTAAGTACAGCGGGAGTAAAAACATTGAGGAGTTCTGTAATAATGAACTCAAGCAGTACCTCGAAGGTAGAATAGAAGGTGGAGTAACTGAAAATAATTTATTGCTTTGTATGCATAAGTCAATATCAAAAGTCATTTCAACTAGGCTCGTTGACGAAGATTCGTATCAGTCAATAGCAAAGCGAGCAATTGAAAGCAGTCATCCGATACTTTTGATATCTTGCCTTGAAATCGGTATTTTGAAATTCGCAAATTCATTAGATGCGACTCTTAAAGCTCTTTTTGAGAGTGTGTCGGCTGTAAAAACATTAGAAAATCTACGTCTTTTTTGCTCGATGGCTGTTTTCGTCGATGGTGAACTGGCGCGACTTCAGATATTTCGCAGTATGCCACCATTCTACCGGCGTCTCGCTTCACTTGCCCAGTCAGCCTTAATTGTTGAAGCTGCACTGGAAGAAAATGTTACCTTTGACAAAGTAGAGCAATGGGCGGCTCAACAGAGAGGGCTTTATTTTTACTGTCAAAATTTTATTGATCTACTAGAGGAGCCAAGATGGTTACCAACGTACTTGACAGCAGATCAATTCATTAATGAGATTTATGGGCGGGTATATAATGTATGTCAAGAAGTTGGTGAATTCGAGATCGCTGAATGTCTGCAAGAAGAGCTTATGACTGGTTCTCGACTCAATATGAATTCGTTTTTACCTGGACCGTTGGAAGGTAACTCTATTCCAGCTGATGTGCCGAGAGAAATATTTAATTTGCTTGATAAGCAAGTCGGCGCTAATGTTTCATTAGCATCGTTCAAAGTTTTGATGAATTCAGCGCCTTTCTGGAAAATTGATGAAAAATATTTGGAACATACAGTTTCGCTATTAGAAAGCGCACAGCATAAGTTATCCTCGGTAAACGATAAAGATTCAGTCTATCAGGTGCTGAACGGGTTAGCGCAAGTTTCTTGTCTGACTAGAAGCAGAAAACTTTCTGCGTCGGTAGTGATTTTAAGTCGTCTATATCGGGACTATATTGATGTGGACTCTGAGCCCGAAAACTATCTTTCATTAGGTTTAGTCGCAGGAGCTGCCTTTGAGGATAAGAATGACTGGGCTGAATATATAGGGCAATGGTGTACAGAATTAGCATATCTGCCAATCAGTGATGATGCAATTTTTAGAATAGAGGCAATGCTCGAAAGGCTTTGCATCTTGGAACCTTATTTGTATCACACCTGTTCAAAGGCTCTAGACATATTTAAGATGCTGAGTAGAAAATAATTTGTATTATCAACTGGTGTCCTGACATTAAGGGAAGGTTAGGGAAAGAGCGAATAAGTCCTTGATGTGAGATCATAAGCCTCTATTGGTATGTACAGATCTAGTTATCACCTGACACCGGCCTCAAACCGGTGTCTTGTTTACGCTATTTTAGTGCGCACTTCCTTCGGTATCAATTTCAGACTCTTCTTGAACATGTTGTAGGGGGGTTGACCCTCCATCATCCTGCCTTGATGTGACCGCTGGGTGTTGTAGTGCTCCAGGTAGCTATCCTGGTCTGCCTGCATCTGTTCTACCGACTCATACCAGGTCGTCCTCCCCTTGATACGGAAGTGTTCATCCAGCAGTGTGCGATGCAGTCGCTCGATAAAGCCGTTGCGCTGCGGCCTGCGTACCTTGGTTGTCCGGTGCTCAATCCCCTCCAGTTGCAGGAACAGCTCGTAGGGATGGTGGTCAGGTCGTCCACAGAACTCACGCCCGTTGTCCGACAAGATGGTATAGATCAGTGCCTCGTGGGCTTCGAAAAACGGCAGTACCGTTTCATTGAGCACATGGACCGAGGTCACCGGCAGCTTGCTGGTGTAGAGCCCCCAGGCGTGGCGACTGTAGCAGTCCAGCACTGTTTGCAGATACACCTTACCAACCCCCTTGAGCGCGCCGACGAAGAAGGTATCGACCGCCACCAGTTCCCCGGTGTAGTGGACCTCAATCTGACGTTCGCGAAACTCGGGGCTGAAGCGCTCTAACAGGCGAATTTGCTCGTCATTGAGCTCAATGGTCTGCTCACGGTGCGTTTTCTCAAGGCGCAGCAAGCGGTCGTGTTTGGAGAGCAAGTCGTGCCGTTGCCACACGCCACGCACTCCACCGGCACTGACGTTGATACCATGCAGAGCCAGTTCTTGGGCGACCCGCAGTGGGCCATGGGTTGGTCTGGTGAGGGAGTAATCGAGGATGGCCTGTTCAATCTCGGGAGCGACCCGATTGGGATGAACCCCTTTGCAGCCGGGCAATTTGTCGAGCAATCCCTCGGCACCATAGGTCTGGTAATTACGGCGAATTTCGTAGAACTGCTGACGGCTGTAGCCGATGAGCTTGCAGGCTTTGCTGACGTTATTGAGCTCTTTGGCGAGCTCTAACAGGCTGAGTTTTACCGGTTGATGAGTCAGGTGATGCCCGGTTGGGAAAAGACCAAAGCGAAGCTGGATGGCATGTCTAATCGCTTGTTGACGTGAGTTATCCGCTCGTCAGTCACCCACAGCCCGGCAGGCCACCCTTGCCGGGCTGAATTTTTTGGTATGGATGCATTGATTGCTCTTCGCATGGAGCCTTTTGTAGCCCAAAATGGACATTTTTTCTGAGCGGAATCACCAATCGCCTCAGAATAATGTTCTATATCCGCCACCCTCTTATGTCAAAAAAGGAATAAAAAATATTTGCTTATTATTTATAAAAATAAATATTCGTGATTATGTATGCTTATGTGATTTTTTATAACTCTATGTTTTTTAAGATAAAAAATGAAATTTTGTTGAGTGTGGCATTTTTGCCATGATAGCGTCGATAGTTATTATTTATAAAAATAAATAAGTAAAAACAACGTCTTACGTGCGCCATTGCGGTTGACGACTCCCTGCCCAGTTACTAGGTTGTATGCAAGTCAGGTAGGAGTAGTCATGCAGCAAAAAACGGTTCAGCAGCCCATCGTCACCGATGCGGAGATCGCAAAAACAGAACGGTACAACCGCAGTATCCAGGCTCGGGGGTATCGGCCCTGGGTCACGGTGCGGCAGTCCCATACCTATGGTCAGGGGCAGATTGTGTATAGTCACAAAACTCGGCGTGAGCATCATCTGCTGAGTCGTGGCGAGAGGGCACCATTTTTCTATTTCGAACGCGATCCAACTGTTATCGACATTCTCGAACAGTATCCGTTACCACTGCATGAAACGCTCAAAATTGCGGCATCTCTGCACATTGTCCATCCTGGTAATTACAAAGAGCGGGCGAATTATGGTGGCCGCATCCCAGCCAAAACTATGACTCAGGATTTTGTCATTATTCGGCAAACGGAGGCAGGGAAGCATATATTGAGTCCATATAGCTTCAAATATTCTGATGCGCTGGATCCAGAAATAACATCCCCCCGTGTTGTTAATCGTACAAGGGCAAAGGAGAAAATTGCCATTGAATATTGGCGTACTCAAAATATTGACCATGTGCTGTTAACGGAAAAAAGCTTCGATAAAGTACATATATATAATCTGGAGTTCCTACGTGAGTGTTTTGATACGCCTGAGTATATTCAGGTATCTGAGGCCATATACCTCATTATATTGGGACGAATCAAACATCACCTGATTGCCCGTCCCTCAAATACCTTGTTAGTGTTGATCCAGCTGGTGGCCAAGGAGTTGAATATTTCTGACGTGCAGGTGAAATGTGTATTTCAATATGCAGTTTACCATGGTGTTATAATCGTTGATCTTACACAACGTTTAGAGTTGTATAGGCCTGTGCCATTCAACGAGGTGGTCCATGCGAGTTAACCAGAAACTGATCACTAATACAAATGGTGGTTCAGAGTTTCTGATTGTCTCTATTTGTTATGACATGGGGTTGTTAGCTGTAAGTGAATTATTAGATGGGCCACCAAAACGGCCGACTAATCTATTAATCGAGAATGTCGAGTCTAATATTGAAAGTGGTGAGTGGACTCTGGCTGAACATCAATTTCCAAAAGTTTTATTTTCCTCTGATAGTGAGCTAGAACCTCAATGGATCAAGATTCGCAATGAGAGGTTGGCTGTAATTAGTCCGTTGCTTAGTCAGCCTGAATTGTTACATCGCTATTTATATGGTGATGCAAGTGGTATATTGAAAACATTGATTGAACATTCCGGCCGAAGTAGGAAATACATTTGCGCTCAATTGAATAGTTATTTCTTTTTTGGAGCTTTTCCAAATTCATTGCTTCCACACTATTTTAATTGTGGCAGCAACTTTCAACTACCAGATGTGCCATTGGGTCAGAAAGCAACCAAGAGTGGCCCAATTACTCGATATGGTACACCATATCGTGGCATTACTCAGCGAGATATTATACAAATTGAGCGTTTTTCAAAATCTATTAAATCTGGCTCTGAAGTGAGGTTGTCAGAGCTATACTTTGACTATTGTTTGAAATATGAATGTGTCAATGTTTTACCGAAGGGCATTGAGGATTGTGACATAGCAGAACCAATTAAAATGTTACTTCATAGGGAATATTTAATATCACCAAGAATATTTAAATATCATCTGAAAAAGTTCGTCAGTGATCTCACGTTCCTGAAAAAGCGAGTAGGCAGTATTAATTATTCCCGTGACCATGCAGGAAAACCAGGTCTTGCCCGTGCCGGCCTGCGGGGGCCAACGTCACGATATGAAATAGACAGTACTATTGCCGATGTTTACATCCGTTACCCGTACAGTAACGATGAGCTACTGAGTACTGGAAGACCGGTTATATATTTTGTCGTTGATACCGCCAGCAGTATGATTGTTGGATTGCATGTCGGTTTCGACTCGCCTTGTTGGCATGGAGCAAGTCAAGCATTATTCAATGCGATGAGTAGTAAGCGAGAGTTTTGTCGGCAGTATGGTGTGGAGATCGAAGAGGCTGACTGGCCCTGCAATTTACCATGTCGTGAATTAACGTTCGACCGGGGCTCTGAGAATACTGATACCAATATTTGCAGCCTGCTGCGCGGACTCATTGGTATCACAGTCGGTAATTTTAATGCCTATCATCGCGGGGATATGAAAGGCCAAGTGGAGAAAACTTTCGACATTATTCAGACTTTAGCGATCCCGTTCGAGGCAGGCAAGGTGGTTAAGTATCCACATAAGGAGGATCAGCACGCATCTCGTCGCCCCCTGTTGACGTATGAACAGTTCATGTATCGACTCATTAATATCATTATCTATTCAAATAATCATCGTCAGCGCGTGACCTCGCACAACCTAGAAATGTCACGTGATGGGGTTGGTTTTACTCCTCGTGATGTATGGAACTGGGGTCTGAAAAATTCAGTGATGGTGAGGCCTGTTCCCATAGACCGCCTGCGATTTGCGCTGTTGCCAGAGGATGAGGCTACGGTGCGTGCTGATGGGATATTTTTTCGAGGCCTTTACTATAGCAGTAATGAAATTGTTCGAATGCAGTGGCTGGATCAGGCGAAAAATCTCGGACGTTTCAAAATCAAAGTCAGGTACATAGATACATGTACTAATCATCTTTGGTTTAAAACTGAGGATAGTGATGAGGTCTATCAGGTTGAGCTGACAGATCGCAGTGAGGCATATCGGAATCAGGTTTGGGCAAATGTCATGCATCGCCTGTATATTGTTAAACAACAATTGGCTGCGTTGGATGAGAAGAGATTCAATGCTCGCGCAGTGTTAGAAATGGACTTTCGCGAATGTGATGAGGTAATTCGAAAAACTAATCGTGGACTGAAAAAATCCACTGCAAAAAATATACAGTCAGGAATGAAAAGCCATAAACAGGTCGAAGGGAACTTGCAACGTCATCATGAGGAAATGGCTATTGCTGCTGATTTAAGAAATACATGTCAGCAAGATAATTATATTAAAAAAACACCCAGTCAGAACCTTGCTGATCCGACAATATTTACAGTTCAGGAGAAATAGTCATGGCCGCACCTCAATATTACCCACATCCCAATTCAAAATATCGGGGAAACCCCTATATCGAGGGGCTTGGCTTGCCGCTCTCAACGGCACAATTTTATGCGAACTGTGAGATCCCTTTTCAGTGTGATCTGGATCTTGCAGGGGTGGATGAATCGCTGCATTCATATTTTATCCGCACAGCCATAGATCAACTGGCGGACGTGTATACCTCTCCAGATGAGGCGTACCGTTTATATGACCAAATACGACGAATGATCGAGGCCGGGTATACTCGACGCAATCCAGTGGGGGCAGATGTGCGCCGGATATTAGCTGCAATTGATCGTGACAAAGCCGAGCCATGGAAAGCCTCTCATGTACTGAGTCTTGGCTTGTCTGTTCAGTATAGCCTGTTACTGCTAGGGCTCAGCGGACGTGGGAAGAGCACGATGGTTAGGCAAATTTGCCAACAGATACCACAAACGATAGAGCATGATCGCTATACGGACCTGCATGGTCACGAAATTATTGTGAGTCGAGTGCAGGTGACCTATCTGTACATTGAAATTCATGATCGCCGTGGCCAAAAAGCACTTTTGCTGAACTTGTTAGAATCACTCGACGCTGTCACTGGTGAGAGTTATAGCCATACCCATAGGAACCGCTCTGTTAATGAGTTGATTTCGGTAGTGCAAAAATCGTTTATCGGCCATGGGGTTGGTTTGCTGATCCTTGATGAAGCGCAGAACCTGGCCAGGTCTGCCAAGAATGAAGTGATCAGTAACAACGAGAAAACGACCATGAAATTCCTAGAGGAACTATTAAATCGAGTGGGGATCCCGTTGATGTTTGTCGGAACATTGGCCACGATGAAATTGTTTGATAGCGAAATGACGCTAACCCGCCGAGCAACTAAAAATGGATTTATGCAGTTGGTAAGCTGCGATATAAATAGCTCATTTTGGCTGCGTTTTATCCGCCTGATATGTCAAACCAGATTTCTGAAAAACCAGAAAACATCAGAGGATGTGTTACGCCAACATATACATTATTTGAGTGCCGGTATCCCGGCTATTGCAACCAGTCTAGTTCGCGCCACGCTATCATATCTAACCCTGCTGAAACCAACAGATCAAGATCTCTCGATCGCAGCATTGGACCTATGTTTCAATCGCGAATTTAAAATCCTCCAGCCTGCGTTGAGTGCTCTGCGTAAAGGTGATTACTACCAATTTGAGGACTTATCGCCGATGTTACTGCTCGAATCAGTGGGAAATAGTCAGGTTGTTGATGGAGACGCATATTCAGCAGAAGGAGAAATCCTGCTGCAAGGCGAGGTTAAAATCACCAAAAAGCTGCCAAAAACAGAGGAAAAGAAGCTAAAAACTTTAGAGCAATTATCCCCGGATTCATTGCTGGGGCAACTCGGTTACTCTGTAGATAAGGGGTCGTGGAAATGATCCTCCATCGGCTGGAGTTGCTACCTGGTGAGCATTTAGGGGCGGTAGTTGGCCGGATGCATGTGCTGAGCACGCACGGGACGTTTACTGCAACGGCCCAGGTGCTGGGGCTGAGCAGCCCACAAATCCGTCCCCATCGTTTATGTCATCCCGACGATCCTGTCCTCGATACCCAATTTCGGGCCCGACACGTTCAACGTGCGTGGCAGGATCACTCTGTCGGCAATTATTTAGCTTCTTTTTTGACTCCGGATGAGCAGAGGATAGTGGCATCAGCATTGGCGGGCCGTTCTCAGCTTCGGTTACGGGTGACTGGCCTGCACAATGTACAACACCAATATTGGCGCTGGTGCGCAGACTGTATTGCCGAGGATTATGAGCTCCATGGTATGCCCTACTACCACCGAGATCATCAACTACCAGGAGTGTTCCATTGTTATCGGCATCAATGCGGTTTGTCTGGTCACTGCGCAGGCTGTGGTTTTTCTGCCAAATTATTGTCGGAACAACTGATCCCACCATACGAGGGCCTCTGCCCCCATTGTGGGCACTGGATGGGGGGATACGATGGTCATTTTTCCGAGCGGATGAAAGAGATTGAGTTGGCGTCGCTGGCATTAGCCCAGTCCGCGAGTGCTCTCACCCTGTGTGCGCTAACTCAGCTGGTGACTGATTCGATGGGCATCTCGGGCGAGGAGATGCGCACGGTCAAAAGTATCAAAACGATCAATGCGTGGTTTCAGCAGATGGACTCGCAATGTGATCCCCTGGCACTTACTGCGTATTTCACCAATAGTGGGGGGCCAGGTCAGGTATGGCAATTACCCCCACAGCTGCGCAATGCACGGGGCTACCATGAGAAGTCAGCCCGAGATCCGTTGCACCCTCTGGCCCATCTAATGATGTTGCAGCATGCAGGCGTCGATCTGGTGGGGCTCTTGGGATCTGAGGGGTGATCGGTGTTGACCTCGGTGATCCCCACCTATATTCCTGGCGAGTCGGCCTACAGCTGGGTCAGCCAGTATTTTGTTCATTCGGCCTACAGTGATCGAAACCATTTTTGTAACCAGCTATTCCACTGTCCTGCTGTTCGGTTGCATCCGGCATTACCAGGGCATATTGAGGCGGCTGCCCAGGCGGCGGGGGTGGATCCGCAATACCTGCTGCACCATGGCACGGGTTTCCCATTGTTCGCCCTGACGCTGAACAATAAGCACCAAGTCCACGCCCTGGCTGCCGCCATGCTGGGTGAGGGGAGGGGAATAATGGCCCTGTCAGGACAAGCCGCCAGCAAACTCGCCTTTGGTGTAGTTTGCCTGAAATGGTGTCCTAGTTGCCTGCTGGAGGATGAACAGACGTTTGGGGCCGGATATTGGCATACAGAGCATCAACTGTATGGAGTGACCGCCTGTATCAGGCATACGCTGCGTTTGCAAACCCTGGCGGCCAGCGCGGGAGGTATCGATCGGCGACTGCTCTTGCCCGATCCCGCCATGCGCTATGAGCAATCGTTGCCGTCCGAGCAAGAAATCTACCTTTCTTCATTTATCACCGAGCTGCATCGGTATCTGTGCGTCCAGTCGCCAGTGGCATCACCAGCTGAGTATTATCGGCGATGGCTGGGACAGCAGGGCTATTTGACAGCCCAAGGTCATCTCCGCAGTCAGGCCCTGTTGAAGGCTCTGAGTGCGTTCTGGCGGAGCCTGTTTACCGGCTCTGCCCCCATGGTGCCAGTGGGCCTGGCCAGTTATCAGTACATCTCGGCTCTGGTTCACGGAAATCGTAACCACCACTACCTAAAACACGCGGTATTGATGGCGTTTGTGAGCCGCAGCCCAGCAGAATTCTTTTCCATCGAGGAGCCACACGTGATGCCGGAGCCTGCCTCTTCTCCGAGTGACAGGCAAGCCGCCGAGCAAGCGGTGTTAAGGCTGCTGGCAGAACAGACCCCCATGCGGCAGATCGCCCGCCAGACTGGATACAGTGTCGGCTATATCAAGCAACTCGCGCTGCGACACCACCAACCTGTTGACCACCGTGCCAAGCGCATCACTGTGGAGGTTGAGCGGGGAATATGGCGTCAGGCGTTCATGGGGGGAGCACGGCAGCAGATCGCGCACAGTCATGGCGTTTCTGTCGGGGCGGTCGAAGCCATTATTCAGAGCCACCAAGGGCTTTCTGACTGGCGACGGCATTTGAAAAGGGTCAACCGTCTACGTGAGCACCGTGTAACGGTGGCTGCATATTTGGCACAGCATGCCGATGTCAGTCGAGGCTGTGTCGAACAGGTGTGTAGAACCGCATTTACTTGGCTCTATAAACATGATCGTGCTTGGTTGTATCAACAGTTACCTGCCGCCAAGCGAGCAGTTCACCATCCCAGTGTGGATTGGGAAGAACGGGATAGGAAACTGGCTGAGCAACTGGGGCTGCTGGCCGAGCAGGCAAGTTCGCTATCTGCATTGGAACGGGCAGTCGATAGGCCAGACTGCCTGAGGAAATACAAAACACGTCTACCGCTCAGTTACGCATTGGCTGTGCGGCTGGTTGCGGCGTATGCCGCTCAACATCCTATGCCCTGATGCTCGCCGTCGATACCTATACAGGTTCTGATATCAGGCATCACAACGAGGAGTATTGCCATGAAGGTCGAAGCAATCGTTCCTACCACACAGGTCGTCGATATTTTGTGCGATGTCTGTGGTGCTAGTACTACTAAATCGCTCGGTACGCAGGAATTCGGCACGCTGGAAGCTTGCTGGGGTTATGGTTCGCAGCACGATGGTGAACGATATCAGGTACACCTATGTGAAGGCTGCTTTTTTGGGGCGCTGGCCAACCTGAGACAGGAGCATCGGTTGATGAATATGTTTTCGGATGATTATCAACCCGCAGACCCTGATCAATTTGGGAAAATTGAAGGCAATCGAGAGCTTATCTAACCACGATTTGAGTGGTTGTGTTGATCGGCTCATCAAGTGAGTCGATTGGTCGAGGTCATCGGCTCATCAAGTGAGTCGGTTGGTCGAGGTGATCGGCTCATCAAGTGAACCGATTGGTCGAGGTTATCGGCTCATCAAATGAGCCGATTGGTCGGGGTGATCGGCTCACCAAATGAGCCTATTGTTTGTTCTTTATGGTATGACCCTTAATCAGCAGGGGATGCCATGCCTAATCCGGCCGACAAGATCGATAACTGCCTGCGCTCCCATAGGCGTAGTAATCACATCGGCCGGTTTTTCACCACCCAATCCCCACGCAGAGCGGGTGAGCCAGCTCATCGTTTTAGCAGTATCTCCCCGGTGTAGGGATATGGCTGCGTCCACTGCTAAGGCAACCCAGTAGACGCGATCTCCCTGAGCTGTCGATAAGCGATTGCCCCGTTTGATTTGGCGATTCAGTGTGTCTCGGCTAATGCCAATCATCTGGCAAATTGTTCGGGTATTAGACCCCAATAGCGAGCTCAGTTTGACGACGATCTCAGGAGATACACCAGACACTATGTGCTGATGGGCGGCTAGCCAGTTACGTGGTAGACCGAGCGACTCCAGAACAGATAGATTGCTGGTTGTGGGAGATTGCTCTACATGAGTCATTATGAGTCTGCGCCTCCGTCTGGGGGTTGTTGATGGCAGCCCAATGCGAATCATCACTCAGGAGTTCATTGGGTCATCATCTAGTTTGGGGCATTTCGCAAGCCGTTGGCTACAAAATTGACATCATGATGTAATTATATATAAATCAATACTTTAAGTTGGCCAACCCCGATTGGCTCAGTTATCGTTCAACACAAGTGTGCACCAATCAGTTGATGGTATCCATATGACAACCATTGTGCGCTCAATCTGTTCCCTTTCTGGCGACTATTGCTGCGAATAGAATCAGTCTATGCGCGGCCCTACAACCTATAAACATTCAATCCTCCAGAGCTGCCATGGCCCCAGGGGTAGAGAGGCCGCACAGGCGTGTGCCAACCTATGAGAGGTGTCATCTGATGACGAAAGTTTTCGTCTAGTTTCCGCTTTGCCGCCTGGCATCTCGCCCGAGCAGGACTATCGTCTGCCGGTGGCGAGTGGGTCATTGCGCTAAACCGATCAAAATGCCCGCTTGGCGGCCTTTCTTGTGGCAAACCAGAGCGGCCACCTCGCTGAGTCAAACTCACCAGCGATTTGTCTTAAACTTTCATCCCGATCAGGCCCTACCGAGCTTCGACAGAGGGTGTAAAAGTGGCGCTACATTACTATTTGGCTGCGAAGCGACCATTTTGCTAAGCGAACTCTGCCATTCAACATAATGGGCATTATGCGCTGACAGATTGGCATGGTGGCTTGCAATTGTGGAGGACAGTTCTTTATTCTGTTTACCATACTTTCAGTATGGCGACAGTCGTTATGGAGTAGCGTTAATACTACTCAAATAATATGGCTTGCATTGTAGGTTCTCGTAGTAGTCCAATGTGTTACATTCACAATTTCTGATGCTGTGCAACGGTCGGTTTCACGTCTAGGAATTGGGGGCATTCAGTTACCATTACCATTTAAAGAAATGGCTGTGAATTGCTCTGATTTTTCGGGTGGACTGCCCTGCCGGGATAGAAAAACCTCAGTATAGTCAGTGCAACTACATACAATCCGCATCCAACTATCCACACCCAACCATTCCAAGATTCGTGGGTTGCACTATACAAAAATGCAAAAATAAGTGGACCGATTACACCCGTGAGGTGTGTCAAACTGGTCAGCAACCCTTGCAATTGTCCCTGTGCTACCTGACCGACACGAACAGATATAATTCCCTGCAAAGCGGGAAGAGTTATGCCACCACAAGCGAGTAACAGCACAACTGGCCAAACCATCCAGCTTTGCGTAATGACTGCCAATAAAAGTAGGCCACAGCCATCAGCCAAGATGCCAACCACGATAGCTCTCTGTTCTCCCAAATGTTTAGCGATAAAACCAGCAGCAAGTCCTTGAAACAGAGCGTGTGTAAGCCCAAACACAGCCAATGAAACACCGACCATTACGCCATCCCATGCGAAGCGCTCTTCTCCGAATAAAACCCATAATGTTGCAGGGATTTGGCCAATCAATTGAATGATGAAAAAGACAACTAGCAATCCCGATAATGGGGAGATCATCTCGCGTATGGAGGATGTGGTTTCATTGATTGTTTCATTCTTTATCTCGTCACTAACCTGATTAGCATTATGGGTCTCATGTAAAATGAATAGGGAGACCAGAAATGCCAGCCCGTTAATGGCAGCAGCGAACATAAACGGTGCCTGTACCGAAAGTTGACCTGCAAAACCACCAATGACTGGTCCAGCAATCATACCGCCACCAAAACAGGCACCCATCATACCAAACCAATGTGTCCTGGATTCCTCAGGTGTGACATCGGCAATTGTTGAGGCTGCAACAGCTCCAGTCGCACCGGTAATACCAGCAATTAAGCGTCCCAGATACAACACCCACACTACGCTGGCTGTTGCCATTAATGCGTAGTCCAGTGTTGCACCTAAAAGTGAAAGTAATAATACAGGGCGACGACCTATGCGATCTGACCAGCGGCCGAGAAGAGGGGCAAAAATCACTTGCATCATTGCATACAGCGCCAATAAAACACCGTAGTTCTCCGCAACATTAGCCTTTCCAACAAACTCCCGTAATAACGCCGGTAAGACAGGCATAATTATGCCAATCCCTATGGCATCTAAAAAAATGATGACCAGTGCCATCATCACAGTGCGGTTCATAGTTAACGCTCTCTATCGGTGATAGGGTTTGAAAAGTAACTCTATCAGTGATAGATTGTCAACAGCGAAAGGAGATAGTGATGGCACGACTAAGCTTGGACGACGTAATTTCAATGGCGCTCACCCTGCTGGACAGAGAAGGGCTAGAGGGCCTGACTACGCGTAAGCTGGCGCAGTCCCTCAAAATTGAGCAACCGACTCTGTATTGGCACGTGCGCAACAAGCAGACCCTTATGAACATGCTTTCAGAGGCAATACTGGCGAAGCATCACACCCGTTCAGTACCGTTACCGACTGAGAGTTGGCAGCAGTTTCTCCAGGAAAATGCTCTGAGTTTCCGTAAAGCATTATTGGTCCATCGTGATGGAGCCCGATTGCACATAGGGACCTCTCCTACGCCCCCCCAGTTTGAACAAGCAGAGGCGCAACTACGCTGTCTATGCGATGCAGGGTTTTCGGTCGAGGAGGCTCTTTTCATTCTGCAATCTATCAGCCATTTTACGCTGGGTGCAGTATTGGAAGAGCAAGCCACAAACCCGACAGAATACAATACAGTGATGGACGCTGTGCCACCATTATTACAGGAGGCATTTAATGTTCAGACGAGAACCACTGCTGAAACGGCCTTCCATTTCGGGCTGAAATCATTAATAGTTGGATTCTCTGCACAATTAGATGAAAAATATATGTCCATCCAGGGTAATAATAAATGATGCTGTCTATGGGGCAGTGCTAACGGTAGTAATTTTAAATCTATCGCCAGTGATTTTTATTTTTCACGCGACAAGTATTCTTGAAAATGTGTATGTGCATAGCCTTTGATAAATTAGGGAGATCCGAACAAAAGGGGGATTTCTTTGCGGGTCTGGCGGTGTTTGCCATTGAACTCGTAGTCAGCGAAGGTCAGTTGATGGCTCACGTTGGTTCTCATCCATGGTACTAAGAAAATCTGATGATCTCGTGTCAAGGATTTGTTCGCACCCTCCCCATCACGTCAAATAGAGCCTGTTTTCCAACTTAAATGTCCTGTTTGCTCACGGAGCAGATGTAGTATTACTTTTGAGTTTCCAACTTAAATGTCACATTTGGTATCGTTAACTCATTGAATACTTTGATCTGCCAGTTTCCAACTTAAATGGTTGTGATCAGGTGCTCAGCATGACCTGGCAAACAATGACCTGGTAAAAAAGGCCCTGTATCGGCAGGGCCTGGTCGGGCAATAGGGCTGAGCAGAGCTATCAAGGTGTCAAAATCCGAAACCCGTTGGCGGGTTTCGGATTTTTTTATGGGCATTTGGCAGACCCGGAACCGGGGCCTGCCGGCTTATCTGCCCTGCTGCTGCGTCGTCAACACCTGGGCTATGCCTGCCAGTATGGGGGCGGCGTAGTCGAAGAAGTGCTTGATCCCGGGGCAGAGGTAGTTCAGGCCAAGCTCGCCATCCGGGGCCCTGATCAGACGATTCTTGGGGCATTCGCCCCAGCAGAGCGTCAGGTAGGGGCATTGGCGGCAATATTCGGGCAGGCTGTCCCGCTTGGACATGCCAAAGGCCTCCTGGCGGGTGGAGAAGGCCATATGGCTCAAGGGGCGTTGTTTGATATCCCCCAGCCGGTACTCCGGATAGACGAAGTGATCGCAGGAGAAGACGCTGCCATCGTGCTCGATGGCCAGCGCCTTGCCGCAAAACTCGGCGGTGACGCAGAGCTGGGAGGGGTATCCCATGGTCTGGGCCACGGCGGTTTCGAACAGATTGACCAGTACGCGCCCCAGGTCGTTGTTGACCCACTCCTCGAACACGGTTGCCAGAAAGGTGCCCCAGTCATCGGGATCCACCGACCAGTCCGTGACGATCGACATGGGGTGGCCGGGTTTGCTCATCTCACTGCCGACCAGGGGCAGCATGCTGTCGTTCCAGAATTGCGGGGCCGTGCGTTTGAAGTCGCTGGCCTCGACGCAGGGGGTGAACTGGATGTAGCTGGCCCCCAGCTCCCGGGTCAGAAAGCGATACACCTCAAGGGGATATTTTGCATTGTGCCGGTTGATGACGGTCAGGGCATTGAAGGGAACCTGATGCTGGCGCAGCAGCGCGGCCGCCGCCATCACCAGATCGAAGGTGGGTTTGCCGCTGCGGGTCACCCGGTATTTGTCGTGCAGTGCGCGGGGCCCGTCGATGGAGAGGCCGACCAGAAAGCCGTGCTCCTTGAGAAACCGGCACCACTCGTCATTGAGCAGGATGCCGTTGGTCTGCAGGTCGTTGCGGATGCTGACCCCGGGCGGGCAATGCTGTTGCTGCAGCACCACTATCCGGCGAAAGTAGTCGATGCCGAGCAGGGTCGGTTCACCGCCCTGCCAGGAGAAGACGATCTCGTCGCCATCCTGCCCCTCTATGTAGCTGCGGATGAAGGTAGCCAGCGTCTCTTCATCCATCCTGGGTTGTCTCGGTTGATGGAGCAGCTCTTCCTTGTGCAGGTAGAAGCAATATTGGCAATCGATGTTGCACTTGGAGCCCCCCGGTTTTGCCATGACGTGGAAGCGGCGGGCATAGGCGCCGCTGCTGTCACGGCTGGCGGTTTTGAGCGGGGTGACGTCCAGGTGCGTGGTGTCACGGGTCCGGATCTTGTTCATCGTTACTCTGCTGGTGGCGGCGGGCGAGGTCGGTCCGGGGTGGGTGCCTGACGAGGTGCCCAGCTCTGCCGCATGAAGAAGATGGCGGAGGGATAACCCTCCGCCGCGTGGTTTACTGCTGAGTTTTCTGCATGGCTTCCTGAATGACCTTGGCCATGTCGAAGGTGGTACTCCCCTGAACCGGCGGATACTTGACCAGGGTGTTGACGTGCTCGCCGACCATCTCGCTGACCGGTGCCAGCATCCAGGACATCTTCTGCAACAAGTGGCCGTTGGCATCGACGGAGTCGTAACTCTCGAACGGATCGGCTCTCAGGTTGTAGAGCTTGGGCTTGGAGAGCGGGGTGAGGTTGTCATAGTAGTTTTCGGCCACCGCGAAGTGGAACTTCCAGGGGCCGACTCGCACCGCAGAGAGCTTGTCCTCGAAGTAGTAGAAGATGGAGTCGCGAGCCGACTCCTTGCTCTTGCCTTCCCAGTAGGCGAGGTTGTTGACGCCATCTATGTACTGTTTCTTCTCGTCCATCATCTTCTTGCTGACGTCAGGAACGCCAGCAGCCGCCGCCAGGGTGGTAAAGAGATCCTGGTGACCCTGGATACCGTTGAGCACGCCACCCGCCGGGATCTGGGCCGGCCAGCGCGCCATCATGGGCACCCGGACGCCCCCTTCATAGGTGGTCATCTTCTCGCCGCGAAACGGCGTGGTGGCGCCATAAGGCCAGGAGGAGTGTTCCGGACCGTTGTCGGTGGTATAGATGACGATGGTGTTCTCTTTCAGCCCCCGTTTTTCCAGCTCGTCGAGCAGATAGCCGATGTCGCTGTCGTGCTGCATCATGCCGCTGCCATGGTAGTCGTATTCGCTGGTGTACTGCTCGGCTGCGTAGCGCCACTTGTCGTTGAGACGGGTATAGAGATGCATGCGGCTGGTGTTGACCCAGGTGAAGAAGGGCTTGTCTTCCTTGATCGAGCCGTCGATGAACTTGAGGGCGGCCGGGATCATCTCGGCGCGGTCGAACTCCTTCATCCGCTCCTGACCCAGCGGGCCGGTATCGGTGCACTTCTGTTTGCCGACTTCGCCGAAACGTGGGTCGACCGTCTTGTCTTCGGTCTCGGTGGCATAGCAGTGCAGGACGCCGCGGGTACCGAACTTCTTGCTGTACGCCTCGAGCGAGCCTGAATACTGCTTGGCAAAATTCTGGTAATCCCGTTGCTCGTGTTCTTCCTGGGTATTGAGGTGATAGAGGTTGCCAAAGAATTCGTCGAAGCCGTGGACGGTCGGCAGGGCAAAGTTGTGATCCCCCAGGTGGTTCTTGCCGAACTGGCCGGTCTTGTAGCCGACGGCTTTGAGCACTTCGGCCAGAGACGGGGACTCTTTCTTCAGGCCCAGGGCGCCACCTGGCATGGCCACCGTCGTCATGCCGGAACGAATGGGGTACTGGCCGGTCAGGAAGGCGGCGCGGCCCGCCGTCGAACTCGGCTGGGCGTAGTGATCGGTGAACTTGATCCCCTCCTTGGCGATCCGGTCGATGTTGGGGGTGGTGTAACCCATGGTGCCCATGCCATAGGCGCTGACGTTCTGCCAGCCGATGTCGTCACCGAAGATGACCACTATGTTCGGTTTATCCGTTTTTGCCATGACGCCGGCAGAGAGGATCATGCTCACCGCCGCCGATATTTTCCCTAGTTGCATCTTTTCGCTCCGTGTAGGCTCAGAAAAAAACCTCGTTGGCCGAACGACTTGAGCATTCATGACACGGCGGCCCGTTGAGCCCGGGGGCCCCATGCGAAGAATGACGCGGCAAGCCCCCAGCTTATTACTTAACCGCCGACTAATAACCTGAATGTCAGTTGTGTCGTGTGCAGAGTGTGATGGCGATCTCATGTCGCCGAGCAGACCTGCGCGATCGAACAGTGCGTGACAGGGAAAGGGTGAGAGGCCTCTTTATTCCGGTGCCATGACAGGTCAATCTGGTCAGATAGATGATGTGCCGCCCGCTCAGAAGGGGGGCATGGGTCTGTGCCCGCGGCGACCGGATGACCACGAGGTGCATAGGTATGGAGGCGCTGGCGAGCAGCGCAGCAACGCCATCAGGTGGCGACATGGCAGGAGAGAGGAATGGACAATACCGAACGATTTTCAGCTCGCGTTGAGGCTTATGTGAAATACCGCCCCGGCTACCCGCCGGCCATGCTGGACTTTCTGGCCGATGAACTGGCCATGGGACCCGCTAGCCAGGTGGCCGACATAGGAGCGGGCACCGGCATTCTGACGGCGCTGCTGGCCCCCCGGGTGGAGCGGGTCTGGGCAGTGGAGCCGAATCAGGAGATGCGCGGGGCGGCGCAGCAGTTGCTGGCCGGGGTTGCCAATGTCGGCTGGTCTGACGGCCGGGCCGAGGTCACCGGTCTGCCGGATGGCTGTGTGGATCTGGTCACGGTGGCCCAGGCGTTTCACTGGTTCGATCGTCCCGCCTTCAAGCAGGAGTGTCGGCGGCTGCTAAAGCCAGGTGGCAGAGTGGCCCTTATCTGGAACGACAGGCTGACTGACACCCCGTTTCTCAAGGCCTACGAGGCGGGGCTGCGCACCTATTCGGGGGATTATGAGGAGGTCAATCATCGCAACCTGGGGGAGGCGGATTTTGCCGCCTTCTTCGAGGGAGATTACCGGCTCGAGCGCTTCGCCAACCGTCAGCTGTTCGATCTCGACGGGGTGCTGGGGCGGCTCAACTCCTCCTCCTATGCCCCGGTGGCCGGTTCGCAGGCCCATACCGAGTTGACAGCGCTGATTGCCCGGGAATTTGAGCGCCACGCCGTCAACGGTGTGATTGCCTTCAATTACAACACCCTGCTCTACAGCGGTCGGGTGTAGCCGGGTCAGATAAAAGCGGCCCCTCGCATCAGGGACGAGGGGCCGCAAGGGGGCAGTGCAATCGGCTCGCTGCCAGTGGGTTGCCGCCGGGCTAACCCTTGTTCAGGCCCAACATGGCCATCGCCTTGGCCAGGGTATCGACGGATTCCTGATGCTTGCCCGCATTGTGCAGCGCTTCGCCTTCGGCACGCAGTTTCTTCACCTGTGCCAGTTGCTCGGTGCTCAGAGGCGGGGACTTGGCCAGGGCATCGTCAATCTTCTTCATGTCGGCGGGACAGTGAAAGGCGAGCACACTGCCGGTAAAGAGCAGGGTTAACAGAAACAGGGCTGGTTTCATCTTGATTACCTCGCTGGTGGACATCAGCAAGGATAGACCTCACCGCCGCCCTTGTGTTGGCCGGCATCGCAACTCGATTCACTCTGCGAGAGGGGGCTGAGCTCTGCCCCTCAGACGCGGCCAGGGGCGATGCGGGGAAAGGAGAGGGTAAAGCAGCTGCCTTTGCCCGGCGCCGAGCGAGCCGTCAGGCCACCACCCAGCACCGAGGTGGCGATGCGGCGGCAGATGGAGAGCCCCAGTCCGGAGCCCCCCTTGCCCAGGGTGGTGGTAAAGAAGGGATCGAAGATGTGGGCCAGTACGTTGGGCGCCATGCCGCGACCGTTGTCCAGCACCTCCAGGTGGATGGACTGTTGGTCCTGATGGGCCCGGATCTCGATGCGTCCATCCTGGCGATCCCCGATGCCATGGAGGAGGGCGTTGTGGAGCAGGTTGAGCAGCACCTGGCTGAGGGGGCCCGGGTAGCTGTCGCAGAGCAGCTCCTCGTCGATGAGATTGTGCAGTACGACCTGATCAAACCCGGGGCCGGCCTTGAGGCTGGCCAGGTTGTCGTCGATGAGACGCCTGAGATCGAAGCTGCGCCGGCTCTCCGAGGTCTGCTCGATGGCCACCTGCTTGAAGCTGCTGATCAGCTTGGCCGACTGGGTGATGGCCTGCAGGGCCAGCTCGCTCATCTCCTGGCTGGCGTGCACAAACTCCTCCAGCGTGGTGCGACGGATAGTCTGAGCCCCCAGCTGGGCGGCCAGCTGCCGGGTTTGCTCCTGCAGGGCCGTGGTGGCGATCAGGGCGTTGCCGATGGGGGTGTTCAGCTCATGGGAGATGCCGGCCACCATGGCCCCCAGCGCCGCCAGGGTTTCGGTGTGGATGAGCTCCTCCTGGGTTTTTTTCAGACTGTCTAGGGTGTGGGTCAACTGCGACTTGTGCTGCTCCAGCTCTTCTTGCGTCTCCTGCAGACGAATATTGTCGTAGAGGGTGTGCATGCCCTGCTGCACCGAATCACGAAACTGCAGGAGCAGTTGCCGGTAGAGGCCGCCGTAGTCGTTCTCCTCCCGGCTCAGCACGCAGATGGTGCCGAAGAGTCTGCCATCGGGCCAGCAGAGCGGCAGACCGCAATAGGAGATCATGCCGACTTTGATGTCCGGATTGTGCTGCCATTCGGGATCTTTGAAGGCATTGGGCACCAGAAGCTCCTGGCGGGTATCCATGACCCGCTCGCAATAGAGGCCGGAGTCGAGGTGTTCGCGGGCACCGGCCGGATAGCAGTTGTCCGGCGTCTGGCTGGTGATGAACACTTCTATCTCGCGAGGGTGTACCCGCATGATGAGCCCGGCCGGCACGTGAAACAGCTCAGCCATCAGGTTGACGGTCTTCTGCCAGGAGAGACGCAGGGAGTCCGGGATCTCGAACTCGGGGGCGATCGGGTACTTGGATAGGCTCGCAGACATGAAGGCGTTCCTGTTTGCTGGGGCTGGGGTGAGTGGACTGTATTCCCATTCTAGTTGTCCGGCGCGGGCCCTGCGTGTCATGAGTTGACTGATCCCGCGGGGTTGAAGCGAGCGGGAAGCAAACGGTACCATGACTGTTTTGCTCACAATTGCGCCAACCAGGGAGACCCCATGACACTCGCAAGGTTCCTCTCACCCCTGACCAGCCTGGTGATCTTCATTCTGGGTCACGGCATGTTCAACACCCTGCTGACGGTGCGCCTCTCTGCCGAGCAGGTATCGGCCCAGGCCATCGGCCTGGTCTCGGCCGCCTATTTCGGCGGTCTGGTGCTGGGGGCCTTCGTCAACGCCCACCTCATCATCCGGGTGGGCCACATCCGGGCCTATGCGGCCTATGCCTCCCTGCTCTGCTTTCTGTTTCTGCTGCACGGCATGGTTGTGGAGCCGCTCAGCTGGGCGGCGCTGCGGCTGGTGGGGGGCTTTGCCACCGGCGGCCTGTTCGTGGTGCTGGAGTCCTGGATGCTGGTCTCCAGCACCCCGGCCAACCGGGGCCGGCTGATGTCCCTCTACATGATCCTGCTCTACGGCTCCCTGGCGCTGGGACAGCTGCTGCTCAAGTGGGTGGATCCCATGGTGCTGACCCCGTTCGCCCTGTGCGCCATGGCGGCGACCCTGTCGGTGATCCCGCTGGCGGTTTCCCGGGTGGCAACCCCGGCCATGGTGGCGCCCCAGCCGGTCGGCGTCTTGGAGCTGGTGCGGCTCACTCCGGCGGGGATGGGCAGCAGCTTTACCTCCGGTCTGGTGCTGGGGGCCATCTATGGCCTGTTGCCGCTCTATTTCACCGACAGCGGCTCGTCCCTCTCCCAGGTGGCGGAGATGATGGCGCTGGTGATCCTGGGGGGCATGTGCCTGCAGTACCCCATCGGTCGCCTCTCCGATCGCTACGACAGGCGAGGGGTTATCCTGCTGCTCGGCGCCGTCTTGGCGCTGCTGGCCCTGTTGATGGTGCTGCTGCCGGATGCCTGGCGCGGCCCCGCCGAGGGGGGGCTGGTGTTCCTGCTGGGAGGGATGGCGTTCTCCATCTATCCCCTGAGCCTCAGCCACGCCTGCGACGAGCTGCGCCCGGATCAGGTGCTGGGGGCCAATCAGGGGTTGCTGCTCGCCTACAGTCTGGGGGCCATGACCGGGCCGCTGCTGGCGCCGTTTGTCATGACGCAGTTCGGGCCAGAGGGGCTGTTCGTCTACTTTGCCCTCTGCGGTCTGCTGCTGGCAGGTTATCTCGGCTGGCGCAGGCGGCAGCGGGCACCCATCCCCTTGGCCGAGCACCAGGTCTTCATCCCGGTGCCGCCCAATACCCCCATGACGGCTGAGCTGGAGCCGAGAACGGATCTGGACGGGGAGGCGGTGCCCGCCAGCTATGCCACGCCCGAGCCGGATGAGGTCCAACCGTCGAAAGCCGGCTGAGCCTTTTCGCACCAATAAAAAAGCCGACTCTGTGAGTCGGCTTTTTGTCCATCTGGTCGCTATCAGGCGGTCACGGCGTCGGCCTTGGTCGCAGCTGCTTCTGGCGCCGGGTTGCGAATGAGGTAATCAAACGCCCCCAGCGCGGCGGTCGCCCCGGCGCCCATGGAGATGATGATCTGCTTGAACGGCACTGTGGTGGCATCCCCTGCGGCGTAGACGCCGGGCAGGGAGGTGGCGCCCTTGGTGTCGATCTCTATTTCGCCAAAGCGGGTCAGGGCCACTTCGCTCCCTTTCAGGAACTCGGTGTTCGGCACCAGGCCTATCTGGACGAAGATACCCGCCACCGCCAGGTGCTTGATCTCGCCTGTGGTGCGATCTTCGTAATCCATGCCCACCACCTTGCTGCCGTCACCGATCACTTCGGTGGTGCGGGCGCTCATGATGATGTCGATGTTGCCCATGGAGCGGGCCTTCTTCTGCAGCACCTCGTCGGCACGCAGGGTGTCGGCAAACTCCACCACGGTGACGTGCTCGACGATGCCGGCCAAGTCGATGGCCGCCTCGATGCCGGAGTTGCCGCCACCGATCACCGCCACTCGCTTGCCCTTGAAGAAGGGGCCGTCACAGTGCGGGCAGTAAGCCACGCCCTTGGTGCGGTACTCGAGCTCGCCCGGCACGTTCAGATCGCGCCAGCGGGCACCGGTCGCCAGGATCACGGCGCGGCTCTTCAAGGTGGCGCCAGAGGCGAGATCCACGTTGACGTAGCCATCCTTGCTGATGGCGGCGGCGCGCTGCTCGGTGATCACTTCCACGCCGTACTGCTTGACGTGCTGCTCCAGGCTGGCGGCCAGCTTGGGGCCTTCGGTGTAGGGCACGGAGATGAAGTTCTCGATGCCGACGGTGTCCATCACCTGGCCACCGAAACGCTCGGCGACGATGGCGGTGCGAATGCCTTTGCGAGCGGCATAGATGGCCGCTGCGGCGCCGGCCGGGCCACCACCCACGACCAGCACGTCGTAGGGGGCCTTTTCGCTCAGCTCTTGCGCCTTGCGTTCGGCTGCGCCGGTGTCGAGCTTGGCGACGATCTCTTCGAGCGAGATACGGCCCTGGCTGAACGGCTGGCCATTCAGGTAGACGTTCGGTACCGCCATGATCTGACGCTCGTTGACCTCGTCCTGGAACAGGGCGCCGTCGATCATGGTGTGAGTGATGCCGGGGTTCAGGGTCGCCATCAGGTTGAGGGCCTGCACCACGTCCGGGCAGTTGTGGCAGGAGAGCGAAATATAAGTCTCGAAGTGGAACTCGCCCTTCAGATTCTTGATCTGCTCCTGCACGGCCGCATCGGCCTTGGAGGGGTGACCGCCGCTTTGCAGCAGGGCAAGCACCAGGGAGGTAAATTCATGACCCATGGGGATGCCGGCAAAATGAACGCGCGGGGCCTGGCCCTTCGGCGTGACGCTCATGGAAGGCTTGCGGGCATTGGTGCCAGAGGTCTGGGTAATCTTGGGGGACATCTCGGCGATCTCGCTGGCCAATGCCAGCAGTTCGGCGGATTTGTCGCTGTCGTTGCCGGACACGCTGATCTCGATGGGATTGACGATGTACTGCAAGTAACCGTTGAGTTGTTGTTTGAGGTTGGTATCTAACATGGTCGAATTCCTTCTTGTTGAATGCGGGTCGGCGTTTTGTCAGGCCAGAAAGCAGACCGGCGCCTTTTCTGAGGTCCGTAAACAAAACCGGCCCTTGAACGGGCCGGTCTTCAGAGCGGGGAGGCTTAGATTTTGCCTACCAGATCCAGGGACGGGGCCAGGGTGGCGTCGCCTTCTTTCCACTTGGCCGGGCACACTTCACCCGGGTGAGCGGCAACGTACTGGGCAGCCTTGACCTTGCGCAGCAGCTCCAGGGCGTCACGGCCGATGCCGCCAGCGTTGATTTCAACGATCTGGATGATGCCCTGCGGGTCGATGACGAAGGTACCGCGGTCAGCCAGACCAGCTTCTTCGATCATCACGCCGAAGTTGCGGGTGATGGTGCCGGTGGGGTCGCCGATCATCGGGTACTGGATCTTCTGGATGGTGTCAGAAGTGTCGTGCCAGGCCTTGTGGGTGAAGTGGGTGTCGGTGGAGACGGCGTAGATCTCGACGCCCAGCTTCTGGAATTCGGCGTAGTTGTCAGCCAGGTCGCCCAGCTCGGTCGGGCAGACGAAGGTGAAATCAGCCGGGTAGAAGAACACCACGGACCACTTGCCTTTCAGGTCAGCGTCAGACACCTGAACGAATTTGCCATTGTGGTAGGCGGTGGCGTTGAACGGCTTGATTTCAGTGTTGATGTAGGTAGACATGTATTTGCTCCTTGGTGATGTACATGTGCCCGTCCGGTAGTGAAGAGTCGTGCCAGACGAGGCGTTTAACTTTCGATGGGTTCATCATAGGGGCTTTTCCTAATCGGTCAAAGCCGCAATTTTGAATCACTTAAATCGACTTATTAGATAAAACACCTCTGCTGTACCTAACATGAATATCGCCAGCATGCAGAGATAACTCATTGTCGAGATTCAACATCTGTGCGCGACCTCGGCTTTTCAAGGGGAGAGGGGAGAGGGCCGTCAAGTCGTGGCGCAGAGGGGCGTCGGGGGTGAGCGAACGGGCGGCGCGAGCGTGCCAGGTGAAGGGGAGGGGTAAAACGCGGATAAAAAAATCCCGGCGTCGTCGCAAGGACAAGGCCGGGTCATCAAACAAGGAATGGCTATATAAACAAAAGCTTTACAGCAAAGACTAACTACGGGGTGTGCAAACTTGCAGACAAATGAGAGGAAGAGGATGGGTGCACAATCCCTCGTCTCCCCCTCGGCAACTATTGCATGGGGGTTATGATAGTGTGATGCAGATCACAAAGCAAGATATTGGTGTAATTTTTCAGTCAAAATGAAAGTGTTTCACCATTTATGCCGATAATTCAGGCTGAAAACGCTTTTATTGTAATTTAATTACATTATACGCAGATCAAAAGTCATCAGATGGCTCCTGCTCTTCCATCAGCTCCAGCAGATTGATGGCCACGGCAATGAAGTCCGACTCTGTGACTATGCCTACCAGCTTGTGCCCTTTGAGTACCGGCAGGCAGCCATATTTGTGGCGCTGCAGATAGAGGGCCGCCTCCTTGATGCCGGCATGGGGATCCACGCTCGCCACCTGGCGGGTCATGATCTCGTCGAGCTGCACACTGTCGGTGAACTCCGCCTCCCGCTCCGGATTGATCAGCAGCAGCTTGGATTCGCGGGTGGCCAGGATATCGGAGAGGGTGACCAAGCCCAGCAGATGATGGTGGTCGTCAACGATGGGAATATGGCGGATCCGCTCCTGCTGCATCAGGTCCATCGCCTGTTTGACGCTGTTTTCCGGACCCAGGGTGAAGGGGTGTTCAGTCATGATCTCGGATAGGGTCATCATGGTGGGCCTCCTTGTGTATCTGCTTTCACCCTAGCCCAGCCCCCTTCGGCAAAACATGATCAGGGTCAATACAAAACCTTAAAGGTTTCTTAACTGGCCCTGCTTCACATAATTGCTCGCTATCCCTTGTCTCTCTTGGGTTTTTGGTCTTTTGGGTTGCCTTGCAAGAGGGGGATAACTAGACTAGCCGCCGATTCCCCCGAGGTGAAAGATGCAAGTATCCGATTTTCATTTTGATCTGCCAGACGAGCTGATTGCCCGCTATCCGATGGCGGAGCGTACCGCCAGTCGTCTGCTGCAGCTCGACGGTCAAACCGGCGCCCTGCGCCACGGTCAATTTGTCGATGTGCTGGACCAGCTCAACCCCGGCGATCTGCTGGTGTTCAACAATACCCGGGTCATCCCCGCACGTATGTTTGGCCAGAAAGCCAGCGGCGGCAAGCTGGAGGTGCTGGTGGAGCGGATGCTGGACGAGCACAGCGTGCTGGCGCACGTGCGCTCATCCAAGTCGCCCAAGCCAGGCACCCGCCTGATCCTGGATGCCGGTGCCGACGGCGTGCCCGTCGAGGCCGAGATGCGCGCCCGTCACGACGCCCTGTTCGAGATCCACTTCCTCGATCCGCGCCCGGTGCTGGAGATCCTGGAAGCCATCGGCCACATGCCGCTGCCCCCCTATATCGATCGTCCCGACGAGGATGCCGACAAGGAGCGCTACCAGACCGTCTACAACCAGAAGCCGGGCGCCGTGGCGGCGCCGACCGCCGGCCTGCACTTCGACGAGCCGCTGCTGGAGAAAATTCGTGCCAAGGGCGTGGAAACGGCCTTCGTCACCCTGCACGTGGGGGCGGGCACCTTCCAGCCGGTACGGGTGGACAAGATTGAAGATCACCACATGCACTCGGAATACGCCGAAGTGCCGCAGGAGGTGGTGGACGCCATCGCGGCGACCCGTGCCCGCGGCGGCCGGGTGATTGCGGTGGGGACCACCTCGGTACGTTCGCTCGAGAGCGCGGCCAAGGTGACCCTGGCCCAGGGCAAGCCGCTGGCGCCGTTTTTCAGCGACACCGACATCTTCATCTTCCCGGGTTACCAGTTCCAGGTGGTCGATGCCATGGTCACCAACTTCCATCTGCCCGAGTCGACCCTGATCATGCTGGTCAGCGCCTTTGCCGGCTATGACAACGTGATGGCCGCCTACCAGGCCGCCGTGGCCGAGCAGTATCGTTTCTTCAGCTACGGGGACGCCATGTTTGTCACCCGTCGCCGGGCAGCGGCGTAAGCGGCTGCCCTTCAGAAGCCGTTCAGGACCTGATCGTCAGGATCCCGGCCGGCTTCTTGTACCGGGCCGGTGCGGCCCTACTATTTGTCAGACTGTTTCTCTGACTGAAACCGAGGTAGCAATGAAATTTGAACTGAAAACCACCGACGGCCGTGCCCGTCGCGGTCAGCTGGTATTCGAGCGCGGCACCGTGCAGACCCCGGCCTTCATGCCGGTTGGCACCTACGGCACCGTCAAGGGGATGACCCCGGAAGAGGTACGTGAAACTGGCGCCCAGATCCTGCTTGGCAACACCTTCCACCTCTGGCTGCGCCCGGGGCAGGAAGTGATGCGCGCCCACGGCGATCTGCATGACTTCATGAACTGGCAGGGCCCGATCCTGACCGACTCCGGCGGTTTCCAGGTGTTCAGCCTGGGGCACATCCGCAAGATCACCGAGGCGGGGGTGCACTTCCGTCACCCCATCAACGGCGAGAAGATCTTCCTCGACCCCGAGAAGTCCATGGAGATCCAGTACGATCTGGGCTCCGACATCGTGATGATCTTCGACGAGTGCACGCCGTACCCGGCCACTTACGAAGAGGCGCGCAAGTCGATGGAGATGTCCCTGCGCTGGGGCAAGCGCTCCCGCGACAAGTTCGATGCGCTGGGCAACAAGAACGCCCTGTTCGGCATCATCCAGGGCTCCGTGTACGAAGATCTGCGGGATGTGTCGCTGGACGGTCTCTTGGAGATCGGTTTCGACGGCTACGCGGTCGGCGGTCTGGCGGTGGGTGAGCCCAAAGAGGACATGCATCGCATCCTCGAGCACGTCTGCCCAAAAATTCCGGCCGACAAGCCACGCTACCTGATGGGGGTGGGCAAGCCGGAAGATCTGGTGGAAGGGGTGCGCCGCGGCATCGACATGTTCGACTGCGTGATGCCGACCCGCAACGCCCGCAACGGTCACCTGTTCACCACCGACGGGGTGGTCAAGATCCGCAACGCCAAGTATCGCGAGGACACCAGCACCCTGGATGCGGACTGCGACTGCTACACCTGCAAGAACTACACCCGCAGTTATCTGTACCATCTGGACAAGTGCAACGAGATCCTCGGTGCCCGTCTGAACACCATTCACAACCTGCGTTATTACCAGCGTGTGATGCAGGGTTTGCGGGACGCGATCGAGCAGGGTAAATTAGACGACTTTGTAACTGAGTTTTACCGTCGGCAAGGGAAGCCCGTGCCTCCGTTAGCTGAAAATGACGTGAAATAACAACGATTTATAAGCTAGTTATCAAATTTACATCAATAAGAGGTTGTTAAATGAGCATTATCTCCAAGGCATATGCAGAAGGCGCGGCTCCGGCGGCACAGGGTGGTGGCATGGAAATGATCATCATGCTGGCCGTGTTCGGTCTCATCTTCTACTTCATGATCTATCGTCCCCAGGCCAAGCGTGCCAAGGATCACCGCAATCTGATGAGTTCCCTCTCCAAGGGTGACGAAGTGCTCACTTCCGGCGGCCTGGTCGGCAAGATCGCCAAGGTTTCCGCCGACAGCGAATACATTGTGCTGTCCCTGAACGATCAGACCCAGGTCACCATCAAGCGTGATTTCGTCTCTGCCGTTCTGCCCAAGGGTTCTATCCAGTCCCTCTAATCTCCCGAGGAGCACAGCGTGTTAAATCGCTATCCGCTGTGGAAATACCTGATGGTGATCGTGGTGATCGCCATCGGTTTTCTATATGCAGCCCCCAATCTTTACGGCGAAGACCCGGCCTTGCAGATCTCTGCCAGCCGGGGTGCCGAAGTCAAGCTTGATACCCTTGACCTGGTGAAAGCGACCCTCGACGAGGCGAAGATCCCGGTCAAGCATGCGGCGTTCGAACACGGCTTCATTCTGATTCGTTTCAAGAACACCGAAGAGCAGCTCAAGGCGCGCGATCTGGTCGCCAACAAGCTGGGTGACAACTTCATCACCGCGCTCAACCTGGCGCCTTCCACCCCTGCCTGGCTCGAAGCCATTGGTGCCAACCCGCTCAAGCTGGGTCTGGACCTGCGTGGCGGCGTGCACTTCCTGATGGAAGTGGACATGGCCGAAGCGCTGGCCAAGCAGCAGGAGCAGATGGTGCAGGATTTCCGCTCCGAGCTGCGTACCCAGAAGATCCGTTACTCCGGCGTGCGCCGGGTCGGTGATCAGGTACAGGTGGTCTTCCGCGACGAAGCCGACCAGAGCAAGGCGGTCTCCTTCCTGCGTCGTCAGAACCCGGATCTCACCTTTACCACCGAGCAGAAGGGGGACGAGTTCGTCCTGCTGGCCTCCTTAAGTGAAGCCAAGGTCAAGGAGGTGAAGAAGTACGCCCTCGAGCAGAACATCACCATCATCCGCAACCGGGTGAACGAACTGGGTGTCGCCGAGCCGCTGGTACAACAGCAGGGTGCCGAGCGCATCGTGGTGGAACTGCCTGGTATCCAGGACACCGCCCGTGCCAAGGAGATCCTGGGCGCGACCGCGACCCTGGAATTCCACATGGTCGATGAGACCGCCGACATCCAGGCTGCGGCCGACGGTCGCGTACCGCCGAGCTCCAAGGTCTACAACGATCGCAACGGTCGTCCGGTGGTGCTGCAAAAGCGCATCATCCTGACCGGTGACCACATCGTGGGTGCCCAGTCCGGTTTCGACGAATACAGCCGTCCCCAGGTCAACATCAAGCTCGATGGCCAGGGTGGCAACAAGATGGCCAACTTTACCAAGGACAACGTCGGTAAGGGCATGGCCACCGTATTCATCGAATACAAGCCGGTCGGTCAGCCGGGTCCGGACGGCAAGCGCAAGTTCCGCAAGCAGGAGGAGGTGATCAACGTCGCCACCATCCAGTCGCGCCTTGGCAGCCAGTTCCGCATCACCGGCATCGACAACGCCAACGAAGCCCACAACCTTGCGCTGCTGCTGCGTGCCGGTGCGCTGATCGCCCCGATCCAGATCGTGGAAGAGCGCACCATTGGCCCGAGCCTGGGTCAGCAGAACATCGACAGCGGTATGGAAGCCATCGGCTGGGCCATGCTGGTGATCGTGCTGTTCATGGGGATCTACTACCGTGCCTTCGGTTGGGTGGCCAACATTGCTCTCTCCATGAACCTGGTGCTGATCGTCGGCATCATGTCGATGATCCCGGGGGCCACCATGACCCTGCCGGGCATCGCCGGTATCGTGCTGACGCTGGGCATGGCGGTGGACGCCAACGTGCTGATCTACGAGCGCATTCGTGAAGAGATCCGCAACGGCCGCGGCGTGCAGCAGGCGATCCACCTGGGCTTTGATCGGGCATTCTCGACCATCGCCGACTCCAACATCACCTCGCTCATCACCTGTGTGATCCTGTTCGGTATCGGTACCGGCGCCATCAAGGGCTTCGCCCTGACGCTGGGGATTGGTCTGAGTGCGTCCATGTTTACCGCCATCACGGTATCCCGCGCCATCATCAACCTGGCCTGGGGTGGTCGGCGCCTCGACAAGCTGCCGATCTAAGGAAGAGACATGTTTCAGATTCTACATTTTGAAAAGCCCATCCCCTTCATGCGCTTTGCCAAGCCGGGTGTGGTCTTCTCTACCCTGCTGATGGTGATCTCCCTGTTCTTCCTGTTCGATCGGGGTCTGAACTGGGGTCTGGACTTTACCGGCGGCACCACCATCGAGGTGGGCTTCCAGCAGTCGGTGAGCCTGGAGAAGATGCATGAGGTGCTGGACGAGCAGAAGATTGAAGGGGCGACCCTGCAACACTTCGGCTCCAGCCGTGACGTGCTGGTGCGCCTGACCCCGAAAGAGGGGGTCAAGGTGGAGCAGCAGGGCAACGAGGTGCTGGCGGCCGCCAAGGTGATCGACCAAGATGCCGTGCTCAAGCGCGTGGAGTTCGTCGGCCCCTCCGTGGGTGACGAGCTGGCGACGGACGGTGCGCTGGCCATGCTGGCCTCCATCATCTGCATCATGATCTACGTGGCGGTACGCTTCGAGTGGCGTCTGGCCATGGGCGGCATCCTCTCCCTGGTGCACGACGTGGTGATCACCCTGGGCGTCTTCGCCTACTTCCAGTACGAGTTCGACCTGACCGTGCTGGCGGCCTTGATGACGCTCGTGGGTTACTCCCTGAACGACACCATAGTGGTGTTCGACCGCCTGCGGGAGAACTTTCGCAAGGTGCGCAAGGGGGATACCGAGTACATCCTGGATCTCTCCATGACCGAGACTCTGAGCCGGACCATCATCACCTCCGGCCTGACCTTCGTGGTGGTGCTGGCGCTGCTGCTCAAGGGCGGTCCGCTGATCCACGGTTTCTCGGTGGCCATGGTGATCGGTGTGGCGTTTGGTACCTACTCCTCCATCTATGTGGCGAGCTCGTTCGCCATGTTCTTCGGGGTCAAGCGGGAGCACATGCTGCCGACCCAGGTGGAAAAAGAGGGGGCGGATCAGCAAGAGATCCTGCCGTAAATGACAAGGGCGCCACGAGGCGCCCTTTCTCTTATCATCTGGGTGAGCCATTATGACGGTTTCACCCACGGCCATTGGCCAAGAGGCAAGGAGCAAGCCATGCAACACAATCCCCGTTTTCTGGCGCTGGTAGAGGCCATTCGCCCCCATGTGCAGGAAACCGACGTGCACCAGATCAAGCGCTGGCAGGAGGAGGGGCGTACCTTTCACCTGGTCGACGTGCGGGAAGAGAGCGAGTGGGCCAGGGGCCATCTGCCGGGCGCGACCTACCTCGGGCGCGGGGTGATCGAGCGGGATATCGAGACTCGTTATCCGGATCCCGACACCGAGCTCTACCTCTATTGTGGTGGCGGTTTTCGCTCCATTCTGGTGGCGGAGAACCTGCAGAAGATGGGCTACGGCCGGGTGGTCAGCGTGGATGGTGGCTTTCGGGGCTGGTGTGATGCCGGATACCCTGTCGAATCCTGATTTATTTGAGGGAGAGAGGCTCAGCCACATGACAAAGTGTCGGCTGACCTTTACCATATGCCGGGTCAAGCGTAAGCGTCGGAGTGTTCATTGAACGTCAGGAAAGGGATTGGATACCTCCTTGGTATCCTGTTGCTGCTCCCCATGTGGGGTTGCAGCAGTAGCAGTCAGGTTCAAACGCCTCAAGTTCCCAAGCCACAACCCGCTTCACTGGTATTGGCGACCCCCCTGCAGGTCTCTTACCAGAGCGAGTTGGCGTTGGCGCGACTCGGGCAGATGCTCAGTGAGATGGAATTGACCACCGAGCAACGGGCCGAACTGTTTTATGAGCGTGCTGTCGTGTTTGACCGGGTAGGCTTGCGCTCTCTGGCGCGGCTGGATTTCAACCGTGCCCTGCGGGAGAAGCCGGATTTCGCCGAAGCCTACAACTTCATCGGCGTCTATCTGGTGCAACAGCAGAATTATGACGAAGCCTACGAGGCATTTGATTCCGCCCTCGAGCTGGCTCCCGATTATGACTATGCCTATCTGAACCGTGGTATTGCGCTCTATTACGGCAATCGCCCCGAGCTGGCCGCGGCCGATATGAAGCGCTTCTACGAGGCGCAGCCGGAAGATCCCTACCGGGTGATCTGGCTCTATCTGGCCGAGCAGAAGCTCAATGCGCCGGCCGCCATGAGCCGGATGCGCGAGCGGCTCAACAAGTATGACGACGACGCCTGGAACTGGGATCTGGTGCGCCTCTATACCGGCGAGCTCAACGCTACCCAGTTGATGGGCAATGTGGTGAAAGGGGTGAAGGACAACCGGGAGCTCGCCGAGCGCCTGTGCGAGACCTACTTCTACCTTGGCAAGTTCGAGCTGGCCAGGGGCAACCGCAAGGAGGCCATCAGCTACTTCAAGCTGGCGCTGGCCAACAACGTGTATGACTTCATCGAGCACAGATATGCCCTGCTCGAGCTGGAGCTGATGGCGCGCAAACCCCTGCCGCCCGGCGCCCAGAGTGCTCAGGGCAAGAGCAGCAAGCAGGCATCCTGATCCTGCTGGTTGTCGCTGCTTTGAACGATATGGAAAAGGCCTCATAGCGAGGCCTTTTTGCTGTTTGGGTGTCAGGCTTTACGGTGCCATTGCATCGGCAAGTGACCACCGTGCCCGCCAGTAAGGGCGCAATCACTGCGCCAGCATCATGCCGGGGATCTGGCGCCAGTAGCCGTTGCAGTCCCGCTCTTGTTGCAGGGGCAGGGGGGCCAGGCCCCGTTCGTTGGCCTTGAAGCGCTCCAGCATCGTCAGAGTATCCAACCCCTCGGGGGAGAGCCGTACCACATCCACCAGCCCCTCCATGCCGGCCAGATCGTTGCCCAGGTTGTAGCAGTAACCGGACTGGGTCTGGATGCCGTTGAGGTTGAACACCTTCTGCCCCTCGCGGCTGCTGGCGAGCCGGCCGGTGGGGTAGTCGATGCAGGCCAGTTCACAGTTGTCCTTGGGCCGATCGAGGGAGCGGGCGGTGAAGCAGCGCGCCGAATAGGCGAGCGGCAGGTGGCCGTAGGCGAACACCTCCACCTCGAACTGCTGGCGGACGCGGCCGAGATCCTGATTGAGCTGCACCAGCCAGTCGCGCGACAGCTCCACCGGCATCACCCAGCGCTGCATCCCCTGTTTGAGCAGCATGCGCAGCACATCGGCGTTGTAGGCGTTGATGGCGGGGCCGCAGACGAACGGCAACCCGGCCTCACTGGCGAGCTGGACCGCGCCCAGATCGTTGGCCTCGATCATCAGCTCGCCGTTGTCGACCAGCCGCTTCACCTCCTTGAGTTCGGAAGGGGCGGAGATGAGCGCCAGGGTGGAGAGCACCGCCTGCTTGCCTGAGTCGGCCACCTGACGGGCGAGGGCAATCCAGTCATCCACTTTCAGTTCGCGGCGCTTGCTGCAGACGGTTTCCCCCAGATAGACGATGTCGGCCTGGCTTTGGGCGGCCGCCTGATAGAAGCCATGGGTGTCGGCCTTGGGCCAGTAGAAGAGCAGGGGGCCGAGAGAGAATTTCATGAACAGGGCTCCTTATTGCCACTGGCGATGATAGGCACCGAGGGTGGTCTGGCTCCCCTCGGAGACGCGGGCGAGCTGGGCATCCCACTCGGCCTTGACCCGATAGGCCTCTGGGTTGGCCTGATAGGCGTCGATGGCGGCGCGCCAGACCCGGGTCACCTGCTCCACGTAGGCGGGGCTGCGTTGGCGCCCCTCGATCTTGACCGACTGGATGCCGGTCTGGAACAGCTCGGGCAACAGGCCCAGGGTGTTGAGGCTGGTGGGCTCCTCCAGCGCGTGGTAGGTCTGACCGTCCACCTCGAAGCGCCCCTTGCACAGGGTCGGGTAGCCGGCGTTCTCCCCCGGGCCGTAACGGTCGATCAGCACCTCGTTGAGGCGAGACTCGAGGCCGCTTGGGGTCTCT
This sequence comes from Aeromonas sp. s3, assembly GCF_040907805.1. NCBI lineage: Bacteria > Pseudomonadati > Pseudomonadota > Gammaproteobacteria > Aeromonadales > Aeromonadaceae > Aeromonas > Aeromonas sp. s3. Next base: position 352,239 of record NZ_JBFOCQ010000028.1, read on the forward strand.
TCCCAGCGCACGAACTTGGCCGGTGAACAGGCACCGACGGTGTTGGGGCTCTCGCCGGTCATGTAGGAGGAGAGGTAGCAGCGCCCCTCCGCCATGATGCAGAGGCTGCCGAAGGCGAAGACTTCGAGGCCGACGTCGGTCTCGCGGGCCAGCTGTTTCACCTGGTGCATGGAGAGCACGCGCGGTAGCACCACTCGTCCGACGTTGAAATGCTGCTGGTAGAAGCAGATGGCGGCGGCATTGGTGGCGCTGGCCTGCACCGAGAGGTGCAGCTCCAGATCCGGGTAGCGGCGGCTGGCATAATCGAGCACGGCGAGATCGGCGATGATCAGAGCATCGGCTCCCAGTGCGGCGCCCTTGTCCACCGCCTGCTGCCAGCGGGCATCGGAGCCCGGGTGGGCGAAGGTGTTGATGGCTATGTGCAGCTTGCGGCCATGTTGATGCACGTAGTCGACCGCTTTCTCCAGCTTGCTGTCGGTGAAGTTGAGCCCGGCGAAATGGCGGGCGTTGGTGTCATCCTTGAAGCCGATATAGACGGCATCGGCCCCGTTATCCACGGCTGTTTTCAGTGCCGGCAGACTGCCTGCCGGACAGAGTAATTCCATCGGTACGCTCCGAGAGGGCAAAAATGCAAAAAAGTGGCCCGATTGTATTCACCGGCGTCCTTCCACTTTTTGACCTGAGGCAGCTTTGTGTGGCTTTACCCTTCTTGAGGTAAGTGGGCACAAGTTTGATTTCCAACAGGATCATGGCGCCGACCCTGTGTTTGAATGCGTAAAAAACTGGGAGTTCATCGTGTTCAAACAACTGCAGCATCGCCTGGTCGAACAGGCCCCCCGCTTCTTGCGCCACCCTCTCAAGCTGGTGCCCTTTGCCCTGCAACAGCATCTGATGGAGCGCCTGCTGGCCAGCGTCTTCAAGGAGGCCATCGCCGATGGCGACTTTGCATTTCTGGCCGGCAAGTGGCTCAAGGTCGAGGTATCGGATCTCGAGCTGTGCTGGTTTATCAGTGAACAGGAGGGCAAGCTGGTGGTGGCCCGTCACTGTGAACAGGCCGATGTCTGCTTTAGCGGCAGCAGCAACGATCTCATCCTGATCGCCGGTCGCAAGGAAGACCCCGATTCCCTCTTCTTCCAGCGCAAGCTGAAGATTGAAGGCAATACCGAGCTGGGACTGGAGGTGAAAAACCTGATGGACAGCCTGGATCTGGACGGGTTGCCGAGCCTGGTGCGCTATCCGCTGATGGATCTCGCCACCTTTATCGAGCAGGCCAGGGCCAGCTCAGCGCAAGAGGCGCATTCTGCGCCGGCGGGTGGGGTGGCGTCTCAGCTGTGAGGCTAGCCCCTCGGCATGATGGCGATAGTGGTTGCGGGCCCACAGGCAGCGCAGGGCCCAGAGGCAGGGCAGCAGCGCCAGCAGGGCACCGGCGCCTTGCTGGCGTGACAGCAGCAGCCCCAGCACCAGCCAGAGGAAAGGTTGGGCCTCGTAGAACCACTCCGGCTGCAGCCAGACCTTGTTTGGGAAGATGACCAGATCGGTGCGCCGATAGCTGGAGCGCATCATCCAGCTGGCGGCCCCAGCGACAAACAGCAGGCCCCCCGCCAGCCAGAGCAGCGGGGAGTGGCTGAGTGCGATGATGCCGATGGCTGCCAGCAGATAGCAGGCCGGCAGCTTCTCATAAAGCCAGCGCGGGCACATGTGGTCTCCCCTCTTTCACCTTCCCATCCTCCAAGTTTAGCCCGCCCTTGTGCCCGCCTCATGCCGCTTTGTTCTACAAACCGGCGCGATAGTTGTGAAATGGAGCGCCATTTACGGTGCCAAAATAGCGATTGGCTATGTTACAATTGCGCGCCATTTTTGACTGAAGATTGACTGGGCATGTTGGATCAGATTCGTATCGTGTTGGTAAACACCTCTCACACCGGCAACATGGGGTCTGCGGCACGCGCCATGAAGACCATGGGCTTGAGTCAGATGGTGCTGGTTGATCCGCAAGCCCTGCCCGATGGCAATGCCAATGCATTGGCTGCCGGTGCCAGCGACATCCTGGCCAATGCCCGTGTCGTGGCGACGCTGGATGAAGCCATCGCCGATTGCGGCCTGGTGATCGGTACCAGTGCCCGTTCCCGCACCCTGAGCTGGCCCATGCTGGATCCCCGCGAAGCGGGCGAGAAGTTGGTGGCTGAAGGTATGCAGCATCCGGTGGCGCTGGTGTTTGGCCGTGAACGTACCGGCCTCACCAACGACGAGCTGCAAAAGTGCCACTACCACGTGGCCATCCCGGCCAATCCCGAGTACAGCTCCCTCAATCTGGCCATGGCGGTGCAGACCCTCTGTTATGAGGTGCGCATGCACTGGCTGCAGCAGCAAGAGCAAGCAGGCGACAGCGGGATGGCAGTGGAGTATCCCAGTGCCGATCAACTGGAAGGTTTTTATCAGCATCTGGAACAGACGCTGCTCAAGACCGGTTTCATCACCGATGACCACCCGGGGCAGGTGATGAACAAGTTGCGTCGACTGTTCAACCGGGCGCGTCCGGAGGCGGTGGAGCTCAACATTCTGCGCGGCATTCTGACCTCGGTACAAAAACCCAGGCCGCAGGATTAAACCCGACTGAATTACTCAACCATATACTTGACTGTTTTAGTCGGGTATGTGACCATATGCCCATATTGATTGGTTCGCAAGATGGTAAGGCATATGAGACTGACCTCAAAAGGACGTTACGCTGTGACTGCCATGCTCGACGTGGCGTTGCATGCAGAGCAGGGGCCCGTGCCCCTGGCTGATATTTCAGAGCGCCAGGGCATCTCCTTGTCCTATCTGGAGCAACTGTTTGCCCGCCTGCGCAAGCATGGCCTGGTAAGCAGCGTGCGTGGCCCCGGTGGCGGCTATCGCCTCGGTCTGGCCCCGAATGCCATCTCGGTCGGTCAGGTGATCACTGCGGTGGATGAATCGGTGGATGCCACCAAGTGCCTCGGCAAGGGCGGCTGCCACGGCGGCACCCAGTGTCTTACTCACTCCTTGTGGCGTGACCTGAGCGAGCGGATCTCCAGCTTCCTGGGGGATATCACCCTGGCCGAGCTGGTTGATCAGGCGGATGTGCGCCGCATTGCCGGCAAGCAAGACGAACAGATGAAAACCGTGTTGTCCCTGGTTGATCGGGCAGAACGCGGCGATGTGAGCTTGAAAGTCCAACTATAAACAAACGTGCTTTCCACAGCCGGTCGATGTATGACCCAGGCTGTAACGGAGAAAAACATGAAACTGCCTATTTACCTTGATTATTCGGCAACCTGTCCGGTGGACCCGCGTGTCGCAGAAAAAATGATGCAGTGTCTCACCATGGATGGCCTGTTCGGCAATCCAGCTTCCCGTTCCCACCGTTTCGGCTGGCAAGCCGAAGAGGCGGTCGACCTGGCCCGTAATCAAGTGGCAGAGCTGATCGGTGCCGACCCGCGCGAGATCGTCTTCACCTCCGGCGCCACCGAGTCCAACAACCTGGCCATCAAGGGCGTCGCCCACTTCTACGCCGGCAAGGGCAAGCACATCGTTACCTCCAAGACCGAGCACAAGGCGGTACTGGATACCTGCCGCCAGCTGGAGCGCGAAGGCTATGAGGTGACCTACCTCGAGCCGATGCCCAACGGCCTGTTTACTCTGGAGCAGATCGAAGGCGCCCTGCGCGATGACACCATCCTGGTCAGCATCATGCACGTCAACAACGAGATCGGCGTGGTGCAGAACATCGCCGCCATCGGCGAGCTGTGTCGCTCCCGCAAGATCCTGCTGCACGTGGATGCAGTACAGAGCGTGGGTAAAATTCCGGTGGACGTGGAAGCGCTCAAGGTTGACCTACTCTCCATATCCGCCCACAAGGTATATGGCCCGAAAGGCATTGGTGCTCTCTACGTGCGCCGCAAGCCCCGTGTGCGCCTGGAAGCCCAGATGCACGGTGGTGGCCACGAGCGCGGCATGCGTTCCGGCACCCTGCCGACCCACCAGATCGTCGGCATGGGCGAAGCTTTCCGTATTGCCAAGGAAGAGATGGCGAGCGAGGGTGAGCGCATCATGGCACTGCGTCAGCGTCTGTGGGACGGCATCAAGGATATCGAAGAGGTCTACATCAACGGTGACCTGGAACAGCGCGTGCCGGGCAACCTCAACGTCAGCTTCGCCTATGTGGAAGGGGAATCCCTGATCATGGCGCTCAAGGATCTGGCGGTCTCTTCCGGTTCTGCCTGTACCTCGGCCAGCCTGGAGCCTTCCTACGTGCTGCGCGCCCTGGGCCTGAACGACGAGCTGGCGCACAGCTCCATCCGTTTCAGCATGGGTCGCTTCACCACCGAAGAAGAGATTGATTACGCAATCAAGCTTATCCGTGACTCCATCGGTCGTCTGCGCGAGATGTCTCCCCTGTGGGAGATGTACAAGGACGGCGTCGATCTGAACACGGTCGAATGGGCTCATCACTGATCCTTGCCAAGAGAGCAAGTATTTGGTGAACAACGGAATTAGCAGGAGTTAGATATGGCTTACAGTGAAAAAGTAATCGACCACTACGAGAACCCCCGTAACGTAGGTGGCTTCGACAAGAACGATCCCAGCATCGCTACCGGCATGGTCGGTGCACCGGCCTGTGGTGACGTGATGAAGCTGCAGCTGAAGATCAGCGACGACGGTATCATCGAAGATGCCAAGTTCAAGACCTATGGTTGTGGCTCCGCCATCGCCTCCAGCTCCCTGGTGACCGAGTGGGTCAAGGGCAAGACCCTGGACGAAGCCGCCGGCATCAAGAACACCGACATCGCCGAAGAGCTGGCGCTGCCGCCGGTGAAGATCCACTGCTCCATTCTGGCCGAGGATGCCATCAAGGCCGCCATCGCCGATTACAAGCAGAAGAAAGGTCTCTAAGGTCAGGAGCGCAGTATGGCCATTACCATGACAGATGCCGCAGCGGCACGGGTTTCCTCTTTTCTGGCCAACCGGGGCAAGGGCATCGGCCTGCGCCTCGGCGTCAAGACCACCGGCTGTTCCGGTCTTGCCTACGTGCTCGAATTTGTCGACGAGCTGGCGGATGAAGATCAGGTATTCGAGCAGGACGGCGTCAAGATCATCGTCGATGCCAAGAGCCTGATACACCTGGATGGTACCCAGCTGGACTTCGTCAAGGAGGGCCTCAACGAGGGCTTCCAGTTCAACAACCCCAACGCCAAGGGCGAGTGTGGTTGCGGCGAAAGCTTCAGTGTCTGAGATGTTTGCTACACCTGATTGCGCATGTGTTGAACCGGCCGGCCACGGCCAGTTCAACCACGCCGTCCCGTTTGCCGAGGGCGAGCAGGACGGCGGTCGCATCAGGGTCTAAGAGGTCTGCATGAATCATTTCGAGCTGTTTGGGCTGGTGGAAGGCTTCGAGCTCGATACCCGTCAGTTGGCGGATACCTACCGTCAGTTGCAAACCCAGTTCCATCCCGATCGTTTTGCCACGGCTCCCGAGCGGGAACAGCTGGCCGCGGTGCAACGTGCCGCCCAGATCAACGATGCCTTCACTACCCTCAAGGCGCCCCTGCGCCGAGCCGAGTACCTGCTCTCCCTGCGTGGTACCGATATCCGCGGCGAGCAACAGACGCTGCAAGATCCCGCTTTCCTGATGCAGCAACTGGAGTGGCGCGAGCGGCTGGCCGATCTGAAAGGCGAAGCCGACCCTGAGCGGACCATCAAGGATTTTCGCCAGGAGATCAGGCATGATCACCAGTTGTTGATGCAGCAGCTGACCCAGGCCCTCACCACAGGCGAGGATCCGCGAGCGGCTGATTGTGTTCGCAAACTCAAGTTTGTCGACAAGCTCCTCGAGGAGCTGGAACGATTCGAAGACTCCCTGTTCGAGTCTTGATCCTTTAACGCTGGAAGTTTGATTACCCATGGCATTACTGCAAATCGCCGAGCCCGGCCAGAGCGCCGCACCTCATCAGCACAAGCGTGCCGTCGGCATCGACCTTGGCACCACCAACTCGCTGGTCGCCGCCGTGCGCAGCGGTCAGGCCGACACCCTCTGTGACGAGCAGGGGCGTGATCTACTGCCCTCCGTCGTGCATTACCAGGCCGACACCATCCGGGTCGGCTTCGATGCCAAGCGCGAGGCCGCCCTCGATCCCCACAACACCATCGTCTCGGCCAAGCGGATGATGGGCAAGGCGCTGGCCGACATCGATACCCGCCAGCAGCCCTACGAGTTCGTGGCGGCCGACAACGGCATGCCGCAGCTGCAGACCCGTCAGGGGTTGGTCAACCCGGTGCAGGTCTCGGCTGAGATCCTGAAAAAACTGGCCGAGCGGGGCGCCGCCGCCCTGGGTGGCGATCTCGACGGTGTGGTGATCACAGTGCCCGCCTATTTCGACGACGCCCAGCGCCAGGGCACCAAGGATGCGGCCAGACTGGCCGGTCTGCACGTGCTGCGCCTGCTCAATGAACCGACCGCCGCCGCCATCGCCTATGGCCTCGACTCCGGTCAGGAAGGGGTGATCGCCGTCTACGACCTGGGTGGCGGTACCTTCGACATCTCCATTCTGCGTCTGCATCGCGGGGTGTTTGAGGTGATGGCCACCGGCGGCGACTCGGCCCTCGGTGGCGATGATTTCGATCACCTGCTGGCGGACTGGCTGAAAGAGCAAGCTGGGTTGTCCGGTCAGCTCGATGCCCGTACCCAGCGCGAGCTGCTGGACGCCGCCGCCGCCGTCAAGCATGGTCTCACCGATGCCGATACCGTTGCCTGCGCCTTTGCCGGTTGGCAGGGCTCTGTCACCCGCAGCCAGTTTGACCAGCTGATCCAGCCACTGGTCAAACGCACCCTGCTGGCCTGTCGCCGCGCCCTGCGCGATGCGGGTCTCGAACAGGAAGAGGTGCTGGAAGTGGTGATGGTCGGTGGCTCGACCCGGGTGCCGCTGGTGCGCGAGCTGGTGGGGGAGTTCTTCCAGCGCACGCCACTGACCAGTATCGACCCCGACAAGGTGGTGGCCATCGGTGCCGCCATCCAGGCCGACATCCTGGTGGGCAACAAGCCCGATGCCGAGATGCTGCTGCTGGACGTCATTCCGCTCTCTCTGGGCCTTGAGACCATGGGCGGCCTCGCCGAGAAGGTGATCCCGCGCAACACCACCATTCCGGTGGCCCGCGCTCAGGAGTTCACCACCTTCAAGGACGGCCAGACTGCGATGGCGATCCACGTGGTGCAGGGGGAGCGCGAGCTGGTGGCCGATTGCCGATCCTTGGCCCGCTTCACCCTGACCGGCATTCCACCCATGGCGGCGGGGGCGGCCCACATTCGCGTCACCTTCCAGGTGGATGCGGACGGTCTGCTGTCGGTCAGCGCCATGGAGAAATCCTCCGGCGTGCAGGCCGAGATCCAGGTCAAGCCCTCCTACGGGCTGGGGGAAGACGACATCCTCAACATGCTGAGCGCCTCCATCGCCAATGCCCAGCAGGACATGGACGCCCGCATGCTGGCGGAGCAGCAGGTCGAGGCCGACCGGGTGGTCGAGAGCCTCAACGCCGCGCTGGCCGCCGATGGCGAAGCGCTGTTGAGCGCCGCCGAGCGGGCCGAGCTGGATGCTGCGATCAATCATCTGCTGACCATGCGCAGCACGGGTACCACCAACCAGATCAAAGAGGCCATCGAGGCGGCGGACGCTGCCAGTGGTGAATTTGCAGCCCGCCGGATGGATGCCTCCATCCGCAAGGTGCTGACCGGACAAAACGTCAACAAGGTGTAATATGCCAAAACTGATTATTCTGCCCCATCCCGAGCTCTGTCCGGACGGCGCGGCCCTCGAAGGCGCGACCGGTGAAACCATTCTGGACATCGCGCTGCGCAACGGCATCGAGATCGAGCACGCCTGCGAGAAGTCCTGCGCCTGCACCACCTGCCACTGTGTGGTGCGGGAAGGGTTCGACTCCCTCGAGCCGAGCGACGAGCTGGAAGACGACATGCTGGACAAGGCGTGGGGACTGGAGCCGGAATCCCGTCTCAGCTGCCAGGCCAGACTGGCGGATGAGGATCTGGTGGTGGAACTGCCCAAGTACACCCTGAATCTGGCGTCTGAGCGCCACTGATGACCCCTTAATTACACATGAGTGAATTGCGCGTGCAGCATCTCGTGGTGCAGTAATGATATGGTGAAGGCCGTGACCCTTGAGGGCGCGGCCTTTTTTGTGCCCGCGATCTCCCTATTCGTTGATGAAAGTGCCAATAAAAAGGAAGCAAGAGAACATGGCTGACATGATGAACGTACGGTTGTCTTCCCAGGTTGCTGCCGCCCACTGGGGCGAGGGTGCCCTGCTCAGTTTCAACGGCGACGAAGCCCATCTCCATCTGGGCAGCGGCGGCCAGGAGAAGGAGGCGCTGCGCGCCATCCAGCGCGGGGCCAGACGCCTCGAGTCGAGCGGCATCAAGCGCGTCAAGCTGGTGGGTGAGGGCTGGGATCGGGAGCGTCGCTACGCCTTCGCCCAGGGCTTCTATGCCGCCAAGGGTGTGCGCGAGCTCGACTTTGGTGAGCAGTCAGCACAGGAGGCCCGTGAGCTGGAAGCCCTGCTCAAAGCGGCTCGCTGGGTGCGCGAGGTGACCAACGGCTGCCCGCAGGAGATCTATCCCATGAGCCTGGCGGAGTCCGCCCTGTTGCTCATTCGCAGCCTCGCCGGTGACAAGGTGACTGCCCGCATTACCGCCGGGGAGGCGCTGCAGGAGGCCGGTCACATCGGGATCTGGTCGGTGGGCCGTGGCAGCGAGCGCGAGCCGGTGCTGCTCGAGCTCGACTACAACCCGACCGGGGATGCCAACGCTCCCGTGCTGGCAGCGCTGGTGGGCAAGGGGATCACCTTCGATTCCGGTGGCTACTCCATGAAGTCCTCCGACAACATGCTGCCGATGAAATCCGACATGGGTGGCGCCGCCATGGTGACCGGCGCGCTGGCGCTGGCCATCAGCCGTGGCCTCGACAAACGGGTCAAGCTGATCCTCTGCTGCGCCGAGAACCTGGTCTCCGGCCACGCCTTCAAGCTCGGCGACATCCTCACCTATCGCAACGGCATCTCGGTCGAGATCCAGAACACCGACGCGGAAGGCCGTCTGGTGCTGGCCGATGGCCTGCTGGCCGCCAGCGAAAGCGGGGCAGCCTACATCCTCGACGCCGCTACCCTGACCGGCGCCGCCAAGACTGCGCTGGGTCGCGACTACAACGCCGTGTTTGCCCTCGATGAGGCCGAACAGGCGCGCGCGCTGGCGGCCGCCAAAGCCGAAAACGAGCAGGCCTGGGCGCTGCCGCTGGAGCCATGGCACGCGGGCCAGCTCACCTCTGCCTTTGCCGAGCTGGGCAACGTGGCATCCGCCGAAGGCACCGCTGGTGCCACCACGGCAGCCGCCTTCCTGTCGCGCTTCGTGCGTGACGAAGGCAAGGGCTGGGTACACCTGGACTTGGCCGCCTCCTATCAAAAATCGGGCAACGATCTGTGGGCGACCGGTGCCAAGGGCCACGGTCTGCGTACCATCGCTCGCTGGTTGCAGGAGGTGAGTGAATGAGAGTCTGGCTGAATCAAGCATTTGGTGAAGGCTTTGGACAATCGGCGAACAGCGCCACGGCCTGCGTATTATCTGTCACCCGCTGGTTGCAGGAGGTGGGCGCATGAACGTCTGGTTGAGCCGAGAGTTTGCACCGGCCGAGTGGGGGGAGGGGGCTCTGCTCTCTCACCGCGCCGATGGCATGGTGATCCATCTGGTAACCGCCACCCCCTTGCTGGACATCCAGCAGGCGGCGCGACGCCTGTGCAGCCAGGGGATCCAGCAGGTGGTGCTGGCCGGTCACTGGGAGCGTGAGCAGCAATGGGCCTTTGCCCAGGGGCTGCAGACACCCAAGGCGGAAGTGGCGCTGCAGTGGGCCACCTCGTCCGAGGAGGACAGGGAGGAGCTGGAGGCGCGCTGGCTGTGCGGGCGCTGGGTGCGAGAGATGACCAATGCCACCCCCGAGCAGCTGGGGCCGCTGGAGCTGGCGGTCGAAGCTGCCGCCTTCCTCACCGAGCTGGCCCCCGACAAGATCAGCCATCGCATCCTCAAGGGGGAGGCGCTGCAACAGGCGGGCTGGGTCGGTCTCTACCAGGTCGGTCGTGGCAGCGAGCGCGAGCCCGTGCTGCTGGAGTTGGACTTCAATCCAGGCCGGGATCCCAAGGCCCCGGTGGCCGCGGCCCTGGTGGGCAAGGGGATCACCTTTGACTCCGGCGGCTACTCCATGAAGACCTCCCAGGGCATGCTGACCATGAAGCACGACATGGGCGGCGCCGCCATCGTCACCGGCGCGCTGGCGCTGGCCATCCTGCGCGGCCTCGACAAGCGGGTGAAGCTCATCCTCTGCTGCGCCGAGAACCTGGTCTCGGGTCACGCCTACAAGCTGGGTGACATCCTCACCTACAAAAACGGCACCACGGTGGAGATAGTCAACACCGACGCCGAGGGGCGCCTGGTGCTGGCCGACGGTCTGCAACTGGCCGGCGAATCCGGCGCGCCGCTGGTCATCGACGCCGCCACTCTGACCGGGGCGGCTGTGATGGCGCTGGGTGGACGCTACAACGCGCTGTTTGGCCTCGACAAGGGGCTGGTGAGCCGCGCCATGGCCTATGCGGATGCGGAGCAAGAGCCTGCCTGGCCATTGCCGTTGGAGCCCTGGCACAGCCAGCAGTGTCCGTCCCACTATGCTGACACCGCCAACAGCCGCCCCGTGCCGGGCGGTGGCCCGGGCGGCGCCTCCAATGCGGCCGGATTCCTCTCCCGCTTCGTGGGCAACGAAGGGCGAGGCTGGTTGCACGTGGATCTCGCTGCCTGCTTCAGCGACAACGGCGACAATCTGTGGGCACCGGGGGCCAATACCCTGGGAATGCGCACCATCGCCCACACCCTGCTGGCGGAAACCCGCTGAGAGGACCACATCAAGGGCACCTGCGGGTGCCCTTTCCCATATTGCAGAAGATGGGCAATAGCCAATGTTTCAGGGGGTTAGCATGGTGATCGTGCGCAAGCGCACATTTTTTCCTGCCGGCCTGGGCCAAGATGAGTGGTGATGTTGTTTTAGGGATGGAATTGTTTAATAAAAAGTTGCTTTTCTGTGTGTTATTTCGGTTTTTGTTTACGTATAATCGCCGCCGAACATGGATTCTAACAATAAATCTCTGTAGTTAAGGAAAGATCTCAATGGCCATCGAACGTACCTTCTCCATCATCAAGCCGGACGCCGTCAGCAAGAACCTGATCGGTGCCATCTACAACCGTTTCGAGAGCGCTGGCCTGAAAGTCATCGCCGCCAAGATGCTGCACATGAGCAGCGAACAAGCCGCCGGTTTCTACGCCGAGCACCAGGGCAAGCCTTTCTATGATGGTCTGGTCAGCTTCATGACCTCCGGCCCCGTCATGATCCAGGTGCTGGAAGGCGAAGAAGCCATCCGTCGTCACCGTGAAATCATGGGCGCCACCAACCCGAAAGAGGCCCTGGCCGGCACCCTGCGCGCCTGCTACGCCGAGAGCATCGATCGCAACGCCGTGCACGGCTCCGATGCGCCGGCCTCTGCCGCTCGTGAAATCGCCTACTTCTTCTCTGACGCCGAGATCTGCCCGCGCGGTTGATTTTCGTCAGCAGAATCTCAAGGGAGCCTCGGCTCCCTTTTGTTTTTTGGTCATTCGGTCAATATCCCCTTATTCTCCAGGTGGAAAGCCGGACCCATAATTTGTACAATGCCGCCCCCTGACGTAGGTCAGCCGATAATTTATGAAGTGTGTGAGCTGAGGCCCTTGATGAGCGAAACAAAAACCAACCTGCTGGATCTCGATCGGGATGCCATGCGTGCCTTCTTCGTCGAACTGGGCGAGAAGCCGTTCCGGGCAGATCAGGTAATGAAGTGGATTTATCACTTTGGTTGTGATGATTTCGATCAGATGAACAACGTCAACAAGGTGCTGCGCGAGCGTCTCAAGGAGATCGCCGAGATCCGGGCGCCGGAAGTGAGCCGCGAACAGCGCTCCTCCGACGGTACCATCAAGTGGGCGCTGCAGGTTGGCGGCCAGGAGGTGGAGACCGTCTACATCCCCGAGGACGATCGGGCGACCCTGTGTGTCTCTTCCCAGGTGGGCTGCGCCCTGGAGTGCAAGTTCTGCTCCACCGCCCAGCAGGGCTTCAACCGCAACCTGAAAGTCTCCGAGATCATCGGTCAGGTGTGGCGCGCCGCCAAGATCGTCGGCGGCAAGCGTCCCATCACCAACGTGGTGATGATGGGCATGGGCGAGCCGCTGCTCAACCTCGCCAACGTGGTGCCGGCCATGCGCCTGATGATGGATGACTACGGCTACGGCATCTCCAAGCGCCGGGTCACCATCTCCACCTCCGGCGTGGTGCCAGCACTGGACATGCTGGGCGACCAGATCGACGTGGCGCTGGCCATCTCCCTGCACGCTCCCAACGACAAACTGCGCTCCGAGATCATGCCGATCAACGACAAGTACAACATCGAAGCCTTCCTGGCCGGTGTGCGTCGCTACCTCGGCAAGTCCAACGCCAACGGCGGCCGGGTCACGGTGGAGTATGTGCTGCTCGATCACATCAATGACGACATGCAGCATGCCCACGAACTGGCCAAGGTGCTCAAGGACACCCCGAGCAAGATCAACCTGATCCCGTTCAACCCCTTCCCGGGCAACCCTTACGGCAAGCCGAGCAACAGTCGCATCGACCGTTTCTCCAAGGTACTGATGGAGTACGGCTTCACCGTCATCGTCCGCAAGACCCGTGGTGACGACATCGATGCCGCCTGCGGTCAGCTGGTGGGGGAGGTGATCGATCGCACCAAGCGCACCATGAAAAATCGGATGCAACAGGATGGGATTTCCGTCAAAATGGTTTAACTTGCTAAGCCATTGTATAGTCAGGGAATGGATACACGTACATTGATCGTAGTGGCAGCGCTCTGTGCGCTGCCAGGCTGTGTTACCGAGACCACTTACGCTGGCCAGAATTCCACCCAGCGTGAGGTCGGTCCCGACCTCAAGGCGGCAGCCCAGACCCGTCTGGATTTGGGCATCCAGTATCTGCAGCAGGGCAACGCCGAGCAGGCCAAGTTCAACCTTGATCGCGCCCTCCAGTACGATGCCGCCAATCCTCAGGTTTACATCGGTTTTGCCTACTTCTACCAGCAGGTGCAAGATTACAAGGCAGCCGAAGCCAGTTACCAGAAAGCCCTTGCCGTGGATCCGTCCAATGCTGACGCGATGAACAACTATGGCGCCTTCCTTTGCAATCGCGGTCGTTTCGACGAGGCGGAGAAAGCCTTCCTGCAGGCCGTCAGCCAGCCGAACTACATCAAGATCGCCGATACCTATGAAAACGCGGCACTTTGCGCCGCGCAAAATCGCAGAAATGATAAAGCAAGCGAGTACTATCGCTTGGCCTTGGGGTATAATCCCCGCAATCCAAGGTTATTGCTGGACATGGCGGAGCTTTCCATGAAAGATGGCAAGCTGCCTGATGTGCAGGCCTATCTCGCCCGTTTTGCCGATGTATCGGACGAGAACGAGAACAGTCTCTGGTTGAGATTGCGGCTGGCGCAGGCCATGGACAAACCGGCACTACTTCACCAATTCGGGACTGAGCTGGTAAGGCAATATCCCACTTCGCAACAAGCCAAGCGTTACTTAGCCAATGACTACTGAACAGCCACACGATTTCCAAGACGACTCCCAGGCAGTTGGCCCAGGCCAGCTGCTGCGCAACGCCCGTGAACAGCTCGGCTGGACGCGAGAACAGGTTGCGTCCCGCATTCACCTTCGTCTGACCCTGATTGCCGCGATCGAATCGGATACGTATGACAAACATACCTCCCATACCTTCATCCGCGGCTATCTGCGTACCTATGCCAAGCTGGTCGGTATTCCGGAAGAGACCATCCTCGCCGCTTATGACAAGCTGGGCCTGACGCCGCCCGACAACATCGACATGCAGAGCTTCTCCCGCCGCTCCCGTCAGCAGGCCAACGACAGCCGCCTCAAGGTTGTCACCTGGCTGGTGATCCTGGTGCTGATCGCCCTCTCCGTCGTCTGGTGGTGGCAGAGCACGGCGCGTCGCTCCGCCGGTGACGAGGCCCTGGCCGCGACCGAAATGGGCGCAGCCCGCAACACCAATACTCCGAGCGCCACTCCGGCCGTCGATGTTGCCGAGCCGGTACTGGCTCCTGCCGCTTCCGCCGCCGCAGACGCTGCCGTAGCCCCCGTGGTGAGCGATGCCGCTGCAACCACTCTGCCGGCGGATGCCAGCAGCGCCGTGGCGACCACCACTGCCGAGACATCTGCCGCTGCCGCCACGCAACCGGCTGACGACACTGCCGCGAGCGAGCCTGCCAAGGTGCCCCAGCTCAAGATGAGCTTCACCGCCGACTGCTGGCTGGACGTCAAGGATGCCAATGGCAAGACCCTGTTCAGCGGCCTCAAGAAGGCCAATGACGAACTGGTACTGGAAGGACCCGAGCCGCTCAAATTCATCATTGGTGCGCCCATGGCCATCAATATCGAATACAAGGGCAAGTCCATCGACATGAGCCGTTACAACAACGGCCGGACTGCTCGCCTCTCACTGCCGCAGGAGTAATCTGTCCGCCATGTCCGCTCACGAATCTCCCATCATTCGTCGTAAATCCAGGCAGATCATGGTCGGCAACGTACCGGTCGGGGGCGATGCCCCCATCACGGTACAGACCATGACCAACACCAAGACCACGGACGTGGCCGCCACCGTCGAGCAGATCCAGCGGATCGAGCGGGTCGGTGCCGACATAGTCCGGGTCTCAGTCCCCACCATGGAGGCGGCGGAAGCGTTCAAGCTCATCAAGCAGCAGACCCGCATCCCCATCGTGGCCGACATCCACTTCGACTACCGCATCGCCCTGAAAGTGGCCGAATACGGCGCCGATTGCCTGCGCATCAACCCGGGCAACATCGGCAACGAGGAGCGGGTGCGCGCCGTGGTGGACTGTGCCCGCCACTACAACATCCCGATCCGCATCGGCGTCAACGGCGGCTCGCTGGAGCGGGACATCCAGGAAAAATATGGCGAACCCACCCCCGAGGCGCTGCTCGAGTCGGCCATGCGCCACGTGGATTATCTGGATCGCCTGAACTTCGACAATTTCAAGGTGAGCGTCAAGGCTTCCGACGTCTTCCTGGCGGTCGGCGCCTATCGCCTGCTGGCCAAGCAGATCGAGCAGCCGCTGCATCTGGGCATCACAGAAGCGGGTGGTTTTCGCGCCGGCGCGGTGAAGTCTGCCATCGGTCTGGGCATGCTGCTGAGCGAAGGCATCGGCGACACCCTGCGCATCTCGCTGGCGGCCGATCCGGTGGAAGAGATCAAGGTGGGCTTTGACATCCTCAAGTCCCTGCGCATCCGTTCCCGCGGCATCAACTTCATCGCCTGTCCCTCCTGCTCCCGCCAGGAGTTCGACGTCATCGGCACCGTCAATGCGCTGGAAGAGCGGCTCGAAGACATCATCACTCCGATGGATGTCTCCATCATCGGCTGCGTGGTGAACGGTCCGGGGGAGGCGCTGGTCTCCGATCTGGGCCTCGCCGGTGCGGCCAACAAGAGCGCCTTCTACGAAGGGGGCCAGCGGGTCGACCGGCTCGACAACAAGGACCTCATTCCGACCCTGGAGCGCCGCATTCGCGCCCGGGCCGCCATGCTGGATCCGGCCAACCAGATCCAGGTGGACGAGGGTTGAGCAACCAAGGGCCACTCAGGGTGGCCCTGTCTTTAGGTTGCTGATTTTACATCCCGCATTGGAATACCCTGATTTTACCTCGGGGTCGAAAATCCCTATAATGCGGCCAAATTTTACCTCTTTTTCTCGAGTATCAACGTGGCAAAACAGATCCAAGCTATTCGCGGTATGAATGATTGCCTGCCGGAGCAGAGCCCGGTATGGCAGAAAGTAGAACAGATCCTGCGCCAGGTCGTGGCCAGCTATGGCTACAGCGAAGTGCGCATGCCGATTGTCGAGCAGACCCATCTGTTCAAGCGCGCCATCGGTGAAGTGACCGACGTGGTCGAAAAAGAGATGTACACCTTTGAAGACCGCAACGGCGACAGCCTGAGCCTGCGTCCGGAAGGGACCGCCAGCTGCGTGCGTGCCGGTATCGAGCACGGTCTGCTTTACAACCAGGAACGCCGGATGTGGTACATGGGCCCCATGTTCCGTCACGAGCGCCCCCAGAAGGGCCGTTATCGCCAGTTCCACCAGTTCGGGGTCGAGTTGTTTGGCATCAACGGGCCGGACATCGATGCCGAGCTCATCATGCTGACTCACCGCCTGTGGCGTCTGTTCGGCATCAGCGAACACGTGACCCTGCAGCTCAACACCCTCGGTCAGAGTGCCGAGCGTGCCGCCTACCGCGATGCGCTGGTGGCCTACCTGGAGCAGTACAAGGATCAGCTGGACGAAGAGAGCCAGCGTCGCATGTACAGCAACCCGCTGCGGGTGCTCGACTCCAAGGACGAGAAGGTACAAGCCATTCTGGTGGGCGCACCGCGTCTGTTCGATCACCTGGGCGAAGAGAGCCTGGCCCACTTCGAGGGGCTCAAGCGCCTGCTCGAGTCTGCCGGCATCAAGTACGAGGTGAACGAGCGTCTGGTGCGCGGCCTCGACTACTACAACCTCACCGTGTTCGAGTGGGTCACCAACAGCCTGGGTGCCCAGGGCACCGTCTGTGCCGGTGGCCGCTACGACGGCCTGGTGGAGCAGCTGGGCGGTCAGCCGACCCCGGCGGTGGGCTTTGCCATGGGCATGGAGCGTCTGGTGCTGATGCTGGAAACCCTCGAACTCAATGCCGACATCCGCCCGGCGGTGGATGTCTATCTCTGCATGGTGGGTGAGGGCACTGAACAGGCCGGTTTCCAGCTGGCCGAGCGGCTGCGCGATGCCCTGCCTGACTTGCGCCTGATGAGCCACTGCGGCGGCGGCAACTTCAAGAAACAACTCAAGCGTGCCGACAAGAGCGGCGCGGCCATTGCCCTGATCCTTGGCGAGACCGAGGTGCAAAACGGGGAGATCACCATCAAATATCTGCGTGGCCAGGCCGAGCAACAGACCGTCACGGTCGACGCCGCCATTGCCCTGCTGGCAGCGAAAGGAGAGTAAGCTGTGGAAGTTTATACCACCGAAGAACAACAGGTTGAGGTCATCAAGAACTGGTGGAAAGAGAACGGAACCTCGGTGATCGCAGGAACTGTTATCGGTCTGGTTGGACTCTTTGGCTGGCGCTACTACAACGAGCATCAGCAGACCACCCAGGAAGCCGCCTCCCAGGCTTACAACGAGATGAGCGCCCAGCTGGCCAAGGGTGACGCGGCCGGCTTCGAGCAGGCACAAAGCTTCATCAGCGCCCACAAGGGCGACTCCTACGCCGAGCTGGCGGCGCTGCAACTGGCGGCGGCCGCGGTCAAGGCGGACAAGCTGGATCTGGCTGCCGAGCAGCTGACCCAGGTGGCTACCAGCGGTGACGAGAGCATTCGTCCCATCGCTGCTCTGCGTCTGGCCCGGGTGCTGAACGATCAGGGCAAGGCCGATGAAGCGCTGGCCCAGCTTGGCAAGATCAACAACGACGCCTTCAAGGCCCAGGTGGCCGAAGTGCGCGGCGACATCCTGCAAAAGCAGGGCAAGAGCGAAGAGGCTCGCGATGCCTATCAGGCGGCGGCCGATGCCGGCGGTCTGCAGAGCAGCGCCGAGCTCAAGCTGAAGATGGACGATCTGGCGTTGCCAGCGGTGACCACGGGTGAGGCTCCGGATGCGTAATCTGTTCAAGATGGTGGCGTTGGGGGCTGCGGTCTCCTTCGCCCTGCAGGGTTGCTCCCTGTTCAGTTCGGAAGAGGATCTCAACCCCATGGCTCCGCTGCCCAAGGTCGAGTCCGCGTTCACCGCCGATACCGCCTGGTCCTCCTCGGTGGGTGACGGCATCGGTGACTTCTACTCCCAGCTCAAGCCGGTGGTGGAAGAGGAGCGCATCTATGCGGCGGCCCGCGACGGTGACGTCACCGCCTTTGACCGCGAAAGCGGCAAGGAGCTGTGGAGCGTCGATCTGGCGGATCTGCCGATCAACGCCGACAAGCGCAGCGCCCGCCTCTCCGGTGGCCTGGTTTCCCGCTACGGCAAGCTGTTCCTGGGCTCCGAGAACGGGGTGGTCTACGCCCTGAACGAAGAGAACGGGGAAGTGCTGTGGCAGACCACGGTACCGGGTGAAGTGGTGGCGAGCCCCGCCGTCGAGGATGGCCGGGTGGTGGTACTGACCACCTCGGGTCGCCTGGTGGCGCTTGATACCGACGAGGGCAAGCTGCAGTGGACCCTGGCGGAAGAGCAGCCGCCGCTGACCCTGCGCAGCGCCGGTGCCCCCATCATCACCAACGGCGCCGTGCTGTACGGCCGCGCCGATGGCAAGGTGGGCATCGCCCTGCTGAGCAACGGCCAGCCGGTGCGCCAGTCCAAGGTGGCCGACCCGCGCGGCGCCACCGAGCTCGACCGCATGGTGGACGTGGATGCCACGCCGCTCATCGCCGGCGATGAGCTCTATGCCATCGCGTATAATGGCCAGTTGATGGCGCGCAAGCTGATGAGCGGAGACGAAGTGTGGAAGCGCAAGTATTCCGGCTACCGCGACATGGCGGTGACCGGCAATGCCATCGTGCTGACCGACAGCCGCAGCCATCTGTTTGCGGTCGACCGTCGCAACGGTCTCGAGCTGTGGTCCAACACCCAGCTGGAAAACCGCACCGTGACCGCCCCCGTCATCATGGGTGACTATGTGGTGGTCGGCGATGTGGAAGGTTACCTGTATTGGCTGGATCGGACCGACGGGTCCATCAAGGCCATGCAGCAGCTCGACAGCAGTGGTCTGTACGCCGCCCCCCTGGTGGACGGTGACACCCTGTATGTGCAGAGCCGTGGCGGCAAGCTGTACGCTGTCAAGCGTCCCTGATCGCCCGATAATGTGAATATCCGGCTCCTGGTCTTCGGACCCGGAGCCTTTGTCGTCTTGAGAATGAGGCTTTTATGACTCCTGTAGTAGCCCTGGTGGGCCGCCCCAACGTGGGGAAATCCACCCTGTTTAACCGCCTGACCCGTACCCGGGACGCCCTGGTGGCCGACTTCCCCGGTCTGACCCGGGATCGCAAATATGGCCAGGCGAAGCTGGGCGAGCTGGAATTTATCGTGGTGGATACCGGTGGTATCGACGGCACCGAAGAGGGGATCGAGCTGAAGATGGCCGAGCAGTCCCTGCTGGCCATCGAAGAGGCCGATGTGGTGCTGTTCATGGTGGATGCCCGCGCCGGTCTGACCGCGGCGGATCAGGCCATCGCCGAGCACCTGCGCAAGACCCACAAGAAGGTGTTTCTGGTGGCCAACAAGACCGACGGCATCGACGGCGACTCCGCCGTCTCCGAGTTCTACGGTCTGGCCCTGGGCGAGGTCTACCAGATGGCGGCCGCCCACGGTCGCGGCGTATTGAGCCTGCTCGAGCTGGCACTGGCCCCCCATCTGGAGACCCTGGTCGAAGCCGCCGGCGAAGAAGCCGAGCTGGATGAAGAAGAGGAAGACTTCGACGAAGAGGCCCTGCTGCGCATGGTGGCTGCCGGTGAACTCGACACCAAGGAGGACACAAAGGAGACCCCGTTCGCCGACCTGCCAATCAAGTTCGCCATCGTCGGTCGTCCCAACGTCGGCAAGTCGACCCTGACCAACCGCATGCTGGGTGAAGATCGGGTCATCGTCTATGACATGCCGGGCACCACCCGCGACTCCGTCTACATCCCGATGGAACGCGACGAGCAGAAGTACGTCATCATCGACACCGCCGGCGTGCGTCGTCGCGGCAAGGTGCACGAGACGGTGGAGAAGTTCTCCGTCATCAAGACCCTCAAGGCGATTGAAGATGCCAACGTCTGCCTGCTGGTGATCGACGCCCAGGAGACCATCACCGATCAGGATCTCAGCATCCTCGGTTTCGTGCTCAACACCGGCCGCTCCGTGGTGCTGGTAGTGAACAAGTGGGACGGTCTGGATCAGAAGGTGAAAGAGGACGTCAAGAACGAGCTCGATCGTCGTCTGGGCTTCATCGACTTCGCCCGCGTGCACTTCATCTCCGCCCTGCACGGCAGCGGCGTCGGCCACCTGTTCGAATCCATCCAGGAGGCCTACCAGTCCGCCACCCGCCGTACCAGCACCGCCATGCTGACCCGCATCATGCAGATGGCGCAGGAAGACCACCAGCCGCCCATGGTGAACGGTCGCCGGGTCAAGCTGAAGTACGCCCACGCCGGTGGCTACAACCCGCCGCGCATCGTGATCCACGGCAACCAGCTCAACGACCTGCCGGACTCCTACAAGCGCTACCTCATCAACTACTTCCGCAAGTCGTTGAAGATCATGGGGACGCCGGTTCGAGTCGAGTTCCAGGAGTCGGTCAACCCGTTCGAGGGCAAGAAGAACACCCTGACCCTGAGCCAGGAGCGCCAGCGCAAGCGCCTGCTCAAGGCCAAAGCCAAGAAATAAGGCCCAGCGGCTGCCCTCACCGGCAGCCGCTTTTCTAGTGGTCTATTGAAGGGGAGGGGAATGTGCAGTGGGGTCGCCCAGTACACATTCACTTTGCAAGGAGTCAACCATGAGTCAACTTGTCTGCCCTGCCTGCCAGGGCGAGCTGGACAGCCGCAGCCGCGAGACTACCTGTGGTCAGTGCCAGGCCCGTTACCAGATCCGGGCGCTCTGCCCGACCTGCCGGCAGGAGCTGGAGCGGCTCAAGGCCTGCGGCGCGGTGGATTACTTCTGCAACCACTGCAACAGCCTGGTGTCGAAGCGGGCAGTGCTCTTCGAGGTGAGCCCGCTGACGGAAAATTGAGGCAATAAAAAACCCGGCTAATGCCGGGTTTATGCTGTGTGCTCTGCTATCAGCAAGGTGAAGGAGCGGTTTCGGCGCCATATCTTGCGTTTGATCTCGTTGAGCTTGAGCTTGCGTCTGGGGCTCCAGCCGCACCTTGTCTTCTTGACCAGTGTCGTTCTTCTGCGAGCTCGCATCTTGGTCTCCTCCCATGGGGTGGCCATCCCGGCCTTGGGTGATGATGGGAGCCTATCTGAAAGTGCTGTCATCCGAGTGCAAGTGGATGAAATGGCGCGATAAAAACAGATTCGGATAGGCTCCGGTGTGGTCGGATGGTAACAGAGAAACCACCCGAAAAACAAACCTGTCAACAGGGATCAGCGCAGGGTGATCTGCTTGACCACTTCGGCAATGACGGTGGGACGTTCGGCGCTGGTCGGCTCGCTGCTGTCATCCTCATCCAGCTCTTCGCGGCGATGGGCCTTCTGCTGCTCGTTGTCGAGCCAGAGCAGGCTCTGGTAGTACTGGCGCACGTTGTTGACGTAGTTGCGCGCCTCGCCGCCGCGGGCATAGCCGTAGCGCACCTTGCGGTGCCAGCGCGACTGCTGCAGCAGCGGCAGCACTTCTTTTACGTCGCTCCAGGCGTCCGGATTCTTGCCGAGCTCCTTGGTCAGGCGGCGGGCATCCATCATGTGGCCGTAGCCGATGTTGTAGGCGGTGAGGGCAAACCACACCTTCTCGTCATCGGGCACCGAGGCGGGCACCTTCGCCATCATCTGCTCGAGATAACGGGCGCCCCCCTTGATGCTCTCCTCCGGGTGCAGCCGGTTGTTGACCCCCATCGCCTTGGCGGTGGGCTCGGTCAGCATCATCATGCCACGCACCCCTGTGTAGGAGCGGGCCTCCGGATCCCAGTGGGACTCCTGATAGCTGATGGCGGCCAGCAGGCGCCAGTCCACCAGGTTGGCGTGGGTCTTGAACAGATCCTGGTACTTGGGCAGCAGACTCTTGGCCCGCTGCAGGAAGGTGCGGGTGTCGACGAAGTCGAAATTCTGCACGTGGCCAAAGTACTTCTCGTCGAGCTTGGCGATGGCGCCATCCATGAAGCGCTGGCCGAAGAAGTCGATGATGCTGGCGTAGAGGCTGTCGTCCGGCAGCTTGGTCATGGCCCAGGCCACGGTCTGGTTCTTGGCCAGCGTCATCCCCTCGGTGAGTTCGGGGTAGTAGCGCTGGGTACGGGCCAGCACGGTATCCTGCACTACCGTGTAGTCAATCTTGCCGTCGGCCACCTGCTTGAGCAGCTCCTCCACGTCGGCGTCCCGGTTGGTGCTCCACTTGAGGTTGGGGTGCTGCTTGGCCAGCTCCTTGAGCAGATCCTCCCCGGTGGAGCCGGCAGGCACCACTATGTTGCCCTTGAGATCGCCGATGTCCCTGGGCTTGGGGGAGCCGTTGCGATAGACCAGCTTGGGCGAGACCTGGTAGAAGCCGGGGCCGAAGCGAAACAGCTGGCGCCGCTCCGGGGTGATGACGATGGCGGCCGCGGCCAGATCGAGCTTGCCCTTCTTGAGCAGGTCCACCAGCTCGGCGGTGGAGTAGACAGGCACTATGGTCAGCTTGACCCCCAGCCAGTCGGCATAGCTTTTCGCCAGCTCGTAATCGAACCCCTGGGCGGTGTCGTCACGCTGGTAATAAGAGGTGGGGCCGTAGATGGTGCCAACCCGGATCTCGCCCCGCTGGCGGATCTGCTCCAGCTGGCTGGAGGGGGTGTAGAAGTCGCAACCGACCAGGGTCAGCAGCAACATCAGCCCGATAAACAGTCGAAAAATGCAGCGCAAGTAGGTGAGTACCCTTGTTGAAAAAATCGGCATTTGTCAAAAAAGAGGCACCTTTATACCAGAGAGTGTGGACCGAGTCACACTTGGCAAAACAAGAAAAACGTTTGTCCGCCGTCGGCCTGATCCCTATAATACGCGCGTCTCAATTCCCCCCCACTTCAACACTTGGTGAGAAAGGTCATATGGATATCTTGCGTGGTGCCCCCGCACTGTCTGAGTTTCGTGTCCAAAAACTGCTGCAACGCTTCGCGCAGATGAAACAGGAGAGAGGAGTAGAGATAGAGGATGTCTATGCCGAATATGTGCACTTCGCCGAGCTCTCGAGCCCGCTGTCGCCCCCGGAGCGAGCGACCTTGGGCCAGCTCCTGCGCTACGGCCCGACCATCCCCGAACACACCCCCAGCGGTCAGCTGTTTCTCGTTACCCCCCGCCCCGGCACTATCTCCCCCTGGTCTTCCAAAGCAACCGACATCGCCCACAACTGCGGCCTGAATCAGGTCAAGCGGCTCGAGCGCGGCATCGCCTATTACGTGCAGGCCAAGGGTGAGCTGAGCGCTGCCCAGCGCGCCGACGTGGCCGCCGTGCTGCACGACCGCATGATGGAGACGGTGTTTGGCGAGATGAACGAGGCCGCCGCCCTGTTTGCCCATCTGGAGCCGCGCCCCTTCACCCAGGTGGACGTGCTGGCCGGTGGCCGCGCCGCCCTGGCCGAGGCCAACGTGGCACTGGGTCTGGCGCTGGCCGACGACGAAATCGACTACCTGGTGGAGAACTTCAGCCGGCTGGGTCGCAATCCCAACGACATCGAGCTCTACATGTTTGCCCAGGCAAACTCCGAGCACTGCCGCCACAAGATCTTCAACGCCGACTGGACCATCGACGGTGAGCAACAGCCCAAGTCGCTGTTCAAGATGATCAAGAACACCTTCGAGCAGACGCCGGATCATGTCCTGTCTGCCTATAAAGACAACGCTGCGGTGATGGAAGGGAGCCAGGGTGGCCGCTTCTTCCCGAGCCCCGCCAACGGCGAATACCAGTACCACCAGGAGCAGGTCGACATCCTGATGAAGGTGGAGACCCACAACCACCCAACCGCCATCTCCCCCTTCCCGGGCGCCGCCACCGGCTCCGGCGGCGAAATCCGCGACGAGGGTGCGACAGGCCGTGGCGCCAAGCCCAAGGCGGGCCTGGTTGGTTTCTCCGTCTCCAACCTGCGCATCCCCGGTTTCGAGCAGCCCTGGGAGCAGGATTTCGGCAAGCCGAGCCGCATCGTCAGCGCCTTTGACATCATGCAGGAGGGGCCGCTTGGCGGCGCCGCCTTCAACAACGAGTTCGGCCGTCCGGCCATTCTCGGTTACTTCCGTACCTTCGAAGAGGAGGTACCGAGCCACAATGGCGTCGAGGTGCGTGGCTACCACAAACCCATCATGCTGGCGGGCGGCATCGGCAACATCCGCAGCGAGCACGTCCAGAAAGGGGAGATCCCGGTCGGGGCTGCCCTCATCGTGCTGGGCGGCCCGGCCATGAACATCGGTCTGGGCGGCGGCGCCGCATCCTCCATGGCCTCCGGTCAGTCGGCAGAAGATCTCGACTTTGCCTCGGTGCAGCGTGACAACCCCGAGATGGAGCGCCGCTGCCAGGAGGTGATCGATCGCTGCTGGCAGTTGGGGGACGACAACCCCATCGTCTTCATTCACGACGTGGGCGCCGGTGGCCTCTCCAACGCCATGCCTGAGCTGGTGAGCGACGGCGATCGCGGCGGTCGCTTCGATTTGCGTGCCATCCCGAACGACGAGCCGGGCATGAGCCCGCTGGAGATCTGGTGCAACGAATCCCAGGAGCGCTACGTACTGGCGGTGGCCAAAGAGAAGCTGCCGCTGTTCAAGGCGCTGTGCGAGCGTGAGCGTGCACCCTATGCCGTCATCGGCAGCGCCACCGAAGAGAAACACCTGACCCTCTCCGACCAGCACTTTGACAACCATCCCATCGATCTGCCGCTGGACGTGCTGCTGGGCAAGACCCCCAAGATGCACCGCGACGTAGCGAGTCTGCCGGCCCAGGGCAAGGCACTGCAACTGGATGGCATCACCCTCGGCGACGCCGCCGAGCGGGTATTGCGTCTGCCGACCGTGGCGGAGAAATCCTTCCTCATCACCATCGGCGATCGCAGCGTGACCGGTCTGGTCAACCGCGACCAGATGGTCGGCCCCTGGCAGATCCCGGTGGCCGATTGCGCCGTCACCGCCGCCACCTACGACAGCTACCACGGTGAAGCCATGTCCATGGGCGAGCGCACCCCGGTGGCGCTGCTCTCTCATGCGGCTTCCGCTCGTATGGCGGTAGCCGAGGCCCTGACCAACCTGGCGCCGGCCCACATCGGATCGCTCAAGCGGGTCAAGCTCTCCGCCAACTGGATGGCCGCAGCCGGTCACCCGGGCGAAGATGCCGGTCTCTACGAGGCGGTCAAGGCGGTGGGCGAGGAGCTCTGCCCGGCCCTTGGCATCACCATCCCGGTGGGCAAGGACTCCATGTCCATGAAGACCCGCTGGCAGCAGGATGGCAAGGAGCAGAGCGTCACCTCGCCGCTCTCCCTCTTGATCTCTGCCTTTGCCCGGGTCGAAGACGTGCGCAACACCGTCACCCCGCAACTGCGCAGCGATCTCGGTGAAACCGACCTTATCCTCATCGACCTTGGCAACGGCAAGCAGCGCCTCGGCGCCTCCGCCCTGGCCCAGGTCTATCGCCAGCTGGGCGACAAGGCGCCGGATCTGGACAACCCGATCCAGCTCAAGGGCTTCTTCAACGCCATCCAGGTGCTGGTGGCCGATCGCAAGCTGATTGCCTACCACGATCGCTCCGATGGTGGCCTCTTCGTCACCCTGGTGGAGATGGCCTTCGCCGGTCACTGCGGCCTCGACCTGCAACTGGATCGCATCGGCGGCGAGCTGTTGCCGGCCCTGTTCAACGAGGAGCTGGGGGCCGTCATCCAGGTGCGTCGTGAAGACAAGGAAGCGGTGATGACCCTGCTGGCCGGTCACGGTCTGGCGGCCTGCTCCCACGTGCTCGGCACGGTGCGCGAGGGGGATCTCATCACCCTGCAGCGGGCTGGTCAGGAGGTCTATCGCGCCAGCCGCACTGCCCTGCGTACCATCTGGGGCGAGACCAGCTGGCAGATGCAGCGTCTGCGCGACAACCCAGAGTGCGCGGATCAGGAGCATGCCGCCCGTCAGGACGCAGCCGATCCAGGCCTGCAGGCCAGGCTCAGCTACAACCCGGCCGAGGACGTGGCGGCACCCTATATTGCCCGCGGGGTCTCCCCCCGTCTGGCGGTGCTGCGCGAGCAGGGGGTCAACTCCCACGTGGAGATGGCGGCGGCGTTTGACCGCGCCGGCTTCACCGCCGTCGACGTGCATATGAGCGATATCCTCGAAGGCCGTATCAAGCTGGAGCAGTTCCAGACCCTGGTGGCCTGCGGTGGCTTCTCCTACGGCGACGTGCTGGGGGCGGGCGAAGGCTGGGCCAAGTCCATCCTGTTCAACGAGGGGGCCCGCGAGCAGTTCCAGCGCTTCTTCGAGCGCGGCGATACGCTCTCCTTGGGTGTCTGCAACGGCTGTCAGATGATGTCCAACCTGCGCGAGCTGATCCCGGGCGCCGATCTCTGGCCGCGCTTCGTGCGCAACCGCTCCGAGCGCTTCGAGGCCCGCTTCAGCCTGGTGGAAGTACAGGACTCCCCGTCCGCCTTCTTCGCCGGCATGGCGGGTTCCATGATGCCCATCGCCGTCTCCCACGGGGAGGGGCGAGTGGAGGTGCGTGATGCCGCTCACCTGGCGTCGTTGCAAGCCAGTGGCCTGGTGGGGCTGCGTTTTGTGGATAACCGCGGTCAGGTGACCGAGCAGTACCCGGCCAACCCGAACGGCTCGCCGGACGGCATCACCGCCGTGACCACCACGGATGGTCGCGCCACCATCATGATGCCGCACCCGGAGCGGGTGTTCCGCACCGTGGCCAACTCCTGGCACCCGGACAACTGGGGTGAGGATGGCGCCTGGATGCGGATGTTCCGCAATGCCCGGGTTCGTCTGGGCTAAGCCTGCGATGCAAACAAAAACCGGCCCTTGTGGCCGGTTTTTTTATGGCGGCGTTCCCGCTAGGGGCGGCCATGACCCAGTTCGTGGGGGATGAAGTCACCGCGATCGAGAATGCGCAGGCAGGCATCCACGACGGCCTCATCCAGTCGGGTGCCGCGCAGCTGGATGATATGGGCCCTGGCCTGGGGAATGCCGAGGGCGGCGCGGTAGGGGCGATCGGAGGACATGGACTCCACTATGTCGGCCACCGTGAGGATGCGGGCCTCCAGCAGGATCTGCTCGCCCTTGAGCCCGGCCGGGTAGCCGGAGCCGTCGATGTACTCGTGGTGCTGGTGGATCATCTGGGCGATGGGCCAGGGCAGGGCGATGTCCTTGAGCACCTGATAACCGGCGCCCGGGTGCTCCTTGACCAGGTTGAACTCCTGGGGCGTGAGCCGCCCCGGCTTGGTGAGGATGTCGACCGGCACCTGGATCTTGCCGATGTCGTGCACCATGGCCCCCAGATAGAGTCCCCGCAACCGCTTCTCATCGAGCTGCAGCTCGCGACCGATGGCCAGCGCCAGGGTGGCGACGTGCTTCTGGTGGCCGGCGGTGTAGGGATCGCGCTGCTCCAGCACGGCGGCTATGGCACCGAGGGCATCTTCCAGCGCCAGCTCCAGCTGACGGGCATGCAGCATCTTGTCGCGCTGGGCGGTGAGGTAGGCTTGCTGGGTGCTGCGGGCTTGCAGGCCATAGGCAAGGTAGTCCGCCAGCTGGCTGAAGAGGTGCACCTCCTCGTCGGTGAAGGGGCGGGCCTGCTCGCTGTGAATGAGCAGGCCGCCGTGCCCGCCGGTGTGCCACTGCAGCGGCAACAGCAGGCGGGCGCGCAGGGTGGCCGAATGATGTACCAGCTCGCAGGGGAGCGCCTCGTTGCACGGCATCTCTGTGCTGATGGCCTGGTGCAGGGCGGGATCCCGGGTCAGCCACTCGTCGCTGGCAAACCAGGTTGCGTTGCCCGCCTGCGCCAGCACCTGCAGGGTGTGCTGGTCACTCTTTTCCTGCAGCACGGTGACGAGGGGGAAACGGCCGTCGAAGGTGATGGCGTCGCAGATCTCCTGCAGCAGCGTCTGCTCGTCGTCCGGCCTGAGCATGGCGTGATGGGCACGGCCGATGGCCTCCAGGGTCCAGGTGTACTGTTGCAGCCGCTCCTGCTGCTGCTTCTTCTCGGTGATGTCATCGAAGAAGACCCCGACGCCGACCACCTGACCCAGCTCGTCGAACAGGGGAAACTTGGTGGTGCTGAGCCAGCGGGCCTCACCTCCCTTGAGATAAGGCTCCTCGTGGCGCTGGGTGGTGCCGCTGGTCATGACCTTCAGATCGTCATCCCGATAGCGCTGGGCCAGCTCGGCCGGGAAGAAGTCTGCATCGCACTTGCCGACCAGTTCGGCCGGGGTGAGGGTGAGATCGTCTGCCAGCAGCCGGTTGCAGGCGATGAAGAGGGAGCGGGTATCCTTGAGCAGCACCCGGTAGGGCAGCTGATCCATCACCTGGCCAAGCAGGGCGGCCGTGGGCTGCGGGGTAAAGGGCGGTGCGGGTCTTGAACTCATCGTCATCCAGCCTCGGTCAAAGGGGGGAGAAGCGGTAGCCCGCCTGCCAGACGGCGAAGCAGGCGCTGACCACCTGTTCGTCGTAGTGGACACCGGCATAGCGGGTCAGCTCGGCGAAGGCATCGGTGAAGGAGAGGGCCCGCCGAAACGGACGGTGGGCGGTCATGGCCGCCAGGGAGTCGGCCACCCGGATGATGCGCGCCTCCAGGCAGATGGCATCCCCCTGCAATCCCTGCGGATAGCCGCTGCCGTCCATGTTCTCATGGTGCTGCTGCACTATGGTGGCGATGGGCCAGGGGAAGTCTATCTGCTGCAAAATTTCACAGCCCGCCTGCGGGTGCAGCTTGATGAGCTCGAACTCCACCTCCCGCAATTCGCGGGGGCGGGTGAGGATCTCCGCCGGGATCTGCAGCAGACCGATGTTGTGCACCATGGCGGCGAGGCCCAGTCCATCCAGCCGATCCTGCGCGAGTTGCAGATGCTGGCCGATGGCCAGCGCCAGATCGTGCACGCGCCGCTCGTGGCCCGCGGTGCTGGGATCCTTGTGGGCGATGGCGGAGGAGAGCGCCGCTATGGTCTGGAACAGCAGGGTACGTTGCTGCTGCTCGCTCTCCTTGATGTGGGTGATGTCGACCAGCGCGCCTATGATGCCGGCCACCTCGCCCTGATGGTCGTAGAAGAGATCCTTGAAGTTGAGCACCTGATAGCGGCGGCCCTCCCGGTCAAACAGGGTGTGCTCGAAATATTGCGGCTGCCTGCTGCGCAGCACTTCCAGGTCGCGCTGGGTGTATTCGTCGGCCATCTCGGGGGGGAGGAGCTCGTCCACCCGCTTGCCCTGCAGCTCGGCCTTGCTGATGCCGGTGATCTGGGTGAAGGTCGGGTTGCAGCTGATGAAACGCCCCTCGACATCCTTGTAAAACACCGGGATGGGGATTGCCCTTAACAGGGATTCGTTGAAGCGCTGCATGTCGACCAGCTCCGCCTGCTGGCGCAGGGCCAGCTGCTCGCTGTCCCGGCACAGCTGGATGGCGCGGGCCAGGTTGCCGAGGATGGGGCTGAACAGGTGACAGAGCCGCTCCCCCTGCTGCTCCGGGTTGGGGGAGAGCAGCAGCATCAGATAGCCCCCCTCGATCCGCAGCCGGTAGGCAAAGGGGTAGGGGCGTGCAGCGGGCAGCGGCAGCGGGGCGCGCAGGATGCACTGCTCGCCGTCGCCGACCCAGTGGGGCAGCGCGAGCGGCTCTCCCTGATGGCTGACCAGTTGCTCATCCCCGATCGCCTTGATGATCTTGTACTCACCCTGTGGCAACTGCTGCAGCGCCAGCCCGACCGGGCAGGCACAGTGAAACAGAAAACGCTGCAGCACCTTGGTCAGCAGGGCGTCCAGAGTGACCTCGCGGCCGATGCAGAGGGCAAGATCGCAGACGATGGCCATGGCGTGGTCGTTGTTCATCGCCGTCCCTCCCCGTTGCAGAGAATGGCGCCGTTGTGAAACAGCGGATACTCCCCCGGTCGCAGGCTGCCAATCTCGCCAAGGGAGAGGGCGCCCACCAGCTCGTGGGCACCGCTGTGGCTGAAGAGGGTCTTCAGCTCCAGCGTGCTCTGCTCGCCGAAGTGCTGCTGACGGCCGGCGCAGTAGTAGATCTCGAGGCGCTCGGGGGCGCCGTGCCGGCTCAGCTTTTCGGCCAGCTCGATGGCGTGGGCGGTCGGGCTCTGCGGCGCCTTGAGCAGGGTGAGGATGCTGTGATCCGGCACCTCCCCGACGCAGAGCAGGGCCCCCTCGTCGGTGACGGCGACCGGGATGCGCACGATGACGTCGCCGTTGGCCCGCAGCAGCCCGAGCGGCAGGTGGACGCCGTACTGGTAGAACTGATCCGGCGTGAGGCGCTGTTGGAACTGTTGCTGGACCAGAGACTGGTAGCGACTGAAGGCCGGCTCCCAGTCGATGAAG
Source organism: Aeromonas sp. s3 (assembly GCF_040907805.1). Taxonomy (NCBI): domain Bacteria; kingdom Pseudomonadati; phylum Pseudomonadota; class Gammaproteobacteria; order Aeromonadales; family Aeromonadaceae; genus Aeromonas; species Aeromonas sp. s3. The sequence goes on from NZ_JBFOCQ010000028.1 coordinate 382,631, forward strand.
GCAATCTTGTTGCCCTCGCTGCTGGTGGCCAGCATGGGCTGGGCGGTGAGCTGATAGCCGTGCTTGAGCAGCGGGTAGCTGTGGTGGGGCAGCAGGGTGCAGCAGACCGCCTGCGCCAGCAATCTGTGATTGTCGAACAGGCAGGGCATGGGGCGGAATTGGCCGCTGCCGGCATTGACGCCGGCATAATTGACCCTGTCAGCGAGATGCAGATAGATCCCCTCGAGGAGGGAGGCGATGTTGGGGATCATGGCATCAAAGGTCAGAAAGAGGGTCGGTACGCCCGCGGCCTCTGGCCACTGCGCAAGCTGGGGGAGTAGCGCATCGCAAAGGGTGCTGACTTGCAGGTCTGTGCTGGCGGCGGGATCGAGCGGGATGAGCAGAGGAGCGTGGGAGGCCGGGCGCGGCAGCAGCCAGGCACCGCGCTCATGAAAGCCGTGGCGGCTGATGAGGCGGGGAAAGAGGGCGCCGCTGAGTTGAATTTCGAGCCGCCTGCACTGCTGCTGCAGCTCGGCCACGTGCCCGGCATCCTGCTCGGCCAGCAAGAGATCGAGCCGCTCCCCGCGATAGGGTTGCAGTGCATCGGCCAGTGGTTGCGCATCGAATGAAAGAAAAGCGGGCTGCATCATCCCTCGGAACTCCTTTCCTGCCAATGGCCAATATATCAGCAAGGCGGGCGAGGTGGATACCCGGTCGTGTCCGGCAAGCAGCCATAAGCCGTTATAAAGGCAGATAAATTTGAGACAGCTGGTCAGGCATCCTGCGCTTTGGGCAGATAAAAAAACCGGCCACTTGGGCCGGTTTTTGGGGTGGAGTGAAATCAGTGCAGCACCACGTTCTGGAAGCCCTGCACCAGGCTGATGACCGGCTGGGGATAGAGACCCAGTGCCACCACCAGCGCGGCGGAGAGCAGCACCACCAGACCACCGGAGGTGATGGCCCAGTCCCCCTTGGCGTCGCGCAGCTGCATGCCGGGCTCGCGCAGGTAGAGGGTGACCATGACCCGCAGATAGTAGTAGAGACCCAGGGCACTGCCGAGCACGATGGCGCCGGAGAGCCACCACAGCTTCGCATCGACGGTCACCCCGATCAGGTAGAACTTGCCGATGAAGCCGAGCGTCATGGGGATACCGGCCAGCGAGAGCATCATCACGGTCAGCACGGCGGTCAGGTAGGGACGACGCCAGAACAGGCCGCGGTAGCTGTGCAGGGAGTCCGCATCCTTGCCGCGATAGGGGCTGGACATCATGCTGATGACGCCGAAGGCCCCCAGGCTGGTGAACAGATACATCAGCAGATAGACGCCGGCCGCTTCCACCGGCATCTGGCCGAGACGGCTCGCCACGATCACCGCCAGCAGGTAACCGAAGTGGGAGATGGAGGAGTAACCCATCATCCGCTTGATGTTGGTCTGCAGCAGAGCCAGCAGGTTGCCGATGACGATGGAAACCACCGCCATGGCGGCCAGCAGCCAGTGGATCATGGGATCCGCGGCAGCGGGCACCGCCAGGTAGAAGCGCAGCAGCACGCAGAACACCGCGATCTTGCTGACGGTGGCGAGGAAGGTGGCCACCGGGGCCGGCGCCCCTTCGTACACGTCCGGAGTCCAGAGGTGGAACGGCGCCAGGGATAGCTTGAAGGCAAAGCCGACCAGCATCAGACCCAGACCGCCCATCAGCAGCGGGTGGTGGGCCGGGGTGGTGGCCAGGGTCAGCCCCAGATCGCTGAAGCTCAGGCTGCCGGCCTGGGCATAGAGCAGTGCCATGCCGAACAGCAGGAAGGCGGTGGCGGCGGCGGAGAGCACCATGTACTTGATACTGGCCTCCAGCGAGTGGCGCTCGCGATAGGCGTAGCCCACCAGACCGAACATCGGCAGGGTCAGCATCTCGATCCCGATGAACAGGGAGGCGAGGTGACGGGAGCCCGCCAGCACCAGGCCACCGGCGGTGGCGATCAGCAGCAGCAGGTAGAACTCTTCCCGGTTGTCCGGATAGCCTTTGAGCCAGGAGCGGCCGAAGGTACAGGTGGCCAGGGCGCCGATGAGCACCAGGCCCATGTAGAAGACGGCGTAGCCATCGATCTGCAGCAGCGGGGTGACCCCCTGATCGCCTTGTGCCATCACGATGGGCAGGGAGAAGAGCGCCAGGTTGAGGCCGGCGATGGTGACCACGAAGGCGGTGTCATCGCACCGTTTCCAGGCGATGGCCAGCATCAGGGCCACCATGGCCCCGGTTGTCAGCAACAGGGGCAGCAGGGCCAGCAGTTGCGAAGCGGTGAAGGTCATTGCAGTGCTCCTGTAAGGGACAAGGAAGGCAACAGGGCCAGCGGTTTAACAGCGGTCACTCTCATTGCAATGCTCCTGCGAAGGGCAGGGCGTACCAGTGCAGCACGCTCAGCAGGCTGTTGCCTGCGGTGTCGAGCACAGGTTGGGGATAGACACCGAGCAGCACCAAAAGACCGGCGATGGTCATCATCATCACCAGCTCGCGGCTGTCGAGCCCCTTGAGGACGCTCTCGTCCTTGGGAGTACCGAAGCAGGCGCGCTGCAGCATGATGAGGGAGTAGACCGAGGCCAGCACCAGCCCGAAGGTGGCGATGATGGTGAGTACGGGGGCAACCTGGAAGCTGCCGATGAGGATCAGGAACTCGCCGACGAAGTTGCCGGTGCCCGGCATCCCCAGAGAGGCGACCGAGAAGAACAACATCACGCCGGGCAGGTAGCGCAGGCGACCCCACAGCCCGCCCATCAGGCGCAGGTCCCGGGTGTGCAGACGCTCGTAGAGCTGACCGCACAGGATGAAGAGGCCGGCGGCGGAGAGACCGTGGGCGATCATCTGTACCACGGCCCCTTGCAGGGCCAGTTCGCTGCCCGAATAGATGGCGATCATCACGAAGCCCATGTGGGAGATGCTGGTGTAGGCCACCAGCCGTTTGATGTCGGTCTGGGCGAACGCCACGATGGCGCCGTAGACGATGCCGATGAGGCCCAGCACCATGGCGTAGGGGGCAAATTCGGCGGACGCCTCGGGGAAGAGCGGCAAGGCGAAGCGCAGCAGACCGTAGGCGGCGGTTTTGAGCAGGATCCCTGCCAAGTCAACGGAACCCGCGGTCGGCGCCTGGCTGTGGGCATCCGGCAGCCAGCCGTGCAGCGGCACCAGCGGCATCTTGACCGCGAAGGCGATGAAGAAGCCCAGCATCAGCAGCCACTGCACCCCCTCGCTCATGGGGGTGTTCAACAAGTCCTGATAGTTGAAGGTGAACACGCCGGTGGCGGCGTGGTGAGTCAGCACCAGGCCCAGGATGGCGACCAGCATGATGAGGCCGCTGACCTGGGTGTAGATGAAGAACTTGGTGGCGGCGTTGATCCTGGATTTGCCGTCGGTGACCGAGTGGCCCCACAGCGCAATCAGGAAGTACATCGGTACCAGCATCATCTCCCAGAAGAAGAAGAAGAGGAACAGGTCCAGCGCCATGAAGACGCCGAGCACGCCACCCAAAATCCACAGCAGATTGAGGTGGAAGAAGCCGATGCGCTGCACTATCTCCTTCCAGGAACAGAGGATGGCCAGCACGCCGATGAAGCAGGTGAGGATCACCATCAGCAGCGACAAGCCATCCACCGCCAGGTGCAGTGAGATTCCGAAGCGGGGGATCCAGGGCAGTTGCAGTTCGGCGGCCCAGACGGGTACGCCGCCCTGGGCTGACAGGGTGAAATCGCCGCTCCACCAGATGGCGCAGGAGAGCAGCAGGCAGGCGCTCATCGACAGCAGGGCGACCCAGCGTACGAAGTACTCGCCGAATCGCTCGGTCTGCCAACAGAGCAGACCGCCGATGAAGGGTATTAACAAGATCCAGAGTAAGGTCACGATATCAGCTCTCGTCTATGTTCTAGTCACTGTGCAGGCCCGTGGGCTTGCTGCGAGTTCAGGGGCTGCATCACGGGATCAGCCGAGCAGCAGCAGGGCCAGGATCAGGGCGGCGCCCATCCCCATGGAGGCTGCATACCAGCGCAACTTGCCGGAAACGGTCCAGGCCAGCAGCTGGTGGCCGCTCTGGGCCAGCCAGGCCGGCAGGTTCATCATCCAGTCCAGCGGATCCTTGCCGAGCAACCGGGTCGCCAGCAGATACGGCTTGACCCACAGCTGATCGTAAAGCCAGTCAAAGCCCCAGGCGTTGAACCAGAGGGAGCTGAGCAACTTGCCCGGCGCGCTGTTGGCTATGCTGCTGGCCAGGCGGCGCTCACCCAGGAACAGGAAGGCTGCCAGGGCGATGCCGGCGATGGCGATGACGGCGGAGGTGATCTCCAACGCGTGGCGCCCCTCTTCGATGTGATCCCCTGGACCTGCTGGCAGTACCCCCGCCAGCGGCGGCACGATGAGGGCGCCGATGCCGGTGGAGAGCACCAGCAGCACCAGCAGTGGCAGCTGGTGGGCCAGACCGTGACCGGCGTGAGCCTCGGTCTTCGCCTTGCCGTGGAAGGCGATGAAGATGAGGCGGAAGGTGTAGAGGGAGGTGAGGAAGGCACCGCCAAGGCCAGCCCACAGCAGGGCGCTCTGGCCGCTGGCCTGCACCTGCCACAGGATGGCGTCTTTACTGTAGAAACCTGCGGTCACCAGCGGCAGCGCGGCCAGGGCCGAGCCCCCTACCAGGAAGCAGGCATAGACCAGCGGCAGGCTCTTGCGCAAGCCCCCCATCTTGAAGATGTTCTGCTCGTGGTGGGTGGCGACGATCACGGCACCGGCGGAGAGGAACAACAGCGCCTTGAAGAAGGCGTGGGTCATCAGGTGGAAGATGGCCCCTTCCCAGGCACCAACGCCGAGGGCCAGGAACATGTAGCCGATCTGGCTCATGGTGGAGTAGGCCAGGATCCGCTTGATGTCGGTTTGCACCAGGGCCGCAAAGCCCGCCAGCACCAGGGTAATGGCCCCGACCAGCGCCACCAGATGCAGGATCTCGGGGGCTAGCAGGAACAGACCGTGGGTGCGGGCGATGAGATAGACACCGGCGGTCACCATGGTGGCCGCGTGGATCAGTGCCGAGACCGGGGTCGGGCCCGCCATGGCATCCGCCAGCCAGGTCTGCAGCGGCAGCTGGGCCGATTTGCCGACGGCGCCGCCGAGCAGCATCAGGCAGGCCAGCGACAGGGCGGGGGAGCCTTCGGCAAACAGGGTGGGGGCGCGCACCAGCAGCTCATGGATGTTGAGGGTGCCGAGCTCGCGATAGAGGATGAACAGGCCGATGGCGAGGAAGACGTCGCCGACCCGGGTCACCACGAACGCCTTGAGGGCGGCGGCGCCGTTGTTGCGATCCTTGTAATAGAAGCCGATCAGCAGGTAGCTGCACAGCCCCACCCCTTCCCAGCCCAGATACACGAACAGCAGGTCATCGGCCAGCACCAGGAACAGCATACTGGCGATGAAGAGGTTGGTGTAGGTGAAGAAGCGGGAATAACCCTCTTCCCCGCGCATGTACCAGGAGGCGAACAGGTGGATGAAGAAGCCCACCCCGGTCACCACGCCCAGCATGGTCAGCGACAGGCCGTCCAGTGCCAGGCGGAAGCTGGGGCTGAAGCTGCCCACCGAGATCCACTGCCACAGGGTCTGGGTATAGACGCCGCCCGCCGGCATGGTGTTGAGAAAATCGATGCCGACCCACAGGGTAGTGAGGGCCGACAACCCTATGCTGCCGACGCCGATGAGCGCCGAGGTGCGCTCGCCGAAACGACCGAGGGAGAAGGCCAGCACCAGCCATCCCAGCAGCGGAAACAGAAAAGTCAGGTATAGGAGGCTCATCCGCGCATCTCGCTCACAGTGTCCACGTTGAGGGTGTGGTAACGACGATAGAGCAGCAGTAACAGGGCGAGGCCGATACTGGCCTCCGCTGCCGCCAGAGAAATCACCAGTATGTACATGATCTGGCCATCGGCCTGGGCCCAGCGGCTGCCAGCCACCACGAATGCCAGTGCCGAGGCGTTCATCATGATCTCGATACTCATGAGGATAAACAGCAAGTTGCGGCGGATCAGCAGGCCGCACAGGCCGATGCAGAACAGCACGGCGGCGAGCAGCAGTCCGTGCTCCATGGGGATGTCATTCATTGCTGACCTCCTTCTTGTGATGGACGGGCCGGGGTGCGGGGCACCGAGAGTACCTCGCCGCTCTTGTCTTCGCGGCCAAGGTGATAGGCGGTGACCAGACCCGCCAGCAGCAGGATGGAGGCGAGCTCCACCGCCAGCACGTAAGGACCGAACAGGGCGATGCCGACCGCTTTGGCACTGACGTCGGTCAGACCGAGTTCACCGCCGGTGACCCCGAGAATGCCGTAGGCCAGAAAGCCGAGCAGAATGAGCGAAAGCAGGCCCGGGCCCACCCAGGTGGTGGGAGTGAGCCAGTGCTTCTCCTGATCCTGGGCCGAGCCCAGGTTCAGCATCATCACCACGAACACGAACAGCACCATGATGGCGCCCGCATAGACGATCACTTGCAGGGCGCCCGCGAAGGCGGCGCCCAGGCAGAAGAAGATCATGGCCACGGCGATGAGGGAGATGATGAGATTGAGCAGCGCGTGCATCGGATTGCTGGTGCTGATCACCCGCAGCGTGCTGTAAATGGCGACCAGGGCCGCGGCATAGAATGCCAGTTCCATGATTGACTCCTCAGGGCAGCAGGCTCTTGACATCGATGGGCTTGGCTTCGTTCTCGGCATCCCCTTTCGGCTTGCCGTCGATGGCCATCCCGCTCATGCGATAGAAGTTGTAGTCCGGGTACTTGCCGGGGCCGCTGATCAGCAGATCCTCCTTCTCGTACACCAGGTCCTGGCGGCGGTACTCGCCCATCTCGAAATCCGGCGTCAGCTGGATGGCGGTGGTGGGGCAGGCCTCTTCGCACAGGCCGCAGAAGATGCAGCGGGAGAAGTTGATGCGAAAGAACTCCGGATACCAGCGACCATCTTCCCGTTCGGATTTTTGCAGCGAGATGCAGCCGACCGGGCAGGCCACCGCACACAGGTTGCAGGCCACGCAGCGCTCGTCGCCGTCCGGGTCGCGAGTCAGCACGATGCGGCCGCGATAGCGAGGCGCCGCATAGACGGCCTGCTCCGGGTAGTTGAGGGTCTCGCGGGGGCGCCAGGCATGGGAGAACACCATGCCCAGGCTGCGTAACTGGGTGCCGACACCCTTGATGATGTTAATAATTTTCATAGTCGTGCCTCACTGCACATTCATCAGCACCACAGCCCGTAGCGGCTGCATCCCGAGCGGGATGCAGGGCGGCGGGCAAGCAGACGTTCCAGCCAAACGGCATCACAATTTTTCTGTCCATTGCGGCCTCACTGCGCATTCATCAGCACCACGGCGCCGGTGACCAACATGTTGAGCAGGGTCAGCGGCAGGCAGACTTTCCAGCCAAACGACATCACCTGGTCAAAGCGCGGGCGGGGCAGAGAGGCTCGCAGCAGGATGAAGAACACCATGAAGCAGGCGGTCTTCAGGGCAAACCAGATGAAGGGCGGCAGCCAGGGGCCGTGCCAGCCACCGAAGAACAGGGTCACGATGAGCGAAGAGATCAGCACGATGCCGATGTACTCACCCACGAAGAAGAGACCCCACTTCATGCCCGCATACTCGATGTGATAACCGTCAGCGAGCTCCTGCTCGGCTTCCGGCTGGTCAAACGGATGGCGGTGGGTGACGGCGACGCCAGCAAACAGGAAGGTGATGAAGCCCAGGAACTGGGGGATGATGTTCCACAGTCCTGCCTGGGCTTCCACGATATCCCGCAGGTTGAAGCTGCCGGTCTGGATGACGATGCCCATCAAGGAGAGGCCGAGGAACACCTCGTAGGAGAGGGTCTGGGCCGAGGCGCGCAGGCTGCCGAGCAAGGAGTACTTGTTGTTGCTCGACCAGCCGGCGAACAGCACGGCATAGACTGCCAGCCCCGCGATGGCCAGGATGTAGAGCAGTCCCACGTTGAGATCGGCCACGCCCCAGGTGGGGGTGATCGGCACCACCGCAAACGCCAGAATGAAGGCGGTAAAGGCGATGATGGGGGCCAGCACGAAGATCCGGCGATCGGCGAAGGGCGGGATCCAGTCCTCTTTGAAGAACATCTTGATCATGTCGGCCGCCAGCTGCAGCAGGCCGAAGGGGCCTACCCGGTTGGGGCCGTAACGATCCTGCCACAGCGCCAGCAAACGGCGCTCGATGAAGCTCATGAAGGCGCCGGCCCCCACGATCCCCACCAGCACGATCAATGCCTTGCCGATCTCCAGCAACAGATCGATCAGAGAGTCGCTCATGCGATGGCCTCCTGCAGGTTGGCGAGATATTGCTGGTGCAGGGCGGTCGGCAGACCGTTGACACCAAGCGGCAGACCCACCAGACCGGCAGCCAGATGCTCGCTCAGACGCAGGGTCAACCTCCAGTGGTGGCCACCCCAGGAGAAGGCGACCTGGCTGCCGGCATTAAGGGAGAGACGGTTGGCGTCGGCCGGGTTCAGCACCAGTACGGGCTCGCTCATGCGGGCCTGGATGACCGGGCTTCTGGCAGAGAGCTCTTCGCCGCCAAACAGCTGGTCATAGCTCACCACCTGCAGCGCCTCTTTGGCGCTGAACGGGGCGGGAATGGTGTCGAACCAGCCGAGGCTCTCCTCGCCCGCTTCCAGCAGACGGCGACCGGGATCCCCGGCGCGCAGGTTGCCACCCACCTCGTCCTGGAACTTGTTCCAGGCGGAGGGGGAGTTCCAGCCCGGCGCCCAGGCGAATGGCACCTGTTGCAGCGGCTGGCGGGCACCGGCGTAGCCTTCCATGGAGAAGTTGAAGGGCGAGTCGGGATCCTGGGCGACTCTCGGCTCGCTCACGTTCTGATCCGCCAGCATGGAGGTGCGGCCACTGTAGCGGTGCGGCTCGCGGGCGAGCTTCATGCCGCGGATGCGCAGACCGGCGTTGGGCGCGGCCTCGCGCATGCTGGTCAGCAGCGGGGCGCTGGCGGCGCAGGCACTGCTCACCTCGTCGAAGGTGTTCCAGCGCAGCGGTTTGCGATCCAGTGCCCCTTGCAGGGCGGCCAGCCAGCGCCAGCTCTCGCGCACCTGGATGTCGGCGTCGTAGAAGGCGGGGGCATAAACCTGGAAGAAGCGCTGGGCGCGGCCTTCCATGTTGATGAGGGTACCGTCTGCCTCGGCGAAACTGGCGGCAGGCAGCACCAGGTCCGCCTTCTGGGCGGTGCCGGTGTCCTGATGGTCGACCACCAGCAGGTGCTGCAGACGGTCGATGGCGGCATCGACGCGGCTGCGCGGTGCGCGGCGGTAGAGATCGTTCTCGAGCATCACCAGCGCGAGCTTCTCTTCTCTTTCGATACGCTCGAGGGCGCCTTCCAGCGGGGCGGCATTGCCGGCCAGCATGGCCAGCCCCAGGCTGTTGGTCTCCTGGGCGACCAGGGCGAGCTCCACGGCCTGGCCACGGCCCTTGAGGGCGCGGGCGATGTTACTGGCCGCCTCAAGCAGCGCCTGGCTGCGGGCACCGGTGCCGGCGATGATGAGCGGCTTCCTGGCGTTGCCGAGCAGCGCGGCCCAGCTGGCGGCCAGGGCCTGCTGTTCGGGGGCGAGATCGGTCAGGGCAGGGGCGCTGCCATCAAGAAGATGGGCGATGGCGAAGCCGAGGCGCGCCTGATCCGCGTGGGGGGCGTGCAGGGTGCCGCTCGCCACGTCGTCCAGTCGGGTGGTGTCGAGACTGGTGATCAGCAGCGGGTAGCGCTCGTTCTGGGCCAGGGTCTGCACCGCGGCGACCTGCCACAGATCCACCTTCAACTTGCGGGCGATTTCACGGCCCTTGCCCTTGACTGCCTGACGCAGGGCCAGAGCGATGCGGGCGGCGGTCTGGGTGACATCTTCGCCGAGCACCAACACGGCATCGGCCTCTTCCATGTCACGCAGGCTGGGGGTGCGTACGCCGCCGTGCTGCAGGATCTGCAGCATCTTCTGCAGGCACTCCCATTCGCTTTGCTCGACGCCGCTGTAGAAGTTGGCGGCGCCCACCAGTTCGCGCAGGGCGAAGTTGCTCTCAAGCGATGCCCGGGGGGAGCCGATGCCGATGACGCCGGCGGCGGTGCGCAGGGCATCGGCGGCCCGGTTCAGGGCACCGTCCACCGTGATGGCCAGCCTGTCACTGCCATCCTGCAGCAGGGGCTGGCGCGGGCGGTCGGTCAGATTGACGTGGCCGTAGCCGAAGCGGCCGCGGTCGCACAGGAAGTAGTGGTTCAGGGCGCCGTGATAGCGGTTCTCGATGCGGCGCAGCTCGCCATAACGCTCACCCGGGCTGATGTTGCAGCCGACCGAGCACCCCTGGCAGATGCTGGGGGCGAACTGCATGTCCCACTTGCGGTTGTAGCGCTCGGAGTGGGTCTTGTCGGTGAAGACGCCGGTGGGGCAGACCTCCACCAGGTTGCCGGAGAACTCGCTCTCCAGGGTGCCATCCTCGACCCGGCCAAAGTAGACGTTGTCGTGGGCGCCGTAGACCCCGAGATCCTCGCCGCCGGCGTAATCCTTGTAGTAACGGACGCAGCGATAGCAGGCGATGCAGCGGTTCATCTCGTGGTTGATGAAGGGGCCCAGATCCTGATTCTGGTGGGTGCGTTTGGTGAAGCGGTAGCGCCGGCTGTTGTGGCCGGTCATCACCGTCATGTCCTGCAGGTGGCAGGCGCCACCCTCTTCGCACACCGGGCAGTCGTGGGGATGGTTGGTCATCTGCCACTCCACTACCGTCTTGCGAAACTCCTTCGCCTCCTCATCCTCGATGGAGATATAGGTGCCATCGGTGGAGGGGGTCATGCAGGACATGACCAGGCGGCCGCGCTTGTCGTCGGCATTCTGATACTGCTTCACCGCACACTGGCGGCAGGCGCCGACGCTACCGAGCGCCGGGTGCCAGCAAAAATAGGGGACGTCCAGCCCAAGGGAGAGACAGGCTTGCAGCAGGTTATCTGCCCCGTCTACCTCGAACTCTTTACCGTCTACATGAATGGTGGCCATACAACTTCCCTGACTTCAATGAGATAAATTCTGTGGCTCGCGCCGGTTCAGCGGGCGCACTGTGCGCCTTACCAGCGCTCGCCCAGCAGGTTGGGCTGGATACCCTTGAGCTGCTTGTGGCTATCCTGCGGCGCCCTGACGCCGGCCTCGAATTCGGAGCGGAAATACTTCATCGCACTGCCCAGCGGCTCGATGGCGCCAGGGGCATGGGCGCAGAAGGTCTTGCCCGGGCCGAGGAAGCTGACCAGCTGCTCCAGGGTGGCGAGATCCCCAGGCTGACCCTCGCCTCGCTCCAGCGCGCGCAGCAGCTTGACGCTCCAGGGCAGGCCGTCGCGGCAGGGAGTGCACCAGCCGCAGGACTCGCGGGCGAAGAACTCTTCCATGTTGCGCAGCAGGGAGACCATGTTGATGCTGTCATCCACCGCCATGGCAAGGCCCGTGCCCATCCGGGTGCCAACCTTGCCGATGCCGCCGGCATACATCTGGGCATCCAGGTGTTCGGGCAGCAGGAAGCCGGTACCGGCCCCGCCCGGTTGCCAGGCTTTCAGGCGATAGCCGGGCTTCATGCCGCCGGCGTAGTTCTCGAACAGCTCGCGGGCGGTGATGCCAAACGGCAGCTCCCACAGGCCGGGGTTGTTGACCTTGCCGGAGAAGCCCATCAGCTTGGTGCCGTGATCTTCCGAACCCGGCAGCGCCAGCCCCTGATACCAGGCCACACCGTTGCCGATGATGGCGGGGACGTTGCACAGGGTCTCGACGTTGTTGACGCAGGTCGGCTTGCCCCAGACGCCGGAAACAGCGGGGAAGGGGGGTTTGGCGCGCGGGTTGGCGCGCCGCCCTTCCAGGGAGTTGATGAGCGCCGTCTCTTCGCCGCAGATGTAACGGCCGGCGCCGGTGTGGACGAACAGCTCGAAGTCAAAGCCCGAGCCCAGGATGTTCTTGCCAAGGAGCCCGGCGGCCTTGGCCTCTTCTACCGCCCGGCGCAGGTTGGTGGCGGCATCGACGTACTCGCCGCGCAGGAAGATGTAGCCACGGTAGGCCTTGAGAGCCTTGGCCGAGATGATCATCCCCTCGATCAGCAGGTGAGGCAGTTGCTCCATCAACAGCCGATCCTTGTAGGTGTTCGGCTCCATCTCGTCGGCGTTGCAGAGCAGGTAACGGATGTTCATGCTCTCGTCTTTGGGCATCAGGCCCCACTTCACGCCGGTGGAGAAGCCGGCGCCGCCGCGGCCCTTGAGGCCGGCATCCTTGACGGTGCCGACGATTTCATCAGGGCTCATCTGGCTCAGTGCCTTGCGGGCCGCATCGTAACCCTGCTTGCTCTGGTATTCATCCAGCCAGACCGGCTGGCCGTCGTCGCGCAGCCGCCAGGTGAGGGGATGGGTCTCGGCGGCGCGGGCGATGCGGTTGGCGGTACCAAGGGATGCCAGACTCATGGGTAAGCCTCCAGGGTCTTGAGCAGGCTGACGGCGTCGAGCCCACCGTAGGTGTCATCGTCGATCATCAGGGCCGGCCCCTTGTCGCAGTTGCCGAGGCAGCAGACCGGCAGCAGGGTGAAGCGGCCGTCGGCGGAGGTCTGGCCGGGGGCCAGGTTCATCACCTCTTTCAGGCCGGCCAGCAGTTGCTCATGGCCGTTGATGTAGCAGACCATGCTGTCGCAGACGCGGATGATGTGGCGACCGACCGGCTGGCGGAAGATCTGGCTGTAGAAGGTGGCGACCCCCTCCACGTCGCTGGCGGGGATACCGAGCTCGGCGGCGATGGCGTGGATGGCACCGTCAGGAACCCAGCCGCGGGCCTGCTGCACTATCTTGAGCGCTTCGATACTGGCGGCACGGGGATCTTCATAGTGGTGTTTCTCATGCTCGATGGCATCGCGTTCTGCCTGGCTCAGGACGAAATCGTTCCCCTTGCCCTGGCATGAACTCTGTCCCTGCGGGGACGGATTGTGTTGGCACTGACATTGCTGGCTCATGGCATAACCTTTTGTGGCTTGTTCTTGTTGTCGTGTAACGGCGCTTGGTAACAGCCGTTACTCAACGGTCCACATCCGACATAACGAAATCGATACTGCCCAGATAGACGATGAGGTCCGACACCATCTGGCCACGGATCACCGAGGGGATCTGTTGCAGGTGAGCAAAGCTCGGGGTGCGGATCCGGGTCCGGTAGCTCATGGTGGAGCCGTCGCTGGTCAGGTAATAACTGTTAATCCCCTTGGTCGCCTCGATCATCTGGAAGGATTCGGCGGCCGGCATGACCGGGCCCCACGACACTTGCAGGAAGTGGGTGATCAGGGTCTCGATGTCCTGCAGGGTGCGCTCTTTGGGCGGCGGCGTGGTGAGCGGGTGATCCGCCTTGAACGGCCCCTCCGGCATGTTCTTCATGCACTGCTCTATGATGCGCATGCTCTGGCGCATCTCCTCGATGCGCACCAGGGCGCGATCGTAGGCATCGCCGTTGGAGCCGACCGGTACCTCGAATTCGAACTGATCGTAGCCGGAGTAGGGGCGCCACTTGCGCACGTCGAAGTTGAGCCCCGTGGCCCGCAGACCGCCGCCCGTGGTGCCCCAGGCCAGCGCCTGTTCGGTGGTGTAGGCGGCGACGCCTATGGTGCGGCCACGCAGTATGCTGTTGCGCATGGCGGCCTTCTCATAGTCCATCAGCCGCTTGGGCAGCCAGCTCAGCAGGTTGTCCTGCACCAGTCGCTGCCAGCCGACGGGCAGATCGTGGGCCACGCCGCCGATGCGGAACCAGGCCGGATGCATGCGGGCGCCAGTGATGGCTTCGATGATGGTGTAAATCCGCTGCCGGTCGGTGAAGGTGAAGAAGACCGGGGTCATGGCGCCCACGTCCTGGATATAGGTACCGATAAACAGCAGGTGACTCTGGATGCGGAACAGCTCAGCCAGCATCACCCGGATCATGTCGACCCGCTGTGGCACCTTGATGCCGGCCAGCTTCTCGACCGCCAGCACGTAGGGCAGGTTGTTCATCACGCCCCCCAGGTACTCGACCCGGTCGGTGTACGGGATGTAGCTGTGCCAGGACTGGCGCTCGCCCATCTTCTCGGCACCGCGGTGGTGATAGCCGATGTCGGGCACGCAGTCGCGGATCTCCTCGCCATCGAGCTGCAGTACCAGGCGGAAGGCACCGTGGGCGGAGGGGTGGTTGGGGCCCAGGTTCAAGAACATGTAGTCCTCGTTCTCGTTGCCCCGGCTCATGCCCCACTCTTCCGGTTTGAACATCAGGTTGCCCTGCTCCATGTCCTGCTTGGCGGCATCGAGCATGAAGGGATCAAATTCGGTGGCGCGCGCCGGATAATCCTTGCGCAACGGGTGACCCTGCCAGCTCTTGGGCATCATGATGCGGGTCAGGTGCGGGTGACCGTCGAAGTTGATGCCCATCAGATCCCACACTTCCCGTTCATACCAGTTGGCGTTGGGGAAGTGACGGCTGACGGTGGGCAGCGTCAGATCCCCCTCCTTGAGCGGCACCTTCAACATCAGGTCGGCGTTGCGATCGATGGAGATGAGGTGATAGAAGACGGTGAAGTCGCTGTCGGGCAGATCGTGACGATGGCTGCGCATCCGCTCGTCGGTGGCGCTCAAGTCAAACAGCATCACGAACGGGGAGGGCAGCTTTTTAAGGAACCCCATCACGTCCAGCAGCAGCTCGCGGGAGAGCCAGACCACCGGCACGCCGGTGCGGGTATTCTGGATGGTGAAGCGTTCGGCACCGAAATGGGCAAACAGCTCGCCGACTACCTGAGCGTCTTTGTGATCACTCGGTTGCCACTGGGCCATGGCGTAGTTGCTGGGAAATTCTCGAGTCAGTTTCATGGTCAGATCTCATCCGGCGTGCGCAGGTTGGTGACGTTGATCCGCTCGCCACGCTTGCGGTCCTTCTCGGCAGGCATCTGGGGGCGATAGATGCCCTGATCGCCCACCACCCAGGAGAGCGGACGGCGCTCCTTGCCGATGGAGTCCTGCAGCAGCATCAAGGCCTGCAGGAATGCCTCGGGACGGGGCGGGCAGCCCGGAATGTAGACGTCGACCGGCAGGAACTTGTCGACGCCCTGAACGACCGAGTAGATGTCATACATGCCGCCCGAGTTGGCGCAGGCCCCCATGGAGATGACCCACTTGGGTTCGAGCAGCTGTTCGTACAGACGCTGGATGACCGGGGCCATTTTGATGAAGGGGGTCCCTGCGATCACCATGAAATCGGCCTGGCGCGGTGAGGCCCGGATGACTTCGGCACCGAAGCGGGCCACGTCGTGAGGAGAGGTGAAGGCGGTACACATCTCCACGTAGCAGCAGGAGATGCCGAAGTTGTAGGGCCAGAGGGAGTTCTTGCGGCCCCAGTTGACCGTGTCCTGCAGCACCTCTTCTAGGCGCCCGATCATGATGCCGCGTGAGGCCTCTTGAGCCAGGGGATCCTCGACGGTCTGGCGCTGTTCCTGGGGGTAGCGCTCAACCGGCGCATCCGGGTCAATCCGGGTCAGGGTGTACTTCATGGTGCAACCTCAAAGGGATAATCAGTAATTCAGTCTGGCTTCTTGTCGGTCAGGACGCGTTTTTTCGGTGCCCAGTCGAGGGCGCCAATGCGCCACAGGTAGATGAGGCCTACCAGCAGCAAGGAGATGAAGATGGCGGCCTCGATGAAGCCGACCCAGCCGCTCTCCCGAACGGAGACGGACCAGGCAAAGAGATAGAGCGCCTCCACGTCGAAGATGACGAAGAACATGGCAACCAGATAGAACTTGGCGGAGAAGCGCAGACGGGCATTGCCCACGGAGTCCACGCCTGATTCGAAGGGCTTGTTCTTGGCTCGGCCGTAGGCGCGGCCTCCCAGCAGGGCTGCCAGGCCGATCATGATCAGGCAGATACAGATGGCCCCAACTACATAGACAGCAAAAGCCCAATGCTGGACAGCAATATCAGCAAACATAGGAGTTTTCCCTAACCAAATTAATCACGAGACTTAACAAGGATGTTACGTATTATGCCACTTCGATACTGATTTACATGTCATTTCAGGGGATTAATTATTAATCAGCGGGAGGAAAATCGTATTTTGCAAGCGGGGTCAATGTTCCTATTTGAGAATCATTTTCACTCGCTTTTGTAATGGGGGGAAAATCGCAGGGCAGTTCGAAAAATAAACTAATCGAGAAAAACGAGACCCCGCCGGGCGGGGTCTGCTGGATCAGGGTTTGAGGACGGGGAGGGACTCTTCGGCGGCCTTGCCCTGGGAGAGGGTGATCTCGACCCGGCGGTTGGCCTGCCGGTGTTCCGGGGTGTCGTTGGGATAGCGGGGCTGGGCATCAGCCACCCCCTGTGCGATGACTCGGGAGGCATCGAGCTTGGGATTGGTGAGCAGGGTGTGCACGATGGAGGCCGAACGCAGCACCGACAGCTCCCAGTTGCTGCGATAGAGTTCCACCGGCGCCTGGGTGTTGTCGGTGTGACCTGTGACCACCACCTTGCCCGGGATATCCGCCAGAATGCCGGAGATCTTGTTGACCAGCGGAATGAACTGGGGCTGCAGGAAGGCGGAATCGGCCGGGAACAGCGCCTTCTCACCGATGCGGATCACCAGCTGGCTGCCGAGCTGCTCTACCTCCAGATCCTTGGATTCGATCTGCGCCTTGAGCTGCTGCTCCAGCTTCTTCTTGGTGACCTGCACCCACTCCTGTTCCTGGGTCTTGTGGGGCCAGGACTCCGTCGCGCTCGGCTTCTCCGCGGCGCCTATGGTCTCGTTGAAGGGATCCGAGGCCGCCGCGGGGGCATCTTTCTCCAGCACCGTCTCCTTCTCGGGGCTGCTCGGGGTGGTCTTGGATTCCGGCTCAAGAATGCCGGTTCCCCCTTGCATGACCGGTGAACCGGCGGGAGGAGAGATCAGGCCTATTTTACCCAGCGACTCGATGAAGCCTTGGATCAGCACCCGGGTTTCAGACTGCTTGGCCATCGCGAAGGAGTAGAGCACCACGAACAGGGCGAACAGCAGGGTCATGAAGTCGGCATAGGAGACCAGCCAGCGTTCATGGTTCTCCGGTGCCTCAGCCTTTTTCTTTTTTGCCACCGTGGCCTCCTAAGTAGGGTTCGAGGGTGACTTGCAGACGTTGTTGGGATTCGCCGTCCACGATGCAGAGGATGCCGGTCAGGGTCATCTCCTTGTAGTGGCGGATCTGATGGGCAAAGGCCTTGTAGCGGTTGCCGAAGGGCAGGAAGATGAGGTTGGCGGCCGAAACCCCGTAGATGGTGGCGATGAAGGCCACCGCAATGGCGCCCCCCAGCTTGTCCGGGGCATCCAGCAGGCCCATGGCGTGAATGAGGCCAAATACCGCCCCCACGATCCCCATGGTCGGGCAATAACCCCCCATGGCCTCATAGAACTTGACGGTCTGCTCGAGATCTTCCTGCTCGAACTCGATCTCGTTCTCCAGCACCTCGTGGATCTTGGTCTTCTCGTAGCCGTCGACCATCATCTGCACCCCCTTTTGCAGGAAGGGGTCCTTGATGTCGTCGATCATCCCTTCTAGGGCCAGCATGCCGCTGCGTCTGGCGTTGCCCGCCAGGTTCTCCAGCAGTTCGGCCTGCTCCTGCATGTCGAGTTTGAGAGGGGTCAGCAACCACTTGAAACGCTTGAGGGTGCTGCCGACGACGGAGAAGGGGAACTGGGTCAGAGCGGCACCGACAGTACCACCGATCACGATGAGGAAGGCGGGCAGATCGAGCAGGGCGCTGGGGTGGCCGCCCTCGATCATGTTGCCGCCCAGAATGGCGATCAATGCCAGAACCAGGCCGATTAAGCTCATTTATTACACATCCCTGAAGATTGATAATGGCTAGTGTAGCTACTTAAGTATCAGTTTTTCAAAATGATATCCAATCGGTGAGCAATAACGCGCGTCAGCGTCAGCTGCCACCTGGGAGAGGTGTTTTCCGGATGGAAAGGGGTGTGCCACCAAGGTGGACGTTGCTGCCAGCAGAGGGAATTTGGCGGTGCTGTGGTCTTGCGTTTGAGGCACTTGGCTGCAGAGGCTAGCTGGCGGCGGAACGTCACTATCAGCCATCAGGTTGGCCGTTCAAATGGGCGATGAGATCGGTGCGCCATGGAGTGGATCATTGCCAGCAGGACTGCCTGGAGGATAGATAGTGGCTGCTGGCCTGCTCTACGCTGGGTGAGAGGGCCGCTTTCGTCAGAGTCTGAAAGCAAAAAACCGACTATCAGGTCGGTTCTTTAACATTTGGCGGTGAGGGAGGGATTCGAACCCTCGATACGTTGCCGTATACACACTTTCCAGGCGTGCTCCTTCAGCCACTCGGACACCTCACCAAATTTTGGTCTGTTGTTTAACGTGCTCAGCCAGCACCTCGTTCGTTGCGCCGTTGCGCTGGAACGGGGCGTAATTTAGGGGAAAGGGCTGCCGGGGTCAACCACTTTTCCCCTTATTTTTCATAATCTTTATCGAATGCTTATCCCTTGAACAGAATGCCGGTTTTTTAATCCTGTTCAGGGCTTGTCGAGGATGATCAGGCTGTCCGGCAGCTCGTTCTGGTCCCGGGTGGCGGGGAAGGCGTCGGTCAGAATGGCGCTGGTCCGCTCGATGCACTCGAGGAAACCCTGTTCCACCTCCTTGTTGCGCACCCGGCGGGTGAAGTCATCGATGATCTCCTGCCACTGGGCGTTGTCGATGTGCTGGGCGATGCCGTCATCCACCAGGATCTCCACGTAGTGCTCGGCCACCGAGACGAAGATCAGCACCCCGAGCCGATCCCGGGTGCGGTGCAGCCCTTGCTCGACAAACTGCAGGCGTGCCATCAGGGCTGCCCTGTGCTGGCGCACCTGTTTCGGGATCAGGTACATCTTGATAGGGGTCCAGTGGAACAGGATGCTCAACACCAGCCAGACCGACCACTGCACCAGCAGGATCTCGTACCAGCCGAGCCAGAAGCCGAGCTCGAACACCAGCAGGGGTGTCAGCATGGCCAGCAGGGCCGCCCACAGGGTGGGGATGTAGCGATAGCCGTCGCTGGCGGGGGCCAGCACGGTCACCAGCTCGGCATCGGTTGCCTGTTCCGCCTGTTTGACCCTGGCCTGCAACGTGTGAAAGAACTGTTTCGAAATCATGTGTCGTCTCTTAATCCCTGTTACCAACCACCGGAAGCGCCGCCGCCACCAAAACTGCCGCCCCCTCCGCTGAAACCACCGCCACCACCAAAGCCGCCGCCGGAGCGACCGGCACCGAAGCCACCGGCGAGGTAAGCTGCACGACGCCGGCCACCTCGACCACCGCCGCCGCCACCGCCACGCAGGTTGTGCAGCACGATCATCACAATCACCATCAGGATGAACAGCCAGGGGCCGCCCAGCTTGTCCTTGCTGGCGTTGTCTACCGGTTTGTACTCGCCCGCCAGCGCCTGCATGATCGCCTGGCTGCCAGCCACCACCCCGGCCACCATGTCGCCGCGCTTGAACGCGGGCAGGATCCGGGTCTGGATGATGTTGGCGGCGATGGCGTCGGGCAGGGCCCCTTCCAGTCCGTAGCCCACTTCGATGCGCACCTTGCGCTCATCCTGGGCGATCAAGAGCAGTACGCCGTTGTCTTTGCCTTTCTGACCGATCCCCCAGTGGCGGCCGAGCTGATAGCCGTACTCTTCGATGGTATCACCCGCCAGCGTGTCGATGGAGACCACCACCAGCTGGATACCGCTGCGCTTCTCGAACGCCGCCAGCTGCTGGGTGAGCTGGTGGGCCTGCTTGCGGGACATCAGGTTGGCCTCGTCCACCACCCGTCCGCTCAGGGCGGGGAAGGTGGGGGCGGCGGACACCACCGCCGTCCACAACAGCAGGCAGGGCAGCAGGGCACGGATCACGTGGTTCATTGGAAGCTGACCTTGGGCGCCTCATCGGCACCGGGCTTGGCGCTGAACGTGGGTTTGGCCTCCAGATCCGAGTAGAGCAGCTTGGACCAGATGACACCCGGGAAGGTGCGGATCTCGGTATTGAATTGGCGTACCGCCTCTATGTAATCGCGCCGGGCCACCGAGATGCGGTTCTCGGTGCCTTCCAGCTGGGCCTGCAGGGTGAGGAACTGCTGATCGGCCTTGAGCTCGGGATAGCGTTCGACCACCACCATCAAGCGGGAGAGGGCGCCGGAGAGCTGGTTCTGGGCCGCTTCAAACTCCTTGAGCTGGGCAGGATCGCTCACCTGCAGGCTGCCGACCCGGGCTCTGGCATCGGTCACCGCCTTGAGGGTCTCCTGCTCGTGGCTGGCGTAGCCCTTGACGGTGGCCACCAGATTGGGGACCAGATCGGCGCGGCGCTGATACTGGTTCTCGACCTGGCCCCAGCTCGCCTTGACCTGCTCATCCAGGGTGGGAATGTTGTTCATGCCGCAACCGGTCAGGCCCAGCAGCAGCGTCAGGGTCAACAGGGCGCGGGTTGCCCGTTGCCAGAGTGAAGTGCCCATCTTGTTGTTCTCCATTGATATTTTTTACAGATAACGGTTCACCATACCAGCTTGTGGTCAACCGCCACAACGGGCGGGCAGCCTGGGTTTGTGATAAGCCATCGAAACCTTGGGCAACTGCGGCTTGTCCTTGAGCCAGGAGGCCAGCTCGGCACCGCAGCCGTTGCCGGGCGGGATCGGGGCCTGGGGTTGGCAATCCGGGCTGTCGGCCGGGCAGCGCAGGCGCACATGAAAGTGGCTGAAGTGGCCGACCCAGGGACGCAGCTTGCCGACCCAGGGCTCATCGGCCGCCCGTTTGCATACCTCGGCCTTGAGCACAGGGTTGATGAAGATGCGGGCCACCTCGGGCTTGCTGGCCGCCAGGCGCAGCAGATTGAGCTGCTGAGGGCCGAAGCGTCCGGGCAGTACCCGGTAGCTGGGTTCGTCGATCAGCGCCCACTCCTTGGGGGCATCCTGCTCCCAGCGAGAGATGGGCTGGTTGGCCATG
Organism: Aeromonas sp. s3; assembly: GCF_040907805.1. NCBI lineage: Bacteria > Pseudomonadati > Pseudomonadota > Gammaproteobacteria > Aeromonadales > Aeromonadaceae > Aeromonas > Aeromonas sp. s3. Next base: position 403,620 of record NZ_JBFOCQ010000028.1, read on the forward strand.
CGAAACCAGATGTCGGCATCGAGGCCGGTCTGATGGCTGCGATGGCCGGAGGTGAACGGGCCGCCGCGGGCCATGGCGAGATCGGCAATGTAGAGATCCGGCATGCCGGCCATGCGGGTCTGGTTAGCCAGGGTGGTGAGGTAGGCGATGAGTTCGGGGTGGCCGTAGTAGCGCAGTCGTTTGGTGCGGATCACCTGATAGCCGGGGCCGCTCAGCGGCAGCGCCACTCCATTTTTGAGGCAGCCGGCGGCGTAGCCGCCAATGGCCTCGGCCTGGCGGGGGTGAGGTTCGGCAAGAAAGGCACTGGCCATGAAGAGCAGGGTGGTGGCAAGCATGAGACTCCCGACAAGCGTGCAAATGGACTCAGATGGAGGGAATCATATCAAGAGTGCGGCGAAGCCGTCATCCAGCTGGCGGCACGGGTTGCATCCTGCGGGGCGGCTCGCGCACAATGCGCGACAAAAATGGCGCGCCCAAGCGTCTATGGACAAGGAGAGATGAATGAAGGTCAGTGAGCTGGTGAACAAAACGGGGCTGGTCTGGCTGATGCCCCCCGCCCGCCGTTTCTATCCGGTGATGGCGGTTTTGCTGCTGGCGAGCCTGCTCACCGTGCTGGCCGCCATCGGTCTGGGTTACCCACAGATGGGGCTGCTGCCCTGGGTCGGGCTGGTGTTCGGCGGTATCGTGCTGCTGATGATGGTGCTGCCTCGCAGCTGGCAGCGCTGGCGGCTGGCGGAGCTGGCCTGGGACGAGACCCACCTCTATCTGCTCAATGGCAGCAACGATCAGGCGCTGGCGCTGCCCAGGGCAGCATTGGTCGGGGTCGAGCGGGATCGCAAGGTGGGCCACGATGGTCAGTGGCTGGCCTTCAGCCTGGATCTGGCGCTCGATGAAGAGCAACTGGCCGCCGCCATCGCGCTGATGGGGCTCGGCCGCGAGGGAACCCACGCCGTGGCACCCGGTATCTATCGTTTCGGCTTTAAGCGGGCCTGGCATGGCCGGCGTACGCTGCAGGGGCTGCTGGACGCCCTGCTCCCCATATGAGCTGACTATTTTCTCGACAATCCTTGCCAAAGCTCAGATACTGCCAGTGACTCGAATTGATCTTGTCCGCTCTGTTCGCCCAACAGATCAATGAGTTGAGTAAACGGAGCGGGGAAGTGCCCGGACACGACGTCCCGGCAGGTCCGGCATGGGGGGTGTGCCCTTACCTTTGTGTTGGTGATTGGATAGAGAAGGCACCTTGAATCGAGAGTGGATGGCATGAAGATTTACGTAGGTAATCTGTCGTACCGGATGACGGCCGACGAACTGAAAAGCGTGTTCAGCCAATTTGGGCAGGTAGACAAGGTCGATATCATCATCGATCGCGATACCGGTCAGTCCAAGGGGTTTGGCTTCATTGAAATGCCTGTCAATGGCGAGGCCGAAAAAGCCATCGCCGGTTTGCATGGCACCGAGATTGGTGGCCGTACCATTACGGTCAACCAGGCCAAACCGAAGACAGATGCACCACGTGGTCGCCCCCAGCGTCATCGCTGAGCTGCCTCGATAACGCAAAACGGCATGGGTTTCCCCATGCCGTTTTTGTTTGCGCCTCTGGCCGGTTCGTCAGGGCACGTCGTAGCCGAGCGCCGCCTTGCGGATGCGGAACCACTGCTGACGGCTGAGGACTATGGACTGGGAGGCCACGGCGGCGGCGATCCGCTCCCGCTTGCCGGAGCCTATCAGCGGCAGTGGCTGGCTTGGCAGCATCATGACCCAGGCATAGACCACCTGCTCGATCTGCTCGGCGCCCACCTCATGGCGGATCTGCTCGAGCTCGGCGCGCAGCGGGGCATATTCGGGGGCCTGGAACAGGCGTCCCCCCCCGAGGCAGGACCAGGCCATCGGCTTGATGCGCAGCTGCTGGCACTGATCCAGGGTGCCGTCCAGGGTGGTGCTCTGATTGAGCGGCGAGATCTCCAGCTGGTTGGTCACCAGCGGGAAGGGCAGGCGTGACTGCAGCAGCTCGAACTGACGGGCAGTGAAGTTGGAGACGCCGGCATGCTTGATCTTGCCCGCCTGCTTGAGGGTGATGAAGGCGTCGGCCACCTCGTCGGCATCCATCAGGGGATCCGGGCGGTGGATCAGCAGCAGATCCAGGTGATCGGTGCCGAGCTTTTGCAGAGAGGCCTCGGCGCTGGCGATGATGTGCGCCTTGCCGGTGTTGTAGTGATTCAGCGCGTGCTCCGGCTTGGCGGTGAGGGCGATGCCGCACTTGCTGACGATCTCCATCCGGTTGCGCAGGGAGGGGTCAAGGCGCAGCGCCTCGCCGAAGGCCTGCTCGCACTGGTAGCCGCCATAGATGTCGGCGTGATCGATGGTGGTGACCCCCAGATCCAGGTGGTACTTCATCAGATCCAGCAGGGCGCTCGGGGAGAGCTGCCACTCCATCAGGCGCCAGTAGCCCATGATGAGACGGGAGAAGGTCGGGCCTTCGGGGTGGAGGGGGAGGCGAGATACGGACATGGAGGCTCCTTGGCTCATAAGGGTAAAAAGATGCTGCCCGCATCTTGGTCTCTTCTGGTTGGCAAGGCAATAATGCGGCTTTTGTTAATTCGAACTTTGGTTCTGAGGGAGAGGAAATGGACGGTTTTGCCGAACGCTTGCAGAGCTTGATCGGAACGGGCAGCGTCAGCGCCTTTGCCCGCAAGGTGGGGTTGAGCGAGGCTCTGATCCGTAAATATCTGAAGGGGGCTGAACCCGGGCTTGGCAAGGCGAACCAGATTGCCATGGCCGCCAACTGCTCGCTGGAGTGGCTCGCCACCGGCTGTGGCTACCTCTATCGGCAGGCGGAGGTGGTGGATCGGGAAGCCCTGGAGGCGGCCGGCAGCCTGTTGCAGGAGCAGAAGCCCGGATTGTCGCTGCCGGAAGCAGACGCGCAGGTGATCCTGCTCGCCTATTACCAGTTCTTGCGCAGCCACAAGCAGGCTGACGGGTTTCTCGATCTGGCGCGGGCCCGCGAATTTGGCAGGCACCTGCATGAGGCATAAGCCCGGATGGGGATGGCCCGGCTACGGCCGGGGATTATTCTGATACCCTCTAAACAGATGAGGGCAGCGGGGAGAGGGCGATGGGCTATCTGATCTTGGGCAGCGGCGGCTTGGGCACGGCACTGGCACATGAGTTGTCCGCTCGCGGCGAGGAGCTGGTGCTGGCTGGCCGGCAACTGCCAAAAGGGGTGGATCCCGCCTGTTATTTTCCGTTGCAGGAGGTGGACGCACTCTCCTTCGATGCCCTGTTCACCCTCTATGACACGACTGCGTTGCCGAGCGTGGTGATCAATACCATAGGTCTGCTGCACGACATCAACTTCATGCCGGAGCGGCGAGTGGAGGAGGTCAACCCCAGGTGGCTGTGCGACAGCCTGCTGGCCAATGCCTGGCCGCATCTGGCTCTGGCCGCCTGCCTGAGCCGGCGCATGACGCCGGACACCCAGCTCTGGCTCTGCACTCTCTCCGATCTGGCCGGCAGCCTCGGCGCCAACGAGACGGGCAGCCGTTACAGCTACCGGATGAGCAAGGCGGCGCTCAACATGGGGGCGAAAACGCTGGCCCACGAGTGGCGCGAACGTTTTCCCACCGCCGGGGTGATCACCGTCCATCCCGGGCTGATGGATACCCCCATGAATCAACCCTTCCTGCATGAGCTGGCGACCGAGACCCTGCAGGATCCGGCGCTGGTGGCGCCGCGTCTGCTTGATCTTCTCAACCAGCTGTCGCCGGCCCAGTCCGGCAGCTTCCTCGACCTGCAGGGCCAGCCGCTGCCCTGGTAAGCCGTCACCGGCTTCACATTCCGGAAACGGCCCGCTTGCCAAGCCAGCCATGGCTGGCTAACGTCATGCTCCAGCTTCAGGAGGGATGTCATGCGCTATATCGATTTACGAAGTGATACGGTCACCCAGCCCACGGATGCCATGCGCCAGAGCATGCTGCATGCCGAGGTGGGGGATGATGTCTACGGGGAAGATCCCGGCGTCAATGCACTGGAGGCCCGCGGGGCCGAGCTGCTGGGCAAGGAGGCCGCGCTGTTTGTTCCCTCCGGCACCATGTCCAACCTGCTGGCGGTGATGAGCCATTGTCAGCGCGGGGAGGGGGCCATCGTGGGTCAAGGGGCCCACATCTATCGTTATGAAGCCCAGGGGAGCGCCGTGCTGGGCTCGGTCGCACTGCAGGCGGTGCCCATGCAGGCTGACGGTTCGCTGGCGGTGGCCGATGTGGCCGCGGCTATCGCCCCTGACGATGCCCATTTTGTGCAGACCCGGCTGGTCTGCCTCGAAAACACCCACAATGGCAAGGTGCTGCCACTTCACTACCTGCAGGCGATGCGCGAGTTTGTTGACGAACGTGGGCTACAGCTGCATCTGGACGGGGCGCGTCTGTTCAACGCCGCCGTGGCGAGCGGTCACGGGGTACACGAACTGGCCGCTCCCTTTGACAGCATCTCCATCTGCCTCTCCAAGGGGCTGGGGGCACCGGTGGGGTCGCTGCTGGTGGGCTCTCGCGCCTTCATCGCCCGCGCCAGACGGCTGCGCAAGATGCTGGGGGGCGGCATGCGACAGGCGGGGATCCTGGCCCAGGCTGGTCTGTTTGCCCTCGAACAGCACGTCACCCGCCTGGCGGACGATCACCGCCGGGCCAGACGTCTGGCCGAGGGGTTGGCTGCCTTGCCCGGCATCACCCTGGACCTGGCCCAGGTGCAGACCAACATGGTCTTCCTGCAGCTGGCAAAAGAGCAGAGCGGCCCCCTGCTTGCCTTCATGAAGGAGCGGGGGATCCTCTTCTCCGGTTACGGCGAGATGCGGCTGGTGACCCATCTGCAGATCACCGATGACGACATCGACGAGGTGATCGACGCCTTCACCGAGTACCTCGGGGCCCGCTGAGCGCCTCACCACAAAACAGGGCGCCAAGGCGCCCTGTTTTCATTGTGCTGCAAAGTGTCTTCATGCCTGGCGCTGGCCGCTCATCAGCATGGCCTCGTCGGTGGCGTCGTAGATCATCACGGCGATGTGGGTTACCTGACCGCCGAAGTCGGCCAGCGGCACCAGGGTCAGGTTCTGGAACATGTGGGGCGCTGAGCCCGTGATGGGGCGGTAGTTGGAGAAGCGCAGCAGATAGGGTTTCTGCTCCCAGGTGCTGAAGGCGCGGTTGTTGAGCTTGAACACCATGTTGGCTTTGCGTTCGAACCAGGCGCGATCCACGTCGGGGAAGAGGTCGAACAGCACGCCATCGCGCACCTCACCGGCCAGCCGGCCGCTGTGGCTCTCCATGAAGCCGTTCCACACCTGCACCCTGTACTCCTTGTCGAGCACGACCAGCCCCACGTCCAGGTTCTGGACTATGTTCATCAGCCAATGAAATTCACGGATTTCCATGGTCACTCCTAGAGCATGTGCATGATTTTGTTGTTCATGGTGGCGATGGAATCTTCGGTAAACAGCAGCAGCAGATCGCACTGCACCGCATAATCCTGGACCCGGTAGTTGATCTCGATGGCCAGCGTGCGGCGCCAGCGACTCTTGTTAGTGTTGATGAGCTCGTTGATGGGTCTGTGCTGGCCGAGCACCACGGGGTGACCCTGACTGAAGGGGGTATCGAGCTGGCTGGCGTAGCCGCGCAGGAAGGCGCCGATCAGCACGTTGGCGGTGTCCATCAAGAGCTCCAGCTCGGCGTTGCGATCCAGCGTGCCCTGATGGTTCATCAGCCGGGCCAGATCCTTGAAGCTGGAGTCGTGAAACAGGATCAGCGCCTCGCCGGCGATGCCCGCGCCGATGAAGCCCTGGCAGACGGCGGAGAGGGTGTCCGAGTCGGCGGCGGCCGAGAGGGCCATGTGCAGTTCGGATACCTCCAGCACGTTGACGTTGGGGATGGGCAGCACCACGAAGGCGTTGAGCAGGCGGGCCAGCAGGTCGGCGGCCTGACCCATGGAGACATTGGCGAGCTCCTGATAGGCATCGCGCACTTCGGGGCTGATCTTGATGCCGGTATCGACGCTGCCGGCATCGACCTGCGCCTGAGCTGCGGGGCTGGCGGCTTCCGGTACGGCGCTGCCCTTGGCCTGCCACAGATCATGCTGCTTCAACAGGGCGCTGAGGGTCTCCGGGGCGGCCGGTTTCTTGATGAAGTCGAGCGCCCCCAGCCCCATCACCCGCTGATAGGCTTCCGGCTGGATGTCGCCGGAGACCACGATCACCTTGTTGCGCAGCCCTTCGCGCTTGAGGGTCTCCAGTACGCCGTAGCCGTCCATCTCCGGCATGGTCAGATCCAGAAAGATCAGATCCCCATGCCCCATCAGGACCTGCTCTATCCCTTCCAGCCCGTTGGCGGCGTAGTGGAGCGTCACGTCCCAGTCGGCGGGGAGGGCGCGGGCCAGCTGTTTACGGGCGAATCCTGAGTCATCACATATCAATACATTCATAGTGTTAGGCCGGCCTGGTCAACGAGGATTGCTATAAGTGTGGCCCGCCAACGGTCAGATGCAATGAGACAGGCTGGTCGCCGGTGAAAATTGGTTGTCCCACTGCAGGCTCCGGTAGCGCGCTGAATATTTTTCAACAAAATCAGCGAACATCTTAACACGCAACGGGGCAAACTGAGGCTGGCAACGCAACATGTAGAAGGGGCGGTTGCCGGTTTTCCAGTCGGGCAGCACCGCGACCAGCTGCTCATCCTGCAGGAAGGGGTGTACGTAGTGGAGCGGGGCGTTGACGATCCCCAGGTGCCGTCTGGCCGCGCGAACGGCGGCCTGGGTCTGGTTGACGGTGAGCCTGGCGGCCCGCTTGATCTGCACCGTCTGCTCCTCCCGGTCGGTCAGTTGCCAGTGCTGATGGGGCCAGCAGTAGATGAGCGCATGCTCCTCCAGCTGGCCCGGATGGGCGGGGGTGCCCATCTTCTCCAGATAGAGGGGGGAGGCAAACAGGCCGTATTCGATGTGACCGAGGCAGAGCGCATTGGGCAGAGACTGGGGGAGCTCGCCGTTGAAAAACACCAGATCCCTATCGTTGTCGAACAGGTGTTGATGATCGTTGGTCTGGGTGATGTCGAACTGCACCTCGGGGTAGCGCAGGCCAAAGTCCGCCAGCATGTCGACCAGGATGGTGTTGGAGAGGGCGATGGGGGCTGCCAGGCGGATCACGCCGTTGAGGTCGGCCTCTTTGCCCTGGATCTCGCCAGTGGCCTGCTCGATTTCACCGAGCGGGGTGCACAGGCGCTCGTAGTAGCGCAGTCCTTCATCGGTCAGGCGGAGTTTGCGGGTGGATCTGTGTAGCAAGGAGCAGCCGAGCTGCTCTTCCAGCTGAGAAATACGTCGACTGATGGTGCCGGTGGGCATGCCCAGTGCAGCGGCCGCGTGGGAGAAGCCTCCCTCTTGTACCACCTTGACGAACAGATAGAACTCTTCGATGTACTTCATAAGCGGTGTTCTGGGTGTAACAAGGCAGTGACCTTAAGAAGTGCGGCCAGCCTTGGCAAGCTCAATCCGGCGTTTAATTGATCTGGATTAGATTCGACTCCCGCTGATACTGGTGCAAAAGCCGGACAAATTCGGCCGGATCCCGGTCCAGGCTGTTGTCCGGCACCAGCAGATCGTAGCCGAGCAGATCGCGCAGTCGGGTCATGCGGTTGGCCAGCATGGCGATCACCCCCTCATAGCGTTGACCGGAGGGGGAGCGAAAGTGACTCTCTTCCAGCAAGCCTTCCCCCTGAAAGGGGTCGCCGCAGCCCCCGCCGATGCATTCGGGTTGCTCACTGCGCAGTGCCTGCAACAGGACGCCACGCTGCTCGGTCAGCAGGCGCACTGCCAATCTGGGTGTGATCAATGTCAAAAAATCGTCGTAATCTTTGATCTTCAAACCTATGTAGGGCAGGGGGACCAGATCCCAGCCCAGATGAATGCGTGGCTGGTCGATTCGCTGAATATTTCTCCATTTCAGGATCCAACCGCCGTATTTGTGGTGATATTGCAGACAATCGTGACAGAGCGACAGGCTGAAATGGGGCTCGACCAGCTTCAATGAGCCGATAAAGATCATCATCAGACCCGCCAACAGGCCGGAGACTGGGGGGATTAGTGGTTGTTCACCGAGTAAAAAAAGTATAAAAATCATAGCAATGCTTACTATGATGCCCAACAATACCAACGTGAGTCCGTTTTTCCTGACCATGGGTTTCACATGTAGCGTTTTCATATGAAGTCAGCCCCTTGCGCATGCTTGTTTCCATTATGGGCTGGATCCGATTTTGTACCAGCATCGGTTGCCCGGGAGGGCTCTCCGCCGCTGGGTTTCCCTGTGATCACATACCATGAATCACCATATTAGATGAATACGCTAGACGAACGGTTATTGAACGGGATGGATGTGTTGCATACCCCAATCTGGGTGTATGACATCCGGCATCACCATATCTATTGGGCCAATCGCGCCGCCTTGAACGTGTGGGAAGCGAGCTCGCTGGACGAACTGCAGTCGCGCGATTTCTCGGCCGACATGGCACAGGCCATCGATCTGCTGTTGCAGCGCTACCTCGGGGACTTTCAGCAGGGGCGCAGCTACAGCGAGTGGTGGACCCTCTCCCCAAAAGGGGTCAAGAAACAGGTTTATCTGCGCCTCTCCGGCATCCAGCTGGCGGGGCGGCTGATGATGATGACCGAGGCGGTCATCGATGCCGACACCCTCTATCAGGAGTCCTCCCTCGCCACTGGCGATACCCTGGCTTGCCTGTTTGACAACCTGGGCCGGCTCGAGAGCGGCAATCACCACTTCGAGATGTGTTTCGGTGATGAGGTACATCACCTCTCCCAGCTCTTCTCCGGCAATGACGACGCCTTCTATCAGAAGCTCTCCCGGCTCGATGAAGTGGTGGCCGAGGGGGAGTGCCGCACCCTCAAGGGGATGCGCTGGTTTCAGTACCAGTTTCGTCACATCCAGCAGGGGGCCCAGATCCTGCTCACCATGCGTGACATCACCGACCGCAAGCTGGAGGAGCTGGAACATCGCCACCTGGCCTGGCACGACTCGCTGACCGGACTGCTCAACCGTTATGGGCTGATGAAATCGCTGGAAGCCTACTGCGGGCTGGGCGGGCGCTTCGCCCTGGTGTTCATGGACCTGGACAACTTCAAGCTGGTCAACGACAACTACGGCCACAAGGCCGGTGACCGGCTGCTGGAGCGCGTCGCCGGCCGGCTCAAGCAGATCTGTCCGCGGGACGTGGAGCTGGCCCGGCTCGGTGGCGACGAATTTACCGCGCTGGTGCCGCTCAGCCACTCCAGCGATCGGGCGCAGGAGGTGGCCGATCTCATGCTCTCCCAGATGACCAAGCCGTTGCAGCTGAGCGGAGTGCCCGAGGTGACTATCGGCGGCAGCATCGGCATCGCCATCTATCCGGATGATGCGGACGACGGCGACAACCTCATCACCCGCGCCGACATGGCCATGTATCAGGCCAAGCAGATGGGGCGACTGCGCTGGCAGCGTTTCACCCCCAGCATGCAGCAGACCCTGCATCGCAAGCTGACCCTGAAGCAGTTCCTAGCCAAGGCCATCGGGCGGGGGGAGCTCAGCCTCTGCTACCAGCCCCAGGTGGATGTGGCAAAAGGCAGGTTGCTCGGGTACGAGGCGCTGCTGCGCTGGCATAATCCCGTATTGGGCCATGTCTCGCCGGTGGAGTTCATCCCGCTGGCGGAAGAGATGGGGCTCATTCGCGAGATAGGTGGCTGGGTGCTGTCGACGGCACTGGCCCAGATGGCCCACTGGCAGAAGGAGTGGCGGGTGAGCGTGCCGGTGTCGGTCAATCTCTCCGGCTTTCAGCTCTCGTCCTCCCTGCCGGAGCTGGTGGCCCAGCAGCTCAAAGAGTTTGGCGTGGATGCCGGCCTGCTCACGCTGGAGTTGACCGAGACGGTATTGATGCTGGACATGAAGGGGTGCATCGAGATCCTCGATGGCCTGAGCGAGCAAGGGATCAAGATTGCCATCGACGATTTCGGTACCGGCTACTCGTCGCTGGCCTACCTCAACCGGCTTCCCATCGACACCATCAAGCTGGATCGCTCCTTCGTGGTGGGGCTCAACCTGCCGGTGATCCGGGCCACCGTCGCCATGGCCACCAGCCTGGGCCTTGGCATCATGGCCGAAGGGGTGGAGGACGAACACGAACTGGCCGCCCTGCGCACCCAGGGCTGCCACGTGTTTCAGGGATTCTTGTTCAGCAAGCCGATGTCGGTGGCGCAGGTGGAAGAGAGCGGCTTCGTGGTCAGCTGCAAGGCGGGCAACTATCCGCTGGCCGGTTAGCCGGTCGTGCTGTGACGCGAGCGCGGGGGGCCTTGGGCCCCCCGCTGTTTTTGGGTAGAGTGTGGGCTTCTTCATATGGAGGCAACATGAACCCGACTCTCGACCTTATTCTTGCCCATCGCTCCATTCGTCAATTTACCGCCGAGCCCATCAGTGAAGCCCAGCTCGATCAGATCCTGAGTGCGGCCCAGGCCGCCTCCAGCTCCAGCTTTCTGCAGGCCAACAGCATCATTCGGGTGACCGACAAGGCCCTGCGCAGCCAGCTTGCCGAACTGGCGGGGCATCAGGCCTATGTGGCCCAGGCGGCCGAGTTCCTGCTCTTTTGCGCCGATTATCATCGCCACTGCGAGGTGGTACCGGATGCCCAGACCGGCTTTGTCGAGCAGCTGCTGATCGGCGCCATCGACGGTGCCCTGATGGCCCAGAATGCCCTGCTGGCAGCCCAATCCATGGGGCTTGGCGGTGTCTACATCGGCGGGATCCGCAACAACCCGGCAGCGGTGAGCGAGGCGGTGGGTTTGCCGCATCAGGTGATCCCGCTGTTCGGCCTCTGTCTCGGCCATCCTGCTCAGGCGCCTGAGCAAAAACCCCGCTTGCCCCGCGCTCTGGTTGTGCATGAAAACCGCTATCAGGCCGAACTGGATCGGGAGCTGCTTGCCAGCTATGACCGGCAGATCGAGGCTTATTACCAGTCCCGCAGCAGCAACAACAAGCAGCAGAGCTGGAGCGGCCAGATCCGGGGCATTCTTGGCAAGGAGGCGCGGCCCTTCATGCAGGATTTCCTGCGATCCCGGGGCTTCAGCCTCAAGTAATGAGCCCGATGGGCGATACTAAGGGGTAATGGCGGTGTCGCCAGCGCCGCGTGATCCCGGTTTTCCCCCGTTTTTACGGCCACCTTGCGGCATAAATCGGGGGCAAGCCTTGCGGTGCGGACTACCTTAACTAGGTAAGCTGTTGTAGGATCACGCAATTGAATTGGGACAGGAGTTTGGACTTCCTATGATTTTAACCTTGGTATTGCTGTCTATTGGCGCACTCCTGTTTCTGGTCATCGCCTATAACGTGATGCAGCAATATAAGCAGAAGGCAGAGGCCGACAAGCGTCACGCCATCGCCCGCTACAAGTCGGTGGTGGATGAAACCGAAGAGATGCTGCTCAACGTCAACCTGGTGCCCTTCTCCAAGAACATAGTGCTGCTGTTGCAGCACAGGATCCTCGATGCCTATCGCGCCATCGCTCTGGTGATGCCCAATGCCCAGATCAAGCAGCGCATTGTCGACGTGCAGACCCAGATCAAGAACGTGCAGGAGAACTACAGCAGCCAGGATGAGGGGCATTTCAAGACCCCCGAATCGGATCGTCAGGCCATCCAGATGTTGCAGCTGGTCAAGAAGATGCGGGCCGTGCTGCGGGTCGAGCACAACAAGGGCAAGATAGATCCGCAGGGCTTTGCCCAGGAGGATCGCCGCCTCGAGCTGATGCAGCTCAAGGTCAACATCGCCAACCTGGTGAAGCGGGCCATGGATGCCCAGATCCAGGGGCAATACGGCACCTGTCGGCAGCTCTACACCAAGGGGCTCTCCGCCCTGGCCAGCGTCGCGGATAAAGATCCCTACCTGATGGCGCGGGAAGAGGACATGCGCCAGGGGCTGGCCGGCCTCGACGCCCATCTGCAGGAGCACAGCGAAAAAGAGCTGCAAAACATCAAGGACAAAGAGGCGGACGAACTGGACGTCTTGTTCCAACCCAAGAAGAAATGGTGATCATGTCACATCCACTCGATACCACACTGGGGCCGATGGCCCCATTTGTTTGCCAGCTGTTGACCGAGCTGGACGCACTTGCCATCCATCCCGCCGCCATCGAGGTCGACCACCTCTGCTATCGGGCCGCCACCCTGGTGGAGTACCAGACCCTGAAGGGGATGCTGGCAACCCATGGCGACCTGCTGGTGGAGGGGATGATCGGCGGACGGCCCATCGCCACCTACCGCCTGCATCAACCAGTGCCCCATGCCCACGGCAGCGTGCCCTGCATCGAGCTGGCGGCGCCCAAACCCGGTCGCAGCCATCAGGCCGGGCTGGAACATATCGAGCTGGTGGTGCCTTCGCTGGATGCCTTGCTGGCAGCCCATCCCGAGGTGGCCTTCAAGACCGGCAACCTGAATGATGAACGCAATCCCGATGTGGCGGTGATGCTGGCCTCTGGGCAGATCAAATTCCATCTGCGCACCTTGGCCGAGGTGATCGAAGAAGAGGTGGCGAGCGGCGCCGTGGTGCCGGTGCCTGCCGGCTACTACGACCAGGCTTGATGAGACGGGGCCGCTTGACTGGTCCCGTCTGGTATCAGGAATGGCGTCAGGGATGACAGATGCGGGGGCGGGCGGGGCGTCCCTTCAAGTGACCGAGCCAGAGGCTCAATCCCGCCGTGATCACCAGTACCAGCTCGATGCCGAGCACCAATCCCCCGAGTCCTCCCTGCTCCCAGAAGGGGTGCAGATAAAGTCCCCCCAGACTGGCCCCCAGATAGTAACCCACCAGATAGAGCGATGAGGCGAGCGCCCGGTTGTGCTCCACGTGCTGGCCGACCCAGGCGCTGGCACAGGCGTGGGCCAGGAAAAAGCCGAAACTCGAGATGAGCAGACCCGACAGGATGGCCCCGAGCGAGCCGCACAGCAGCAGGGCACTGCCGAGCGCCATCAGGGCTATGCCGATCAGCAGCAGACGCTGTGCCCCCCAGCGATGGGCGCAGCGCCCGCTGAGGGAGGAGGCCACCGTCCCCGACAGATAGGTCAGAAACAACATACCGAGCCACTGGGTCGGCAAGGAGAAGGGGGGGCTGGCCAGCAGGAAGGTGAGGTAGCTGAATTGGTTCAGAAACACCATGAAGTTGAGGCCGCCGATGAGGTAGGCCCCCACCAGCAGCGGATTGCCGAGGTGGCTGGTGATGGCCTGGCGAAACTGGCCCGGCTTGGCGATGACGGGCACGAAGCGGGTCTGGGCCGGCAGCAGCCAGATGACGAGGGGCAGCAGCGCCAGGCTGATGAGGCCGATGCCGAGAAAGGTGTGTTGCCAGTCGCCAAACCAGCCGGCCAGCAGGCCGCCGACCACTCGACCGGCGATGCCACCCAGCGAGTTGGCGGCGATGTAGACACCGACGGCGGAGAGCAGGGCCCGCTTGCTGAACTCTTCCCCCATGTAGGCGATGGCTGTGGCGGGTAGCCCCGCCAGCAGCACACCCTGCAGGATCCGCAGCAGCAACAGCTGTTCAAACTGGCTGACCAGGCTGATGAGCAGGGAGATCAGGATGGCGCCGGCCAGGCTCCACAACATGATCCGGCGCCGGCCAAAGCGATCCGCCAGCCGGGCGCAGACGAGCAGCGAGACGGCGAGCCCTGCGGTGCAGCCGGCCAGAGTCCAGCCGGCCGACAGCGAGCTGACGGAAAATACCTCTGCCAGCAGCGGCAGCAGGGGGTGGGTCTGATAGAGATTGAGAAACACCAGGAAGGAGCCCAGGCTGAGGGCCAGGGTGGCGCGGATCCATTCACGACTACCGATTTCGATCATATGCAATTGTCCTGACAGCTTTGCTGCAGGTTAGTGCGCGTTAGAACATAAATATAATATATTTAAGTTATTCATCTGATAAACCAAATTGATATGGATCTCAAACAGCTCACCTATCTGCTGGCGGTGCGGGATGCCGGCTCCTTTACCAAGGCGGCCAACGGGCTGCACGTGGCGCAGCCCGCCATCAGCATGGCCATCGCCAAGCTGGAGCAGCAGCTCGAGCTGCGTCTGTTCGACCGTCAGGATCGCAACGTGCGGCTCACCCCGGAAGGGGAGGTGCTCTGCCGCCATGCCGAGCGCCTGCTGCGCCAGATGCACCAGGCCGAGGCCGAGATGGCCGAGCTCAAGGGGCTGGAGCGCGGTGAGGTGCGCATCGGCATCCCCTACATGATGGGCTCCTATTACTTTCCGCCGATCCTGATGGCCTTCAAGCATCGCTACCCCGGCCTCAAGATCCGGGTGGAGGAGGCGGGCACTCGCGAGTTGTTGAGCCGCATGGTGGACGGCTCGCTGGATCTCGCCATCCTCATCACCAGCGATCTGCCGCCAGCGCTGGAAGGGGCCCAGCTGCTGCGTGAAGAGATGCTGATGGTGGTGGGGGAAGAGCATCCGCTGCGTCAGGCCAGGAGTGTGTCGCTGAGCGAGTTCTTCAGCCAGGAGCTGGCGATGTTTCGCCGCGGTTTCTATCACCGCGAGCACATGGAAGCGCTGGCTCAGGGACTGGGCTGCGAGCCCGACATCGCCTTTGAGAGCAACCTCATCCCGCTGCTCAAGGCGGTGGTGAAGCAGGGCTTTGCGGTGACCACCTTCTTGCGGATGGCGCTGGACGAAGAGCCGGCCCTGACCGGGATCCCGTTCGCACCCCCGATCTTTCTCGATCTCTGCGTGGCGTGGCGGCGGGGGGATCCGCTCTCCATGGCCAACCGGGCCTTGCGGGATTTTCTGCTGGCGCAGGCACAGCCATAAATGGCCAAGAAGGAAAGGCTATCAGGCAAAAGTTTGTTAGTATTAGTTCAAGTCGCCTTTAGAGCCTAACATCATGAAACTCCAACAATTGCGTTATATCGTTGAGGTTGCCAACCACAGACTGAACGTGTCGGCAACGGCAGAGAGTCTCTACACCTCTCAGCCAGGGATCAGCAAGCAGGTGCGCATGCTGGAAGATGAGCTGGGGATCCAGATTTTCGAGCGCAGCGGCAAACACCTGACCCAGATCACCCCGGCTGGACGGGACGTGATCAAGATTGCCAACGAGATCCTGGGTAAGGTGGAGAGCATCAAGTCGGTGGCGAGTCAGCACACTCATCCCGAACAGGGCACGCTCCATATCGCGACGACCCACACCCAGGCCCGTTATGCACTGCCTGACGTGATAAAAGGCTTCATCAAGCGCTTTCCCAAGGTCTCCCTGCACATGCATCAGGGCACGCCGACCCAGATCAGCGAAGCCGTGGTCAAGGGACAGGCGGACTTTGCCATCGCCACCGAGGCGCTGCACCTGTACGAAGATCTCATCATGCTGCCCTGCTATCACTGGAACCGCAGCGTGATCGTGCCCAAGGGCCACCCGTTGACCCAGGTCGGCAAGCTCTCCATCGCCGACATCGCCCGCTTCCCGCTGGTGACCTATGTGTTCGGCTTTACCGGCCGCTCCGAGCTCGATACTGCCTTCAACCGGGCCGGTTTCGAGCCCAACATCGTCTTCACTGCCACCGATGCCGACGTGATCAAGACCTATGTCCGGCTGGGGGTGGGGATCGGCGTGATGGCGACCATGGCGCTGGATCCCCAGGTCGATACCGATCTGGTGGCTCTCGATGCCAGCCACCTGTTTGCCCACAGCACCACCAAGATCGGCTTTCGCAAGGGCTCCTTCCTGCGCACCTACATGTATGACTTCATGACCCGCTTTGCCCCCCATCTGACCCGGGACGTGGTGGAGCGTGCCATTGCCCTGCGCTCCAGCGATGACGTGGATGCCATGTTTGCCGATATCGAGCTGCCCATCCGCTAGCGCCGCGGCGATACGAGAGCAACAAAAAACGCCTCCCGATGGGAGGCGTTTTTCATGGCAACGAGCGGCGAGGCGGGATCACTTCTTGAACATGTGATCCAGCTTGCTGGCCTTGGTCGAGAGGTAGAACTCGTTGTGGGGATTGCGCCCTTCCTGCAGGGGCACCCGCTCCGCCACCGGAATGCCGAAGGATTCCATCGCCTTCATCTTGCGCGGGTTGTTGGTCATCAGCTTGAGGGATTTCACCTCCAGCTGCTTGAGCATGTCGGCGCAGATGGTGTAGTCGCGCATGTCGGCGGCAAAGCCGAGTGCCACGTTGGCTTCAACGGTGTCGGCGCCCTGATCCTGCAGATGATAGGCCCGGATCTTGTTGAGCAGGCCGATGCCGCGTCCTTCCTGACGCACGTACAGCAAGACGCCACGGCCCGCCTTGGCGATGTTTTCCAGTGCAGCCTGCAGCTGGAAGCCGCAGTCGCAACGCAGACTGAACAGGGCATCGCCGGTCAGGCACTCGGAGTGAATTCGGCCCAGCACCGGCTCATCACCCGTGATATCGCCCATCACCAGCGCGGCGTGATCCTTGCCGGTGCCGGTTTCCTGAAAGCCGACCAGCGTGAAGGTGCCCCAGGGGGTTGGCAACTTGGATTTGGCCACGAGGGTAACGCTGCTCATAGGTTGCTCCTTACTACAGCTGCTTAAAAAGGGCGGCCAGTTTAGCGCGCCTTGTCCGGAACAACCATAAGAACAAAACCTTGCACTGTTTAATGGCTTGCCCCGTTGTACACAAAGAGGACAGTTACGACCGGTTTTGCGCAATTGTGTGTGCTGGCGACTGCCAGGCTCGGCACATTTGGGTATAATCGGCGCCCATTACCCCATCCCTCCCGGGATGTGTGCAACAAGTGTGCAGGAGAGACGTTATGCCGCAGATGGCCCCCGTGATGACAATTGATGGCCCAAGTGGTGCCGGCAAGGGCACCTTGTGCCAGTTGCTGGCTGAAAAACTGGGTTGGCACCTGCTCGACTCCGGCGCCATCTACCGGGTGCTGGCCCTGGCGGCCTTGCATCACGATGTCGAGCTCGATTCCGAAGCCGCGCTGGTTCCCCTGGCCGCCAATCTGGACGTGCAGTTTCAGGTCGATGCCGAGCAGGTGAAGGTCGTGCTGGAAGGGGAGGATGTTTCCCGTACCATTCGTACCGAGGAAGTGGGCAATGCCGCGAGCAAGATTGCCGCCTTCCCGCGGGTGCGTGAAGCCCTGCTGCGCCGTCAGCGCGCTTTTCGCCAGGCCCCCGGCCTCATCGCCGACGGCCGCGACATGGGTACCGTGGTTTTTCCCGAGGCGGAAGTGAAGATTTTCCTCGACGCCAGCGCCGAAGAACGGGCGGCTCGCCGCTATAAGCAGTTGCAAGATAAGGGCTTTGATGTTAACTTTGAGCGTCTTTTAACCGAGATTCGGGAACGTGACGATCGCGACAGAAATCGCGCCGTTGCCCCCCTGAAACCGGCAGAAGATGCTCTCGTGGTGGATTCAACCGCCATGCCCATAGACGAAGTGCTGGCAACGGTGCTCGCCTATGCGGAGCAACAACTCGGCGATGCCAGCGCAAGCTGACATCCGGTCGTCTGCACCATGGATGGCGCAGATTATTTAAAACAACCCCGCTTGTGCTGGATGACAAGTGGATGTTTCATTTGTGACATAAACAATGATCGAATCTTTTGCTCAACTCTTTGAAGAGTCCCTGAACGCCGTTGAAACCCGTCAAGGTTCCATCGTCAAGGGTACTGTCGTTGCTATCGAAAATGGTTTCGTACTGGTTGACGCCGGTCTGAAATCCGAGTCCGCTATCCCGGCTGAAGAATTCAAGAACGCCATGGGCGAGCTGGAAATCAACGTAGGCGACTCCGTTGACGTGGCTCTGGACTCTATCGAAGATGGTTTCGGCGAAACCAAGCTGTCCCGCGAAAAAGCCAAGCGCCACGAAGCCTGGCTGCAGCTTGAAAAAGCTTACGAAGAGCAAGCTACCGTTATCGGTATCATCAACGGCAAGGTCAAGGGTGGTTTCACCGTTGAACTGAACGGCATCCGTGCCTTCCTGCCGGGTTCTCTGGTTGACGTGCGTCCGATCCGTGACACCGCTCACCTGGAAAACAAAGAACTCGAGTTCAAAGTCATCAAGCTGGACCAGAAGCGCAACAACGTTGTTGTTTCCCGTCGTGCCGTGATCGAGACCGAGAACACCTCCGAGCGCGAAAGCCTGCTGGCTAACCTGCAAGAAGGTCAAGAAGTTAAGGGTATCGTCAAGAACCTGACCGACTACGGTGCATTCGTAGATCTGGGCGGTGTTGACGGCCTGCTGCACATCACCGACATGGCGTGGAAGCGCGTTAAGCATCCTTCCGAAATCGTCAACGTTGGCGACGAGATCGCAGTCAAGGTTCTGAAGTTCGACCGCGAGCGTACCCGTGTATCCCTGGGTCTGAAGCAGCTGGGCGAAGATCCCTGGGTTGCTATCGCCAAGCGCTACCCGGAGACCACCCGTCTGTCTGGCCGCGTGACCAACCTGACCGACTACGGCTGCTTCGTTGAAATCGAAGAAGGCGTTGAAGGCCTGGTACACGTATCCGAGATGGATTGGACCAACAAGAACATCCACCCGTCCAAGGTTGTTAACGTTGGCGACGTGGTTGACGTGATGGTTCTGGACATCGACGAAGAGCGTCGTCGTATCTCCCTGGGTCTGAAGCAGTGCAAATCCAACCCGTGGCAGCTGTTTGCCGAAACCCACGCCAAGGGCGACCGTGTTTCCGGCAAGATCAAGTCCATCACTGACTTCGGTATCTTCATCGGTCTGGACGGCGGCATCGACGGCCTGGTTCACCTGTCTGACATCTCCTGGAACAACCAGGGTGAAGAAGCAGTTCGTGAATTCAAGAAAGGCGACGAAATCGAAGCCGTTGTTCTGCAAGTTGACCCGGAGCGTGAGCGCATCTCCCTGGGCGTCAAGCAGATCGAAGAAGACCCGTTCAATAAGTACCTGTCTGACAACAAGAAAGGTGCTATTGTGAAGGGTAAGGTTACCGAGGTTGATGCCAAGGGTGCCGTGATCGAACTGGCTGACGGCGTAGAAGGCTACCTGCGTGCCTCCGACGCTGCTCGTGACCGCGTAGAAGACGCCACTCTGGTGCTGTCTGTTGGTGACGAAGTTGAAGCTAAATTCATGGGCGTTGATCGCAAGAACCGCACCGTGAGCCTGTCTGTCCGTGCCAAGGACGAGGCTGACGAGCGTGTTGCCATCGACAACCTGAACCAACAAGAAGAAGTTGTGTTCAGCAATGCCATGGCTGAAGCGTTCAAAGCCGCCAAGGGTGAATAATCCTTGATGCAAGAAAAGGGCGGCGTGTCACGCCGCCCTTTTTTATCTTGGCGTAATGAATATTGCATGTGATCGGGGAAGGAGATTTAACGTTATGACCAAATCAGATCTCATCGAACAATTGGCTGCCAGCCGCATGCATATGCCGGCCAAAGATGTCGAA
Source organism: Aeromonas sp. s3 (assembly GCF_040907805.1). Taxonomy (NCBI): domain Bacteria; kingdom Pseudomonadati; phylum Pseudomonadota; class Gammaproteobacteria; order Aeromonadales; family Aeromonadaceae; genus Aeromonas; species Aeromonas sp. s3. The sequence continues at coordinate 423,078 of NZ_JBFOCQ010000028.1, forward strand.
GCCGCCATCAAGGAGATCCTTGAGCAGATGGCGTCGACTTTGCAAAACGGCGACCGGATTGAAATCCGCGGATTTGGAAGTTTTTCACTGCACTATCGTGCACCCCGTGTGGGCCGCAACCCCAAGACCGGGGACAAGGTTGAATTGACCGGGAAATATGTTCCGCATTTCAAGCCCGGCAAAGAGTTACGCGAGCGCGTGAACATCATCGAATAATGCAGAAAATGGCATACCTAGGTATGCCTTTTTTGTTTTTACGGTTTCTATTGTGGCAATTGTCCGGTTTTGCCAAGTCTTTTCCCATTCGCTCTAGAGTCTGCCGGTGATTTTAAGGATAATCAGCCTCTCATTAGCTACTGACAGGGAGCTCCTATGAAGCGTATCTTGGCCCTCATTCCACTGGTGCTGGTGTTTATCCTGACGCTGGCCATCGGTTCGCAAAATGGCCAGCTGGTGCAGTTCAATTATCTGATTGCCCAAGGGGAGTTCTCGCTCTCCATGTTGCTGGGATTCTTCTTTGGTGGTGGCTTCCTGCTGGGCTGGCTGGTTTTCGGTCTGCTGTTCTTGCGCCTCAAGATGCAAAATCGCACCCTCAATCGCACCATGCGCCGTCAATCCCGTGAATTGGAGCTGGCCCGAACGGCTGCCAAGGAATAATGTCCCTCGATGCTTGAACTGCTTTTCCTGCTGTTGCCCATTGCCGCCGGCTACGGCTGGTATATGGGGCGCAGGAGTGTTCGCCAGGACACCCAGAAACAGAGTAACCAGTTTTCCCGCCAGTACGTGGCGGGTCTCAATTATTTGCTGTCCGACGAATCCGACAAGGCGGTGGATCTCTTTATCCAGCTGCTGGAAGTGGACAGCGAGACCATCGAAACCCACCTCTCTCTCGGCAACCTGTTCCGTCAACGGGGTGAGGTAGACCGGGCCATCAAGATCCACCAGAACCTCATCACCCGCCAGCTCACCATGGAGCAGCGTCAGCTCGCCCTGCAGGAGCTGGCGAGGGACTTCCTCGCCGCCGGCCTGCTCGATCGGGCCGAGAAGCTGTGGCTCGAGCTCACCGAGGACGGGGACTATGAGGAGACGGCGCTGGCCCAGTTGCAGCTCATCTATCAGCAGTTACGTGATTGGGACAAGGCGATCGCGGTGAGCGAGCGGCTGCAAAAATTCCAGGGCAAGAAGCTGGCCCCCACCATCGCCCATTACCAGTGCGAGCTGGCCGACATGGCCCTGCGCGAAGAGAATCGCAAGCAGGCCCAGCTGCGTTTTCGCAAGGCCCTGACTGCCGACGGCAACTGCGTGCGCGCCTCGCTCGGCCTCGGTTGGCTGGCCAAGGGGGAGGGTGATCCCCGCCAGGCGGCCCGCGAGTTTGAGCGGGTGCTGACCCAGGACATCGATTTCGCGAGCGAAGTGCTTGAACCCCTGTGTGAGAGCCTGGAGCTGTGCGGCGAGGAGGCGCGTATCCCCGAGCTGCTCGGCCAGGCCCAGGAGGCGCGGGCCGGCTTCCCGGTCACCTTGCGGCTGGCCGATTATGTGGAGCGCCACAACGGGCGCGAGGCAGCCTCCGAGCTGGTGCTGCGCCAGCTGCGGCGCACGCCGTCGCTACGCGGCTTCCAGCACCTGATGGCACTGCAGTTGCGTGGTGCTGAAGAGGGGCAGGCCAAGGAGAGCCTGACCATGCTCAAGGCGCTGGTCGATGAGCAGATCAAGATCAAATCCACCCACAAGTGCCGGCAGTGCGGGTTTGCCACCCACTCCCTGTTCTGGCAGTGCCCCTCCTGCCGCCAGTGGGGAGCCATCAAGCCGATCCGCGGTCTGGACGGGGAGTAAGAGCCACAACAATGTCATCAACCAGGCCCCTGCGGCCTGGTTTTTTCAGGCCGGGCCGGACTCGCTCCGGACGGCGAATAACCATCGATAGGAAGTGAGATGCTAGATCCCAAAGTACTGGTTGCGCTGGATTATCAGCACGAGGCCGATGCCTTCGCCTTCATTGAACGTATCTCCCCGGCCCAGTGCCGTCTCAAGGTAGGCAAGGAGATGTTTACCCTGTTTGGCCCCCAGTTCGTGCGTCAGCTGGTTGCCAAGGGGTTCGATGTCTTTCTGGATCTGAAGTTTCACGACATTCCCAACACCGTCGCCAAGGCGGTCGCCGCCAGTGCCGAACTCGGCGTCTGGATGGTGAACGTGCACGCCAGCGGTGGCGAGCGGATGATGCGGGCCGCCAAGGAGGCGCTACTGCCTTATGGTGACAAGGCGCCGCTGCTTATCGGGGTGACCGTGCTGACCAGCATGGAGCAGTCCGACATGGCACCGCTGGGTCTTGATGTGACGCCGGCCGAGCAGGTGATCCGGCTGGCCAAATTGACCAAAGACGCGGGGCTGGACGGGGTGGTCTGCTCCGCCAACGAAGCGCGTGAGCTCAAGGCGCTGTTCGGTGACGAGTTCAAACTGGTGACGCCGGGGATCCGTCCCACCGGTTCGGCTGCCGGGGATCAGCGCCGGGTCATGACGCCACTGGCGGCGGTGGAGGCGGGTGCCGACTATCTGGTGATTGGCCGCCCCATCACCCAGGCGGCCGATCCTGCCGCCATGCTGGCCGGCATCAACGCGGAGCTGGCGGGTCGCTGATAAAAAATAGAATGCCGGCCCGATGGGGCCGGCATTGTATCCGGTGCAGGCTCACTCCTTGACGGCGTGGGGGCGCAGGGTGACCGGCAGCAGGCCGAGCAACAGGCCGGCGCCCGAGCCAATCAGATGTGATTCAATGTGTACCCTGGCCCCGATGAGGGCGGACACCGGACTTTCCCCTGCACTGTAGAAATCCACCCCAAGCTTGATCGCTACCCCTGCCAGCATCAACCAGCCGGAGTGGCGGCGATAGCGGATATCCTGCAGCGCGCCCCACACGAACAGGCCGTGCAGCGCTCCCGACAGCCCCATGTACCACTGGGTCTGCGGACACCACCACCAGATGCCGAGCCCGACGGCGCTCCCCAGCTGCAGCAGCAGCAGCGGCAGGCGACAGCCTGTCAGGTATTCGCGAAACAGGCTGTAGAGCACGCACAGCCCGCTCAGGTTGAGCAGCAGGTGCCACAGATTGGTGTGGGCCAGATTGCCTGTTATGATGCGCCACCCTTCACCCTGGGCTATCAGGGTGCGATCGAAGGAAAGCTGGTGATTCGGCACGGTGAAAAAAAGCAGCAAACTGGCAAGTGAAAGCGTGATGACCCAGAGCAATCCTGATTTTTCTGACAACATGAAACAGTCCGACGACAACAAGAGTCGATACTGTACACGTTGCACCAGAGCCCTCAAAGCCTGTCTGTGCGATTATATTCGGCCGATTTCACCCCATGCGCCCCTGCACATCCTGCAGCATCCGGGGGAGGTGGGTCATCCCAAGGGGACTGCCGTCCTCTTGGCCGCCTCGCTGGCGCAGGCCCATCTGCATGTGGGTGAACAGGTGGCCGACGTCCCCGAGCTGGCGGCTTTGTTGGCCGATCCCGCGCTGCAGTGTTATCTGCTGTGGCCGGATGAGGAGGCCATCACCCTTGCCGAGGTGCGAGAGCGGGAGACGGCCGAGCCGGCTCGCCGAGTCTGTTTTCTGCTGCTCGATGGCACCTGGCGCAAGGCTTACCGGATGCTGCACAGCAACCCCGAGTTGCAGCAGTTGCCGCGAATTGGGCTGGATGCCGTCGCGGGACAGTACTCCATTCGCAAGAAGCCGTTTCCAGAGGCGCTCTCGACCCTGGAAGCGGGCTACCATCTGTTGTCTCAGTGGGAGGGCGCACCCGATCGCTTCGCCCCGCTGATGACCCTTTTTACCCATTTGAACCGGCAGTGGCATGATTTTGCCCAGGGCCGACGCAGTTGAACTGCCCAGAGGAGTGACATACGTGAAAAAAGCCGTCGTGGTATTCAGTGGTGGTCAGGACAGCACCACCTGCCTGGTCCAGGCCTTGTCCCGTTATGACGAGGTGCACGCCATCACCTTCGATTATGGCCAGCGCCATAGTGAAGAGATCGAGACGGCGCGCCGTCTGGCCAACCGGCTCGGCATCGCCGCCCACAAGGTGATGGACGTGACCATGCTGGGGGAGCTTGCCATCTCGGCCCTGACCCGGGACGAGATCCCGGTGAGCTTCGAGCTGCAGGAAAATGGCCTGCCCAATACCTTCGTGCCGGGCCGCAACATCCTGTTTTTGACCCTGGCCGCCATCTACGCCTATCAGGTGGGCGCCGAGGCGGTGATCACCGGGGTATGCGAGACGGATTTCTCCGGTTATCCCGATTGCCGCGACGAGTTCGTCAAGGCGCTCAATCAGGCCGTCTCCCTGGGGCTGGATCGCGCCATCCGCTTCGAGACCCCGCTGATGTGGCTCGACAAGGCCGAGACCTGGGCGCTGGCGGACCACTACGGCCACCTAGACACCGTGCGCCAGCAGACGCTCACCTGCTACAACGGCATTGCCGGCGATGGTTGCGGCGCCTGTCCGGCCTGCGATCTGCGCAGCCGCGGCCTGCAGCAGTACCTGGCCGACAAGGCGGGCGTGCTGGTGCGTCTGCACCAAAAAACCGGGCTCGGTGAGAAAAGCGGATGCTGAGCCTGCGTCTCGGCCATGCTTGGGGTATAATCCGCGACTTTTGCAACCAGCCGTGACCAAGATGCATTACCCAATCAACGAGATATTCCAGACCATCCAGGGGGAGGGGGTCTTCACCGGCCTGCCCGCCATTTTCGTTCGCCTGCAGGGTTGCCCGGTGGGATGCCCCTGGTGCGATACCCGTCATACCTGGGTGGTCGATCCTGCTCGTGAAGTGGGCGTGCAGGCGGTGCTCGATTGCTCCAACGAATCCGATGGCTGGAGCAAGATGAGCACGGCGCAGATCCTGGCCAGCTTCCAGCAACTTGGCTATCAGGCGCGTCACGTGGTGATCACCGGAGGCGAACCCTGCCTCTATGACCTGCAGGATCTCTCTACCGCCCTCATTGCGGCAGGCTATCAGGTGCAGATTGAAACCAGTGGTACCAGCGAGATCAAAACCCATGAGCAGACCTGGGTCACCGTATCCCCCAAGATCAATATGAAGGGGGGCCTGCCGGTGCTGGTCTCGGCCCTTGAGCGCGCCAACGAGATCAAGCATCCGGTAGCCACCGAGCGCCACGTGGAGGAGCTGGATGCGCTGCTGGCCACCGCTCGTCTGCGCGACGACGTGGTGATTGCACTGCAACCCATCAGCCAGAAACCCAGGGCGACCCAGCTGGCCATGGCAACCTGCATTGCCCGCAATTGGCGACTCTCCATCCAGACCCACAAATATCTGGATATCGATTGAAATGGAGTGGTTGTCCGACGAGCGGGTCTTGCTGTCGCTGGCCAACAAGATGCCGTACGGCAAATATCGGGGGCGCCGCATCATCGATATTCCGGAGCCTTATCTGGTGTGGCTGGCCCGTACCGGTTTCCCGGCCGGATCGCTTGGTCAAACGCTGGCGCTTGCCTATGAAATCAAGCTCAACGGGCTTGAATCCATGATTGTTCCCATTATTAACAGGATGTCGGTATGAGGATATATACGAGGCAGGGCGACAAGGGCATGACTCGGCTGGCCGATGGTGTGCAATTGGCCAAAGACGATATGCGGGTGGAAACCTATGGCTATATCGATGAATTAAATTCTCATATAGGTCTTCTTATTGCCGAGGTGCCCGCAGCGGAAACCGGGTTATTGGCAGACCTGTTATTGCTGCAACAGGAATTGTTCGATCTTGGCGGGGAGCTGGCATTTTCCAGTGACGCTCAGGAGGCCGCCATCTGGCAGGTGAATAACGAGTGGACCCTGCGGCTGGAACAACAGATCGATTCCTATAGCGCCAATTTGCCGCTGCTGCGCAATTTCATTCTGCCCAGCGGCTCCCGGGCGGCGGCGCAAGCCCATGTGGTGCGCACCCTGACCCGGCGCTGCGAGCGTCTGCTACTGACTTTGGGCCGCAGCGAGCAGCTCAACCCGGCCATTCTGCCCTACATGAACCGGCTGAGTGACTGGTTCTTCACCATAGCCCGCTACCTGCTGGCCTGTACCGCGACGCCCGAAGTGCTCTGGGTCAAGGCGGCAGAGCGGGGCTGACGGCAGGCCGCAGGCAATAAAAAACCTCGCAAGGCGAGGTTTTTTATTGGGCCAATGCTGTTTTATCAGATGGCAAAGTCTTCGACGGATTTACCTTCGGCGACCGCCTTGGCAATCACGGACGGCATGCGACCCTGACCGGTCCAGGTTTTTTCCACGCCGTTGTCCATATAGCGATATTTGGCCGGGCGAGGGGCACGTTTGCTCTTGGTAGCCTTGGCCGGTTCGGCTGCGACTGTGCCAACCAGTTCAGCCGGATCAATACCGGCAGCTTTCAGCATTTCGGCATATTCATTAATTTTGCGCTGATGTTCTTCACGAGCCTGACGCTCGGCGGCTTCATCCTGCTGGCGTTCGCCGACAATTGCGGAGAGCTTTTCCAGGCCTTCTTCCAATTGTTCCAGCGTCAGCTCACGGCAAGCAGCGCGCAGGCTACGGATATTCAGCAGTACTTTCAAAAATTCGTTCATAGTGTTCACCACGCGAGCAAAAGAGTGAATTAAATAAAAATAGTTATTTTGGCTAATTTATACGGCCATTCGGGATTAAGTCAAGCGAGTCGAATTAATAAATTCATGCTTGGAATTAAGTAATGCAATTGAATTCAGGCCCGATTCAGCAATATTGGCCAGTGGCATACTCGACTGAGTTCCAAGTAGATGAAAATAGCGACAAAATCATAATGTTTGCACCATTTGACTACCTCTTTGCCCTTTTGATCTTGCTTGCTTGGGGATTTAATCAAAAAACTTGCTATAACGTGTCGGCACGATAAAATGTGCCTCGAATACCTTTAAGTAGAGGCGCGCTGCCTATGACTACTTGTGCGGAGGGTGATGCCTGTGATGCACGAGGAAAGGAGTCAGCGCCGAAGTGGCCAGGCCATCATACCGGGCTGCTGGTTCTGCATCTAATAGGTGCAGGACTGCCATAGTCATCCACTATGGAGCGCTACCTGAAGGGGCTGAGGAGTATTACCTCCCCATGGGTTTTGTTTCTTTATCCTCTCGGTAGATCTCCACCTGCTGTCTTTAGGTGCAAAGAGATCATGGACATCGTTCACTACGCCGACTCCGGTTGGTCAATCATTCCCCCTCTGCTGGCCGTCGCACTGGCGATCCTCACCCGCCGTGTGCTGCTGTCGCTTGGCGTCGGTATCGTTACCGGCAGCCTGCTGCTGAACCAGTTTTCTCCCCTCGACTCCCTGCATTACATGCTGAACACAGTGCTCAAGATCTTCTGGGTCGACGGGGCGCTCAACCGTGACAACATCAATATGCTGCTGTTCATGCTGCTGCTGGGCGGCCTCATCAGCCTGATGAGCGTCTCCGGCGCGACCCGGGCGTTTGCCGAGTGGGCCGCCAAGCGCGCCAGGACCCGCAAGGGGGCCAAGGCGCTCACCGGCATGATGGTGTTTGCCTTCTTCATCGACGACTTCTTCCACAGCCTGTCGGTGGGGGCCATCTGCCGTCCGGTTACCGACCGCTTCCAGATCTCCCGGGCCAAGCTGGCCTACTTGCTGGACTCCACCGCGGCGCCGGTCTGCGTGCTGATGCCCATCTCCTCCTGGGGGGCCTACATCATCGCCCTGGTGGGCGGCATCATGACGGCTCACGGCATCACCGGGCAGAGCCCCATCTCAGCCTTCGTCGAGATGATCCCGATGAACCTCTATGCGGTGTTTACCCTCATCATGGTGCTGGTGGTGATCGCGTTTCAGCTCGATATCGGTCCGATGCGCCAGCACGAGCAGTGGGCGCTGGAAGGCAAGCTGTGGGATGAGTCCAAAGGTCGCCCCATCGGTCTGGACATGGAGAGCCCGGAGGAGAGCAACGGCGGCATGATCGACATGGTGTTGCCGATCCTGACCCTGACCGCGGCCACCGTCTACTTCATGATCGACTCCGGTGCCGCCGTGCTGGCCGCCAATGGCGAGCCGTTCAGCGTGCTCGGTTCGTTCGAGAATACCAACGTGGGTTCCTCCCTGGTCTACGGTGCACTGTGCAGTCTGGTGGTCTCCATTGGTCTGGCCATGCGTCTGAAACTCGGTGCCAAGAACTGGCTCAAGGCCGCACCGCAAGGGGTGATGGCCATGCTGCCGGCCATCAACATCCTGCTGTTTGCCTGGACCATTGGCGCCGTGGTGCGCGATGTGGAGACCGGCAAGTACCTGGCCTCCCTGGCCAACGGCAATCTGCCGGTGGAAGTGCTGCCGGCCGTGGTGTTCGTGCTCTCCTGCGCCATGGCGTTTGCCACCGGCACCAGCTGGGGCACCTTCGGTATCATGCTGCCGCTGGCGGGTGACATGGCGGCGGCCAGCGATGCGGCCCTGATGTTGCCGATGCTGGCTGCCGTGCTGGCGGGGTCGGTGTTCGGGGATCACAGCTCGCCCATCTCCAGCACCAGTATCCTGTCGGCTACCGGCGCCGGTTGCCATCACATCGATCACGTGATGACCCAGCTGCCCTATGCCCTGGCCATCGCCTTTGGTGCCGCCCTTGGGTATCTGGTGATGGGGCTGATGCACTCGGTGTTGGCGGGCTTCAGCGTCAGCGCCCTCTGGTTCGTCATCTTCTCCAGCTACCATTTGCGCAAGGCAAGGTCCCAGGCGGACCTGGCAGTTGCTTAAAACGTACAAGGGGCCGCAAGGCCCCTTGGTTTTGTTGGGGGCTTTGGTTAGCATGCGCCCCATAAATTCAGTTTCGGAACAGTATCATGGCTTCACTGCACTACAAGTTTGCCACCATGAATTCAGGCAAATCGACCCAGCTCATTCAGGCGCACTTCAACTATCTGGAGCGGGGCATGCATCCCTTGGCCATGACACCCGCCATCGACGACCGCTTCGGGGTCGGGGTGATCAGCGCCCGGGTGGGGTTGGAGCTGAAAGTCGAAGTGTTCAGAGAGCGCTGTGATCTGTTCGAGATGGTGAAAGCCCGTCATGCCGAGAAGCGTATCGATGTGTTCATCGTCGATGAGGCCCAGTTCCTGACCAGGGAGCAGGTCTATCAGCTGGCCCGTATCGTCGACGAGCAGGACATTCCGGTGATCGCCTACGGCCTCAAGACCGATTTTCGCGGCGAGCTGTTTCCTGGCTCCTACCACCTGCTCTGCCTGGCTGACAAGTTCGAGGAGCTGAAAAGCATCTGCTGGTGCGGCAACAAGGCGCACATGAACTCCCGGGTCAATGAAGCAGGCCAGGTGATGCGAGATGGCGAGCAGGTGGAGATCGGCGGCAACGATCGCTATGTCTCCCTGTGCCGCAAGCACTACCTGGAAGGGCGGGCTTTCAAATAACCCGCGGCTGATGGGGATAACATGAACAAACAAGGCGCCAATCTGGCGCCTTGTTTGTTTCTGAGGGGTCAATCGATCTCGATATCGACGGGGGCTATGATGGGATCGGCCACCGGCAGGCGGTGGAACAGCTGGCGAAAGTGCTGCTGTACCCGGCCGATATCCACCAGCGACATGCCGGAGGCGAAGCCAAACCAGACGTAGAGACCGGTGAGATCGCGAAACGTGGGGGGCAGATAACGGGGCGCACTGATGAGCCCCTCCAGATAGTGCTGATAGAGCACGGGGATGTCGTCCAGGGTCACCTTGCCGACAAACAGCATGGGCAGGATCTCGGGGACTCCCTCCAGCACGGCGCTGCGGATGAAGTTGACTGTCTCCACATAACCCTTCACATAGGAGAGATCCTTGGTGAAGCAGGCGCCTCCCTCGACCATGCCGCCGCGAAACACCCGCTGGGTGATCTTGTAGGCATCGTGCTCGCTGGCACCCTGATCGACGAAATGGCGGAACACCTCGATGAAGTCGGCGCCGCGCTCCGCCATATCGATGGCCATCACCCGATCCGAGATACGCTTGGCCCTGTCCGGAAAGGAGCTGAAAGTGAGGGTCTCTATCAGTACTGCCAGCCCCTCCTGGCAGGCGGTGATGCGCGGCGAGCCGGCACTTAGCCAGGTGGCATAGGGTTGCTGGCGCCCATTGAGGGTAGTGCCCACATGCACCCAGCCCTCATGGACCTCCAGCACTTGCAGGTCGAGTTCGGAGAAGCGGGCGTGGGAGTTGAGCTTGATGTAATCGCCGCCGGCCGCGGCATCCGAGACGATGCCATCGCTCAGCTTGACCTGCACTGTGCCGTCACTGAAGTAGTTCGACAGCTTGCTCTGCAACCTGGCCACCGCCGCTTCCCCCTCGAACTCCTTGGGGTAGGGGCGCACCAGGTGGCGGGCGCCGGGCAGGGAGAAGATGTCGCACAGCCTGGCCCCCAGCTCCTTGAGGGTCTTGCGATCGCCGCGCAGGTGATCGCCGGCCGAGCCGTAGAGCAGCCGGCTGTAGCGCAGAAAGTCCGGTTGCCCGCGCTGGCGCAGCATCTCGATGACCACCATGTATTGATCCACGGTCTCCTGCAGGATGCGGCCAAGCTCATCCTGGGGACCGAGCCGGCGCCGGATCCTGTCCCGCAGCTCCTTGAGCTCCAGGTACTTGTTGCGGGGATCGAAGCCGAGGGGAAGGCCATCATAGAAGGCCTTGTCGACGGCCGGCAGCGTGCGCCCTCCGCTGGCCAGAAAGTCGGCCTGCAGGTGACGGGGCCACTTGATGGCATCCAGAATGCGGATGGGCTTTTGCAGGATCAAGAGTTCATCCGAGAGGGATTTCAGATGCAGACGGTACTTTTCTTGGATGGTCATTTAGCCCCCTGTGGGGCGAGTGTGGCGCTGGAATGGGCTGAGTATATGCAGGCTGCTTGCCAAAAAGAAGCGAGGGCCGTGCTTATCCGGCCAGTGCGCTTTTGGTTGCCGGAAAATTGGTTTAGACTGCGCCCCTTGATCCCAATTGTGTCGTGGAAATGATGAATATCCCCAGCTCCGAAATGATAATGCGTTGGTTGCAGCAGGCTCGTATCGAGCACTATGTCTGTGATCAATGCCATGGTATCCACATCGTCTCCCTGCAGTCCGTCGAGGGCATCCAGGAGAGCCGGATCTTCGTCGAAGAGGAAGGGGTGCTGTTTTCATCCGAGCTGGAGGTGCGTCCCTCCGCCTTGCTGCCGCTGGTGGCCGAGCTGGGTCGCCTCAACATGCAGTACCCGTCGCTCAAAGTGTTCCTCGACATCATCGATGACAACCTGCCGCGACTGGTGGTGGGCCATACCGTCTTTACCAAGGCGGGGCTCAGCGTTGAGCAGTTCCTGCTGTTTGTCGAGAGCACCATAGCCGCGACCCATGAAGTGGTCTCCGAATGCGAGCGGTTGGGCTTCCTGAATCTGCCGGAAATCCAGGTCGCACCGGAGTCTGTGCACTGATTTGTGCGTTAAATGTGCGAACGGTTCGTCTGATGCAAAAAGCCGTTGACGCCGGCGGGGCTTTCCCCTAAATTACGCCCCGTTCCAGCGCAACAGCGCAGCGAACATCGTGCTGGCTGAGCACGTTAAACAACAGACCAAAATTTGGTGAGGTGACCGAGAGGCTGCCCACCGACGAAGTCGGCAAGATGCGCGCGCAGCGTGCTCCGAAAGCCACTTCAAGAAGTAAAAATTTGGTGAGGTGTCCGAGTGGCTGAAGGAGCACGCCTGGAAAGTGTGTATACGGCAACGTATCGAGGGTTCGAATCCCTCCCTCACCGCCAAATTTAAAGAACCGACCTGATGGTCGGTTTTTTGTTTTGGGGAAGAATTATCAGCTCATGTTGAAGAGGGTGGGTGAGAACCCTCGCCGGGTTCTAGCAGAGCAGCTTGCTGAGATAAACGGCCGCAGGCCGCCCCGAAGGGGTGAGCCATGCAGTGGCGAATCATCCCTCACGGCCGGATAAAACAAAAGGCCCCGTCGCAAGACGGGGCCTTTTGTTTTATCCGGTGACGGGCGGCTTGGTTCGGGCCCTGATTCGACAGGCGGGCAGGACAGCTCGCCTGGACGGCCAGAGGCCGCCCGCAGGGCGAGAGCCAGGGATGGTGCGAGTCGATCTTGACCCAGCGTACAGATTGAAAAGCCGACCCGATGGTCGGTTTTTTGCTTGGCGGGATAGGTTGTCGTCTCCTGCTGTCTTCACAGTTTCTCCATCATCTATAGCCAGGTTGTCTCGACGGGCAGCCGGGTCCCCGGTGTTTCCTATTGTCAACGCACGGCTCAGTCGCTATCACTCCCGTGCGGGTCATTAGGTTGAAATAAGTTCTGACTTGCGCAATGCATTGCGGAATTTTTAGTTTCTTATTCTGCACATGCAACTTTATCTGGATGAATATCTCGAATGCGCAACTTGTTGCGTTATTGCGATGATGGCTTGATTGGTAATTGATTCAACCTATTGTTTTAAAACAATAAAATGAATTGGCATGGTCACTGCTAACGGATTCGGTCGAGTGTCATTACCGTTCAACCAATCAGGAGCAATTCTATGCCAACTCCATGTTATATCAGTATCGAAGGTAAAACTCAGGGCAACATCACCGCCGGTGCCTTCACTTCCGATTCCGTCGGCAACATCTTCGTGCAGGGCCACGAAGACGAGATGCTGGTGCAAGAGTTCCAGCACGTCGT
>NZ_JBFOCQ010000029.1:0-27387 GCF_040907805.1 Aeromonas sp. s3
GATATCACCTACGTCTGGACCGGTGGCCGTTGGCATTACCTGGCAGCTGTGCTTGACCTCCATGCCCGCCGGGTCGTGGGCTGGGCGATGTCTGACAAGCCCGATGCAGAGCTGGCAGTAAAAGCGCTCGAGATGGCCTATCAGCAACGAGGTTGCCCATCAGGCGTGCTGTTTCACTCCGACCAGGGCAGCCAATATGGCAGCCGGGCATTTCGGCAACGGCTGTGGCGCTATCGCATGACCCAGAGCATGAGTCGTCGTGGTAACTGCTGGGATAACGCCCCGATGGAGCGGTTGTTCAGGAGCCTGAAGTCAGAGTGGCTCCCTGTGACGGGATACATGAGCCTGCGGGAAGCGAAACGGGATATCAGTTATTACCTGATGGATTACTACAACTGGCGGCGTCCACATCAACACAATGACGGGATACCGCCAGCAAAAGCCGAAGATCGGCCTAACCAAGTGTCCGGATTTAGTTGACCACTACACTTGTCATTGAACACCTCAGATAATGGTGGCGACTCTACCACCTAAAATGGTGTCCGGGATGATTAGACCACTACAGGTCGCCCTTCGCTACCATCAGCTCAGGGAGCCAGCTTGCTCAGGATGGCGTGGGCCGCCTTTACCCTCTCCTGGATGGGATAACTGCGGTTGGCCAGCATGACGATGCCCACTCCCTTGGCCGGCACGAAGGCCACATAGGCGCCAAAGCCGTTGGTCGAGCCGGTCTTGTTGTAGAGCCGCGCCTCACCAAATGTAACCGGCGCCTTGAATCCTTTGACAGGATTGCCCTTGAAACTCACCTCGCGGGAGTTCCCAACCTGCAGCGCCTGCTCGCTGACCGGATAGGGGTAACTCTCCCAGCCCAGCCCCTGGGTCATCCCGCCTACCGAGTAGTGCCCCTGGTGGGTCAAGGCGATGGCCTGCTGCAACCCCTTGTCATCCACCCCGTTGATGTTGGCCTTCACGAAGGCGAGCAGATCCGCCGAGCTGGTCTTGATGCCGTAGGCCTCGTCCGCCAGCACCCCTGGCGTGACCCTGATGGGCTTGTCCTCTTTCGAATAGCCATAGGCGTAGTTCGCCATCGCCTGCTTCGGCACATTGATATAGGTGTGATGCAGGCCGAGCCCGGGCAGCAGGGTCTGCTCCATCAACTGGGCAAACGGCTGCTGCAGACTGCTCGCCGCCAGATAGCCGAACAGGCCGATACTGGGGTTGGAGTACTGGCGATGGCTGCCTGGTTGATAGGCCGGCGTCCACTGGCGATAGTAAGCCTGCATCTGCTCGAGCGACTCCACCTCGTCGGGGAATTGCAGCGGCAGACCCCCGGCACTGTAAGTGGCAAGCTCGGCCATGGTGATGCCATCAAAGGCGGAGCCCTTGAGCCAGGGAGCGTGCCGGCTCACCTTGTCATCCAGCCCAATGCTCCCCTTGACCACGGCGTAGGCCCCCAGGGTCGCGGTCAGGGTCTTGCTGACCGAGCCAATCTCGAACAGGGTCTGCTCGCTGACCTTCTTCCCCGTCGCCAGCTCGGCAACCCCGTAGTTGAAGTAGTGGGGTTGCCCCTCTTTGAACACGGCTACCGCCATGCCCGGGATCCTGTGCTCTTTCACCAGTGGACGAATGACCTCATCCACTACCCCGACCAGCGGATCGGCGGGAGCGGCCTGGGTGAGGGGCGACAGCAGCAGGGCGCTCAGCGCCAGCAACGACAAGGGTGAGGTTTGCTTCATGACGATAGATCTCGTGAGGTTGGAAAGCCGCCAGCATAGCGGGCCAATATGTGGCGAACATGAGCACAGGTGAAGTCTGTGTGAAGTCGCGCCTCAAATCATCCGGATTCAATGGGTTATCTGCAACTTATCCTCTTGCCACCGAACTGGCGTATTAAGCTGTAGGGGCAACGACACCGAGGAGAGGCACCCGTGCAGACACAACCACAGATAACCCGGCTGCTGACGGCGCTGGAGCAGGTGATCCTGGGCAAGCCGCTGCAGCTCAAGATTGCCCTGGTGACCCTGCTGGCCCGCGGCCACCTGCTGATCGAGGATCTGCCCGGCATGGGCAAGACCACCCTGGCCCACGCCCTGGCGCAGGTGCTGGGGCTCGACTGCCGGCGGGTGCAGTTCACCGCCGACCTGCTGCCGGCCGACCTGCTGGGGCTGCAGATCTTTGACCCCCAGCAGCAGCAGTTTCGCTTTCACCCCGGCCCCGTCTTTGCCCAGGTGTTGCTGGCGGACGAGATCAACCGCGCCAGCCCCAAGGTGCAGAGCGCCCTGCTGGAGGCCATGGCCGAGAGCAAGGTGAGCATCGAGGGGCAGAGCCACCCGCTCCCCTCCCCCTTCTTCGTCATCGCCACCCAGAACCCGGCGGATCAATCGGGCACCTACCCCCTGCCGGAATCCCAGCTCGATCGCTTCGCGGTGCGCCTCTCTCTGGGCTTTCCGACCCCGGAGGCGGAGCGGCGGCTGCTGCGTGGGGCCAGCCAGAGCGCCCCCCTCGAACGCCAGCTCGATGCCGCAGATCTCGCCGCCCTGCAGGCCGAGGCAGCGCAGATCCACCTCGCCGATGCCACCCTCGACTACCTGCTGGCACTGGTGCAGCAGAGCCGCTTCGACGCCGAGCTGCCGCAGCCGCTCTCGCCCCGCGCCGCCCAGACCCTGCTGGCGGTGAGCCGGGCCTGGGCGCTGGTGGCGGGCCGCCGCTTCGTCAGCGTGGAGGATGTGCAGGCGGTCTTCCCCTACGTGGCCGAGCACAGGCTCAGGGGGAGCTTTGGGGTGCAGCGCGGTGAAGCCTGCCCGCTCAGCCAGCGCCTGCTGGCCCGGGTCGAGCCGGATCGCCCCTGATGAACTGGCGCCAGCGCAGAGCCAGGTGGCAGCAAGGCTGGCTGGCCAGGCGCATCCCGCCGGCGCGCCAGCTCACCCTGCAGGGGCGCTGTCTGTTCATTCTGCCCACCCGGCTCGGCCTCTGCTATCTGCTGGTGATGCTGGCCATCTATCTGCTCGGCACCAACTACCAGAACAACCTGGTGTTGCTGCTGGCCTACGGCCTCGGCAGCCTGTTCATGGTCACCATGTGGCTCACCCACCGCAACCTGCTGGGACTAGCCCTGCTGGGGGGGCCTGCCGTGCTGGGAGAGGTGGGCAGCCCCTTGCCCATGCGCATCACGGTGCACAGCGAACGGCCGCTGCAGGCACTGCAGTTTTCCCTCAATGAAGGGCGGCTCTGGCTGGCGCAGGTGGATGCGGTGCCCCAACCTCTGCTCCTGCCGGTGCTGGGTACCCGGCGCGGGCGACTGCCGCTGGATAGGCTGCGAGTGGAGAGCCGTTACCCCCTCGGCCTGTTTCGCTGCTGGTCGCTGCTGGATTTGCAACTGGAGGGCTGGCTCGCCCCGGCCCCCGCGTACGGCCCCTTGCGCGGGGAGGCCGCGACCGACGCGGCGGGCAACCGGGGACAACCCACCCCGGCCTCGATGGGAGATTTCGACATGCTGCGGGCCCACCAGAGCGGGGAGCCGCTCAGCCGGGTTGCCTGGAAACAGCTCGCCCAGGGGCGCGGCCTGCTGGTGAAGCAGTTCTGCGAGCCGGGGCAGGATGATACCCACCTCTCCCTCTCCCGGGTTGGCGGCCAGGATCTCGAAGCGAGGCTGGCCGTGCTCGCCTGGTGGTGTGGCGACTATGCCAAGCGGGGCATTCCCTTCAGCCTGACCCTGGCGGGCCGAACGCTCGGGCCGGACAGCGGCCCCGCCTTTTTGCAGCGCTGCCAACTGGCACTGGCCCGCCTCGACGCCCGGGAGCCGATGCCGGAGACAGACCTCGATGCTGCTCGATAACCGGCGCCTGCTGCCGCTGCTCGCCCTGCTGCAGTTGCTGCTGATCCCGGCCCTCTGGCCCCAGCTGCAGCTCTGGGTGATGGCCGTCTCGCTGCTTGCCCTTGGCGTGCGGGCCATGATGCTGTGGCGAGGCTGGCGCCCGCCGCCCGCCGCCGTGCTGGCACTGCTGGCCATACTGGGCGTGGCGCTGCTGGGCTGGCAGTGGCGCCAGCTCGGCACCCTGCCGGCCCTCATCAACCTGCTCTGGCTCGGCTACGGCCTCAAGCTCATCGAGGTACGGCGGGAGCGGGATGTGGAGCAGGTGCTGCTGCTCGCCTTCTTTCTGGTCGCGCTGGCGCTGGTGCAACGGCAAAGCATGGGGTGGGCCCTGGCGATGGCGGGGGCGCTCTGGCTGGCAGTCACCGCCCTGCTGGCGGCGGTGCAGCCCCTCGGCCAACGGCTGTGGTTGCGCGCCGGCGTCACCCTGCTGCTGGCCGCGCCCCTGCTGCTCACCCTGTTCCTGCTGTTGCCAAGGCTACCGCCGCTCTGGCAGATGCCAAGCAGCAACCGCGCCCTCTCCGGCCTCTCGGAAGAGGTGGCCCCCGGCGACATCAGCGAGCTGGTCAACTCCTCCGAGCTGGCCTTTCGCATCAGCTTCGCCTCAGCGCCCCCCCTGCCCCAGGAGCGCTACTTCCCGCTGATGCGCCAGGAGCTGTTCGATGGCCGCCGCTGGTTGTTAAGCGATGAGGTGCGCCGTTGGCAACAGTCCCAATCCGTGCAGACGCAGCCGGCGGCCAACCCGACCACGCCGCTGCCTGCCGGCGGCTATCAGGTGATCGCCGAGCCCCAGCGCCACCGCTGGACCCTGGCCCTGGCCGATCCCGAAGTGCTGAGCGGCCCGGTCACCTTGAGCCCCCTCGCCACCCTCTATCGCCAGGATCGGGGAGATGGCCGCGTCAGCTACCGGGCCAGCACGGCCGCCACGGCGCCACCAGCCAGCCAGGCGACCCGCCAGCTCAACCTGCAGTTGCCCGCCACCGGCAACCCCAAGGCACGGGCCCACGCCCTGGTGCTCAAGGCCCGCCATCCGACGCCGGAGGCACTCGCCGCCGCCCTGCTGGGCGAGTTTCGTCAGGGCGACTTCTACTACACCCTGCAGCCGCCACGACTGGGGCAGGACGGGGTGGATGACTTCCTGTTCGAGAGCCGGCGCGGCTTTTGCGGCCACTACGCCATGGCCACCGCCTTCATGCTGCGGGCGGCCGGCATCCCGGCCCGGCTGGTGACCGGTTACCTTGGCGGCGAGTGGAATCCGACGGGCAACTATCTGGAGGTGCACCAGTTCGATGCCCACGCCTGGGTGGAGTATCTGGATGAGCAGAACCGCTGGCAGCGGCTCGATCCCACCGCCGCGGTGGCGCCCCAGCGCATCGAGGGGGGCATGCCGGCGGCCCTGGCTGGTGAGTTCGCCGCCGCTGACCCGCTCTCTTTGCAGCGCTATCGCAACTGGGCCCTGCTCAACCAGCTGCGCTGGTGGGGGGCCAACCTCGATTACCAATGGACCCGCTGGGTACTCAACTATGATGCGGCCAGCCTGTGGCAACAGCTGGGGCAACGCTGGCCGGCGCTCTCAGGCCATATCCACTGGCTTATTCTGGCCACACTGATGGGGGTAGCCAGCCTGGTGGGCGGCCTGCTGCTCTGGCGCGGCCCGACCCCGGCCAGGCTGCGGCTATGGCAGCCCCTGCGCCGGCGCGCCGCCCGCCACGGCTGGCAGCCCTTGGCCGGGGAGAGCCTGGCCAGCTGGTGCGAGCGCCTCGCCGATCTCAGACCCTTGCTGGCGCGGCCGCTGCGACAGGGGGCCTGGCTCTACCGGCGCTGGCGTTATGCCCCGCTGTCGCCCATACAGCGCCAACGCACCCTGCGCCAGTTGCGGCGTCGGCTAAGTCAGATCTGCCGACGCTGGGATGCCCACAGCTGACGGCAGTGTAGCGTCAACACACCTTGCACAAGGTACGGCGACGACTGCGCCAAATCTGCCAGCGCTGGGATGCACACGGCTGACGGCAGTGTAGCGTCAACACACCTTGCACAAGGTACGGCGACGGCTGCGCCAAATCTGCCGGCGCTGGGATGCCCACAGCTGACTGCGATGAAACATCGCCCAAACAAAAGGGGAGCCCATGGCTCCCCTTGTTATCAGACAACGGCGACTGCGAGGCTTATGCCTGCTTGCTGTTTTGCGCCGGATTGTCCCAGATACCCTCTTCCAGCTGGCTGCGGATCTCGGGGTACTTGTTGGCGTCGAAGGTGGGCAGCTTGCCCAGTTTGAGCTGGTCGTTGTAATCCTTGGCCAGCTTGATGGCCACCCCGGAGAGCAGCAGAATCGCCACCAGGTTGACGATGGCCATCAGTCCCATGGAGACATCCGCCATGGCCCACACGGTCGGCAGCTCGCCCACCGAACCGAACATCACCATGCCCAGCACGAACAGGCGGAACAGCATCAGGCCGCCCTTGTGGTTGTGCTCGAGGAACACCAGGTTGGTCTCGGCGTAGGAGTAGTTCGCCACGATGGAGGTGAAGGCGAAGAAGAAGATGGCCGCCGCGATGAAGATGTTGCCACCGCCACCGATCTGGGAAGAGAGCGCCCGCTGGGTCAGCTCAACACCTGTGATGCCTGAGCCTGGCTCAAACTGGCCGGACATCAGGATGATGGCGGCAGTACAGGTACAGATGACGATGGTGTCGAGGAACACCCCCAGCATCTGCACGTAACCCTGGGAGGCCGGGTGCGGCGGATAGGGCGTCGCGGTCGCGGCGGCGTTGGGGGCGGAGCCCATGCCCGCTTCGTTGGAGAAGAGGCCGCGCTTGATGCCGTTGATCATCGCCTGAGAGATGGCGTAACCCAGCGCACCCGAGCCTGCCTGCTCAAGACCGAGAGCGGACTTGATGATGAGGCTGAACACGCCCGGCAACTCGTGAATGTTGACCAGCACCACGAACAGCGCCATCAGGATGTAAGCCAGTGCCATGAAGGGCACCACCAGTTCGGCGAAGCGGGCGATGCCGCGGATGCCGCCGAAGATGATGAGGCCGGAGAGCACCACCAGAGCCAGACCGCTGACCCAGTCGGGGATGCCGAAGGCCACGTTCATCGCCAGGCTGATGGAGTTGGCTTGCACCGCGTTAAACACCAGACCGAACGCCAGGATCAGGCAGAGCGAGAACAGTACCCCCATCCAGCGCATGCCGAGCCCCTTCTCCATGTAGTAGGCGGGGCCGCCACGGTAGTTGCCATCCTCATCCTTGACCTTGTAGAGCTGGGCCAGGGTGCTTTCGACGAAGGCAGTCGCCATGCCAATGAAGGCGATCAGCCACATCCAGAAGATGGCGCCCGGGCCACCCAGATAGATGGCCACCGCCACACCGGCCAGGTTGCCGGTGCCGACGCGGGCGGCAAGGCTGGTACAGAGGGCCTGGAAGGAGGAGATACCGGCCTTGTCTGATTTGCGGCTGTTGCGCAAAACGGAAAACATGTGGCCGAAGTGGCGGACCTGGATAAAACCCAGACGGAAGGTAAAGAAGATGCCGACGCCGATGAGCAGGTAGATGAGCACGGCTCCCCACATCAGGTCGTTAATCATTGCGATCAAGGTGTCCATATTTCTCTCGTTGTTATCACATCCATGGTCAGTCTGCGCTGACCCCTTGCTGTCGATTTCTGAATTTGCGGTTCACTAAAGGGGCGGAATCTAGCATAGCGAAGGAGTTCAGAATAGTGATCGGGATCACTACGGAAACAAAAAACGAGCGTTTTAGCGCAATAAAGCTTCATTTAACTCGCAAAATTTCAACAAAACTGAGAATCCAATCAATCGGCCAACAAATTAGACCCATAAGAAAACCTTTTGGCAATTATCTACATAGAGGTATAACCGGCAAAAAGGAGGCAAACCATTACGCAAGCGTTTACCCGTCGGGGATGCCAAAACGGCCCGGTTTCGCCAAACGTTTTACACGTAATAAAATTTCAAGTGGCTGACCACACAATTTATGTGATCGAGGGCACAAAACAGATAATCAACCAAAAAAGTTGTTTTTGACGAAGGATAATTTCAGCGACTAAAAACAGATAAAAGTCGTTTTTTATCAAACACTTTTATCCACTCCTTCCCGCCTGCGCCAGGGAGTGGCTGATAAGCATACAGCCCCCCCTATTGCAGGATGCGCCACATCCGTATTAATTAGGCAGGCAATGACGATGGGGCCTGCCCATCGCGCTTTTCTGAGCCTGAGTCGCCGGGATTTTGTAATTTTATTTCAGAACTGTCGTCTCACGCCCGCCACCCCCGAGCCTGCGTCCTCACCAAGAGAGTGCGCCCTCATAAAGAGATGATATTTGCCATGGCCGATAAATTAACCCAGCTGAAAGCCCTGACCACAGTTGTCGCCGACACCGGCGATATCGAAGCCATCAAGCGCTACCAGCCCATCGATGCCACCACCAACCCCTCTCTGGTGTTGAAGGCATCCGAGATCCCCGAGTACGCGGCGCTGATCGAAGACGCCGTCACCTGGGCCAAGGCCCAGAGCCAGGACAAGGCACAGCAAATCATCGACGCGGGCGACAAGCTGGCGGTCAACATCGGTCTGGAAGTGCTGAAGATCGTCCCGGGCCGCATCTCCACCGAAGTGGACGCACGTCTCTCCTTCGACACCGAGGCCAGCATCGCCAAGGCCCGCAAACTGATCCGTCTCTACAACGACGCCGGCATCAGCAACGATCGCATCCTGATCAAGCTGGCCTCCACCTGGGAGGGGATCCGTGCCGCCGAGGTACTGGAGAAAGAGGGTATCCAGTGCAACCTGACCCTGCTGTTCTCCTTCGCCCAGGCTCGTGCCTGTGCCGAAGCCGGCGCCTTCCTGATCTCCCCGTTCGTGGGCCGCATTCTCGACTGGTACAAGGCCAAGAACGGCCGTGACTACACCGCCAGCGAAGATCCGGGCGTGGTTTCCGTCACCTCCATCTACAACTACTACAAGCAGCACGACTACCCGACCGTGGTCATGGGTGCCAGCTTCCGCAATACCGGCGAGATCCTGGAACTGGCCGGCTGCGACCGTCTGACCATTGGCCCGGCCCTGCTGGAAGAGCTGAGCAAGGCTGAAGGTGCCGTGGTTCGCAAGCTGGACTACACCGGCGAGCGCAAGGCCAAACCGACCCCGATGACCGAGGCCGAATTCCGCTGGGAACTGAACCAGGACGCCATGGCTCACGAGAAGCTGGGCGAAGGCATCCGCATGTTTGCCATCGACCAGGGCAAGCTGGAAACCATGCTGGCCAGCCGCCTCTGATCGCTGCGCCATCTGCCGACAAAAACCGGGTTCCCGCAAGGGCACCCGGTTTTTTTATGGGCGCAGGATCCGCTGTCATGGGTTCGTCACGAAAACGTTTTATTTTCAATGCCGGTATGTTATACGGATGGTGAAAACGAGAATAACCAAGGAGGGAGCCATGGAAATGTTCAACTTCGATTATGAAGATGTAGTTGAGCTCGGTTCACGTAGCCGCGGGACAACGGGAAAAAAACGTAAATGGCGTGAGATAGAGGCGTTGAAAGACAAGCATCGCCTGCAGAAGGAGCTGCAATCCATCGACATCGCCTACGAAGGTCTCTCAGACGAGATCGAGTTGTAAAAACAAGGCCCCGGTTAACCGGGGCCTTGTTTTTCAAGGAAGTGTCGATCCTCAGGAAGAGATCGGCAGCGACAGGCGCTTGGCCAGATCCTGAAAGTGCTGGCTGATCTCGGGCCCGAACAGGGGATCCCCGATGGCGCGGTTCTGCCAGACCTGCTCGAGGTGACGCCAGTCATCCTCGGTCAGCGAGTCGCGTAGATGGGGGAAGATGACCCCCTCTTCGTAGTTCATGTGCGCCTCCTGCAGCGCCACGAACTGCTCCAGCTTGGCGGTGAACTGATCGAGCGGAATGACCGCATCCATCAGGATCATCTCCACCATCTCCCTGAGCTCGGCACCGGCCTCCACCAGCTTGGCATGCTCCAGTTGCAGCCGGTTGGCCACATCCCCTTCCACTACCCGGTACTTGAGGTAGTAGTCATAAATGATGTCTTCCTTCGGATGGTGATACTTGTCCGATACCTCCCGCAGGTAATCCACCACATCGCGGATCAGGAAATAGCTGACCCTTTCTTCGCTGCGAATGGCGGCCAACTTCTGCTTGAGCAGACCCAGCAACCGGGCGATGTTGAGATGATCCTTGTGCAGACTCGCTAACATGGGCACTCCTTGCGCTGAAATGAGACGATTCTGATCCGAGTATACGGCCATTTATCGCGCCAACTTTGCACTCAATCAAGTCAGCTGCAGACAAAACGGCCAGTGGCGCATGCTGCCCCGCCCTCCCGACGGAGCAAATCACGGCTGTCTGCCCCCGCGTTATTCGCAGACCGAGTGCCAGTTGATGGGGCTCATCCCCTGCTGGCTCAGCAAGCGGTTGGTCTCGGAGAAGTGGCCGCAGCCGATGAAGCCGCGATGGGCCGAGAGCGGGCTCGGGTGGGGGGCGCTCAGCACGTGGTGGCGGCTCCGGTCGATGAAACGCCCCTTCTTCTGGGCGTGGGCGCCCCACAGCAGGAAGACCACCCCCTGACAGCTGGCGTTGATCTGCTCGATGACCCGGTCGGTGAAGGTTTCCCAACCCAGATGGGCATGGGAGTGGGCCTGGCCCGCCTGCACCGTCAACACGGTATTGAGCAGCAATACCCCCTGGGTGGCCCAGGACTCCAGAAAACCGTGATTGGGTGTGACAAAACCCGGCAGATCCCGCTGCATCTCCTTGTAGATGTTCACCAGTGAGGGGGGCGTGCGCACGCCGGGCAGGACGGAGAAGCAGAGGCCATGGGCCTGGTTCGGACCGTGATACGGGTCCTGGCCCAGGATCACCACCTTGACCTGATCCAGCTCGGTCAGCTTGAAGGCATTGAACACATCGGTGGCCGGCGGGTAGATCACCTTGCCCGCCTCCCGCTCGCTCCTGACGGTCGCCAGGGTTGCCTTGAAATAGTCCTGCTCCTTCTCGGAGCCAATCACATCAGTCCAGGTCAGCACCCCAATCTCCTCATTGAATCTGTCGGGGGAGGCGCTTATTTCGACCCGGCCGCTCGTGCGTGCAGGTCGGTGCGCCTCTCTCCTCGATATACAGGGCCGGATGGATGGCCTGCGCCCTGCTCACCCACACGGGCACAGCGCAGCACGCCACCATCCTCGATGAATACGGCAGGCCTGGGGTCACCTTGCTTTTTACGCAGGCCAATCGGCCAGCACGCGCCCCCTGCCCCCATTAATGCAGCAAGGGGCTCAGGATAGGGGGCCAGCCCCCAAGACGCAACCAGGATGCCCCTGCGGGTTCCTCCTCCCGGCCAAGCCGTGGCCACCGCGCTCACCTTTCGGTCGCCGTCGGCCATCTTCGGGTGAGCAAGAGGTCGGCACTGAACTCCCACGCGACTCCCCATGGCCTCGTCTGGCGATGGCTGGGCCACTCTCCCGCTTACCTGCCGACCCCCATCGCCCTCTCTTGCCTTGGTTAAGCCTCTCCTTCACCTTTTTGGCGTATCCCCATCATTGGCTTATCCCCTTCGCCTACTGTATGGCGAATCCAGCTTCGAGCGAGCTGGAACACGAAAAGATGTAGTTAAATTACTAGATTTAATTAATGAAAGATGCATAATTTGGACATCTTTCATAATCAGAAAAATGACCTATTTTTGATTAATCTCAATAATTTAATCCCTTCATATCCACACAGATCGCGTATTTTTTGATTTAGATCAATTTTCGTAATATTACCATCGTGGTATATATGACCCAACAAAGTAAAGGTGTAAGGCAAGGGCCCTTTAAATCATCCCGGTGGTTTAAATACATCAGGGTAATGTCTTTACAGTTGAATCCGCTTTCCTATGAGGAGTCATACCATGATCAAGGGCATCCAAATCACCCAGTCTGCCAACGCCGCTCTGCTGAACTCGTTCTGGCTGCTGGACGAAGAGAAGCAACAGGCTCGCTGCATCTGCGCCAAGGGTGATGCCTTTGCCGCCGATCAGGAAGTCAGCGTCTCCGACCTGGGCCAGTTCGAGTACCGTGAACTGCCGGTACAAGCCGAGCCGGCCGTCGAAGGTGGCCAGCACCTGAACGTCAACGTCCTGCGTCGCGAGACCCTGGAAGACGCCATCGCCAACCCGGAGAAGTACCCGCAGCTGACCATCCGCGTCTCCGGCTACGCCGTGCGCTTCAACGCACTGACCCCGGAACAGCAGCGTGACGTGGTGACCCGCACCTTCACCCAGAGCCTGTAAGTCGCTCTGCACCAACCGGCATCATGAAAAACGGCCCAAACGGGCCGTTTTTTTATGGCTTGAATTCCCCCATCCCCGTTGGCTGCCCTTGCTCGACAGGCTGGCAGCGCACGGTGCAGGTATCGGTGGCTCAATGCTGATCCACCTTGACGGCTTGAGGCGGGTTGCTCAGCGCCTCGTGCATCTGCTGCTCGTCGAGCTGATCGCAGTAACGGGCCACCACCAGGGTTGCTACCCCGTTGCCGATGAGGTTGGTCAGGGCGCGGGCCTCCGACATGAAGCGATCGATGCCGAGGATCAACGCCAGCCCGGCCAGCGGCAGGTGGCCCACCGCCGAGATGGTGGCTGCCAGCACGATGAAGCCGCTGCCGGTCACCCCGGCCGCCCCCTTGGAGGAGATGAGCAGCACCACCAGCAGGGTGATCTGCTGGAACAGATCGAGCGGGGTGTTGGTGGCCTGGGCGATGAAGATGGCTGCCATGGTCAGATAGATGGAGGTACCGTCCAGGTTGAAGGAGTAACCGGTCGGGATCACCAGCCCCACCACCGACTTCTTGCAACCGAGCGCCTCCATCTTCACCAGCATGCGCGGCAATACAGATTCAGAAGAGGATGTACCAAGTACGATCAGCAGCTCTTCCCGGATATAGGAAATAAAACGCAGGATGCTGAAACCATTCGCTCTGGCAATACTGCCCAGTACCAGGAAAATAAACAGCAGGCAGGTCATGTAGAAGCAGGCGATTAATTGTCCGAGCTGAACCAGCGAGCCGATACCATATTTACCGATGGTAAATGCCATGGCACCAAATGCCCCCACCGGCGCCAGCCGCATGATCATGTTGATGATCCCGAAAATAACCTGGGAGAAGCTGTCGATGACATTGAATATCACCTTTCCCTTCTCGCCGATATGGTGCAGGGAGAAGCCAAACAGCACCGCAAATAACAGTACCTGCAGAATATTGCCGCTGGCGAAGGCGCCGATCACGCTGCCCGGGATCACGTCCAGCAGGAAGGGGATGATGCCCTGAGCCTTGGCCTGCTCGGCGTAGGCTGAGATGGTGCTGGCGTCGAGCGTAGCGGGGTCGACGTTCATGCCCGCCCCCGGTTGCAGCAGGTTGACCACGCACAGCCCGATGATGAGGGCGATGGTGCTGACCACTTCAAAATAGAGCAGCGCGATGGCGCCGGTTTTACCCACCGCTTTCATGCTCTCCATGCCGGCAATGCCGGTCACCACGGTGCAGAATATAACCGGGGCGATGATCATTTTGATTAATTTGACGAAACCATCCCCAAGCGGTTTCATGTCCGCTCCGAGGTCGGGATATATATGCCCCAGGATGACTCCGAGGGTGATCGCTAACAACACCTGAAAATACAGGCTGCTGACTATTTTTTTCTGCATTCTTAACGTCCTGTCAGTTTAATGAGATGTGTCATGGCAGAAATACGCATGCAGCAAGCCGTGACGAAATATGAATTATCTCGCCCGGTTCGTGCCGTTCCCTCATCACAACAGGGGCTACTTTCACATGTTGAAAGAAGCAATTAATAGACATCAATCACACAACGGATTTAACAACATTAGCACCATAGCAACCTGGATGTATTTATTCCGTGATTGATTTATGCTGACTCAAGAAATAAAAACAGCGCGAAAACAAAAATGCCCCGCAGTGCGGGGCATTTTTATGGGGCCAGCGTGGGCCAGGTTCAGATGGAAGTGTCGAGCGGCTCGAAGCCCTTGATGAGATCGTCGATGGCCTTCATCTGCTTGAGGAAGCCTTCCAGCTTCTCCAGCGGCAACGCGCTCGGGCCGTCGCAACGGGCCACCTTGGGGTCCGGGTGGGATTCGATGAACAGACCGGCCAGACCCACCGCCATGCCGGCACGGGCCAGCTCGGCCACCTGCTCGCGGCGACCGCCGGAGGCGGCGCCCATGGGGTCACGGCACTGCAGGGAGTGGGTCACGTCGAAGATGACCGGGTAGCCGCCGGTGCTCTTCTTCATCACGCCCAGCCCCAGCATGTCCACCACCAGGTTGTCATAACCGAAGTTGACGCCGCGCTCGCACAGGATCAGACGGTCGTTACCGCACTCCTCGAACTTGTCGGTGATGTTCTTCATCTGGCTTGGGCTGAGGAACTGCGGCTTCTTGATGTTGATGACGTTGCCGGTGCGGGCCATGGCCTCCACCAGGTCGGTCTGGCGCGCCAGGAAGGCGGGCAGCTGGATGACGTCGACCACCTCGGCCACCGGTTTGGCCTGATGGGGCTCGTGCAGATCGGAGATGACCGGCATGCCGAAGGTCGCTTTCAGCTCCTGGAAGATCTTCATCCCCTCTTCCAGACCCGGACCGCGGTAGGAGTGGATGGAGGAGCGGTTGGCCTTGTCCCAGCTCGCCTTGAACACGAACGGGATACCCAGCTTGGAGGTCACTTCCACGTACTTCTCGCACACGGCCATCGCCATGTCGCGCGATTCCAGCACGTTCATGCCACCGAACAACACGAACGGTTTGTCGTTGGCGACGTCGATGCCATTGACCTTGATATTCTTCTGTTCCATCTCAGGCTTCCTTAGGTAAAAGGGCTTGCAGGGCTTGAATCCACATCCGGCCGCGCTGCCCTAGGGCAGCATGGCCTCGATACTCGTCTGTTGCATCTCCCAGGCCTTGCATGCAGCGGCATGGGACTCTCAATTCGGCCAGGGCCTCGCATGCAGCGGGGCCGTTAGCTCCTCAGTGGAGGGGCTTGGGGCTCAGATCCAGGGCGGCCAGCTGGGCTTTCAGCACGTCCGCCACCGGATCGTCCGGGCACTGTTCAATAAAGTACTCAAAATCGTCGGCGGCAAAGCGCGGGCAGTCGAGCTGCTCGTAGATGAAGCCGCGATCCCGCGTCTCCAGCGGGTCACCTGGCTTCATCCGCAGCAGCAGTTCGCTGCAGCGCAGCGCCTCTGTCATCCGGTCTTCCCGCAGCAGGGCACCCTTGCTGACGTTGAGCAGCCGCTCGATGATCTCCCACTGGCCGGCAGGCTGCAGGTGATCCGAGGTGAGGGTGGCCAGGTTGCCGAGGGCCCCGCGCAGCAGCAGCTCGATGTGGTGCAGGCTCAGCTCGTCGCCGGTGAAGGGGTCCACATAGACCTCTCCCTCGCTGCCGGCGAAGCTCACCAGGAAGTGACCGGGGAAGCAGATCCCCTCCACGTCCAGCCCGAGCTTGCGCCCCAGCTGAATGATGAGGATGCCAAGGCTGACCGGAATGCCCTGCTTGCGGGCCAGAACCTGAGCCAGATCGCAGTTAGCCACCGAGAAGTAGTCCTGCCAGTCGCCGTGAAACCCTAAGGTCTGGTAGAAGCCCTGCAGCAGCTGGCGGCGCACCTGGTCGCAATCGCCTTCCTCGATGGCCTCGTCCAGCCAGGCGTCGAGCCGGGC
Source organism: Aeromonas sp. s3 (assembly GCF_040907805.1). Classification (NCBI taxonomy): domain Bacteria; kingdom Pseudomonadati; phylum Pseudomonadota; class Gammaproteobacteria; order Aeromonadales; family Aeromonadaceae; genus Aeromonas; species Aeromonas sp. s3. The sequence goes on from NZ_JBFOCQ010000029.1 coordinate 15,627, forward strand.
CAGCTCCGCCGTCCCGCGGCCGCTGATGCCATGGATCTCGTCGCTCACCGACAGCGCCAGCTCGGCGATGTCATGGGCTTCGAAATCGGTCCATTCGTCTACGCGTATCATCGTCATCATCCTTAACCGAACAGGCTGGCCTGCTTGTAGACGGCCAGCTTGGCGATGAAGAAGAGCCAGCCGAGGGCTCCCAGAAACGCAAACCAGCGGATGCCGTTACTGCGGGCCAGGCGCAGTGCCATCATGGCCAGAAAAGCCACCACCAGGATGGCGGTCAGCTTCTCGCTGAGCCAGGGGGTGGCGTTGTTGAGCGGATTGAGATCCAGCACCATGCACAGCAGCACGCCGGAGAGCACCACCAGGCCGTTGAGCCAGCCGCTCAACCGAAGGGTACGGGCGCTGGCGGCGCGGCTCGAGCCGGTCTGCAGCCAATAGAAGCGCAACATGAACATCAGCACGGCCAGGCCAATCAGCAGCAGGTGCAGATGTTTGATAGCAAAATACATAACGTGTCCTTGAACAGAGGCAGGCCCGGCCCGCCCGTCATCATCACTGAGCCAGCCGCCCCAGGGTCACCCGCTCGTTATCGCCGTAATCACGCACGGTTTCCACCTGCACGTAGCCCTGTTGCAGCAGGAGTTGACGCACCGCCTCCCCCTGCTGCCAGCCATGCTCCAGCAACAGCCAGCCGCCCGGCAGCAGATGAGCCGGCGCCCCGGTCACGATGAGGCGAATATCCGCCAGCCCCTGCTCGTCCGCCACCAGGGCGGAGCGGGGCTCGAAGCGCACGTCCCCCTCGTCGAGGTGCGGATCTGCCCCGTCGATGTAGGGCGGGTTGGAGACGATCATCGCAAAGCGCGGCGCCTGGCTTGGCGAGGGCTCGACCAGCGGTTCGAACCAGCTGCCGTCGCGCACCTCGATGGGCAGACCCAGCGCGGCGCTGTTGGCACGGGCCAGGGCTGCCGCCGCCGGCATTCTGTCCACCGCCCATACATCGGCATCGGGTCGCTCCGACTTGAGCGCCAGTGCAATGGCGCCGGTGCCGGTGCCCAGATCCAGCACGGCGCAGGGGCCTGCGGGCAGCCGCGCCAGCGCCTGCTCAACCAGCACCTCGGTATCGGGGCGCGGGATCAGGGTGGCGGGGCTCACCTTGAGCGGCAGCGACCAGAACTCCCGCTCGCCGATCAAGTGGGCGATGGGTTCGCCATTGAGACGGCGTACGAGCCAGCCCTGCAGAGTCGCCAGCTGGGCGGCATTTAGCTCGCGCTCCGGCCAGGTCATCAGGTAGCTGCGTCGGCACTCCAGCAGATGGCAGAGCAGCGCATCGGCATCGGCGCGGGGGGATTCCCCCCCTGCCAGGGTCGCCATGATGTGGGCGCGAGCCTGCTGGATCTGCATCAGTTGCTCTCGGCCAGGGAGGCGAGCTGATCGGCCTGGTACTCCTGGATCATCGGGTTGATGACGCAGTCCAGGTCCCCTTCCATGATCTCGCCGAGGCGATAGAGGGTGAGGTTGATGCGGTGCTCGGAGAGGCGCCCCTGCGGGTAGTTGTAGGTGCGGATGCGCTCGGAGCGATCCCCCGACCCTACCAGGTTGCGGCGGGTGCTCTGCTCGGCGGCGCGGTGGCGCTCATCCTCGGCCGCCTGCAGACGGGCGGAGAGTACCGACATCGCCTTGGCGCGGTTCTTGTGCTGGGAGCGCTCATCCTGGCACTCCACCACCAGGCCGGTGGGCAGGTGGGTGATGCGGATGGCGGAGTCGGTCTTGTTGACGTGCTGGCCACCGGCCCCGGAGGCGCGGAAGGTGTCGATCTTCAGATCCGAGGGGTTGATCTCGATCTGCTCGGCTTCCGGCACTTCCGGCAGCACGGCGACGGTACAGGCGGAGGTGTGCACCCGGCCCTGGGATTCGGTTTCCGGCACCCGCTGTACCCGGTGACCACCGGATTCAAACTTGAGGCGGCCGTAGACGTGCTCGCCCTCTACCTTGGCGATCACCTCCTTGTAGCCGCCGTGCTCGCCGTCGTTGCAGCTGACGATGGAGACGCGCCAGCCCTGGCGCTCGGCATAGCGCGAATACATGCGAAACAGATCGCCCGCAAAGATCGCCGCCTCGTCACCACCTGCGCCGGCGCGGATTTCCAGATAGCAGTTGTTGTCATCCTTGGGGTCGCGCGGCAGCAGCATCACCTGCAGCGCCTGCTCCTGCTCCTCGTAGGTCGCCTTGGCCAGCGGCAGCTCCTCCTGCGCCATCTCGCGCAGGTCGGCATCCTCCTCTTCCAGCATCTGGCGGGTGGCCTCCAGGTTCTCTTCGGCCTGGCGGAATTGCTGGAAAGCGTGAACGATATCTTCCAGCTGGGCATATTCCCGGGTCAGGGCGCGGTAGCGATCCTGATCCGCGGCCACGTCCGGCTCGCCGAGCATGGCCTGTACTTCTTCGTGGCGCTCGATGAGGCCTTCCAGCTTTCTGATCAGTGACGGGTTCATAAATCTTGTGTTCTCGATGGAGGACGGGACGACCGGGTGATCGCCCCCAAACTATGACTCTTGTGACAACCCCAGCACCTGGCGCAGCTGGGCCAGCTGGTGGTGATCCCCCTGGGCGGCAGCCTGGCGCAGGGCCTGGGTCGGTGCGTGGATCAACTTGTTGGTGAGGCGGTGGGCCAGCGCCTTGAGCGCCTGCTCGGCAGGCTCGCCCTGTTGCAGGGCCAGCAGGGCGCGCTGCAGCTCCTCATCGGCCACCTGTTGGGACTGGTGACGGTAATCGCGGATGAGATCCACCGAGTGGAGGCTGCGATACCAGCCCATGAAATCATCGCGCTCTTCCTGCACGATGAGTTCGGCCTCGGCGGCGGCCCGTTTGCGGGTCTCGAGGTTCTGCTCGATGATGCCCTGCAGGTCGTCCACCGTGTAGAGATAGGCGTCCGAGAGCTCGTCCACCTCGGCCTCGATGTCGCGGGGCACGGCGATGTCCACCAGGAACATGGGCTTGAAGCGGCGGGCCTTGAGCGCGCGCTCCACCATGCCTTTGCCGATGATGGGCAAGGGGCTCGCGGTGGAGCTGATGACGATGTCCGCCTCGTGCAGGTAGTCCGGGATCTCTTCGAGCGTCATCACCTGGGCGCCGAACTCCTCGGCCAGCAGCTGGGCCCGCTGCAGGGTGCGGTTGGCCACCATCATCTGGGTGACGTTCTGTTCGCGCAGGTGGCGGGCCACCAGTTCGATGGTCTCGCCGGCACCGACCAGCAGCACCTTGGTCTGGGAGAGATCGGAGAAGATCCGCCGTCCCAGGCTCACCGCGGCAAAGGCCACCGACACGGCGCTGGCGCCGATCTCGGTATCGGTACGCACCCGCTTGGCCACCGAGAAGGATTTCTGGAACAAACGCTCCAGCGCCCCCTTCACCGCCTCGGATTGCTGGGCATGGGCGTAGGATTGCTTGATCTGCCCCAGGATCTGCGGCTCTCCCAGCACCAGGGAGTCGAGTCCGCAGGCCACCCGCATCAGGTGGCGAACCGCCTCCTCGTCCTGATGCCGATAGATGGCGGAGACCACCTCGGCCGCATCCAGGTCGTGAAACCGCTGCAGCCACTGCAACACCTGCTCGCCCTGCCCCTGCTCCAGGCTGCAGTAAAGCTCGGTGCGGTTGCAGGTCGAGACGATCACCGCCTCGCTTACACCGGGTTGGGCGACCAGCTCACGCAAGGCGCGATCGATGCAGTCCGGGCCGAAGGCGACCCGCTCCCGCAAGGCGACACTGGCGGTGTTGTGGTTGATTCCGAGGGCAAGCAAACTCATGAGTGGGCGTGGATCGTATCTGTGCGCAGGGAGTAAAGGCTGCCAATTGTACGAGAAAGGGTAAGTCTTTAAAAGCAATACGACCCCCCCGTATACTGTGCCAAATCACCTTTTCCGGAGCATGACCTTGTTGTTGCGTCTTTTCACCCTTGGCTGCCTGCTGTTGCTGGCCGGTTGTGCCACCACCCAACCCCAGCGCGATCAGGTCAACTGGCAGCAGGAGCGTACCCGGCTCGAGCAACTGACCCATTGGCAGCTGTCTGGCAAGATGGCCATCATCACCGCCCAGCAGAAGGGCAGCGCCCGGGTCAACTGGCAGCAGGATGGCGACGACTATCGCCTCAACCTCACCAGCCTGATCGGCACCCACATCCTGGAGCTATCCCGCAGCAAGGGCGAGATCACCCTGATCGACAACGAGGGCAACCCGCACCAGAGCCAGGATGCCGAGGCACTCGTCTATCAGCTCACCGGCTGGAACATTCCGGTGGCCGGGCTGCCGGCGTGGATCAAGGGCTTGCCGGGCGAGGCCGAGTTCGAGCTCAATCCCGACCGCAGTCTGGCCAGTGTGCGTGACGGCCAGTGGCAGATCGTCTATGGCGACTACCGGGATCAGGACGGCTATCGCCTGCCGCACCTGCTCACCATGACCGGCCAGGGCAGCCGCCTCAAGCTGCAGATCAACCAGTGGACCATCACCCGCTGATGGCGGCCATCGACAAGGACTCCCCCATGAGCGCCATGCGCTGGCCGGCTCCGGCCAAACTCAATCTCTTTTTACACGTCAACGGCCGTCGCCCGGACGGCTACCACGAGCTGCAGACCCTGTTCATCTTCCTCAACCACGGCGACTGGCTCGAGTTCGAGGTGATCCCGGCCAGCGACAGGCTCACCCTGAGCCCGGCCATTCCCGGCGTGCCCGATGAACAAAACCTGATCATCCGCGCCGCCCGTCTGCTGCAGGCCAGGCTGCCAAGCCCGCAGGGGACCCATATCAGGCTGGATAAGGTGCTGCCCATGGGCGGTGGCATCGGCGGCGGCTCGTCGGACGCCGCCACCACGCTAGTGGCCCTCAACCACCTCTGGCAAGCCGGCCTGAGCGAAGACGAGCTGGCCGAGCTCGGCGTGCAGCTGGGCGCCGACGTGCCGGTATTCGTGCGCGGCAAGGCCGCCTTTGCCGAGGGGGTCGGTGAGCGGCTGCAGCCGGTCGAGTTGCCGAGCGCCTGGTATCTGGTGCTCAAGCCCGATTGCCATGTGGCGACCGCCGCCGTGTTCCAGGATCCGGACCTGCCCAGAGATACCCCGAAAATGGCATTGCACAATCTGCTGGAAGGGGAGTGGAAAAACGATTGCGAATTGCTGGTGAAAAAGCGCCACCCCGAGGTTGCCAATGCGCTCGGCTGGTTGCTAGAATACGCGCCGTCAAGAATGACGGGCACAGGAGCCTGCGTCTTTGCTCAGTTTGAAGACGAAGTGGCTGCTCGGGAAGTGTTGGCAAAAGTGCCGAAAGGATGGGATGGATTTGTCGCCAAGGGCGAGAACATATCACCACTCTTCGCTACATTGCAACAAGTCAGTGATTGGGGTATCGCCAAGCGGTAAGGCAGCGGGTTTTGATCTCGCCATTCCTAGGTTCGAATCCTAGTACCCCAGCCATCTCCTGAACATCGAACAGGGTATATCGATTCACCTGCCGCAGCAGTCTTGCCGGGAGTGCACACTCCCCCTCGCCAGTTGCAGCACCCATCGTTACCCTGTCGTCTTCGGGAAGGTCACTGGTCATCATGGATGACGGGGCGTCGACCAGCACGACGCTCAACCGGCTTGCCGCATGTAACGTGGGCACCTGACCTGAAAGCAGCCTATAGTGGTCTGACCCGTCAACTTGATAAATCGTTTGCCCCCAAACGATAAGGGTCTAATCAGACTCCCCACATACTGGATGCAACCCCGAGGTTTCAAACCGTGCCTGACATGAAGCTGTTTGCTGGTAACGCAACGCCGGAACTAGCCCAGAAGATCGCAGATCGCCTGTTTATCAAACTCGGCAATGCTGCCGTAGGTCGCTTTAGCGACGGCGAGATCAGCGTACAGATCAACGAGAATGTACGTGGTGGCGATATCTTCATCATTCAATCCACCTGTGCCCCGACCAACGACAATTTGATGGAATTGATCGTGATGGTGGATGCTCTGCGTCGTGCTTCAGCTGGCCGTATCACTGCCGTAATTCCCTACTTTGGCTATGCCCGTCAGGACCGCCGTGTCCGCTCCGCCCGTGTTCCCATCACCGCCAAGGTCGTCGCCGACTTCCTCTCCAGCGTCGGTGTGGATCGCGTGCTGACCGTTGACCTGCATGCCGAGCAAATCCAGGGCTTCTTCGACGTCCCGGTCGACAACGTGTTCGGCAGCCCGGTGCTGCTGGAAGACATGAAGTCCAAGAACCTCGAATCCCCCGTGGTCGTGTCGCCGGACATCGGCGGCGTGGTACGTGCCCGTGCCATCGCCAAGCTGCTGGACGATACCGACATCGCCATCATCGACAAGCGTCGTCCCCGCCCGAACGTCTCCCAGGTCATGCACCTGATCGGTGACGTGGCCGGCCGCGACTGCATCATCGTCGACGACATGATCGACACCGGCGGCACCCTGTGCAAAGCCGCAGAAGCCCTCAAAGAGCGCGGCGCCAAGCGTGTATTCGCCTACGCAACTCACCCGGTCTTCTCCGGTTCCGCCGTGGAGAACATCAAGAACTCCGTGATCGACGAACTGATCATCACCGACTCCATCCCGCTCACCGCGGAGATGAAGGCGGTCGACAAGGTCAAGCAGCTGACGCTCTCTTCCGTGCTGGCCGAAGCCATTCGCCGCATCAGCAACGAAGAGTCCATCTCTGCCATGTTTGAGCATTGATAGACCCTGTTGTGACAAAAACCGCCAGCTGGCGGTTTTTGTCTTTCTAGTCCCAGTTACACCCGGTATTGCCCTGCCCCGTTGCAGGTTAAGGATTGTTCCATGAATCGCTTGCGCCCGCTGCTGCTCCTCGCCTTCTGCAGCTTCCTGTTCGCCTGTCAGCCCAACAATGAAAACCAGCCTTTCGTGCTGACTCTGGCTCACATGAACGACACCCACTCCCAGTTTGACCCGGTCAACGCCGAGCTGAAGGGGCCTCTCTTTGGCAAGCAGGGGGAAACCGACACCCTCTACACCCGCTTCGGCGGCTATCCGCGCCTGCTCACCATGGCGAAATCCTTCCAGGCCGATGCGCTGGCCAAGAACCAGCCGCTCCTGCTGCTGCACGGCGGCGATGCCTGGCAGGGCAGCGGCTACTTCAAGCTCAACGAGGGGATGGCCAACGCCGAGCTGCTGAGCCAGTTCGGCCTCGACGCCATGGCGCTGGGCAACCACGAATTCGATCTGGACAACCAGAAGCTGGCCCGCTTCATCAAGGGGGTCAACTTCCCGGTACTGGCCGCCAACCTGGATACCCGCGACGACCCGGATCTGCGCCACGCCGCCAACCTCAAGCCGTTCGTCATCTACGCCTTCGACGGCAACCAGAAGAGCCCGGTCACCGACATCAACAACCTGCCCCAGGGCAAGCAGCTGGTCGCCGTGATGGGGCTGGTGCTGGAGGACATGGCCAACATCTCCCCCAACGTCGGCAAGCTGCGGTTCTGCAATGAAGTCACCTCGGCCCAGGCCACGGTGGATCTGCTGCGCCAGCACGGCATCGACCACATAGTGGCGCTCACCCACATCGGCAACCAGCGGGATCTGGCGCTGGCGGCCAAGGTGAACGGCATCGACGCCATCGTCGGCGGCCACTCCCACAGCCTGCTCGGCGATTTTCACAACATCGGCTGGGGCAACACCGGCGAATATGCACAGCTGGTCACCAACCCGGACGGGGTCGGCATGACCTGTGTGGTGCAGGCCGGCTCCTATGCCCAGGCCATCGGGCTGGCCCGGGTCAGTTTCGACGCTCAGGGCAGGGTCATCTCTTGTCAGGGTCAGAACCAGCTGCTGGCCAGCCGCGACTTCTTCGCCGACCCCGCCCGCAAGCAGGCACTGGATGAGGCCCGCAGCAAGCAGGCTGGCAAGTTCATCGACGCTCAGCCCAACCTGGTGACCGTGGATGAGGATCCGCGCCTGCGCGGCATCATCGACAGCCACTACAAGCCTGCTCTGGAGCAGGCGTTCGGCCCCGTCATCGCCACCATCCCGGCCGCCCTGCAAAATGCCCGCCGCCCCGGCGACAATGGCAGCGACAGCCACGGCTCCGACGTCGCCCCGCTGGTGGCCGAAGGGCAGTACTACTGGGCCAATACCCCGGCGGTGCAGGCGCTGACCGGCGGTCCGGTCCACTTCGCCCTGCTGGCGGTGGGCGGCGTGCGCGCCGATCTGCCGGCCGGCGAGCTGCGCGAAGGGGATGCCGCGCTCACCCTGCTGCCATTCAAGAACCAGCTCTCGGTGCTGACCCTGACCGGCGCCGACGTGCGTTCCCTCTTGACCGAGACCATCACCGCCACCCTGCCCGCCAGCGCCCACGCCGGCAAGTTCCCCTACGGCGGCCACCTGCGCTACACCTTCACCGAGACCACCCCGGGCAAGGGCGGCGCCCTGACCCAGTTGCAGTGGCAGAATGCCGACGGCCAGTGGCAGGATCTGGTGGACAACCAGCGCTATCGGGTGGTGATGAATGCCTACAGCGCCAACGGCAACGATGGCTGGCAGGCGCTGGCCCGCGCCCAGGCGCAGCAAGCCGAGCGGCTGGATCTCGCCTGGCAGGATGGCAAGCTGACCGGCTTCCCGGTCGAGCGGGTGGAGCAGCGCGGCGATCAGCTCAGCGCCCGCTATGCCACCGGCCATCAGCTTGACTGCAAGGCGAGCGGCGTGGATTGCGGCACCGACGCCGCCTCCTTCGTTGCCTACGTGCGCGATGCGCGTCCCACCCTGACCGCCCTGAACGAAGAGACGGTCACCCTGGTGCGTGCCGCGCAGTAACCCGGCCCCCGCCGGCAAGCTACAAAACGGGCCCCGCACTGGGGCCCGTTTTGCTGACGTTGGCCACCGGTTCCCCGCTTTTCCCCGGCACTGGCCGAGCTTTGGTTGAGTGATCGCCAGTCGGCGGCTAGAATATTGCGTCCCATTGCCCTGGGCAGTCGGCCCATTGCAAGCAGCGAGTGAAGAAATCAAGCGTGACAAGCCAAATCAAACTGATCGTGGGGCTGGGCAATCCCGGCCCGGAATATGCCAAGACTCGCCACAATGCGGGCGCCTGGTATGTGGAGCAACTGGCACGCTGGCACAATGTCAGCCTGCGCGAAGAGCCCAAGTTCTTCGGCCACACCGCCCGCATCCAGGTAGATGGCCAGGATGTGCGCCTGCTCATCCCGAACACCTACATGAACCTCTCCGGCAAGGCGGTGGCTGCGCTGGCCCGCTTCTACCAGATCGAGCCGGAAGCCATGCTGGTGGCCCACGATGAGCTGGACCTGCCCCCCGGCATCGCCAAATTCAAGCAGGGCGGTGGGCACGGCGGCCATAACGGCCTCAAGGACATCATTGCCAAGATGGGCAACAACAACAATTTCTTCCGGCTGCGGCTGGGGATAGGTCACCCGGGCGCCAAGGAGCTGGTCGCCGGTTTCGTGCTGACCAAAGCGCCCAGCAGCGAGCAGAACCTGATCGACGCCGCGCTGGACGAATCCCTGCGCGCCACCGACATTCTGTTCAAGCAGGACATGACCAAGGCCATGAACCGCCTGCACAGCTTCAAGGCCGAGAAAGTCTGAATAGAGATGCCTGACACGCGTCAGGCTCGCACAATATGACAGGGCTGCCCGCGCGGCCCTCACACAGCATCCATCACGTAAGGTAACAATCCATGGGTTTTAAATGCGGTATCGTGGGCCTGCCCAATGTAGGCAAATCCACCCTGTTCAACGCGCTGACCAAGGCCGGCATCGAAGCCGCCAACTTCCCGTTCTGCACCATCGAGCCGAACACCGGCGTGGTACCGATGCCGGATCCCCGCCTCGACCAGCTGGCGGCCATCATCAATCCGCAGCGCGTTGTGCCGACCACCATGGAATTCGTGGACATCGCCGGCCTGGTGGCCGGTGCCTCCAAGGGCGAGGGCCTGGGCAACCAGTTCCTGGCCAACATCCGTGAAACCGAGGCCATCGGTCACGTGGTGCGCTGCTTCGAGGACGAGAACATCGTTCACGTGGCGGGCAAGGTCTCCCCGGCTGACGACATCGAGGTGATCAACACCGAGCTGGCCCTCTCCGATCTGGATGCCTGCGAGCGTGCCATCAACCGCCAGTCCAAGCGCGCCAAGGGCGGCGACAAGGATGCCAAGCTGGAAGTGGAAGTGCTGGAGAAGATCAAGGTGGCACTGGAAGACGGCCAGATGATCCGCGGCATGAAGCTGGACAAGGACGAGCTGGCCGCCGTCAGCCACCTGAACTTCCTGACCCTCAAGCCCACCATGTACATCGCCAACGTGGCGGAAGATGGCTTCGAGAACAACCCCTACCTGGATCAGGTGCGTGAAATCGCCGCCGCCGAGAACGCCGTCGTGGTGGTGGTCTGCTGCGCCATCGAAGCGGACATCGCCGAGCTGGATGACGAAGATCGCGCCGAGTTCATGGCGGATCTCGGCATCGAAGAGCCGGGCCTGAACCGGGTGATCCGTTCCGGTTACGAGCTGCTCAAGCTGCAGACCTACTTCACCGCCGGCGTGAAGGAAGTGCGTGCCTGGACCATTCCGGTGGGCGCCACCGCCCCGCAGGCCGCGGGCAAGATCCACACCGACTTCGAAAAAGGCTTTATTCGTGCCCAAACCATCGCCTTCGAAGACTTTATCGCCTACAAGGGTGAGCAAGGCGCCAAGGAAGCGGGCAAGATGCGCGCCGAAGGGAAGGATTACATCGTCAAGGATGGCGATATCATGAACTTCCTGTTCAACGTCTAATCCCATGAGAGGCCAGCATTTGCTGGCCTCTTTTTTTATCTGGCCCAAGCACCTATCTGCTGGATATGTCGTAAAAAAAACCAGATTGTTGGGCTTTTGCGCGACAGCGACCAATAACTCGCCAAACGCACTCAAATTCGTTTTTTCAGACAAAAAAAGGGTTGACGCCCCAGAGCCAGATACGCATAATTCGGCCCGCACAGTGACGAGGCAACGAGGCACTGGAAGCAAGGTTGGCTATGTAGCTCAGTTGGTTAGAGCATCGCACTCATAATGCGGGGGTCACAGGTTCGAATCCCGTCATAGCCACCATCTCTAGTTGGGGTATCGCCAAGCGGTAAGGCAGCGGGTTTTGATCTCGCCATCCCTAGGTTCGAATCCTAGTACCCCAGCCATTATTTCAGTTGTCGGCATTAAGGTGTCGGTGACAGGTCAAGGGAAGCAGTGATGAGTGTTGAACTCGTCAATGTGTCCAGGTTCAAATCCTGGTATCCCGGCCATTGTTAAAAGATGTTTGATAGACTCTGTCAGGCATCGCTGTTGGGGTATCGCCAAGCGGTAAGGCAGCGGGTTTTGATCTCGCCATTCCTAGGTTCGAATCCTAGTACCCCAGCCATTTTTAAAAAGATGTTTGATAGTCTCTGTCAGACATTGCTGTTGGGGTATCGCCAAGCGGTAAGGCAGCGGGTTTTGATCTCGCCATCCCTAGGTTCGAATCCTAGTACCCCAGCCATCATTCTGTTCTCTTCCACCCAGTGGTTGACAACAAACGGCTATGTAGCTCAGTTGGTTAGAGCATCGCACTCATAATGCGGGGGTCACAGGTTCGAATCCCGTCATAGCCACCATTTTAAAGCGTTCCTTCAATCATCTGATTGCAAAGAACACTGTTGGGGTATCGCCAAGCGGTAAGGCAGCGGGTTTTGATCTCGCCATCCCTAGGTTCGAATCCTAGTACCCCAGCCATCATTCTGTTCTCTTC
>NZ_JBFOCQ010000030.1:0-2233 GCF_040907805.1 Aeromonas sp. s3
GGCCATCGACGGGGAGTGGGAACTGGTGCTGCAGGCACCCAGCAGCAGGGCAAACAGGGGCAACAAGATTCTCATGGAGGGCTCCTCAGACGGATGGTCGGTCGAACTCAACGCCCCAGCTGGGCCGAGATGCGATCGCAGAGCTGCTTGAGCTGGGCCAGTTCAGCATCGGCCAGATCCACCTGATTGCGCAAGCTGTCTGCCAGACAGCAGCCCTGCACCTCCTGCTGCAACTGGCGGCCCGCCTCGGTCAAACGAATGCATTTTTGCCGCTCATCCTCGCGGGAGACGGTGCGGGTCAGCCAGCCCTTGCTCTCCAGCCGCTTGACGATGGGGGTCAGGGTACCCGCATCCAGCCCGGTCTCCTGACCTATCTCCTTGAGGCTCACCTCGTCCCGCGCCCACAGCGACAGCATCACCAGATACTGGGTGTAGGTGAGATCCAGCTTGTCCAGCAGCGGTCGGTAGGCCCGCATCACGGCATTGGAGGCGCTGTAGAGGGCAAAACAGACCTGCTTTTTCAATTCACTCATGGGGCACCTCGCTGACGACTGGGGCCAGTATACCCCAGGAGCATGAGGGGCTGAATAATTTGCACACAAAACAGTTGTCAGCCCTCCGTTTCAGGATTAACCTGATTTTAGTTTGTACGCAAACAAAATCATCCAGCGCCGCCGACAGACAGGGCCCGGCCCGTCGCCGGCGAGGCTTGCACCAGATCCAACGGGAGAACCGCCATGAATGCCACCAGCCATCAAATCCAACTGCTGCGCCGCCCGGTCGGCCTGCCCGCCGCCGCCGATTTCGCCCTGGTCGAGGTGCCGCTGCCCCCCTTGCAGGAGGGCGAGGTGCAGGTCACCAACCAGTGGCTGTCGGTGGACCCCTACATGCGCGGTCGCATGAGCGAGGCCAAGAGCTATGTGCCCCCCTTCCCCCTCAACGGCCCCCTCGATGGCGGCGCCATCGGCGTGGTGGAAGCCTCGCGTCACCCGGACTTTGCGGTGGGTGACCGGGTGAGCAGCATGCTGGGCTGGCGCGATCGCTTCGTCGCCAACGGCGCCCAGCTGACCAGACTGCCCGACACCCGCCTGCCGCCCCAGCGCTTTCTCGGCGCCCTCGGCATGCCGGGCATGACCGCCTGGACCGGGCTCAACCGCATCGCCAGACTGCAGGCCGGTGAAACCGTGCTGGTGTCGGCCGCCTCCGGCGCCGTCGGCTCCATGGTGGTGCAGCTTGCCAAACGGGCGGGGGCCCGCATCATCGGCTCCACCGGATCGGCCGACAAGGTGGCCTACCTCAAGAGCCTGGGGGCCGACGAGGTGATCAACTACCGTGAGACCCCGGATCTCGATGCCGAGCTGGCCCGGCTGGCACCGGAGGGGATCCACGTCTACTTCGAGAACGTGGGGGGCGCCATGCTGGACGCAGCCCTCAACCACATGGTGGTGCACGGCCGCATCGTGATGTGCGGGCTCATCGAGCAGTACAACGGCCAGAGCGAGGCGAGCGGCCCGCGCAACCTCTCCCAGGTGATCCGCAAGCGCCTCACCATGCAGGGGCTGATCGTGTTCGATCACTGGCAGCACTACGGCGAGTTTCTGGCCGAGGTGACCCCGGCCTTCGACGCCGGCACCCTGCAGGCCGAAGAGACCGTCTATCAGGGGCTCGCCAGCATGCCGCAGGCCTTCATTGGACTGTTCGAGGGGCGCAACACCGGCAAGATGCTGGTCAAGCTGGGGTGATCCTGTAGTGGTCAACTAAATCCGGACACTTGGTTAGGCCGATCTTCGGCTTTTGCTGGCGGTATCCCGTCATTGTGTTGATGTGGACGCCGCCAGTTGTAGTAATCCATCAGGTAATAACTGATATCCCGTTTCGCTTCCCGCAGGCTCATGTATCCCGTCACAGGGAGCCACTCTGACTTCAGGCTCCTGAACAACCGCTCCATCGGGGCGTTATCCCAGCAGTTACCACGACGACTCATGCTCTGGGTCATGCGATAGCGCCACAGCCGTTGCCGAAATGCCCGGCTGCCATATTGGCTGCCCTGGTCGGAGTGAAACAGCACGCCTGATGGGCAACCTCGTTGCTGATAGGCCATCTCGAGCGCTTTTACTGCCAGCTCTGCATCGGGCTTGTCAGACATCGCCCAGCCCACGACCCGGCGGGCATGGAGGTCAAGCACAGCTGCCAGGTAATGCCAACGGCCACCGGTCCAGACGTAGGTGATATC
>NZ_JBFOCQ010000031.1:0-77951 GCF_040907805.1 Aeromonas sp. s3
GACATTGAAAATCAAAAATTGTTTTTGATGCTCGATGCTGTGAGTGCCCACACAGATTGCTTGATTCAAATTGTTAAAGAGCGACGCAGCTTTTGGCTGCTGCGGGAGTGGCATTCTACTCAACCGCCTTCTCGAGTCAAGCCTTATTTTCAAAGGCTTTTCGAGGCTACCGACTTGGCTTTCTGCGTTGCCGCTTGCCGTGTCGATGGAGGCGCATTATAGGGAGCCGCGCCGCGATGACAAGGGGAATTTTGCAAAAATTGGCATTTTTCGTGTTTTGGCCGGTCAAGCGTCTATTTATCAAACAAAAAAGCCCTGCATCCGCAGGGCTCAAGCCGCTTTTACATTGCCACGGCTATTTTTTTGACCAGAAATCGCGGGCAAAACTGCGCACTTTGTCCCAGTCGGTAAACTCGAGATCCTTGCTGGTGTCCGTGCTACCGCCGGTGATCTTCATGATCAGCTGAATGATGCGGGTCTGCCACCAGTTATAGCGGGAGTACTGCAGCGCACCGGCAAACACCCCCAGGGTTTTTGGCTTCCAGGGGGAGAGACGCAAAAACTTCTTCATGTAAGCATTGGTCTGCGGAGTCTGCTTCTCGGGCTTGCGGGCCGTCAGGTTGACACAGAAGAAGGCGGCGTTGGCCACTTCCAGCTGTTCGTGATGAGCATGGATGAAACTGAACAGGCTGGGGTGGAAGTTGCCATAGCGAATGGAAGCGCCGATAAGCACCTTCTTGAACTTGCTGAGGTTGCACATGGGCAGGCTGTGCAAATCCTGCATCACCACCTCGCATCCCTCGATCTCAGCCAACATGGCATCGACGATTTTTCGCGTTTGCCCGTCACGGGAAGAATAAAGCACCAGAATCTTGTCCATACCAACCTCAACTACGCCAGAATGCAGGGGTAAACAGTACCAGAAGCGTAAAGATTTCCAATCGACCAAACAACATGGCGACCACCAGTATCCATTGGGCCGTTGCCGAGATATTGCCGAAGTTGGCCGACACCTCCCCCAGCCCCGGCCCCACGTTGGTAAACGCGGCCGCCACGGCGGAGAAAGCGGTCACCTCATTCAAGCCGGTCATCAGCAACAACAGCATAAAGATGAAGAATAGGATGATGTAGGTGGCAAAGTAGCCCCACACCGCCTCCACGATCCGCTCTGGTACGGCGCGACGGCCCAGCTTGAGGGTATAAATGGCGCGTGGATGCACCAGTCGCTTCAGCTCGCGCATCCCCTGCAGGAACAGGATCATGAAACGCATCACCTTGATGCCGCCACCGGTACTGCCGGCGCAGCAGCCGATGAAAGCGGAGAGCATCAGCAGCATGGGCAGGAAAGAGGGCCAATCCGCATAACTGGTGGTGCTGTAACCGGTAGTCGTGCCCAGCGACACCGCCTGGAACAAGCCGTGGTTGAGCGCATCCTGCCAGGTGTCGTAATGACCGTGGAACAACAGGGAGACGAAGCAGATCAGTACCAGTACACACTGGATGCTCAGGAACACCTTGAGCTCGGAGTCCCGCAGATAACTGCTCAGGCGCACCGGCTTGTGGGCGAACACCATGAAGTGCAGGGCAAAGTTGACGCTAGCCAGCAGCAGAAATAGCACTGTGATCAGGTTGATGGCCGGGCTGTTGAAGAAACCTATGCTGGCATCGTGAGTCGAGAAGCCCCCCACTGACATGGTGGAGAAGGAGTGACAGATGGCATCGAACAGGGTCATGCCCGCCATCCAGTACGCCAGGGCGCAGAGGGAGGTGAGCAGCAGATAGATGAACCAGAGCGCCTTGGCCGTCTCGGCGATACGCGGGGTGACCTTGTTGTCCTTGACCGGCCCCGGAATTTCGGCGCGATAGAGCTGCATGCCCCCGATGCCGAGCAGCGGCAGTATGGCCACCGCCAGCACGATGATCCCCATGCCCCCCAACCACTGCAGCAGCTGACGATAGAACAGAAACGCCTTGGGCAGGTTGTCCAGCCCGGTAAGCACGGTCGCCCCCGTGGTGGTCAGGCCGGAAAACGACTCGAAGAAGGCCTCGGACACCGTCATGCCGGGCACCTCTCCCAGCAGGAACGGCAAGGCCCCGACGCTGCCCAGTACCACCCAGAACAGCACGACGATGAGGAAGCCCTCCTTGGACCTGAGGTCCTTCTTCTGATGACGGTTGGGAAACCAGAGTGCGGCACCGAGCAGCAGAGCGATGAAGAAGGAGTTGACGAACTCGGCACCACCACCATCACGATAGCCAAATGCAACCATCGCAGGCAGCAGCATGGTCGAACTGAACAGTGCGACCAGCAGGCCAACGATACGAATGATGCTCAGAATCTGCATTCCGGCTCCCTCTTCAGACCAAAAGAGCGATGGATTCTAGCCATCTAAGGGACGAAGGGATACCCGACCCTGGGTTCGGTCGGTCAATTCCTGTGCGATTCGGGCCCAGAGCGCGGACTCCCACGCCACCTGCAGGGTGACGCTGGCGCCATAGTCGGCCGTCAGCAACTGGCCCTGATAAGCCTGGATCAGGGCCTCTACGGCCCCCATGTCGACATAGTCGCACTGGATGAGAGAGGTGGTCTGTTGGCGCTTGATGTGGGTCTCGAGCTGCTTGAGTGCCGCCCCCACGCCACCGCCGTAGGCCTTGACCAGACCGCCGGTGCCCAGCAGCACGCCACCGTAATAGCGCACCACCACGGCGGCGATCTCACCAAGACCCGCCCCCATCAGCTGGGCCAGCATGGGCTTGCCGGCAGTGCCAGAGGGCTCACCATCATCGCTGAAGCCATAGACCTGACTGTCCTGCGGGGAACCTGCGACGAAGGCCCAGCAGTGATGCCGGGCCCCGGGATGTTGTTGCTTTATCTCGCCAATCCAGGCCTTGGCGGCCTCGACGGTCGGCGTGTGGGCAAGGTAAGTGATGAAACGGCTCTTCTTGATCTCTTCACTCACCTCCAGCGATGCGGCCGGTATGGAATAGTCCGCCGCCATCAGAGCCCTGCTTGTCTGGTCAGGTTCTCCACCCCGTTGGCATGCAGCACCACGTTGTCTTCGATGCGGATGCCGCCATAGGGGCGCAGCGCCTCGACCTTGTTCCAGTTGACACGCTTGCCCTGCTCGCCCTGGCGCAGCGGCTCCAGCAGGCTGTCGATGAAGTAGAGGCCCGGCTCTATGGTGAACACCTGGCCCACCTCCATCACCCGGGTGCAACGCAGATAGGGGAACTGCTCGGGGGCCGACAGGTGGGTGCCGCGCTCATCCTGCATGAAGCCGCCGGCATCGTGCACCTGCAGGCCGAGGAAGTGGCCGAGGCCGTGGGGGAAGAAGACGTTGGTCACCCCGGTGTGGATCATCTCGTCCACCGACATGTCCACCAGCTCGGTGGCTTGCAACAGGCGCGCCAGTCGGTGGTGCATCTGCAGATGCAGCTCGCTGTAACGGCGGCCCGGCTTGATTTCCTCGATGATCTCCTGCTGCTGGGCATCCAGCGCCGCGATCAGGTCGGCAAACTCGCCGCGCCGCCAGGCCCAGGTCCGGGTGATGTCGGAGGCATAGCCGTGCACGTCCACGCCGGCGTCGATGAGGAAGGAGTAGCGCTCCGCATCGGGTACCCGCTGAGTGGAGAGGTGGGTGTAGTGCAGGATGGCCGCATTGCGATTGATGGCGACGATATTGCCGTAGGGCGCCTCATTGGCCCCCTGCCCGACCGCCTTCATGTAGGCCAGGTTGATCTCGAACTCGCTCGCCCCCGCCATGAAGGAGTCCTTGGCCGCAATGTGGCCGCGTACCCCGATGCGGTTGGCATCGCGCAGACACTCCAGCTCATAGGGGGTCTTGTAGGCACGGTGGTAGTGCAGATAGTTGAGGACCGCCTCCGGGTTGGGCTGGCCCAGCCCCAGCAGCTCGGCCACCTCCAGATGGCCACCCAGATAGGCCCACTCCTGCCTGTTGGCCGGCAGATGATCGGCAACCTGTTCCGGGCGGGTCAGGAAGCGGATATCGAAGAAGTCGACCCAGAAGGCGTTGGGCAGGTCCGCTACCTTGTGCCAGAAATCCACCGGCCGGTAGAACAGCAGCACCGGCTTGTTCACCCCGTCCACCAGCAACCAGCAGTGGGGATTGTCCAGCACCGGCAGCCAGGCCTTGAACTGGGGGTTCACCTTGAAGGGGTAATCCTGATCATCGAGGAAGATGCGGTGGGTCTGGCCGGAGTGGATGGCCAGACCGCCCAGTCCCTGCTGTTGCAGTATGTCGCGGGTGCGCTGCTGCAAGGTGTCGAGGTGCTGGGCAAAAAGTTGGCTGTAGCTGCTCATGGCGTCCTGCTCCGGGAGAAATGTGGTTTCAGCATAACATCAAGCGAATCAAGGCTCGAACCGTCAAGCTATCGCTTCGTGAGGTAACGCATACGTTACAAGGCTTTTGTTATGAAACAAAAACCAACCATTAACAAATAAAAAACAATTCAATACACTGCCGGTAGATACATGCAGTCAGGGACTACTCATGCACAACCTTTGCCTGTGGCAACCGGATCAGGAGCGGATGCAGCAATCCAACCTCCAGCACTTCATGGCCGAGGTCAACCGCTTCCACGGCCTGCAGCTGCACAGCTACGCCCAGCTCTACCAGTGGTCGGTGGAGAAGACAACCCGTTTCTGGCCGCTGGTGTGGCAGCACTGCGGCGTCAAAGGCGAGCTCGGCAACATAGTGGCGGAGAACCGCCAGGAGATGCAGCGCACCCGCTGGTTCCCCGACAGCCGGCTCAACTTCGCCGAAAACCTGCTGCGCCGCCAGGATGACACGCCGGCCATCATCTCCCGCATTGAAGGGAACCCCAGCCAGACCCTGAGCTGGCGCGAACTGGCGGATCAGGTCGCAAGGCTGGCCCAGTGGTTGCGCAGCCAGGGCATCGGCCGGGGCGATGTGGTGGCGGCCTATCTGCCCAATATCCCGGAGACCGTGGTGGCCATGCTGGCGACCACCAGTCTGGGGGCGATCTGGACCTCCACCAGCCCGGATTTTGGCGAAGCCAGCGTGGTGGAGCGCTTCGGCCAGACCCGGCCGCGGGTGCTGTTTGCGGTGGATGGCTATCGCTACAACGGCAAGGCCATCGACATTCAGGACAAGGTGGCGGGGGTCGTCGGCCAGATCGACAGCATAGAGCAGACGGTCATGATCCCCCTGCTCGGCCACTCCCTGCAGCTGGGTCACGACTGGCGTCAGATCCTGGCCGGCCAGCCGGATGCCGGTCTGCAGTTCGAACCCATGGCCTTCAACGACCCGCTCTACATCCTCTATTCGTCCGGCACCACCGGCAAACCCAAGTGTATCGTGCACGGGATTGGCGGCACCCTGCTGCAACACCTGAAAGAGCACCAGCTGCACTGCGACATCAAGCCCGGGGAGCGTATCTTCTACTTCACCACCTGCGGCTGGATGATGTGGAACTGGCTGGTGAGCGCGCTCGCCTCCGGCGCCACCCTGGTGCTCTACGACGGCTCCCCCTTCTACCCGGATGGCAACGTGCTGTGGGATCTCACCCGTGACGAGAGCGTCGCCCTGTTCGGCACCTCGGCCAAATACCTGGATGCGCTGCACAAGCAGGGCTATGCCCCTATCAAGACCCACAGCCTGCCGCACCTGCGGCTCATCTGCAGTACCGGCTCCGTGCTCTCTCCCGAAGGGTTCGACTACGTCTATCAGCAGATCAAGCAGGATGTGCAGCTCAGCTCCATCTCAGGTGGCACCGACATCTGCTCCTGCTTCGTCATCGGTAATCCGCTCAGCCCCGTCTACCGTGGCGAGAGTCAGGGGCGCGGCCTCGGTCTCGCGGTGCAGGTATTCAACGAAGCGGGCCAGCCGGTGCAAGGGGAAAAGGGCGAACTGGTCTGCACCAAGCCGTTCCCGGCCCAGCCCATCGGCTTCTGGGGAGACGAGAGCGGCGACAAGTATCACGCCGCCTATTTCGAGCGGTTCGACAACATCTGGTGCCACGGCGACTGGATCGAGCTGACCCCGACCGGCGGCATCCTGTTCTATGGCCGCTCCGACGCCACCCTCAACCCGGGGGGCGTGCGCATCGGCACCAGCGAGATTTACCGCTACGTCGAACAGCTGGAGGAAGTAGAAGAGAGCATCGTCATCGGTCAGCAGTGGCAGCAAGACGAGCGGGTGGTGCTGTTCGTCAAGCTCAAGCCAGGTCTCAAGCTAGACGAAGCACTGCGCGAGCGTATCCGCCAGCAGGTGCGCCAGCACTGCACCGCCCGCCACGTGCCCTCCCGCATCCTGCAGGTGGACGCCATTCCGCGCACCAAGTCCGGCAAGATAGTGGAGCTGGCGGTGCGGGAAGTGGTGCACAACCGACCCGTCAACAACACCCACGCCCTCGCCGACCCCGAGGTGCTGAGCCAATATCGCGACCGGCCCGAGCTGGCCAGCTGAGGCCACACAAGGTTAATAAAGGCGTCATCAGACGCCTTTATTTTGGTTGTTAATCTGAGGCGAGCTTTTACTCGAGTTCTGTTAAACGAATGTTTTAAATAGGTGTTGAAATTGTCTTCTTTTGGATCAATAGTGAGCCTCGCCCCCTGCTGGGGATAAAGGAGCACCACCCCCCACCATGTGGGAACAAGGAGACACTCTCATGATCTACCAAGGCGAAACCCTGACGGTCAGCTACCTCGAAGACGGCATTGCCGAGCTGAGGTTCGATGCTCCGGGTTCAGTCAACAAGCTGGATCGCGCTACCCTGCTCTCCCTGAGCGAAGCGATCGCCGCATTACAACAAGAACGTGAACTAAAAGGTCTGATCCTCACCTCCGGCAAAGACGCCTTTATCGTCGGCGCCGACATCACCGAATTCCTGGAACTGTTCGATCTGCCGCAGGAAGATCTGCTTGGCTGGCTGAAAAAGGCCAACGACATCTTCAACGCCATCGAAGATCTGCCGGTGCCGACCCTCAGCGCCATCAAGGGCCACGCCCTGGGCGGCGGCTGCGAGACCATTCTCTCCACCGACTTGCGGCTGGCCGACACCACGGCCAAGATCGGTCTGCCCGAAACCAAACTCGGCATCATGCCCGGCTTTGGCGGCACCGTCCGTCTGCCGCGAGTGATCGGCGCCGACAACGCGCTGGAGTGGATCACTACCGGCAAGGATTACCGTGCCGATGACGCTCTCAAAGTGGGTGCCATCGATGCCGTGGTCGCCCCGGACGCGCTGCAGGGCGCCGCCGTGCAGATGATCAAGGACGCGATCAAGGGCAAGCTGGACTGGCAGAGCCGCCGCGCCGCCAAGAAGGCCCCGCTGCGTCTCTCCAAACTGGAAGCCATGATGAGCTTCACCACCGCCGCCGGCATGGTTGCCGCCGTGGCGGGCAAACACTATCCGGCACCCATGGCTGCCGTGAAGACGGTGGAAGCCGCCGCCGGCATGGGTCGGGACGAAGCGCTGGCCGCCGAAGCCGCCACCTTCATCAAGCTGGCGAAAACCGACGTGGCCAAGGCGCTGGTCGGCATCTTCCTCAACGATCAGCACATCAAGGCGCTGGCCAAGAAGGCCGCCAAGCAGGCAAACAAGGCCACCGGCCATGCCGCCGTACTGGGTGCAGGCATCATGGGGGGCGGCATCGCCTACCAGTCCGCCAGCAAGGGCATCCCGGCGGTGATGAAGGACATCAACGAGAAGGCGCTGGCACTTGGCATGGGCGAAGCCACCAAGCTGCTCAACGGCCAGCTCGAGCGCGGTCGCATCGATGGCATCAAGATGGGCCAGGTGCTCTCCGCCATCACCCCGACCCTCAGCTATGACAACGTCAAGCATGTGGACGTGGTGGTCGAGGCCGTAGTCGAGAACCCGAAAGTGAAGGCGGCCGTGCTGAGTGAAGTAGAAGGCGTGATCGGCGAAGACGCCGTGCTCGCCAGCAACACCTCCACCATCCCCATCTCCCTGCTGGCCAAGAGCCTGAAGCGCCCCGAGAATTTCTGCGGCATGCACTTCTTCAACCCGGTGCACCGCATGCCGCTGGTGGAGATCATCCGCGGCGAGCAAACCTCGGACGACACCATCAACCGCGTGGTGGCCTACGCCGCCGCCATGGGCAAGTCCCCGGTGGTGGTCAACGACTGCCCTGGCTTCTTCGTCAACCGCGTGCTGTTCCCCTACTTCTTCGGCTTCAACAAGCTGGTCGCCGATGGCGCCGACTTCGCCGCCGTCGACAAGGTGATGGAGAAGGAATTTGGCTGGCCCATGGGCCCCGCCTACCTGCTGGACGTGGTCGGCATCGACACTGGCCACCATGCCGGTGATGTGATGGCACAGGGCTTCCCGGCGCGCATGAGCAAGGAAGGTCGCACCGCCATCGACGTGATGTACGAGGCGAGCCGCTTCGGTCAGAAGAATGGCAAGGGCTTCTACGCCTACGAGGCCGACAAGAAGGGTAAACCGAAGAAGGTGGCCGATGTCGCCAGCTACGAGCTGCTGGCCCCGATTGCCAAGCCGAAACAGGATTTCGACAAGGACGCCATCATCGCCCGCATGATGATCCCGATGATCAACGAGGTGGTGCTCTGTCTAGAAGAGGGCATAATCGCCACGCCAGCCGAAGCCGACATCGCGCTGGTTTACGGTCTGGGCTTCCCTCCCTTCCGCGGCGGCGTGTTCCGCTATCTGGACACTATCGGTCTGGATCGCTATGTCGCCATGGCCGACCAGTATGCCGACCTTGGCCCGCTCTACCGCGTCAGCGACAAGCTGCGTGAGATGGCCGCCCAGGGCAAAACCTTCTACTGATTGCGGAAAGGAGATCCATTCATGAAAGACGTAGTCATTGTCGACTGTATCCGGACCCCGATGGGCCGGTCCAAGGGCGGCGCCTTCCGCAACGTGCGTGCAGAAGACTTGTCCGCGCACCTGATGAAATCCATCCTGCTGCGCAACCCCAACCTAGACCCGAACGAGATCGAGGATATCTACTGGGGCTGCGTGCAGCAGACCCTGGAGCAGGGCTTCAACATCGCCCGCAACGCCGCCCTGCTGGCTGGCATCCCGAAACAGGTGGGGGCGGTCACCGTCAACCGCCTGTGCGGATCCTCCATGCAGGCGCTGCACGATGCCTCCCGCGCCATCCAGGTGGGTGATGGGGATATCTTCATCATCGGCGGCGTCGAGCACATGGGCCACGTGCCCATGAGCCACGGGGTGGACTTCCACCCCGGCATGGCCAAGTCCGTGGCGAAAGCCTCCGGCATGATGGGGCTGACCGCCGAGATGCTCGGCAAGCTGCACGGCATCAGCCGTCAACAGCAGGACGAGTTTGCCGCCCGTTCCCACCGCCGTGCCCACGCCGCCACCGTGGAAGGCCGTTTCGCCAAGGAGATCGTCGGGCTGGAAGGGCACGACGCCAGCGGCGCCCGCTTCTTCTACGACTATGACGAGGTGATCCGCCCCGAGACCACGGTCGACACCCTGAGCCAGCTGCGCCCGGTGTTCGACCCGGTCAACGGCACCGTCACCGCCGGCACCTCCTCGGCCCTGTCCGATGGCGCCGCCGCCATGCTGGTGATGAGTGCGGATCGCGCCAAGGCGCTCGGCCTCACCCCGCGCGCCAAGGTACGCGCCATGGCCATCGCCGGCTGCGATGCCGCCATCATGGGTTACGGCCCGGTGCCGGCCACCCAGAAGGCGCTCAAGCGGGCCGGTCTGACCGTCGGTGACATCGACCTGTTCGAACTGAACGAGGCGTTTGCCGCCCAGTCCCTCCCCTGCGTGAAGGATCTGGGTCTGCAAGACCTGGTGGACGAGAAGGTGAACCTGAACGGCGGCGCCATCGCCCTGGGTCACCCGCTCGGCTGCTCCGGCGCCCGCATCTCCACCACCCTGATCAATCTGATGGAGGAGAAGGACGCGACCCTGGGCGTGGCCACCATGTGCATCGGCCTGGGCCAGGGCATCGCCACCGTGTTCGAGCGAGTGTAACTGTATCCCCCGGACCGGTGCGCCGGTCCGGGAAGTGCCCCGCCAGGGGCTGAATTTTACAATATGGGCCCGCTTCTGCTTCCCGGCGAGGCGGCCTGTATCGCAGGTTTTGGGGCCGGTCAGACTGCCCCGTCATCGAGTCTGTGGAGTGCGCCACACGGGGTGCACTTCTGTCGTCAGCATCTGCGTCTTGGCCGGCCCGTTTGGGTCGGCCTTTTTTATTTGCACGGCAGGATATGGGAGGATATTGCCCATAACCTCACATTAGATGGGGGGCTTGCTTGCTTTTTGCTCCCCCGACAGGTTCAATCTGCACAAAAAAATGGGTGGATGCACATACATATGTCAACGAGCAAACAACTGCTGATCGTCGACGACGACCAAGAGATCCGCGAGCTGCTCAATGAATACCTGACCAGGGCTGGCTTCGAGGTATTGACCGCAGCGGAGGGCAACGAGATGCGCCAGCAGCTCGCCCAGCACAGCCCGGACCTCATCATTCTCGATATCATGATGCCTGGCGACGACGGTTTTACCCTCTGCCAGCAGATCCGTCGCGATTCTCAGGTTCCCATCATCATGCTGACCGCCGCCTCCGACGAGGCGGATCGGGTGATCGGGCTGGAACTCGGTGCCGACGACTACATCGCCAAGCCGTTCAGCCCGCGCGAGCTGCAGGCCCGCATCAAGGCGCTGCTGCGCCGCGCCGAATTCCGCCAGCCGGAGAAAGAGAAGGAGCCAAGCCGTCGGCTGCGCTTCGCCGAGTGGACCCTGGATACCCTGAGCCACCAGCTGACTCACGAGGATGGCAGCCTGCTGGATCTCTCCGGCAGCGATGCCATGCTGCTCGGCATGTTCCTGCAGCAGCCCGGCGTGGTGCTGGACCGGGATACCATCTCGGACGCCACTCGCGGTCGCGAGAGCCTGCCGATGGAGCGCGGTATCGACGTACAGATCAGCCGACTGCGCCAGAAGCTGGGTGACAACGGCAAGAGCCCGCGCATCATCAAGACCATTCGCGGCAGCGGCTACATGCTGATCGCCGAGGTGCACGAGATCCCATGAGAGCCAGCAAGGTAGCGACGGCATGCTGATCGACACAAGGCGAGAGATCCCATGAATAGCAGGTGGTTCTGGCGGGTCCTGGTACCCCGCTCCCTGCTGTCGCGGATGCTGCTGCTGTTGCTGCTGGCGATCCTGCTCTCCCAGACCATCCTCACCGGCATCTGGATGCAGCAGATCCAGAAGCGGGAGCTGGAGGGCATGCTCAGCACCACCCGCAACCTGGCGCTGTCGGCCGCCTCCACCGTCAACTTCTTCAAGTCCTTGCCGCTGCAGTATCGCCACATCGCGCTGGACCAGCTGCGCAACATGGGCGGCAGCCGCTTCTTCGTCTCCCTGAACGAAGAGGAGATCCACATCAGTGCCATCCCCGACAGCGAGCGCAAGACGCTGGTGCTCAAGGAGGTGCAGGGGGTGCTGACCCGCAAGCTCTCCGACGCCATGGCGATCAAGGTGGACTTCTCGCGGCCAGAGGATCTGCATGTCTTCAACAACGACACCCTGCTGGCAGACCTGCCCTCCTCCTGGGCCCGCTATACCCTGTCGCTGGAGCCACTCAACCCGCCGGTACTGGTGACCCAGATCGAGATAGAGCCGGGTGAGTGGCTCTATCTGGCGGCCTTGCTCCCGGCCCCCTACATGACGCTGGATGACACCGTCATGCCCAGCAACCAGGTGCGCTTCATCGCCCTGATGACGGTGTTCCTCTGCTTCTTCACCTTCCTGCTGGTGCGCTGGCAGACCCGGCCGCTGCGTCGGCTGGCCAAGGCGGCTGTCAACCTCGGCAAGGACATCGACCAGCCCTCGCTCAAGGAAGAGGGTGCCTCCGAAATCGTGGCGGCCACCCGCGCCTTCAACATCATGCAGCACCGCATCCGCCGCTATATCGACGATAGAGAGCGGCTGTTCAGCTCCATTTCCCACGACCTCAAGACCCCCATCACCCGGCTGCGACTGCGGGTCGAGCTGCTCGATGACGAGCAGCAGATCGCCAAGTTCAACAAGGATCTGGACGAGCTGGAACTGATGGTGAAGGGGGCGCTGCAGACGGTGAAGGACACCGACATCCACGAGAACATCGAGCAGCTCGACATCGACGCCATGCTGGAACAGATGGCGGAGGCCATGAACCTGCACGACGAGCGGCTGACCATCGAGGGCCACTGCAAGCAGCCCTACCGTGGCAAGCCGCTGGCCCTCAAGCGCTGCATCGGCAACCTGGTGGACAACGGCATCAAGTACGGCCAGAAAGTGCGCATCATCATCATGGACGACGAGGAGATGCTGATCCTGTTCATAATGGACGAGGGACCCGGCCTGCCGGAAGATCAGTTCGAACGCATCTTCGAGCCCTACTACCGGCTCAGCACGGATCTGGCCGGCACCGGCCTGGGTCTGGGCATTGCCCGCAACATAGCCCACGCCCACGGCGGCGATCTGGTGCTGGAAAATCGTCCGCAGGGCGGCTTGCAGGCCACCCTCTCCCTACCAAGGCAGTAACCTTATGAAGTGGTTGTCTTTTTCTGTCATCGCCCTGTTGTCTCTGCCGATCGAGGCCTCCCAGGTGGAGGTGCTGCACTGGTGGACGTCTGGCGGCGAGGCCAAGGCGGTGGAAGTGCTCAAGTCCGAATGGACCGAGCAGGGCAACCAGTGGAACGACTTCGCGGTGCAAGGGGGCGGCGGCAAGAGCGCCATGACGGTGCTGAAAAGCCGGGCGCTGGCGGCGAATCCGCCGGAGGCTGCTCACCTCAAGGGGTTCGAGTTGCGGGAGTGGGCCGGACTCGGCTTCCTGCGCGATCTCAGTCCCATGGCCGAGCACCTCGGCTGGTACCCCCAGCTGCCGCCCATGGTGCGGGAGACTCTCAGCCAGAACGGCGCCCTGATGGCGGTACCCACCGGCATCCACAGGGTCAACTGGCTGTGGCTCAACCGCAAGATCTTCGAGCGCAACAAGCTGACCCCACCCACCAGCTGGGCCCAGTTCGTGACCGTGGCCGACCGGCTCAAGGAGAAAGGGATCACCCCGCTCGCCATCGGCAACGAGCCCTGGCAGCTGGCAGTGCTGTTCGAGACGGTGGCGCTCGGCGAGGGCGGCAAAGCGTTCTACCGCAAGGCGTTCGTGGAGCAGGACAGCGCCACCCTGACCGGTCCCGACATGGTGCGGGTGCTGACCCGCTTCCAGCAGCTGCGCGGCTATGTGCCGGAGAAATACGCCGGCCTGAAGTGGCACCAGGCCACCAACCTGCTGGAGAGCGGCGGCGCCGCCATGCAGGTGATGGGGGACTGGGTAAAGGGCGAGCTGAGCGCCGGCAACTATCGGCCCGGCGAGGATATCGAGTGCCTGCCGAGCCCCGGCAGCCAGGGGCTGTTCAGCTACAACCTCGACTCCATCGCCATGTTCAAGCAGCGGGATCCCGCCCAGCTGCAGGCCCAGGGCGAACTGGCCCAGCTGCTGATGACGCCGCGCTTCCAGCAGGAGTTCAACCGGGTGAAGGGTTCGATCCCGGCGCTGGTCAAACCGGACATGAGCAAGTTCGACCGCTGCGCCGTGCGCTCCTACCAGGATTTCCTGCAGGCGGAGCGAGAGGGCAACCTGCTGCCCAGCATGGCCGAGGGGATGGCGACGCCGACCAACATGCGCCAGGCGATCATGGATGTGCTGAGCAACTTCTTCAACGACCCCAGAGCCAACCCGCAGCTGACCGCCCTGCATCTGGAGCGGGCCATGCGCTCGACCCGCTGACGCTTTTCCCTGCGGCCAGAAACGACAAAGGCGGATGAGATATCCGCCTTTGTCATCGTGAGAGTCTTGGGGTCAGGATTGATCGTTTTCGTCCTCATCCTCGTCGTAGTAATCGCTGAGCTCGATCCAGAGCCCCAGTCCGATCATCACCATGGAACCGAACCAGGTGCCGGTATTACCGATCGGGCTGCCCATCACTATCATGGCGAAAGACAAGAACCCCATGCCTGCGTAGGCTTGTAATCTGCCGTAGGAGACCTGCATATTCACACCTCCTTGTTGAATATGGTTCAATTTTTATATTACTCATACGGCGGGGTGTGGGTAGGGCCGGATAACACTTTGGTTACATATGCTGTTGACAGCCCAGGTCGTTTGATTATTTTTTCGCCGTGAGTATCATTGGCAGCTGATTTGGTTGAAGGTTGATTATTGATGAGTGCTTTATTCTGCGACGCAACTCACGAGTTGGACGCAATCGGGCTTCGTTGTCCCGAACCTGTCATGATGGTGCGTAAAAAAGTGCGGCTGATGGCTGACGGGGAGACCCTGCTGGTCAGTGCCGACGATCCCTCAACCACCCGCGACATTCCCAGTTTCTGCCGCTTCATGGATCACACCCTGGTCGCCAGCGAGACAGAGCAGGCCCCTTACCGCTATCTGATCCGCAAGGGTCAGTAAGCCACACTACCGGAGCAATCCATGCCAGCTATTACCCGAATCGGCACCACCCAGCGTTGGTCTGACGTGGTCATTCACAACGGCACCCTCTACGTGGTGGAAGTGCCCGCCACCGACACCGCCGATATTCACCAGCAGACCCGTGAAGTGCTGACCAGCCTGCAGCGCCTGCTGGAAGCCAACGGCTCCGGCGTCGACAAGATCCTGATGGCCAACATCTATCTCAAGGACATTGCAGACATCGCGGCCTTCAACGAGCTGTGGGATGCCTGGATCCCGGCTGGCACCGCGCCGGTTAGAGCCTGCGTGCAGGCCCGCCTCGCCCACGAAGGCTACAAGGTGGAAGTGCAGCTGACTGCTGCCGTCTAAGCCGGGCGGGATGCCTGGCTCCCCTGATGCCGACACAGCCCCCGTGCGCGCCTGCGTTCAGGCCCGTCTCGCCCACGAAGGCTACAAGGTAGAAGTGCAGCTGACTGCGGCAGTCTAAGAGGCAGTTATCCCCCTCATCCCCGTCCCTTCTCCCGCAAGGGGAGAAGAGGGCAAAAAACAAGGCGCCATTGCTCGCAACGGCCCCAATATAAAAAGGCCCCGCCATCGCTGGCGGGGCCTTTTTCATGGCTGCGAACCGGGCAGCTTAGGCGGTCGGGGTCAGGGTGATGGTCACCCGACGGTTCTGGGCCTTGCCTTCGGCTGTGCTGTTGGTGGCGACCGGCTGATCCGGGCCCACGCCGCTGGTAGCGATGCGGCTGCCGGTCACACCCTGGCCGATCAGCTGGGCGGCGACGGCATCGGCGCGCTGGGCGGAGAGCTTCATGTTCAGCTCGCGGGAGCCGGTGCTGTCGGTGTGACCAACCACGTTCAGGCGGGTCTTGTCGAACTCGGCGACCACCATGGCCACGCCGGACAGGGTGTTGGCACCGGCGGCCTTCAGCTGGGCGCTGGAGCTGTCGAAGGTGACGTTGTTCGGCATGTTGAGGATCAGCTGATCACCGTTGCGGGTCACGCTGACGCCGGTGCCTTGCAGCTTCTCGCGCAGCTTGGCTTCCTGCACGTCCATGTAGTAGCCGATACCGCCACCCAGCGCAGCGCCGGCGGCCACACCGGTCAGGATCCCCTTCTTGCGGTCACCCTTGCTGGAGGAGAGCGCACCCACGGCGGCACCCGCAGCGGCGCCCGCCAGTGCGCCCCAGGCGCCCTTGGAGGTTTGGGACTCGCCGGTATAGGGGTTGGTGGTACAGCCGCTCAGGGCGACGGCCAGGGCAACGGCGGGAACGATTGTCTTGAAATGCATGAAAAACCTCTAAAAAAACCGACTCAAATCCAAAGAGGGCGCATTCTACCCCAGAGGTGTGCCAAGGTGTGACGTTATCAGCGTCACGCCCCTCTCTGCCCACGTCCCAGTATCCGCAGGCTGGCTGGATGCCGCCTGAACCGGCAGCCGGAACCAGCTCACCACCTTGACCTATCCCCTTGTTCAACGGACCAAATACGTCTCCATTGGCTACTATTGAATGCACCATCAATAGTGCTCAGGGGTCTCTCATGTCCGCACTGCTTCGCAACGTCTCGATCCGGCACCTGCTGTTGAGTGCCAGCCTCATCATTCTGCTCACCATGGCGCTGGGCGGGCTCTGGCGCAGCAGCCTGACTGCCCGCCTCGGTGAGCTGCCCAACCAGCTCATCCTCAGCGCCAACGAGCAGATCACCCTGCAGGAGCTGCGGTATCACACCACCCAGGTTCAGCAGTTCCTGACCGATGCCGCCGTCTCCGGCGAGATGGACTCCATCGGCGAGGCCGAGCAGCACGCCCAGGCGGCTCGCCAGCTGCTGGAGCGGCTGCCACAATTGCAGGCGCCGCTCACCCCGCTGCTGACCCGCCAGCTGGAGATCGGCAAGCGGATGGTGGACATCTACCTGAAAGAGGGGCGCGAGGCCGGCAACCAGCTGATGAAGCAGCCGAACGAAGGCTTCGATGCCCTCACCGACAACATCGCCAGCCAGGTCGCGGCCGTGCTGGAACAGCAACAGCAAGAGTTCAAGCAGCGGGAACAGGATATCCGTGCCCAGAGCCAGACCCTGCAGCGTCAGGACCTGCTGCAGCTGGCCGTCAGCCTGACTGTCATCCTGCTGATGTTGCTGCTCATCTACCGCAAGACCGTCGGCCCGCTGCAGCACCTGATGGGCCAGCTGGTCGAACTGGCCAACCACAGCCACAACCTTACCTTCCGGCTGCACAGCCAGGGCAAGGACGAGTTCGCCTATCTGGCGGAGGTGTTCAACCGCTTCCTCGGCAATATCGACAACCTGATCGGCACGGTGCAACTGGTGTCGCGCAAGACCCACGACAAGATGGCGCTGCTGATGGCCCACTCCGGCAGCACCCTCAGCAGCATGCAGCAGGCCCAGCAGAATACCGACATGCTGGCGACCGCCATCAACGAGATGACCGCCACCGTCCACAACATCGAGCACAACACCGAGCAGGCCAGCCAGGACACCCTGCTGACCCAGCAGCAGGCCCACGACGGCCAGCGCCAGGTAAGCCAGACCATTACCCTGATCCGCCAGGTGGCCGACCACATCGAGCAATCCGCCGGGGAAGTCACCCAGCTGGATCAGGAAAGCACCCAGATCGGCAACATACTGCAGGTGATCCGCACCATCTCGGAACAGACCAATCTGCTGGCCCTCAACGCTGCCATCGAGGCGGCCCGGGCCGGCGAGCAGGGCCGCGGTTTCGCGGTAGTGGCCGACGAGGTGCGCCAGCTGGCGACCCGCACCCAGGCCGCCACCGTCGACATCCAGCAGCGCATCGAGGCGCTGCAGCACAACACCCGCCACGCGGTGACCACCATGCACACCACCCGCAACGTGAGCGAACAGGCGGTCAGCCAGGCGGCGGGCACCGGCGAGACCCTGACCGCCATCGTCGAAGCCATCACCCGGGTCAACGACATGAACGGCCACATCGCCACCGCCGCCGGCCAGCAGGCCCAGGTCACCGAAGAGACCAACCGCAATGTGATGGAGGTCGCCAGCATTGCCCGCGAATGCCTGGAGCTGGCGCGCCAGAGCCGCAGCCACACCCGGGACATGAACCAAGCCAACGAGGAGATCGGCCTCATCAGCGATCAGTTCGACGTCAGCAAGGCAGGCTCAGCCAGCCAGGATCAGGAGCTGCTGCACTGGAACGAGGCCTTCATGGTGCAGGTGCCCAGCATGGACAACCAGCATCTGGGCTTGTTCGAGGCGATGAACCGGCTCTACCAGGCGGTGATCGACAAGAGTCCGGCCCAGCTGCGCAAACAGCGGCTCGACGAGCTGCTCAAGCTCGCCATCCAGCACTTCGCCGACGAGGAGCAGGTGATGGAGCAGGCGGGCTACCCCGAGCTGCGCCGCCACAAGCAGGAACACGCCCGGCTGCTGGCGGAGCTCGACACCCTGATGCAGCGCAACGGCCCGGACGACGAGGAGTTCAACATGGAGCTGCTGGTGTTTCTCAAGAACTGGCTGCTCAACCACATCTCCAAGGTCGACAAACAGTACTCAGGCTCCCTGCGCCAGGCCGGGATCGCCTGATGGCCCCATGGCGAACGCCATGCCGTATGCAGAAGGGAGGCATCAGCCTCCCTTCTCTTTTACCTTGCGCCCGGTTTATTGGCGCGCAGGGCCCTGCTGGCACTCGGCGTGGCAGGGGCAGGTGACGAGATGATCGTTCACCATCCCCACCGCCTGCATGAAGGCGTAGCAGATGGTGCTGCCGACGAAGGTGAAGCCGCGCTTCTTGAGCGCCTTGGACATGGCATCCGACTCGGGCGAGGTCGCCGGAATGTCGCCATTGCCCTGGCGCTGGTTGACGATGGGGGCGCCACCGACAAAGCCCCACAGATAATCGACAAAGTCGATGCCTTCCGCCTCCAGCGCCAGATAGGCGCGGGCATTTTTGATGATCGACTGCACCTTGAGCCGGTTGCGGATGATGCCGGTATCCTGCATCAGCCGCTCCACATCCTGCTCGTCGAACTGTACGATGCGCAGCGGATCAAAATCGGCATAGGCGCGATGGTAGCTCTCGGTACGCTTCAGGATGGTGATCCAAGACAGCCCCGCCTGCTGACCGTCGAGGCAGAGCTTGGCAAACAGCTCGCGCGAATCATGGACCGGCCTCCCCCACTGTTTGTCATGGTATTCGATGTATTCCGGGTCTTTGGTCACCCAGGCGCAACGCAACTCCATTCCCTCTCTCCTGTCATTTCATCCAATCCCCAGGGTCGATGCCAACCCGGGCGTGGGAGTGCCGACAACCCCTCCCGCCCAGGCCCGGCGCAGCGCCATCACATTAATCCGCTGTAATTTCGCCTATTATCCGACCATGCCAGACGGTATACTCCTTCGGTTCACATTCAGCAAATCTTGCTCTGATTTCATTTCGCGCGAAAAAAATTATGCAAAAATTCGATGTCAAAACCTTTCAGGGCCTGATCCTGCAGCTGCAGGACTATTGGTCCCGCCAGGGCTGTACCATCATTCAGCCGCTGGATATGGAAGTGGGTGCCGGTACTTCTCACCCCATGACCTGCCTGCGCGCCCTGGGCCCCGAGCCCATCGCCTGCGCCTACGTGCAACCGTCCCGCCGTCCGACTGACGGCCGCTACGGTGAAAACCCGAACCGCCTGCAGCACTATTACCAGTTCCAGGTGATCATCAAGCCTTCCCCCGACAACATTCAGGAACTCTATCTGGGCTCCCTGAAAGAGCTGGGCATGGATCCCGAGATCCACGACATCCGCTTCGTGGAAGACAACTGGGAAAACCCGACTCTGGGTGCCTGGGGTCTGGGTTGGGAAGTGTGGCTGAACGGCATGGAAGTGACCCAGTTCACCTACTTCCAGCAGGTTGGCGGCCTCGAGTGCAAGCCGGTTACCGGCGAGATCACCTACGGTCTCGAGCGTCTGGCCATGTACATCCAAGGTGTGGACAGCGTCTACGATCTGGTCTGGTCTGACGGCCCGCTGGGCAAGACCACCTACGGCGACGTGTTCCACCAGAACGAAGTGGAGCAATCCACCTACAACTTCGAACACGCCGATGTGGAGTTCCTGTTCCACTGCTTCGAGCAGTACGAGAAGGAAGCCCAGAATCTGCTGGCGCTGGAAAAACCGCTGCCGCTGCCTGCCTACGAGCGCATCCTCAAAGCCGCTCACTCCTTCAACCTGCTGGATGCCCGCAAGGCCATCTCGGTCACCGAGCGTCAGCGCTACATCCTGCGCATTCGCACCCTGACCAAGGCCGTGGCAGAGGCATACTACGCCTCCCGCGAAGCGCTGGGCTTCCCGATGTGCCAACGTGGCAGCAACGAGAACAAGCAAGGTTAAGGAACGGACATGGCACAACATACATTTCTGGTAGAGATCGGTACTGCTGAGCTGCCGCCCAAAGCCCTGCGCTCCCTGGCCGAAGCCTTTGCCGACAACTTCAAAGCCGAGCTGACCAAGGCCGATCTGGCCTTCGGCGACGTCGAGTGGTTTGCCTCCCCGCGCCGTCTGGCGCTGAAGGTACACGCGCTGGCCGGCGAGCAGCCGAGCAAGAGCGTCGAGAAGCGCGGCCCGGCCGTGGCGCAGGCGTTCGATGCCGAAGGCAAGCCGACCAAGGCCGCCGAAGGCTGGGCCCGTGGCAACGGCATCACCGTTGAGCAGGCCGAGCGTCTGGTCACCGACAAGGGCGAGTGGCTGGTTCACACCGCCAAGGTCGAAGGCCGTCCGGCCAAAGAGTTGTTGGGCGAACTGGTTGCCTCTGCTCTGGCCAAGCTGCCGATCCCGAAAATGATGCGCTGGGGCGACAAAACCATCCAGTTCGTGCGTCCGGTCTTCACCGTGACCCTGCTGCTGGATGGGGATCTGGTGCCCGCTCACATTCTGGGTATCGACTCTGCCCGCACCATCCGCGGTCACCGCTTCATGGGCGAGAGCGAATTCACCATCGACAACGCCAGCCAGTACCCGCAGATCCTGCAGGAGCGCGGCATGGTGATTGCCGACTTCATGGCGCGCAAGGCCAAGATCAAGGCTGACGCCGAAGCGGCCGCTGCCGCCTTCGGTGGCGTGGCCGATCTGGACGACGACCTGCTGGAAGAAGTCACCGCACTGGTCGAGTGGCCTGTGGTGCTGACCGCCAACTTCGAAGAGAAGTTCCTGGCCGTGCCGGCCGAAGCGCTGGTGCACACCATGAAGGGTGACCAGAAGTACTTCCCGGTCTACGACAAGAACGGCAAGCTGCTGCCGAAGTTCATCTTCGTCACCAACATCGAGTCCAAAGACCCGAGCCAGATCATCAGCGGCAACGAGAAGGTGGTTCGCCCCCGTCTCTCAGACGCCGAGTTCTTCTTCAAGACTGACCTCAAGCAGACTCTGGCCTCCCGCCTGCCGCGCCTTGAAACCGTGCTGTTCCAGCAACAGCTGGGCACAGTCCGGGCCAAGGTCGAGCGCATCGAGACCGTCGCCGGCTTTATCGCCGAGCGCATAAGTGGTGGCGATAGTGCCGTCGTGACTCAGGCCCGCCGTGCCGGCCTGCTCTCCAAGTGTGACCTGATGACCAACATGGTCGGCGAGTTCACCGACACCCAGGGTGTCATGGGGATGCACTACGCCCGTCACGATGGCGAAGACGAAGCGGTCGCCGTGGCCCTCAACGAGCAGTACATGCCGCGCTTTGCCGGCGATGCCCTGCCGTCCGGTCTGGTTGCCTGCGCCGTCGCGCTGGCCGACAAGTTCGACACCCTGGCCGGTATCTTCGGCATTGGCATGCTGCCGAAAGGTGACAAGGACCCGTTTGCCCTGCGTCGCGCCGCCATCGGTGCCCTGCGCATCATGACCGAGAAGCAACTGGATCTGGATCTGGTGGAACTGGTTGAAGAAGCGGTACGCGTCTACGGCGACAAGCTGACCAACCAAACCGTCGTCACCGACGTGGTCGACTTTATGCTGGGTCGCTTCCGTGCCGCCTATCAGGACGAAGGCATCGGTGCCGACGTGGTGCTGGCCGTACTGGCCCGCCGCCCGACCCGTCCGCTCGACTTCGATCGTCGCGTCAAGGCCGTCAGCCACTTCCGCACGCTGGATGCCGCCCTGGCACTGGCTGCCGCCAACAAGCGCGTGAGCAACATTCTGGCCAAGGTCGAAGGCGAATTGCCGACTGCCGTCAAACCGGAACTGCTGGTCGATGCCGCCGAGAAGGCGCTGGCCATCCAGGTTGCCGAACTGCAAGCCGAACTGGCCCCGCTGTTCGCTGCCGGTGACTATCAGGCTGCCCTCACCCGTCTGGCCGCCCTGCGCGAGCCGGTCGACACCTTCTTCAACGAGGTGATGGTGATGGCCGACGACGAAGCCCTCAAGGCCAACCGTCTGGCGCTGCTGAACAACCTGCGCAACCTGTTCCTGCAAGTAGCGGATATCTCCCTGCTGCAGTGATTCTGGTTGGGTAAGTGATATAAAAAACGGCGCCGTTAAGGCGCCGTTTTTTATTGCGAGTTAATACATACCGCGGGATGTTTTTTAGTCAGATGTCGATACAACACCTAGTTTTTTGTTCCAGTCCAACGATCTGAAGCGACAAAAAATCTTTAGTTCAGATACGGCACTTCTATCTGGATTCAGTACTATATAGAAAGTCATTAGATAACACCTGTGAGGTTCCATGGCCCTGAACACTACAAATCCGACTCTTTTTTGCAAATCCTTTATTGAAAGAGAGCTGTCTGACGTCAAAGAAAAGAAAATCTGGATGACTAGATGGGAATTGATGGAGAGGATTATTTCTAGGGCAGAAGAAATGAGCATCGTTTTCCAAGAGTTAGTAGATGCTTTTGGATACTCTGATACTTATGAATATCAGAGTAAAAAAGGGGTTTATCTATGGCTAACGCTAGAGCATATTTGGATGAGTGGTGATTTTTGTAAAGAGGAAATAGTTCAAGCTAGGGATTACAGAAAAAAGCTAATAGCAATTCAAGAAAAAATCATTGATTATTCTTCACTACTTGCTAATTTAATCAGGGAGCAGGATGACATTTATCAACACTCTGGATTTATAAGGGGTCAACATCAGTCTGCCTTGGATATGATGGTTGATGCGGGAAGTAGCAACTATTTATTTACAAGTCATATTGCTGAACAGTTAGAATTACTTAGCTTTAGATATGATCTAAAATACTGGCCATCAAGAGCTGAATTAATTGAAAGCCTCAGTGTTTTCGAAACCAATCAACACGACCCAGAACACATTGAACTTCCTAAAAAAGTATTAGATGGCAGAGCATCCGATATAAAAGACTTTGTTATTTCATTTGATAATGCTTTCGATGATGACAATGACCTACCAAATAATTTTCGGTTTAGTAATAATGCCATGGCTGACATTATCAACGTAGTTCTTGACTTACCATCAGATAATTTAATTACTGGTGATGCCATAAGAATTGTACGGAATCGCCACTGTTAGCCTGTAGAGGCGTAATCGGACATTCGCGTAAATGGTTTCTCCCGCTATCACGGCCAGCCGAATTCCCCCCCTCCGGCTGGCACGTTTTCTCAACGGAACACTGTAAATTAATTCTCACCACATCAAAGCGTTATTAACCAAGGTTTCTTTATTTTTAGAGTCTGGGTGTTTAATCAAGCGTACAGTATACTAAAGACAATTAAAGCAAACCCAATAACAGACTGTATGATAATAATCGTCCAGAATAATTTAGGTTCAGCATACCTGTAAACATTAATTCGCATTCTAAAGAGAAGCCTTGCTTGGGTTTCTCCATTGTAATACTCCCAAAACGTAAACCATAAATATATCACACCAACAGCAGTCAAAAAGTTCATCAAAGCCAACCTTTTATATTACAACAGCAGCTATGCATATTAGCATGCAGATTAGGCAACCTACATTCCATCTTTTATTATGAAATAAAAGCCACTGTTTTCATTACTTTGCAAAACAGGCTGCAACATTTTCCAATGAGTAAGCAAAACATTCCCTTTCCGCTCTAATACAAATAACTTATCACCAGAATGGAGATCTCTGGATAAATTAGCACCGGTATATCTCAGAAAGGTAAAAGTGGCTTGATTCCCATCGGTCGTAACCTTTCCATCCAATGAAATCGCCGTCATATGACCATTGACCTCCAGATGGGAAATTAAGTTATCACCACCACCTTTATTTACTGTCAGGCTGTAATCCCATGCCTGTATATGTTCTGGATCTGCACTTTCATAAAATGAATAATGACCTATCCAATCTTGATTAGCATGAACTGAGAATACACTCAAACAACTTAACAACCATATGAATACGTTCATATTCCCCCCCCAAAAAAGAGAGTGGTCAAGTTACTATCTACCCCCCCCTATAACAAGAGTCATATGACAATTATTTTTGCCTTGTAATAGCAATCAGCTAGTCATCGGACGTTCGCGTAAATCGATTCCCCCACCATAACCGCCAGCCGAATTTCCCCCTCCGACTGGCCGCCCCCGCTTCACGGCAACAACCGCAATCAAGGCCTCTCGTTCGTCCGATTACGCTGCGCTAATCGAACCTACAACGGCTTTGCCAACGCGGCGACAATCTTTTCCACGCTCTGGGTGACCGACAGGGTGGCGCTATCCAGTACCAGGCGCTCACTGTCCCAGGGTTGATAGTCGCGATCGATCACCGCCTGCCAATCCGGCAATGCCAACCCCTCGATATCCACCGTCCGGTTCTCGACCCGCTCGCGGTGCAACTTAGGATTGGAGCAGACCACCTCGACATCGAGACAGGGCACCCCGACCGAGCGGGCGATGTCGTGGTAAGCATCCCGGGTGAGCTGGATGGGGTTAACGGAATCCGTGATGACGATCGAGCCAAGTGCCAGGTTCTCTCGAGCCAGCCCATAGGCAACGAAATAGCCGGCCGGCCCCATCTCGTTATCCCCCTGCTCGGCGGCACGAATGGCCTGCTCTATGGTATCGATCCGCAGGTAGACGGCGCCCAGCCGCCGGGCCAAGGCCCGCGCTATGGTGCTTTTTCCGCTGCCCGGCAAACCACTGAAGATGATCAGCATGTCCCATTCCCGTGATAAAAGAAGAATCAGAGCCATATGGTATCGGATTGCCATCGCGCCTACAGCGTCTTGTTCAAGGCTGCACGGGATATGCCCGTCAGCGGACTCCCTTGAGCGATAGCCGTTATCGAATACGCGCGCATATAAGCCTGCCTCTCTACCGATCATCAAAATGCATATGCAGGCTGGCTGATGGATAGCAATAACCACAAAAGATATTTTGTACCCCCCATTTCTTCTTGTTGTACCTCATCAATGAAGCTGTTATTTATGCCAAGACATACCTAGAAATAAACAATGTAGCATTAAAAGAGCTTTGTTTTATATATCCAACTATCTTTCATATCACAGTTATGATGAAAAATGGTGACATTCACATTCAAAAACAAACCGTTTAAAATCAACACATTATCACCCAGCTAAAATTAAAAACCCAAACAATGCACTTGCAAAGCAATATATAAAATCAATATCAGACTTATCTGAATGAAATAGCCATGGCCTTTTCAACCTCTCCATTTTAATTTCCGCCATTCACCTGAAACACACAGATGGAGATGTGTAGAATGATCATAAAAAAGAAGTTCGTTATGTTGGCCGCCTTGTCCGCCCTGATGTGCTCTACCAGTGCTTTGGCCACTTACCGGGTCGACGTGCAGTGTCTTGACCAGGTCATGTTGACCGATGTTCATGCCGGTTATATCAAGTCGGCCAGTGGCGGCCCCGACGCAGGCAATGCGGTGGTCATTTCATGGGAAAAGAATTATGAGCAGGGCAGCACGAGCTTCCATGTCTTCAAGAACCTGAATGATTACCCCGGCAGGGGCATGTTCGAGATGGCCTTGCTGGCGCTGGAACGCGGCCTGCCGGTCAGCGCCTGGGGCAATGATGCCCAGTGCTCCGGCGGGATTCATCAGCTGAAGATCACCCGCAGCTTCAACCCCTAATCCTGTCCGCGCACTGATTCGTGCGATAAAGGGAGTGAACACCAAGCCGGGCCAGTCAGCAGCGCCCGGCTTTAACAACCCGCGCGACCGTCGCTTGCCTTGCGCTGTAACATGCGAGGATAGGATCGCCAGGTATCTCACCCGTTCGCGCCACATCTACCCCATCGGCACATCTGACCCGACCACCACCCGGATAGCCAGTCCGCCGATTTAGTCATATCTTGTCAGGGCGGCTCTGCCAGGGTGACAGGGCCCCTTCACGAGGTGCAACGATGAAACGAGCAATCCAGGCTGCCCTGCTGGCCGTCACCATGGCCGCCGCCGGTGCGCAGGCCGCCGACAAGATCACCACGGTCCCGGTGCAGTTTGCCAAGGGGGCCCACAGCGCCCAGCTCAAGGGCAGCTTCGCGGGCTACGACACCATCCACTACACCCTGGTGGCCAAGGCGGGCCAGACCATGACGGTCAAGATCGGCGGCAGCAGCAACGCCAACTTCAACGTCTTCGCCCCCGGTGCCCAACCCGGTCAGGCCGAGGCTCTGGGCCGCAATGATGGCGATGGCCAGTGGCAAGGCGCCCTGCCCGCCTCCGGCAAGTACCTGATCCAGGTCTATCAGATGCGCGCCTCCGCCCGCCGTGGCGAGCAGGTCCCCCACACCCTGTCGGTCAGCATCCAGTAAGCCCCACCAACGCGATGCCCGAGCAACCACCGTCATGCCCCTCCTGGGCTGGGCATGACGGCGGCCTGCTGGTAGGGTGGAGCCATCAATTAATCAACGACCGAGACACTATGCAACGCAAGACCCTGACCCTGCTGCTGGCCAGCCATCTGCTGGTGGGCGCCGCCGGCTTTGCGGCCGGCATCTATGCCCTGCCGATCCTGATCGCCCCGCCCGCCCCCGCCAACGAGCAGGTTGCCGCCCGGCAGGCTCAGGCCAGCTTTCACGGCACCTTTCGCCGGGATCTGCAAGACAGCGACCGGCTGCACTGGGGTGAGGGGCAGGTCAGCATAGGGCCCGATGCCATCAGCCTGATGGGCAGGCTGGCGCCGGGCCCCGACTACCAGCTCTACCTGTCGCCCACCTTCGTCGAGACCGAGGCCGACTTTGCCCGCCTGAAGGAGAAGATGGTGAAGATCGGGCCGGTGAAGACTTTCGACAACTTTATCGTCCCCCTGCCTGCCGATGTAAACCCGGCCGACTACGACAGCGTGATCATCTGGTGCGAGACCTTCGGCCAGTTCATCACCGCCGCCCGCTACCGGCAGTAACTTTACAACCGGCTCATTCTCCATAAAAAAACGGACACCAGAAGGTGTCCGTTTTAACGCCATGAATTTTGCCTTACGGGTAACGAGCAAGCTTGTTACAGATAGTCGGCCCCGACACCGATATGGGCCAGAGCCGCCAGCTCCAGCGGAGTCAGCTGGCTGACGGAGTCGATCATGGTCGGCTCACCGCGTGCTGACTCGGGCAGCTGAAGGCGTGCCTTGAGTTCGTCGGTCAAGCTGCCCACCAGATTGCCCATACGGGTCAAGCGGGAGACCAACACGGCTTCCGGGCTGCTCTCGCTATCGGCAAAGGTCGAGACCTGCGCCACCGCGAAGTCGCA
Source organism: Aeromonas sp. s3 (assembly GCF_040907805.1). Lineage (NCBI taxonomy): Bacteria > Pseudomonadati > Pseudomonadota > Gammaproteobacteria > Aeromonadales > Aeromonadaceae > Aeromonas > Aeromonas sp. s3. The sequence continues at coordinate 27,128 of NZ_JBFOCQ010000031.1, forward strand.
GACGGCCTTGGTTCGGTCACCAAAATCCCCCTCCAGCTGTTGCAGCACCTGTCGCGCCGCACTGTCATCAAGACGAGCCAGTTCTGCCTTCATGTGGCCGGTGTCAAAGCGCAGTCGCGCCCCTGCATCGAGTCGATCTTCCGGCTTGCCGGCGGTCTGATCTGCCCATGCCTGGTCGGTCTGACCTGCAAACTGCATCAGACCGCCCAGCACCAACCGCTGGTTGGGACGCGCCGAGGCAAAACTGTCGAGTGCATTGCCCAGAGAAGCGCCATTGGCATCGCTGCCGCTCGCAAGAGAGAGCGCCAATGTACGCAGGATCTGCAGATCACCTCGGGTTTGCAGCTTGGCCATATGGGAGCCATTGATGGAGCCATCGGCAATGTGCTGGTGCAAGGCATTGAGATCATCACTGCTCAGGGTAACCTCGGTCGAAGCCTGATCCCGCAGCAGATAGCTGGCCTGGTAGCTGATGAGCTCCAGCGCCTGCTTGTAACCGGTGACCTCGGTCTGACGCGCCATGGCGACAGTTTCACGGGTGGCAGGCTTGGCCTCACCATGTGGGACCGCCACGACCTCGGCACTGGTGGCAGCTGGCAATGGTTCACCGGCAACTTCGGCCTTGACCGCGCGTTGCAGGTCGGCCACTTCCACCATCACGGCGCGCAGCTGGCTCATTGCCTCTTGTAACTGCTCCGGAGTCGCGTTGGCGATCAACTCCGTCACCTTGCCACCCACCGTCCCCCATTGCTGGAGCGGGATGCCGGCGATGGGACGTTCAAGCAACCCGGCCGCCAAGGTTTGGCTCTCCTGCCGCATGGAGCCATCCTTGATCCCGTTCAGTGAGGTTGCCAGCGAGCGCAGAGCGCCATTGCCGGTCGCCAGCCGGGCATGTTCCTGCCCCAACTGCTGTGCATCTATGTTATTGAGCTCGTTCGCCTTATCGAGGCCGCCCAGGGTAAAGGGCAATGCCTTTTGCAGCAGCAGACGCTTTTGATCGGCCAGGGAGAGGCTGTCTGCAGGTGGGGCTGAGTGGGCGGGTGCCTCGGTACGGGCCCCCAGCAGATTGCCGATCCACTCTTTCAGCGCCACAAACGGACGGGCCAACTGAGCCCCCAAACGAGACAGCAGCCCCTGTCCTTTTTGCGGTTCACTGCGGTTGCCCAGCTGAAGGGCATCCTGGCTGGTTGCAACCTGACGAGCCTCCAGCTGGCCCAGTCGGCCAACCTCCGCTGTAGCGTCATTGTGCTGGGCGACGGCCTGCAAGCCGCTGGTATGTGTTTGAATCTGCATGGCGTTTATCTTCTCGTGATGTGTCGTGGCCAGTCTAGGAGAGGCAGTGGGTGCGGACTATCGCGAGTGGTCGGGATTTTTGCACTGAACGCGGCACACCGCCCCGCCAGCCGGAAAGCTAAAAAAACAGAGCCACCATTAACAGTGTCGTCACCGGTGAGCTGCTCTAATTGCCCCATCACCAACTTGGAGCCCTCGATGAACCCTCTTTATCACGCAGCCCTCCATCAGCTGTTTCTTTCCCTCTCTCTCCCCATGCCAGCACAGGAAGAGAGCGTCACCAGCCTGCAGATCGGCGAGCATACCTACCACCTGACCGAACACCCGGCCAACTACCTGCTGATGTTTACCCGCCTGGAAGCCGCCACCAGCGCACAAGCCGCAGCCCAGAACCTGTTTAGCCAGGACCCCTGCAAACCGGTTCTGGCATTCGATCCGGATAGCCTGACCCCGGTACTCTGGAGTCGTCAGCCACTACAACAACTCGATCGCGGCCAGATCCATCATCAGCTGGAGCAGTTGGTACATGCCGCCCGCGAGATTGGCCAGATCTGACTCGCCCATAGCAATGCCGCATGACCCACTGCTGACCACGCCACCCACAGCCCGGCTGTGCGGCGGCTGAAAGCCAATAAAAACGGCGCCGCAAGGCGCCATTTCGTCTCTGTCTGCTGCATCAGCCCGGCGGAAAATGGCCACCAATGCTGATTACGCTGACCTGCTGCAGGGTGCTGTTGATGGTAAAGGCGACCCTGTGCTCCTGACTGAGGCGGATCGTGTAGATCCCCTTGTGCTTGCCGCCCAGCTGTTCGTAGTGCATGTCGCCCACCTTGTCGGCGGCATTCTTAGGGTCCGTGCCTCGCACTATCTCCCGTCGCCACTCGTGGTACTTGCTCATGGCCGACGCCGTCACGGCTACGTGCTTGTCCTTGTTGTAGAGGATGCGGGGTTGGGAATCATCGATAGTCCATGCCATAGCCAGCTCCTGTTTTGGCTCCAAAAAGAACCAAACTATAGTGCACACCCGCCAGCCGGCCAGCCCGCCCAACCCCAACCTGTCTGTCTGAGTCACAATCTGGCATGCAAAACGGCGCCATCAGGCGCCGTTTTTTGTCGCAGCCTGCCGCGGCAGACCGGGGGAATTCAGCCCCTTCAGCCGGTATAGACCGGCAGCAGGCCCGCCATGTTGAGCAGGTGGAAGGCGGCGGTCAGCACCCCGAACAGGAAGACGCCGACGATCATCGGCATGCCACCCGGTGCGCGGAAACCCTCGTCCTTGCCCTCCTGCTTGCCGGCGCGCACCTTCCAGGCCAGCAGCGCCGGGATGATACAGGTCCACAGGGTGGCCACGGCACCCGCGTAGCCGATGGCCATCAGGAAGCCGAACGGGAACAGCAGGGAGAGCAGCAGCGGCGGCAGGAAGGTGGCGGCCCACGACTTGGCGCGGCCCTGGCGGCTGTTGTCGAACTTGAACAGATCCGCCAGATAGTCGAACACCCCCAGCCCCACCCCGATGAAGGAGGAGAGGATGGCCGCCATGGAGAAGGCGTTGAGGGCGCTGGCGACCGCCTCGGATTCAATCACCGAGGCCAGCGCCTTGAGCAGCACGTCGACGTTGCCGCCCTGCGCCACCACGGGCCCGAACTCGCTGCGCGGCAGGTTGCCGAACACGCTCACCAGCCAGATGAGGTAGAACAGCAGCGCGATGGCGGTGCCACCGAGGATGGCGTAGCGGGCACGGCGCTCTTCACCGTAGTAGGCGCGCATGGAAGAGACAGAGTGGTGATAGCCGAACGAGGTGAGCGCCACCGGCAGCATGGCCAGCGCATAGGGGGCATAGCTGGCATGCTGGCTCAGAGTGTCGAACAGCAGGGTCGGCTTGATGTTGATGGAGAGCCCCGAGATGCCAAACACGAAGCTCAACCCCATGGCGATGACCAGCACTACTGAGATGCGATCCACCGCCCGGGTGGAGTGCCACACCAGGCCGGAGAAGCCCAGGGTAAACAGGATGGAAGCCCACTGGCTGCCGATGCCGGTCATGCCGTCTATGATGAGGCCGGCCGAGGTGATGTAGGCGTAGAGCAGGATGCCGCCGACGAAATAGACGGTGAGGTTGTTGAAGGCGTTGACCTTCTCCCCCAGCAGCTCACGGGTGACGGTATCGAACGACACGCGCAGCGGATAACCCTGATAGGACTCCAGCAGCATCCAGCCGGAGACTGTCATCACTATCATGGTCAGGGTGATGGCCAGTACCGACCAGAGGGTCCAGGCACCTGCCCCCGCACTCGGCAAACCCAGCATGCCAGCCCCGACACAGACGCCGGCAATGATGCATGCCCCGCCCACCAACGATGGTTTCTGTCCCATTTACTTCTCCAAAGACGATTGTGGATCTGATCGCGACCGCGGACCGTTGCATTTGCTACGCCGGTTGTCATGGTAGATCGCGCTCATCTAGGTGCCGGCGCCCGGCGCTGGCTGCTTCGAAGGGGAAGCGAGGTGCGCTCAGGGCTGACTGCCGGTCCGGCACGGCTGCAGAGCCGCCATGTCGGGGAAGGGACTTTACCCTGCTCCCCCTCAGGTATCAAATTTGGGTGCATTTTCAGGCAGCCCGGCCCCTTTGGGCAGACCGCCTTTGACCGGCGTGTCGGTATTCAATGGGTCAGCTGCGGCAGCAGTTGCAGCAGCTGGGCCCGCACCTCGAGCGGTGTCTGGCTGACCCAGATCCCCAGCAGGCCATAACAAAGCAGTGGCAACACCAGCAGCAACAGACAGAGCAGCCCCAGCAAGCGTGGAGGGCTGAGCCTGCGCCCCCGCGTGCCCAAGTGCAGCGCATCGGCCCGCTTGGGGCAGGCGGCCACGCAGCTCAGGCAGCTGGTGCACTCGAGGCTGCGCACCGCGATGAGCTGGTGCACCTGGATGCGCGACGGACAGGCCCGGCTGCACTTGTCGCAATCGTGGCCCGCACTGCGCAGGCAGCGAGCCGGGTCGCGGCGGATGCGCAGTGGGGTCAGCAGGCCGAGCAGGGCGAGCCAGGCGCCATAGGGGCAGAGGTAGCGGCAAAACCCCTGCCGGAAGGCGGCGGTGAGCAGCAGCACCCAGCCAAGGCAGAGGCCCGAGATCAGGGTCAGGTTGAAGAAGAAGGCCCCCATCTTCATGTCCGCCGCCTGATGGTAGGGGCTGGTGAAGTAGCCGGGCAGGGCGGCGCCTGGCACCGCGATCAGCACGATAAACAGCAGGAATGCGAGCACCAGAAACTTCTGGCCGCGCAATACGACATCGAGCCAGCGCGGCGGCGTCCACTCCCCCGGCAACAGGCGACTGCGCAGGCCGTGCAGCCACTCCCCCACCAGCCCGAGCGGGCAGAACCAGGCACAGAACGCCCGCCCCAGCAGCAGAGCCGACAGCGAGAGCACCAGCACGGTGACGGTGGCCGCCGGATGGTGCGGATCCACCAGCCCCTGCCCGAGCCAGGCCCGCAGCCCGAGCCCGCCGGCGATGGGCAGGAAACCGTCCACCACGTCAGGGCGCACCAGCCAGGGGCTCATCCCCTGCCCCAGCTGCCAGACATGCAGGCCGTACTGCAGCGTCACCAGCCCCCAGCAGAGCAACAGCAGCTGGCGTGTGCGCACCCGCAGCCACTGGCTGTCGAGCGCCTCGAGGGAGGGCAGCGGCCGCCACTGGTGCCAGAGGGCAAGCGCACCGGCCACCAACCCGACGCCGAGCCAGAGCAGGCTGTCAGCCGCCAGCAACCAGAGCATGAGCAGCAGGCAGAGGGCAAGACGCCACTGCCAGCCCGATCGCGCCTGCCACGCCAGCAGCACCAGATAGGCCAAGCCGGCGACCATGGTCACGGCTTCGATCACGCTCATGTTTCCCTCACTGCCTCATCTACAACTGGCGGCAAGGATAACGGACATCTGAATTGATTATTTTGATCTGCATGGGCAGAGAGGGACATTTGCGCCCAATGCCCCTCCCCATGGTTGAACCTTATGCCTTGCGGCTGTTGAACAGCGGCTGGTCGGATTCGGCCTGCTCGGCCCAGAAGTGGATGTTGAAACGGGCATCCTCCGACAGCTCGACCCTGTGCCAATACTGGGGCGGGCTGGTAGCAAACTCCCCGGCCCGGATCACCAGGCTCACCTCGGGCTCCTCGGCCTGTTCGTCCGCAAAACCGTGATAGGTGACGGTGCCCTCCATCACGCAGAGCTGGCCGAACACCCCGGCCGCGGTGTTGTGGTGGGTGAGCAGGGCCTGGGGCACATTCTGGCGGGTGAAGAAGGGGGTAGAGCGACGCACCACCCAGTGAGACGGTATCAGTTGCATGGCCATATCGGTTCTCCTCGAGTGGCCGGGTCGACCCGGCCGGTGCAATGAAAAGGGTTAACGGGGCAGCTGACGCAGCAGCGGGAAGGCGGCACTCATCTGGTCGCCCCCCACCACGAAACCGTACAGCTCGCCGGCTTCATCACGCGCCTCGGCCACCATGCCGTGGCTGTTCCAGCGGCACTGCCAGGCGAGATCCTCGCCCTTGGTGCGCCCGGCCAACTGCAAGGGGTAGCGCGGCGTCTTCACCTTCACCAGCATGGGCGGCAGGGCCAGCGGGGTCGGCGTGCCGAGCAGGGTGCGCGCCAGCGCATTGGCTCCCAGCACTATGGGTTGCAGGAAGGGGAGCAGCTGACCTTGCCACTGCACGCAGTCCCCCAGCGCGAAGATATGGGGGTCGCTGGTCTGCAGCCGATCGTCGACCAGGATGCCGCGCGCCACTGCCAGCCCGGCCCCACAGGCCAGGGCCAGATTCGGCCGCAGGCCGATCGCGGCGATCACCAGATCCTGCTCGCTGACGCGCCCGTCACTCAGGGTGACGCGCCAGCCATCGCCCGGCTGGGCATCTATCCTGGCGAGACCTGTCCCGAACTGCAGGCTGACCCCCTGGCTGCGCAGCGCCTGTTGCAGTGGCTGGGTCAGGGTGGCGGGCAGCAGGGCGCTGAGCGGGCTGTCAGCCAGATCCAGCAGGGTGACCTCGCGGCCATCGCTCGCCATGTCCATCGCCAGCTCGCAGCCGATGAGGCCGGCCCCCAGCACCAGGATGCGGCGGGCCTGCTGGATTGCCCCCTCGGCGGCGGCATACTCCTGCTGGCTGTTGAGGGTGACCAGATGTTCGCTGCCCGGCAGCTCGGGGCGTACCGCACTGGCGCCGGTGGCCAGCACCAGCCGGCCATAGGGGAATTCCCCCTGCTCGGTCAGCACCAACCGCCGGGCTGGGTCGATGCCGAGCACCGGGCAGTGGGGTAGCAGCGCGATGCGCTGCTGCTCGGCAAAGTCGCGGCCGCTCTGGCGGGTCATGGCTGCGGCGGCGCAGCCCCGGCTCACCACGTGGCTCAAGTCCGGCTTGTTGTACTCGTCGCCGCTGTCGGCGGTGATGAGGCGGATGGGCTGCTCGGTGTCCAGCTTGCGCAGGCTCTTGACCAGCTGCTGGGCGGCGAAACCGCTGCCGATCACCACTATTTCCCGGCTGATGCCGACGTCACTCTGCGTTGCTGCGTTCATACACAGGCCTCCACGGCACAGGGTTCAAATACCTCCTTGCCGATGCCGCAACCCGGGCAGAGGAAGCTGTCCGGCACCTGGGCCCAGGGGGTGCCCGGCGCAACCAGCTGATCCGGCTCGCCCTGGGCCGGGTCGTAGACCCACTGGCAGACGGTGCAGAGCATGGCCTGGTCGTCATCCCACTCGGCGACAGCCGCTGCGGCTTTCGGCTCAGCAGCGGGCATCAGGGGGGCAGGTGTCACCGCCGCCTGAGTGGGGGTGATCGGGCGGGGCGCGTCCAGCGGATGCAGCGCCCACTGACGGGCGAGCTGGCGGCCGTGCTCGCGGCATTCCGCCAAGGCGGAACCATCCGGGCGCCACTTGGCCTTGAGGGAGATGCTGATGTCAAAGCCCGCATCCATCAGCCGGGTCTGGATCCGATCCACCGCACCACCTGTCCAGCCGTAGCTGCCGAAGGCCGAGGCACGCTTGTTGCGAAAACGCAGGCCGGTGATCTCTTCGAGCATGCCCGCCACCTTGGGCATCATGACGTTGTTCATGGTGGAGGAGCCCACCAGTATCCCTTTGGAGCGGAACACCTGGGTCAGGATCTCGTTCTTGTCGTGGCGCGCCACGTTGTAGATCTTCACCGCCACGCCCGGATCCACCTCGTGGATGCCCTGGGCGATGGCGTCGGCCATCATGCGGGTGTTGTTGGACATGGAGTCGTAGAAGAGGGTGATACGATCTTCCTGATAGTGGTCGGCCCACTCCAGGTATTTCAGGATGATCTGGGTGGGGTCCTCGCGCCAGACGATGCCGTGGGAGGTGGCCACCATGCTCACCGGCAGGTTGAAGCCCAGCACTTCCTTGATCTTGGCGGTCACCAGCGGGCTGAAGGGGGTGAGGATGTTGGCGTAATAGCGCTGGCACTGCTCCATCAGCTCGGTCTGATCCACTTCGTCGTTGAACAGGTGCTCGTCGCAGTAGTGCTGGCCGAAGGCGTCGTTGGAGAACAGCACCGCATCCTCTGTCATGTAGGTCATCATGCTGTCGGGCCAGTGCAGCATGGGGGTCTCGATAAATACCAGCTGCTTGCCGTTGCCGATGTCCAGGCTGTCCCCTGTCTTGACCGGGTGGAAGTTCCACTCCGGGTGGTGATGATGGCCAGTGATGGAGTCGATGGCGTTGTGGGTACAGTAGATGGGGGTGCCGGGGATGCGGGCCATCAGCTCGGTCAGGGCGCCGGCGTGATCCTCCTCGGCGTGGTTGATCACCACATAGTCGATGGCGGCGAGATCGATCTCCGCCGCCAGGTTCTGCACGAACTCGCGGCTGAACTTGTGATCGACGGTATCGATCAGCACGTTCTTCCCTTCGCGGATGAGATAGCTGTTGTAGCTGGTGCCCTTGTGGGTCTTGTACTCGGTACCGTGGAAGTCGCGTACCTCCCAGTCCCGTTGGCCGACCCAGTGGATGTTGTTCTTGACGTGAATGCTCATCAGGCAGTTCCTCGAATGCAATAGTGTATGTTCGACTGAACCAGCTATTGCAGCGGACGTGCCAATATGTAACTTGTTGTTTTTAATAGATACACACATCTATCATTGTCATTTAGACAGCCTCTCTTTATAGTCAAAATCACAAACACACTGTCATTTGGACAATCATCGTGATCTCGACCGACAGCCTGGCGCGCATCGCCCTCGACCTGCAACTCGGCATCTCCCATCAGGACCGCTTCCACCGCCTGATCCAGAGCGTGCGCAGCCTGCTGAACTCGGATGCCTCGGCCCTGCTGCGCTACGAGGGGGGCCAGTTCATCCCGCTGGCTATCGACGGCCTGATGCAGGACGTGCTGGGGCGCCGCTTCGCCCTCAAGGATCACCCGCGCATGGAGGCCATCGCCCGCGCCGGCGACGTGGTGCGCTTCCCCGCCGACAGCAGCCTGCCCGACCCCTATGACGGCCTGCTGCCGGATCACGACGACTTCAAGGTGCACGCCTGTGTCGGCCTGCCGCTGTTCTCGGATCAGGCGCTGATCGGCGCGCTGACCATAGACGGCATGAACCCGACCCAATTCGACGGCATCAGCGACGAGGAGCTGCGGCTGGTGGGCGCCCTGGCCGCCGCCGCCCTCAACAACGCGCTGCTGCTGGAGCGGCTTGCCCGCCAGAGTAGCGAGCCCCTCGTCCCCGGCACTCGACCCGGCCCTGAGCAACCGGAGATGATCGGCCAGTCCCCCGCCATGGCCCGGCTGCGCCACGAGATCGAGGTGGTGGCCAGCTCGGAGCTGAACGTGCTGATCCTGGGGGAGACCGGGGTCGGCAAGGAGCTGATCGCCAAGGCGGTGCATCGCGGTTCCCAGCGCGCCAAGGCCCCGCTGGTCTACCTCAACTGCGCCGCCCTGCCCGAATCCGTGGCCGAAAGCGAGCTGTTCGGCCACGTGAAGGGGGCCTTTACCGGCGCCATCCACAACCGGGCGGGCAAGTTCGAGCTGGCGGATCAGGGCACCCTGTTCCTCGACGAGATCGGCGAGCTCTCCCTGCCACTGCAGGCCAAGCTGCTGCGGGTGCTGCAATACGGCGATCTGCAGCGGATCGGCGACGATACCCCGCTCAAGGTGAACGTGCGCATCTTGGCGGCCACCAACCGGGATCTGAAGCAGGCGGTGGTCGAGGGGCAGTTCCGGGCCGACCTCTACCACCGGCTGAGCGTGTTTCCGATCCACGCCCCGGCACTGCGCGAGCGCCCCGGCGACATTCCCCTGCTGGTCGGTTACTTTTGTGAGCGCTGCCGGCTCAGCCTGGGGCTGGAGCGGCTGCGCATTCAGCCACAGGCGCTGCAGCTGCTTGAGCGCCACGACTGGCCCGGCAACGTGCGGGAACTCGAGCACGCCATCCACCGCGCCGCCGTGCTGGCGCGGGCCGAACAGGGCAACCAGGCCCCGACCCTCGCCAGCCATCACTTCAACCTGACGGCCGGCACCCTGCCCCCCTCCACCAGCCCCGCCACGGCGCCAATGACCCCCTTACCCGGCGGCCTTGGCCTGCGCGCCGCCACCGACGCCTTCCAGCTTGCGCTGATCGAGCAGACCCTGGCCGCCCATGACGGCAACTGGGCCGCCACCGCCCGCACGCTGGAGCTCGACAGCGGCAACCTGCACCGGCTCGCCAAGCGGCTCGGCCTCAAGGCCTGAGGCGCCCATTCAGGGCCATCAAACAAAAACCCCCTCGCTGGCGAGGGGGTTTGCATACGCAGCAAGATGCGGGTCAGGCTAACCGCGGGCGCGGCGCAGGTGGTAGTCGACGTGATAGTCGTTGGCATTGCGGAACATGATGGAGTAGTTGAGAAACTCGCCGTTCTCACCGTATGAGAGCGAGGTGAGCCGCAGGATGGGCGCCCCCTGCTCGATGTGCAGCAGCTCCGCCATGCGCCGGTCGGCCAGCACGGCGCTGAAGCTCTCGTAGTTGCCCGCGATGGGGAGCTGGCACTCGTTCTCGATGTAGGCGAACTTGGATCCCTCCAGATGGGCCACCGAGAGGGTGCGAAACAGCCGCACCGGCATGTAGCTCTCCTCCACCAGCAGGGCCCGGCCGTCCACCGAGCGCACCCGGTTGGAGAAGTAGACCGGCTCGTTCACCTTGATCCTGAGCTGGCTGGCGATGGCGGGCGAGGCCGGCATGGTGCGAAACTCCAGCACCTCGCTGGTCAGGCTGCGGCCCTGTTCACGCATCAGCTCGGTGAAACCGCTCAGCCCCTTGGTCTCGTGCTGTACGTCCTTCTTGGTCACGTAGGTGCCGCTGCCGTGGCGTCGCTCCACCAGCCCCCACTCGATCAGCATGTCCACCGCCTTGCGCACCGTCATCCGCGATACCCCGAACTGACTCGCCAGGGTTTTCTCGCTCGGCAGGACATCCCCCACCCGGCAATCCGCCCCGTTGACCCGGATACGCAACCGATCCGCCACCGATTTGTAGATCACTGCTAGACCTCTCTTTACCCAGCCGGGGTGGCAACCCATTCGCTCGCCTTTATTTCAACCAGCTGAAAATAAACAACTTTAAATTCAAACAACCCGATAAAAACATCACAAAAACAAGACGTACAACAATATCGCAAAAATTAGATCTCTTTGTCTAAATAAGTGCATGCGCCGGATCACATAACCACCACATATTTCATGAGGGGGTTATCGCTTGTTGTTAGGTTCAATTCAGCAATACGACAACAGCAGTCAGACAATTCTCTAATAAAAAGGGACGCTATATGCTCAGTCAAATTCAACGTTTTGGCGGGGCAATGTTTACGCCTGTATTACTGTTTCCATTCGCAGGTATGGTGGTAGGCATTGCAATCATGCTGAAAAATCCCATGTTCGTGGGAGAGACACTGGCCAATCCTCAGGGACTGTTTTTTCAAATAGTTCATATTATTGAAGAGGGTGGCTGGACAGTATTTCGAAATATGCCGCTGATATTTGCCATCGGCCTGCCGATCGGTCTGGCAAACAAGGCTCAGGCCCGTGCCTGCCTCTCCGTGCTGGTCAGCTTCATGACCTGGAACTACTTCATCAATGCCATGGGGATGACCTGGGGCGACTATTTCGGGGTCAACTTCAACCAGGCGGTGGGTGGCGAGAGCGGGCTGGCCATGGTGGCCGGCATCAAGACCCTGGACACCAGCATCATAGGTGCCATCGCCATCTCCGGCCTCGTCACCGCCCTGCACAACCGGCTGTTCGACCGGCAACTGCCGGTCTTTCTCGGCATCTTCCAGGGCAGCTCGTTCGTCACCATAGTCACCTTCTTCGTGATGATCCCCTGCGCCTGGCTGACCCTGCTGGGCTGGCCCAAGGTGCAGATGGGCATCGCCTCCCTGCAGGAGTTCATGCTGGTCTCCGGCCCGCTCGGCGTCTGGGTTTACACCTTCCTTGAGCGGATCCTGATCCCGACCGGCCTGCACCACTTCATCTACGGCCCCTTCATCTTCGGCCCGGCCGCGGTGGAAGGCGGCATCCAGCTCTACTGGGCCCAGCACATGCTGGAGTTCAGCCAGAGCACCCGGCCGCTGATCGAGCTGTTCCCCCAGGGCGGCTTCGCCCTGCACGGCAACGCCAAGATCTTCGGGGCCATGGGGATTGCACTCGCCATCTACGCCACCGCCGCCAGGGAGAACAAGACCAAGGTAGCCGGCTTGCTGATCCCGGCGACCCTGACCGCCATGCTGGTGGGGATCACCGAGCCGCTCGAGTTCACCTTCCTTTTCATCTCGCCCCTGCTGTTCGCCATCCATGCCCTGCTGGCGGCCACCATGGCGACCGTGATGTACCTGTTCGGGGTCGTCGGCAACATGGGTGGCGGTCTGCTCGACCAGTTCCTGCCGCAGAACTGGATCCCCATGTTCCACAATCACGCCGGCATGATGTTTACCCAGATTGCCATCGGGCTGACCTTTACCGGGATCTGGTTCCTGATATTCCGCACGCTCATTCTGAAATTCAATTTGAAAACCCCTGGGCGGGATGAGAGCGAAATAAAACTGTATTCCAAGGCCGATTATCAGGCCGCCAAAAAACAGCGTGGCCATGATATTGCCGGCCATATTCTGGCGGCACTCGGTGGCGCGGAAAATATCAACAGCCTGAACAACTGCGCCACCCGACTGCGCATATCGCTACGCGATGCGGGGCTGGCGGCAGCGGATGATGCTTTCAAACAATTGGGTGCCCACGGCGTGGTCCGCCACGGTGACAGCATCCAGATCATTGTCGGTCTGCATGTGCCCCAGCTGAGGGAAAACATGGAGAGCCTGATGAACAACCCCTCCTCCTCTTCTTTCGTAACGGAGTCATGATCATGAAAAAATTCTCTGTCGTCATTGCCGGCGGTGGCAGCACCTTTACCCCGGGCATCGTTCTCATGCTGCTGGAGAACCAGCACCGCTTCCCGCTGCACGAGATCAAGTTCTACGACAACGATGGGGCCCGCCAGGAGGTGATCGCCGGAGCCTGCCGCGTCCTGCTCAAAGAGAGAGCCCCGGACATTGCCTTCAGCTACGGCACCGACCCCAAGGCGGCCTTCAGCGGGGTGGACTTCGTCATGGCCCACATTCGGGTCGGCAAGTACCCCATGCGCGAGCTGGACGAGAAGATCCCCCTGCGCCATGGCGTGGTCGGCCAGGAGACCTGCGGCCCGGGCGGCATCGCCTACGGCATGCGCTCCATCGGCGGTGTGCTGGAGCTGGTCGACTACATGGAGCAGTACTCGCCGGATGCCTGGATGCTGAACTACTCCAACCCGGCCGCCATCGTGGCCGAGGCGACCCGTCGCCTGCGTCCCCACGCCAGGATCCTCAACATCTGCGACATGCCCATCGGCATCGAGGGACGGATGGCCCAGATCGCCGGCCTGCCGTCACGCAAGGAGATGCGGGTGCGCTACTACGGCCTCAACCACTTCGGCTGGTGGACCCGCATCGAGGATCTGGCGGGCAACGACCTGATGCCGGCCATCAAGGCCCACGTGGCCAAACACGGCTATGTGCCCAAGCAGGCCAGCCACGCCGAGGCCAGCTGGAACGACACCTTCGCCAAGGCCAGGGACGTCTGGGCCCTTGATCCGGACACCCTGCCCAACACCTATCTGAAGTACTACCTCTACCCGGACTATGTGGTGGCCCACTCCAATCCGGAGCACACCCGCGCCAACGAGGTGATGGAGCACCGCGAGAAGCAGGTGTTCAGTGCCTGCCGCGCCATCGTGGCGGCCGGCAACGCCGACGCCGGCGAGCTGGAGATCGACGAGCACGCCTCCTACATAGTGGATCTGGCCACCGCCATCGCCTTCAACACCCAGGAGCGGATGCTGCTGATCGTGCCGAACCGGGGCGCCATCCCCAACTTCGACCCAGAGGCCATGGTCGAGATCCCCTGCCTGGTGGGCAGCAGCGGCCCCGAGCCGCTGCAGGTGGGCGACATTCCGCTGTTCCAGCAGGGCATGATGGGCCAGCAGGTGGCCGTCGAGAAGCTGGTGGTGGAGGCGTGGATCGAGCGCTCCTATCAGAAGCTGTGGCAGGCGATCACCCTCTCCAAGACGGTGCCGAGCGCCTCGGTGGCCAAAGCCATCCTGGACGACCTGCTCGCCGCCAACAAAGAGTACTGGCCGCCCTTGCAATAAACGCGGGCCAAACAAAAACCCCCTCGCTGGCGAGGGGGTTTTCTTGTTGCTGGCTCTGCCGTGGCGCGATCAGCGCAGGGACTTGACCGAGCGGCGGACGATCAGCTCCGGCTGCACCGTCATCGACTCGACCTCCAGCTCCTTGTTGCGGATCCGGCTCACCAGCTGCTGCACCGCCAGCAGGCCGAGCTCGGCCTTGGGGTGGCGGATGGTGGTGAGCGGCGGGCTGGAGAAGCGCGCCATCTCCACGTCGTCATAACCGATCATGGAGATATCGTCCGGCACCTTGACTCCGGCTTCCCAGGCGGCGCAGATGGCGCCGATCGCCATGGGATCGTCGAAGGCAAACACCGCGGTCGGCCGCGGGGTGAGGGCCAGGATCCGCTGCATGGCATCGAAACCGCTCTGGCTCTCGTAATCCCCTTCGAAGATCTGCTCGTCTTTCAGGGTCAGCCCCTGTTCGGCCAAGGCATCGCGCACCCCGTCCAGCCGCTGCTGGGTGGTCGGCTTGGCCAGCTGACCCGTGATGCAGACGATGTCGCGGTGACCCTGCTCCAGCAAATGACGCACGGCCAGGCGTGCCCCGATGCGGGCGTTGTCATTGATGACGTTGGCAAAATCGCACTCGGTACCCCAGTCCAGCACCACTTGCGGCACGTTCTTGTGGATGCGCAGCATGTCGCGCAGCGGGGTATCGATGTCGGTTCCCAGCACCAGCAGACCGTCGACCCGCTTCTCCATCAGCATGCGCAGGTAGTGCTGCTGACGGGGCGGCTGGTTCTCGGTATTGCAGAGGATCAGGCTGTAGCCCTGCTCGAAGCAGTACGCCTCCACCCCTTGCACCACTTCCGCAAAGAAGGGGTTGGCACTGGTGGTCACCAGCATGCCGATGGTCTTGGTCGAGTTTATCTTGAGGCTGCGCGCTACCGAGTTGGGCGCGTAGTTGAGTTCTGCCACCGCCTCAAGCACTTTTTGGGTTGCGTCTTCGCTGACCCGACGGGTGTGATTGAGTACATGTGAGACGGTGGAGATGGATACGCCTGCGCGGGAGGCGACATCCTTGATAGTGGCCATCTCTGTCTCCTGAAGATCAAAGGCGGAACATTAGCAGATTTCCCGAATAAAGGCTTGGTTTTAACGAGTGCTGCCAATGAATTGTCAATGCTGGCTAATCTAGGCGGTCATTTCTATTTGCGCAAACGGATTTTGGTCAAAATGGGAGCAGCGTCAGAGTAAAATATCGTCAGTTTTTTCATCTATCATTTATCAAAAGTGCGCCTTGTTGAGAAGATGTTAATTGCCATCATTAGCATCAACTTCTAAATAGATAACTGTAATTAGATATTTGTTTCAAAAAAGCACTATTACCCCCTCTCTGGTTAGTATCTTTAACAGCTTGTTATTGCCCAGCGAGGAATGATAGAACCATACCTATTGCCGGACTGGCGGGATCACGGTTCGGAATGGCACACGGAAAATGAAACAATCCACTGATTAAGGGACGAATCGATGAATAAGTTGAGCAAAATGGCAGTCAGGGCAGCGGTTTCTATGGCCCTGTTCGGATCGGTCTCACTGGTCCACGCGGCGGATACCATCAAGATCGGCATCGCCGGTCCGGTCACTGGCCCGGTCGCCCAGTACGGCGACATGCAGTTCACCGGCGGCAAGATGGCGGTCGAGCAGATCAACAAGGCCGGCGGCATCAAGGGCAAGCAGATCGAAGCCGTCATCTATGACGATGCCTGCGATCCGAAACAGGCCGTGGCGGTCGCCAACAAGGTGATCAACGACGGCGTCAAGTTCGTGGTCGGCCATCTCTGCTCCGACAACACCCTGCCCGCTTCCGACATCTATGAAGATGAAGGCGTGCTGATGGTCACCCCCGCCTCCACCAACCCCAAGATCACCGAGCGCGGCTATCAGCTGGTGCTGCGTACCATCGGCCTGGACAGCGACCAGGGTCCGACTGCCGCCAAATACATCATCGAGCAGGTCAAGCCCCAGCGCGTGGCCGTCATCCACGACAAGAAACAGTACGGTGAAGGCATCGCCTCCAGCGTGAAAGCGGCGCTGGACAAGGCCGGCGTCAAGGTGGTGGCGTTTGAAGGCATCACCGCCGGCGACAAGGACTTCTCCGCCCTGATCGCCAAGCTGCAGAAAGAGAACGTCGATTTCGTCTACTACGGCGGCTACCACCCGGAGCTGGGTCTGATCCTGCGTCAGGCCGGCGAGAAGGGCCTCAAGGCCAAGTTCATGGGTCCGGAAGGGGTGGGTAACAAGGACATCTCCGCCATCGGTGGCCCGGCTTCCGAAGGCCTGCTGGTCACCCTGCCGAACAAGTACGACCTGGTGCCGGCCAACGCCCCGCTGGTTGCCGCGTTCAAGGCCAAGGGTCAGGACTCCTCCGGTCCGTTCGTGTGGACCACCTATGCCGCGGTGCAAACCTTGGCTGCCGGTATCGCCAAGGCGGGTGAGGATGACCCGGCTGCCGTTGCCGCCGCCATCAAGGCCGCGCCGGTCGATACCGTGATGGGCCCCCTCAGCTGGGCTCCCAACGGCGACCTGAAAGGGTTTGAATTCGGTGTGTTCCAGTGGCACGCCGACGGTACCTCTACCCAACTCAAGTAATCTGCCGGTCGGGGTGACGTGAGTCACCCCTCCTTTCTTTGCGGGCAAGTACAGGGAACGCAGTATGTCCGAACACTTCCTTTACCTAGTTCAGCAGTTGCTGAACGGGTTAACCATAGGCAGCACCTATGCGTTGATCGCCATCGGCTACACCATGGTCTATGGCATCATCGGCATGATCAACTTCGCCCACGGCGAGGTCTACATGATCGGCTCCTATGTCGCTTTCATGGTGATGGCGGGGCTCATGATGATGGGCATCGACAGCACCTTTCTGCTGCTGGGGGGCGCCTTCCTGGTCAGCATCATCATCACCGGCAGCTATGGCTGGACCATAGAGCGGGTCGCCTATCGCCCGCTGCGGGGCGGCAACCGGCTGATCCCCCTCATCTCCGCCATCGGCATGTCGATCTTCCTGCAGAACATGATGCGGATGGCCCAGGGCTCGCGCGACATCGCCATGCCCACCCTGATCTCCGGCGGCTGGACCCTGGGTGAGGCCGACGGCTTCCAGGCCAGCCTCTCCTGGATGCAGCTCATCATCTTCGTGGTGACCTTCATCACCATGCTGGCGCTGACCCAGTTCATCGGCCGCTCCCGCATGGGCCGCGCCTGTCGCGCCTGTTCGGAAGACATCAAGATGGCCAACCTGTTGGGGATAGACACCCACGTGGTCATCTCCATCACCTTCGTGCTGGGGGCCACCCTGGCCGCCGTCGCCGGCGTGCTGCTCGGCATGTATTACGGTGTCATCAACCCCTATCTCGGCTTTATGGCCGGCTTGAAGGCCTTTACGGCAGCGGTCTTGGGCGGCATCGGCAGCATTCCCGGCGCCGTGCTGGGCGGCCTGCTGCTCGGTGTGGTGGAGGCGCTGACCGCCGGCTACCTCAGCACCGAGTACAAGGATGTGATGGCGTTCGCCCTGCTCATCTTCGTACTGCTCTTTATGCCGACCGGCATCCTGGGCCGCCCGGAAGTGGAGAAAGTATGATGAAACGCCAATTCATTCATGCCTGCATCGCCAGCCTGGTACTGCTGGTGCTCTCCTTCTGGCTGCTCGGCTTCAAGCTGGAGACCGACGGCACCCGCCTGCTGGTGGTGAGCCGGCTCGACGTGTCGCTGGCCTGGCTGTTGGGCGGCGCCACCCTGGTGTTCTGGTTCCAGATGCTGCGCGGCCAGATAAGCCGGCTGTTCCAGGCCTCCATCAGCGGCTTCTCGGTCGGCTTCACCAAGCTGGTGCTGCCAAGCCCGGAAGAGGCGCCCAAGCTCTATAACCTGACCGCCGTGCTGGTGCTGCTGTTTGCGGTGAGCTGGCCCTTCATGGCCTCCCGCGGCGCCATCGATCTCGCCACCCTCACCCTGATCTACATCATGCTGGGGCTGGGTCTGAACGTGGTGGTGGGCCTCGCTGGCCTGCTCGATCTCGGCTATGTCGGCTTCTACGCGGTCGGCGCCTACAGCTATGCCCTGCTCAACAGCTACTTCGGCCTCAGCTTCTGGGAGTGCCTGCCCATCGCCGGCCTGATGGCGGCCACCTTCGGCTTCCTGCTCGGCTTCCCGGTACTGCGGCTGCGGGGGGATTACCTGGCCATCGTCACCCTGGGCTTTGGCGAGATCATCCGCATCCTGCTCAACAACATGACCAGCCTGACCGGCGGCCCGAACGGCATCTCCGGCATTCCCAAACCGACCCTGGGGGGGCTGGAGTTCAACCGCACCGTCAAGGACGGCGGCTTCGAGACCTTCCACGAATTCTTCGGCATCGCCTACAACGCCAACCACAAGGTGATCTTCCTCTACCTGATGGCGCTGGTGCTGGTGGTGGCAACCCTGTTCGTCATCAACCGCCTGTTGCGCATGCCGCTCGGCCGCGCCTGGGAGGCGCTGCGGGAAGACGAGATCGCCTGCAAGTCGCTGGGGCTCAACCCCACCATCATCAAGCTGACCGCTTTCACCATAGGCGCCTGCTTCGCGGGCTTTGCCGGCAGCTTTTTCGCCTCGCGCCAGGGCTTCATCAGCCCGGAGTCCTTCGTCTTCATCGAGTCGGCCATCGTGCTGGCCATCGTGGTGCTGGGCGGCATGGGCTCCCAGATCGGGGTGGTGCTGGCCGCCATCGTGATGACGGTGCTGCCGGAGCTGGCGCGTGAGTTCAACGAGTACCGCATGCTGATGTTCGGCCTCTTGATGGTGTTCATGATGATCTGGCGGCCACAAGGATTGCTGCCGATGACCCGCCCGCATCTGGAGTTGAAGAAATGAGTTCGCATCAGAAGTTGTTGGACGTCTCTGAGCTGTCGATGCGCTATCTGGCCGGATTGCTGGCGGTGACTTGCTCCACCCTGGACTGGGAGCTGAAAAAATGAGTACTCATCAGAAGTTAATGGAAGTCTCTGATCTGTCGATGCGTTTCGGCGGCCTGCTCGCCGTCAACGGGGTCAAGCTGGACGTGGAAAAGGGGGAGGTGATCTCCATCATAGGTCCCAACGGGGCCGGCAAGACCACCATCTTCAACTGCCTGACCGGCTTCTACCGCCCGAGCGGCGGCATCATTCGCTACAAGGGCGAGGAGATCCAGGGGCTGCCCGGCCACCTCATCGCCCGCAAGGGAATCGTGCGCACCTTTCAGCACGTGCGGCTGTTCAAGGACATGACGGCGGTGGAAAACCTGCTGGTGGCCCAGCACAGACACCTCAACACAGGTTTTCTGGCCGGGCTGTTCAAGACCCCGGCCTTTCGCCGCGCCGAGCGGGAGGGGCTGGAGCAGTCCGCCTTCTGGCTGGAGAAGGTGGGGCTCAAGGATCTCGCCAACCGCGCCGCCGGCAACCTGGCCTATGGTCAGCAACGCCGGCTCGAGATAGCCCGCTGCATGGCGACCCGGCCCGAGCTGCTGATGCTGGACGAGCCGGCCGCCGGCCTCAACCCCCACGAGACCGACGAGCTGAACGAGCTTATCTCCAACCTGCGGGACGAGTTCGGGGTCTCGGTGCTGCTGATCGAGCACGACATGAAGCTGGTGATGGAGATCTCCAACCGCATCTTCGTGGTCAACCAGGGTACCCCGCTGGCCCACGGCAAGCCGGATGAAATCCGCAGCAATCCGGCAGTGATCAAGGCCTATCTGGGCGAGTCGTAAGGAAAACAAGATGTTAGAACTTCGCAACGTATCGACCCACTACGGCAAGATTCAGGCGCTGCACGACGTCAGCGTCGAGGTAAAAGAGGGGGAAATCGTCACCCTGATCGGCGCCAACGGCGCCGGCAAGACCACCCTGCTGATGACCCTGTGCGGCGAGCCCAAGCCCAGCAGCGGCTCCATCTGGTTCGAGGGGGAGCAGATAGACTCTCTCTCCACCGCCCGCATCATGCGCAAGGACATCGCCGTGGTGCCGGAAGGGCGCCGCATCTTCGCTCGCCTGACGGTGGAGGAGAACCTGCTGATGGGGGCCTTCTTCGTCGACAAGGCTGAGCAGCGCGGCCTGCTGGATCAGATTTTCACCCTGTTCCCGCGCCTGCATGAGCGACTGGAGCAGCGGGCCGGCACCATGTCCGGCGGTGAGCAGCAGATGCTGGCCATCGGCCGGGCCCTGATGAGCAAGCCGCGCCTGCTGCTGCTGGATGAACCCTCGCTGGGGCTGGCCCCCATCGTCATCCAGCAGATCTTCGACACCATAGAGCAGCTGCGCCGCGACGGCATGACCATCTTCCTGGTGGAGCAGAACGCCAACCAGGCGCTCAAGCTGGCCGATCGCGGCTATGTGCTGGAGAACGGCCACGTGGTGCTGCAGGACACGGGGGCGGCCCTCTTGGCCAACCCGGCCGTCCGCCAGGCCTATCTCGGCGGCTGACCCATGAGCAGGGCCGACACGGCGCCGGATCACCACAGTTTCTGGCACGATGCGGCCCTGCCTTTCATCGAGGCGCGGGCGGTGCAGGATGGCCGCCGCGTCTGCTACGACAAGCACAGCCACCCCCACTTCTCCATCGGCGCCATCACCGGCGGCCACAGCCACTACCTCAACCAGCGCAGCCGGCAGGAGGTCGGCCGCGGCCACCTGGTGCTGATGAACCCGGAAGAGGTGCACGCCTGCAACCCGGTAGCCGATGAACCCTGGTCCTATCTGATGTTCTACTTCGACACCGGCTGGCTGCAGCGCCAGCAGGAGGAGGCAGGGCTGGGCCACGAATTTCGCCCCTTCGACATGACCGCCAGCCGGGATCCCCTGCTCTATCAGGGGCTGTGCCGGCTCCATCGGCAGCTGTGGCAGGAGCCGGAGCCGCTGGCGCGCGAGGTGGCCTGCCACCAGTTCAGCCGTCAGCTGCTGGCCAGACTCACTCCGGCCAGCTGGGACGATCGGCCGCCGCAGCGCAGCAGCTCGGCCGCCGCCGGCCATTGCAGCAGGGTGGCGCCCAGCCCCAATCCCATCAGCAACAACAGCAGGATAAACCCCAAGGTGGCCCCGACCACGTGGCGCAGGCTGGCCGCAAAGCCGTGCCTAGCGCCGCTGCCGAGGGCGACCAGGTTGACCGGTCCCGGGGTGATGGACATGGCCAGGGCAAACCCGGCCATGGATAACAGCAGACTCGTCTCCATGAATAACGCTCGTATCGGTAAAAGGAGCCCCCAGCCTAGCCGGCACCCCGCCCCGGGTATTGAAGGAAATTGCGATCGGCCCCGGCAATAACCGGACACATTGCGGGCTTAGCGCCGGCCCCCGCTTGCGGTAAACTGGCCCTCAATCACCTATTCGCAGGACATGTTAATGGACCAGTTTGCCCATATCAGTGCCCATGATGCCCACCAGAAGCTCAGCGCCGGTGAAGCCCGCCTGGTGGATATTCGCGACCCCCAGTCGTTCGAGACAGCCCACGCGGTCGGCGCCTTCCACCTCACCAACGGCACCCTGGTGCGTTTCATGAACGAGGTGGACTTCGACACCCCGGTGATCGTGATGTGCTACCACGGCAACAGCAGCCAGGGCGCAGCCCAGTACCTGCTGCAACAGGGGTACGATGAGGTCTACAGCCTGGACGGCGGCTTCGAGGCGTGGCGCAGGGAGTTCCCGATCCAGGCGGGCGACGCATGATCCAGCTGCTGGTGCTCGACAACGCCCGCATGGCCCAGGCGCTGGTGGACTACCTCTCCACCCTCGGCATCTCGTGCGAGCTGACCCAGTCGGAGTTGGGGGTCACCATCTGGCTGGCGGACGAGCAGCGCCTCGCCCAGGCCCAGCAGGAGGTGAAGCGCTTCCTGGCCGAGCCGAGCCACCCCCGCTACATGGAGGCCTCCTGGCAGTCCGGCCGGGCCGATGCCCGCATCGACTACAGCAAGGGGATGAGCGACCCGGTCACCGACTTCCTCCACCAGGCGGGGCCGCTGACCCTGGTGGTGATCATCGCCTGTCTGGCCATCTACGGGCTCGACGCCATCGGCCTACCGATCTTCGACGAGCTGGCCTTTCACCCGACCCTGGCCCAGTTCACCGATTGGCAGGCGTGGCGCTACTTCACCCCTGCCTTCATTCACTTTTCGGTGTTGCACCTGGTGTTCAATCTGCTGTGGTGGTGGTATCTGGGGGGCCAGATCGAACAGCGACTCGGCAGCGGCAAGCTGCTGATCCTGCTGCTGGTAGGCGCCGCCCTGCCCAACCTGGCCGAGTTTTTCGCCAGCGGCCCGCTGTTTGGCGGCCTCTCCGGGGTGGTCTATGCCCTGCTCGGCTACTGCTGGCTGCGCAGCAAATTGCAGCCGGCCTGCGGCCTCACCCTGCCACCGGCGCTGATGGGCTTCATGCTGTTCTGGCTGGCACTCGGTTTCTTCGAGCTGCTCGGCACCCGTACCGCCAACATGGCCCACCTGGCGGGCCTGCTGGTCGGCCTGCTGCAGGGCTGGCTGGACAGACACCACCAGCCAGCCTGAGTTGCTGCGATCGGCTCGGCAGCCAACACGTCTGCTGATCTGGCCCACCCGGCGACGAGTGCTATACACGAAAAAAAAACGCCGCCCCGAGGGGCGGCGTTTTTATTGGCCGACTGGCTTACTGCTTGAGCAGGGTGGGATCGGTCACCTTGACCGCAGTGCCGCCGCTCATGAAGAAGCTGGCGAACTCGGACTGCATTTCGGTGGTCACGTCGCCGCTCGGATCGAAGTTCTCGTCCGGTGCCAGCAGCGAGCTGTGGCCACCAGCCACGAAGCGGGCTGCGTTGTGGCTGGCCGCACCGGTGGCAGTCAGCGGTTGCAGCGCCAGCACCTTGAACAGCGGCTCGGTGCCGCCCAGCGGGGCGGAGGCGATGCTGTTCGGGATCACCTGATCCGACAGGCTCAGCGCGCCATCGCCAACGATCTCGGTGGCGAACAGCGGGAAGTCGCTCTTGATGCCGCTGCCGAGGTTGATCGGGTCAGCCGAATCCAGTACCGACTGGGCCGCGAAGCTGTAGCTCTGCAGCGTGCTGGCCGCAGCGGCCTGCTGGGTGGCGCTCAGGCTCGGCAGGAACTCGTTGACGAAGCAGGTCGGCACCTCGGTCTTGCAGCTGGGGGCGTAGGCGGTAAAGCCCGCTTTCAGCTCGGCACTGCCGCTGGTCAGCACGCCCATCTTGATGGTCGGACCGAAGGTCGGCGAGTTCAGCAACAGCGGCGCTATGCCGCCACCCGGCATGGCCAGGCCACCGGTATCGAACTTGAACAGGGCATCCGCCTGGGCATTGCCGATGGACTGGTTGGCGACCGCCAGCAGGTTGGTGCCGGAGATGGCGCCCAGCGAGTGGCCCAGGAAGTGCACCTTGAGGCTGCCGGCGCTGCCGATGACGCCCTTGCCATTGGCCAGACCGACCGCCAGACGCAGGCCCAGCAGATCCGCCACGCTCTGTTTCAGGTTGTCGCGGGCCACGGTCAGGTAGCTCAGGTTCAGATACGGGGTCGGGTTGTCGGAGGTGGTGACTGTGTCCATGCTGCCGCTCAGGGCAAAGCCGCGCTCGCCGTGCAGCGGGTGATCGATCACCACAACGGCAACGTTCTTAGGTGTTGGGGCCTGCAACCCTGCACCAATCTGACCCAGCGCCAGCGCATAGGCGTTCTCTTTCACCGAGGTGACGCCGTGTTGATAGATGATGACATCCGTGATGGTCTTCAAGTCTGCTGTCGCAGCGAAGATCCGCATCGGCACCGACTGCACCTCTTCCAGCTTGGGCAGCGGGTTGAAGCGGCCGATGTTCTGCTCGGCATCCAGCGGCTTGCCGCCGGAGGTGAGGGTCACCCCGATCAGCTTGCTCGCCTCGGCCAGCAGTTCGCTCTGACGGGTCGGATCGGCAATCAGCGTCGCCAGCAGGGCCGGGTCCACGCCCGCGCCCACCAGCCCGGCGATCACTTCGCTGTCAGAGGCTTTCAGGGCATTGGCGATGGCGTACAGGCTGGGGATGGCGCCGTGCCAGGACTGGGTCTTGGCCTTGTCCCAAGAGCCAGCGGTGGCTGGCGAAGAGAGGAAGTAGGGCAGCTTGACGGTACCGGTATAGACAGTGGTCAGCTGGGCCAGCCCGTTGAGCGGGGCGCCAGGGCCGAAGGCGGTGGCCAGCGCATCTTTCTGCTCCTGTGGCAGGAACGCCTCGGCGTCCAGCTGGGTCAGGAAGGGGTTGCTGCCGGTCACGGCCAGGGTGTAGGTACCCGGCAGGCTGGTGTTGCCCTTGGCATCCTGCTTCCACAGGGCGGCAGCATCCAGGGTCGGGCTCTTCAGCACGGATGCCGCCGCCCCTTTCACCGCCACCAGCACATCGGCACCGGACTGGGTACCGAACCAGTCGGAGAAGATGACGTGATCGGTGGAGACGCCGGTGGCGGCCTTGAACAGGCCCTCCTGCAGGGCGATCAGACCGTTGATGGTCTGCTCCTGGGCATTGCTGCCGACGTTGTTCTTGTAGTTGCCGTAGTCGCTGCCGGCCTTAACCGCGTTGCCGTTGCTGTCCTTGAGGGAGTCAGTGGCCACGATCATGTAGTAGGAGGAGGGGTTCAGCGGCTTGAGCGGTACCAGGTTCAGCTTGCCGGCCGAGGCGGCCACCACGAAGTCCACCCCGTAGGTCAGCACCTTCTTTACGCCGCTCGGGCGCAGGGCTGTGCTGTCAAAGCTCAGCTCCAGCAGGTAGAGCGGGGCCACCGAGGCGGCAAACTCGGCGGCAGCCGGTGCCTGGACAGTGATGCCGGACGAGGTGACGGGCACGATCTGGATGGCCTGGGTCGTGGACCAGCCATCCAGGGTCGACATGGCCGACACCGGGTTGGAGAGATCCGCCGTTTCGGTGGAGAATTTCAGGGTGCCATCGCTGGCCCGGGCCGCCAGGGCACTGGGGCGCACTGCGTTGGAACCGGTCAACAGATAGTCGAGATAGCTGGAGGTGTCGCCTTTGTTATCGTCACTGCCACCACAGCCGGCCAGCATAGCACTGACGACTGCGGCATAAATTAGCTTCTTTTTCATATCCTTATCTCTTTTTAGTTGTTATCCATGAAATGCTGACGGCGTTGGGTAAAAACCCGACCGGTACATCTTAACAGCAACGCAACAATTATTAAGTAGCTGGTCGGTCATCTGATCTGCTTTTTTTGTGTACAGCATCAAGGAATTGGAATAGAAACGGGACTCGATAGGTTAACAGCTTCATCCCGGATACCAGACCCGACCAGCGGTCACTTGTACGCCAGATGGCAAAAAGCGACCCCCGATCTCGGCAAAGCGGATCAATTGCCGGTAGAATGGCGCATTGCTTAAGGAGAACCACATGATCGACCCGAAGAAACTGGAAGAGATCGCCAAACAGGTGCACAACTCCCTGCCGCCCGGCATTCGCAGCATGGGCGAAGAGGTGGAGAAGAAGATCCGTCAGGTGCTGCAGTCCCAGCTCGGCAAGCTGGATCTGGTCAGTCGCGAAGAGTTTGACGTGCAGACCAAGGTGCTGCTGCGCACCCGCGAGAAGCTGACCGCCCTCGAGGCCAAGCTGGCCCAGCTCGAGCAGCAGCTCGGCGCCAAGGGCGAATAACACCGCCCCCATAAAGCAAACCCCAGCCAGGCTGGGGTTTGTTGTTTCTGGCCTGCCGCAAAGCAAGTTGCGGCGGCAAATGCAGCGAGGCATTTCCGGTTACGTGACCGGCCTCATGCCGAACTCAGATAAACTCGTAGGCGTCGCCGAAGATGCGCTCCGGCTCGGCTCCCAGGATCTTGAACTCTTCCCGCGCCGCACCCGCCATCTCGAAGCGGCCAGCCACATAGATGTCGTAGTCGTGCAGGCTGACGAAGTCATCCATGATGGCCTTGTGCACCAGCCCGGTCTTGCCGGCCCAGTCGCTCTCCGGCTCCTGCACCACAGGGATGTAGGTAAGCGGGGCGTAGTCGCGCTCCCACTGCTGCATCTGCTCCTGCTCGTAGAGCCAGTGCGCCTGGCGCACGCCCCAGTAGAAGAACACCGGGCGCTTGCTGCCGCTGTCGATCAGGTATTCCAGAATGGCGCGGGCGTAGGAGAAACCGGTGCCGCCTGCCATCAGGATCAGCGGCCGGGGTGACTCTTCCCGCAGGAAGGCCTTGCCCGCCGCTAGCTCAATCTCGATCTCCCCCTGCTCGCGCATGCGGGCCAGCACCTGGCCGGCATAGGCGTTCTCCGGGGTGGCGCCGATCTGCAGCTCCAGCACGCCAGGGCGGGTCGGCGAGTTGGCGATGGAGAAGGGACGCTTGTCCGAATCACTCATCACCACCAGCAGATACTGGCCCGGCTTGAAGCTGACCTCTTGCAGCGGCGTCAGGGCCACGTGCCAGATGGTGTCGACATATTCGCGCAGTTCCTCTACGCGGCACTTGATACGTTGCATTCTTATCCTTGTGACGGGCTCGTTCGGCCCGCTTTCGCTCTTGATTCACTGTGGACTGGCGACCAGCAGAGTGGTCAGGTCAGTCGAGCATACCCAATTCAGCTCAAATGGCATCAATCTTTTGCATCCCGGCCAGGCGGCACGGCCCGCCGGGCCGGCCGCCGCTCATCAACCGAGAATGTTCAGCTCGTCCCAGAGGGCATCGATCTTCTGCTTCACCGCCTCGTCCTGGACGATGGACTGGCCCCACTCGCGGTTGGTCTCTCCCGGCCACTTGTTGGTGGCGTCCAGCCCCATCTTGGAGCCGAGGCCGGAGACCGGCGAGGCGAAGTCCAGGTAGTCGATCGGGGTGTGCTCGATCAGGGTGGTATCGCGGGCCGGATCCATCCGGGTAGTGATGGCCCAGATCACGTCCTTCCAGTCGCGGGCGTTGATGTCGTCGTCGCAGACGATCACGAACTTGGTGTACATGAACTGGCGCAGGAAGGACCAGACCCCCAGCATCACCCGCTTGGCATGGCCCGGATAGCGCTTCTTGATGGTCACCACCGCCATCCGGTAGGAGCACCCCTCCGGCGGCAGGTAGAAGTCCACGATCTCGGGGAACTGCTTCTGCAACAGCGGCACGAACACCTCGTTGAGCGCCACCCCCAGCACCGCCGGCTCATCGGGCGGACGGCCGGTGTAGGTGCTGTGGTAGATGGCATCCTTGCGCATCGTCATGTGGGTGATGGTGAAGACCGGGAACTCGTCCACCTCGTTGTAGTAGCCGGTGTGATCGCCATAGGGCCCCTCGGGGGCCAGCTCGCCCGGCTCCAGATAGCCTTCCAGCACGATCTCGGCGCTGGCGGGCACCTCCAGATCGCAGCTGATGGCCTTCACCACCTCGGTGCGGCTGCCGCGCAGCAGACCGGCGAAAGCGTACTCGGAGAGGGTATCCGGCACCGGCGTCACCGCGCCGAGGATGGTCGCCGGATCGGCGCCCAGCGCCACCGCCACCGGGAAGCGCTCACCCGGATGGGCCTCCTGCCACTCGCGAAAATCGATGGCGCCGCCGCGGTGATCCAGCCAGCGCATGATCAGCTTGTTCTTGCCGATCTTCTGCTGACGATAGATGCCGAGGTTCTGCCGTTTCTTGTAGGGGCCGCGGGTGATGGTGAGCCCCCAGGTGACCAGCGGTGCCACGTCGCCCGGCCAGCAGTGCTGAATGGGGATCTGGTCCAGATCGACCGCCTCTCCCTCCAGCACCCGCTGCTGACAGGGGGCGGACGAGAGGCGCTTGGTCGGCATGTTGAGCACCTGCTTGAAGATCGGCAGCTTCTCCATCAGCTCCTTGAAGCCACGGGGTGGCTCAGGCTCCTTCAGGTAGGAGAGCCAGGTCCCCACCTGGCGCAAGGCGGCCACGTTGGGCTGGCCCATGCCCATGGCGACCCGGTCCGGGGTGCCGAACAGGTTGGTCAGCACCGGCATGGTGTAACCCTTGGGATTTTCGAACAGCAGGGCCGGCCCACCCGCACGCAGGGTGCGGTCGCTGATCTCGGTCATCTCCAGATAGGGGTCTATCTCGCGCGTGATGCGCTTGAGCTGTCCGCTTTGTTCCAGCTGCGCGATGAAATCACGCAAATCCTTGTATTTCATGCAGGTACCCTGTGTGCAGGCGATGCCGCATTATAACTCCGGGGAGCCGGCGGGTGTACCCGGTTCGGGTTGCACCATCGGACTTGCATGGCGCTTTTCCTGCCGGGTCAGCCGATCGGCAAGCTGGGCCAGCAGCCTCGGCTCGTCCACCTGCAACAGCAGGCTGGCCACCTGACCGCTGTACTGGCGGTTGCCCAGCTCAGCCAACAGGAACTGCTGTGCCGTGTCGGGCAGCGGCGAAAGCTGACTGAGCTGGTGCAGGGCGGTCTGTTTGAGGGAGGCGTTGCGGCTGGCGGCGATCAGCAGATCGCTCGCCGTCTGACCCTGATGAAAGCGCCCCACGCTGGCCAGGGCCGCCACGCTGTCGTGATCCGCCGGTTGACGCCACAGCTTCTGATAGAGGGCGCTGTCGCCGGTACGCTCGGCCAGCAGCCGCAGCAAGCGGTTGTCGGGCAGGAAGATGTTCAGGCCGGCCAGCTTGTGTGCCTCGCGCTGCAGCACAGTGACAGGCTGCCCGGCGAGTACGTTCAGCAGCGCCTGCTGTTGCTGGGCCAGATCCGGGTTGCGGCTGTTGTAAATCTGCTTGAACTCGAAGCGGTTCGCCTCCAGCAGCTGGCGGTAGTTGTCCTGCCAGGCCTGCAGTTGCCAGCGGCTCAGCACCTGCCGCGCCGCGGCGGCAAAGTCGTAGGCGGGTTGCTGCACCAGAAAGCCGTCCACCTCTTTTTCCACCAGCCAGCTGGGGGCCTTGAACGACTGGGCGCGCACCCAGGCCAGCAGTTGCGGGCTGTCAGCCTTGGGCTGGCCATCGAGGGTGGCGAGCAGCTGGCACAGCAGATACTCCCGCTGCCCCACGGCCAGGGAGTCCAGCAGGGAATCGATGGCGGCAAACTGTCCCTGCTGCAAGCGACCGGTCAGGTAGTCGAGGTGACCCTGCAGCCCCTCGTCGGCCACCAGCGCGACGCGGGGAGCCATCCCGCCGGGCGGGGTCTGGCCCGCCAAAGCTGGCGGCACCAGCAGCCAGCTCAGCATTATCAGGAGTACATGCTTCATGACGTCCCTATCCTTGTGACATCGAGGTTTCATACTACTCAGGCGACCGCAAAATAGATAAACAAAAACCGCGACCTGGGCCGCGGTTTCATCATTTTTCGAGTCGGTTACTTCTGCTGGCGCCGCATGGCGTCGAAGAACTCGTCGTTGGTCTTGGTCATCGCCAGCTTGTCGATGAGGAACTCGATGCCGTCGATCTCGCCCATCGGGTGGACAATCTTGCGCAGGATCCACATCTTCTGCAGCTCGTCACCGGTGGTCAGCAGCTCTTCCTTGCGGGTACCGGAGCGGGTGATGTCGATGGCCGGGTAGACGCGCTTCTCGGCGATCTTGCGCGAGAGGTGCAGTTCCATGTTGCCGGTGCCCTTGAACTCTTCGTAGATGACTTCATCCATCTTGGAGCCGGTATCGATCAGCGCGGTGGCGATGATGGTCAGGCTGCCGCCCTCTTCAACATTGCGCGCGGCACCGAAGAAGCGCTTCGGACGGTGCAGTGCGTTGGCGTCCACACCACCGGTCAGTACCTTGCCGGATGACGGGATGACGGTGTTGTAGGCACGGGCCAGACGGGTGATGGAGTCCAGCAGGATCACCACGTCCTTCTTGTGCTCGACCAGACGCTTGGCCTTCTCGATCACCATTTCGGCGACCTGGACGTGACGGGAAGCCGGCTCGTCGAAGGTGGAGGCGATCACTTCGCCCTTCACCATCCGCTGCATCTCGGTCACCTCTTCCGGACGCTCGTCGATCAGCAGGACGATCAGTTCGCAGTCGGGGTGGTTGTAGGCGATGCTCTGGGCAATGTTCTGCAGCAGCATGGTCTTACCGGCCTTGGGCGGTGCGACGATGAGACCGCGCTGGCCTTTACCGATCGGGGATGCCAGATCCAGTACGCGGGCGGTGATGTCTTCGGTGGAACCGTTGCCACGCTCCATGCGCAGACGCTCGTTGGCGTGCAGCGGAGTGAGGTTTTCAAACAGGATCTTGTTGCGGGAGTTTTCCGGACGGTCGTAGTTGACCTCGTTGACCTTGAGCAGAGCGAAGTAGCGTTCGCCCTCTTTCGGCGGCCGGATCTTGCCGGAGATGGTATCGCCGGTGCGCAGGTTGAAGCGGCGGATCTGGCTCGGGGAGACGTAGATGTCGTCCGGGCCGGCCAGGTAGGAGCCGTCTGCACTACGCAGGAAGCCGAAACCATCGGTCAGGATTTCCAGCACACCGTCGCCGAAGATATCCTCGCCACCCTTGGCGTGCGCCTTGAGGATCGCGAAAATAATGTCTTTCTTGTGCGCCCGAGCCAGATTTTCCAACCCCATGGATTCGCCAAGCTGTACCAGCTCGGACACAGGAGTGTTCTTTAATTCAGTCAGATTCATAGTGGTGAAAGTCTGTAAGCAAGGATTGAAATGAGGAGACAGTCTGCTGGATTGATGCTGATCGGATTTGATTTGCCAGGCTGATGTGTGAGCAAAGAGTCAGGCAAAAAGGTTAGCAAACGAGCGATAAATTAGCACCAATCGGGGTGAGCGTCTAGGTGATAAAACAGAAGGAGCGCATTATTGCAATGCGCTCCTCGATGATTATTACAGGTTGCCGTCCAGGAACTCTTTCAGCTGAGTCTTGGACAGGGCACCGACCTTGGTCGCTGCCACTTCGCCATTCTTGAACAGCAGCAGGGTCGGGATACCACGAATGCCATATTTGGGCGGAGTGTCGGCGTTATGGTCGATGTTCAATTTCGCCACGGTCACGCGACCGGCATACTCTTGGGCGACTTCGTTCAGGATCGGGGCAATCATCTTGCACGGACCACACCATTCGGCCCAGAAGTCGACCAGAACGGCGCCATCGGCTTTGATTACATCTGCCTCGAAGCTGGCATCGCTCAGCTGAACAATCTTGTCACTCATCTCCAACTCCAGTCAGTAATTAAGGCTTTATTGACGTATCAACAAAGGCAATAGTTGCCCTATTTGAAATGATCCTGTTTATTATTGCAAGCCTAACCTGATAACCTACCGCCATGAGCAAAACACACTTAACGACCGACAAATTCGCCCAAATGGGCCTCGAACCCGAAGTTCTGGCTGGTCTGGAATCAAAGGGATTTCACTATTGCACCCCCATCCAGGCACTCTCTCTGCCGCTGCTGGTAGAAGGCCATGACCTCGCCGGCCAGGCCCAAACGGGTACCGGCAAAACCATCGCCTTCCTGGCTGCCACCTTCAACTATCTGCTGACCCATCCGTTGACCAAGCCGCGCCTCATCAATCAGCCGCGCGCCATCATCATGGCACCGACCCGGGAACTGGCAGTACAGATTTACAACGATGCCGACAGCATGGCCGCCTCGACCGGCCTCAAGCTCGGCCTCGCCTACGGCGGTGAAGGGTACGACAAGCAGCTGGCCGTGCTGGAGCAGGGTGTCGACATCCTGATCGGCACCACAGGCCGCATCATCGACTACTTCAAGTCCAAGGTCATCGATCTGAGCAACATCCAGGTCGTGGTGCTGGATGAGGCGGATCGCATGTTCGATCTCGGCTTCATCAAGGACATCCGTTTCCTGTTCCGCCGCATGCCGCCCGCCACCGAGCGCCTGAGCATGCTGTTCTCCGCCACCCTCTCCCTGCGGGTGCAGGAGCTGGCCTACGAACACATGAACCACCCGGAACATGTGCAGGTCGAGCCGGAGCAGATGACTGGCGTACGAATCAAAGAAGAGCTCTTCTACCCTTCCAACGAAGACAAGATGTTGCTGCTGCTCTCCCTGATGGAAGAGGAGTGGCCGGAGAAAGCCATCGTCTTCGCCAACACCAAGCACGTCTGTGAAGACGTTCACGCCTGGCTGGAGAATGACGGCCACCGGGTCGGTCTGCTGACCGGCGATGTGCCGCAGAAGAAGCGGATGAAAATCCTGGAAGACTTCACCAAGGGTACGGTAGACATTCTGGTTGCCACCGACGTGGCCGCCCGTGGTCTGCACATCCCTGACGTGACCCACGTCTTTAACTACGACCTGCCCGACGACGCCGAGGACTACGTACACCGCATCGGTCGTACCGGTCGTGCCGGCAAGAGCGGTCACTCCATCAGCCTGGCCTGTGAAGACTATGCCTTCAACCTGCCGGCCATCGAGGAGTACATCCACCACCCGATCCCGGTCAGCAAGTATGACCGCGAGGCGCTGCTGGATGACGTGACCGCGCCGAAACGGGTGTTCCGCAACCGTCAGCCGGTGAACCGCAACATGCGCGATCGCCAGGGCGGTGGCAACAGCAACAACCGTCGTCGTCCTCCCCGCAAAAGCTGAAGGATAGGCCCAGTTGCACAACTCGCCTCTCTATGCCGCCATCGACCTCGGCTCCAACAGCTTTCACATGCTGGTGGTGCGCGAGGTCGCCGGTGCCCTGCGCACCGTCACCAAGGTCAAGCGCAAGGTGCGCCTCGCCGCCGGTCTGGATGCCGATTTTCGTCTCAGCCGTGCCGCCATGGAGCGGGGCTGGGACTGTCTGCGCCTCTTCTCCGAGCAGCTGCAGGATATTCCGGCCGACAACATCCGGGTAGTCGGCACCGCGACCCTGCGCCTGGCCACCAACGTCGACGAGTTTCTGCGTGAAGCGGAACGGGTGCTCAACCACAACATCGAGATCATCTCGGGTGAGGAAGAGGCCAAGACCATCTATGAAGGGGTCTCCTGGACCTCGGCGGGGGAAGGCAACCGGCTGGTGATCGACATCGGCGGTGCCAGTACCGAGCTGGTGATCGGCGAACAGAGCGAGGCCAAGCTGCTCAACAGCCTGCACATGGGCTGCGTCACCTGGCTCAACAACCACTTCGGTGACGGCGAGCTGAGCGAAGCGCGCTTCAACCAGGCCATCGCCGCCGCCAAAACGGTGCTGGAGAAGGTGGCGGACGATTACCGCATGCTCGGCTGGCGCACCTGCGTCGGCGCCTCCGGTACGGTGCAGGCGCTGCAGGAGATCATGCTGGCGCAGGGCAAGAGCGAGCGGGTCACCCTGCCGAAGCTGCAGGAGCTGATGGGTCAGGCCATCGCCTGCGGCAAGCTCGACCAGCTGCAACTGGAAGGGCTGGCGGCCGAGCGGCTGACCGTGTTCCCCTCCGGCCTCGCCATCCTGATCGCCATCTTCGAAACCCTCGGCATCGAGAGCATGACCCTGGCCGGCGGCGCCCTGCGCGAGGGGCTGATCTATGGCCTGCTCGGCAACAATCACGACTGTGATGCCCGCGACCGCACCGCCGACAGCCTGATCAGCCGCTACCAGCTGGACAAGGAGCACGCCGAGCGGGTACGCGATACCGCCATCGAGGCGTTCACCCAGCTGCAGCCGGCCTGGCGTCTCTCCAAGCGCTACGGTCGCCCGATCCTGCGCTACGCGGCCCTGTTGCACGAGATCGGTCTGTGCATCGAGTACAAGAAGGCGCCGCAACACGCCGCCTACATCATCGACAACATCGACATGCCGGGTTTCACCCCCGCGCAGAAGAAGCTGCTGTCGGCCCTGCTGTTCAACCAGCGGGACGAATTCAAGCTGGAACCGCTGGAGAAGCAGGGTGCCGTCACGGCTCGCCAGGCGATCCGGCTGGCCCGCATCCTGCGCATCGCGCTGATCCTCTGCATGCGCCGCACCCAGGGCACGGTGCCGATCTTTACCCTGCAGGCGGATGACGAGGCTCTGACGCTGACCCTGCCCAAGGGGTGGCTGGACGAGCACTACCTGCGCGCCAGCGAGCTGCGCCTCGAGGTGGAGCGCCAGCTGAAGATGGGCTGGCCCACCCGGCTGCTGGAAGCCTGATTGGGCCCAGCCCAATCAGTGCCCCAAGGTTCCGACAATCTCTTTCGCAGCCAGCACTGGCGCCACTCAGGCCTTCCCCTTGATTTTATTGGGCTGACGGGCAGATCCCGCCCTTGCGTCTGGGCTCTGCCTCCCCCCTCATGACCAACGTTCGACTAGAGTAGGGTTGTCTTCACAACCAACCGGAATGGACGCCATGAAACCTTTGACCCTGATCGGACTGACCGCCCTGCTCACCGCCTGCGGCGGCGGTGGCGGCGACAACAGCAGCCAGCCACCACAGGCCCAGCTCTCGCTGGCCTTCTCCGACGCCCCGGTAGATGCCGTCAGCAAGGTCTGCATCGCCGTCTCCAACATCAGCATCCACCCCGTCGCCGGCACCGAGCAGAGCTGGACCACCGCCAGCTTCCTCACCTCGACCCAGGACGATGGCTGTACCCCGAGCGGCGAGACCATTCCGCTCGACGGCGCAGGGAGGCCGCTGTTTACCTACATCGATCTGCTGAGTTATCAGGGTTCCGCCAGTCGCCCCCTGCTGGCCAGCCAGAGCGTGGTACCCGGCGACTACAGCCAGATGCGGCTGCGGGTGCTGGACGGGCGGGAGGTCGCCAACCAGTTTCTGGACGGCACCCCCTACTCCTACGTCAAGCAGGATGATGGGGTGATCAAGCCGCTGGAGGTGCCCAGCAGCGAGCTCAAGCTGGATGCCTTCACCATCGCCGCCAACGGCCTCAGTGCCTTCACCACCGAATTCGATCTGCGCCAGTCCATGGTGCTGCCAGGCCACGAGCAGTACTACAAGCTCAAGCCGAGAGGCGTACGGCTGGTGAACAACACTCAGGTCGCCACCGTCAAGGGTACGGTGGCAGCCGGGCTGTGCGGTGGCCAGCTGACCGACAAGGACTTCGTCTACTTCTACCAGCCCAGAAGCGACGACAACTACCCCGACATGGCGGACAGCGACAACGGCTTCTACGCCAGCGCCCCCGTGCTGCCGCAGACCGGAGGCGGCTTTGGCTACGAGCTGGGATTTGTCAATCTCGGCAGCTACGATCTGGTGCTGGTCTGCAACGGCGACGAGGATGATCCGGCAGTGGCCGACGATCCGCTACAGCTGGTGCAGATACAGAAAGCCCAGACGGTGGTGGCGCCCACCACCAGCCTCAACTTCCAGTAACGGGCGACAAGGGGGACGACGACCGCATGAGCAGATACCAACCCATCAGTTGCGATCTCTACGACTGGCTGGAGATCGCCGCCAGCTGGCAGCTGCCGGTCACCCTCACCTGTAAGGATGGCCGTCAGTGGGCGGACAAGATCCGCACCATAGAGGCCAGAGAAGGGGTCGAGTACCTGCTGCTGCACGGCGGCGAACGGCTCAGCCTGGCGGAGCTGGCGACCATGACGCTCAACTGGCAGGGGGAGGAGAAGCTGATCCGCTTCGCCCCACCAGCCCCAGCCGACAGCCAATAGATGGCAAGAGGGCCAACCCCATCGGGTTGGCCCTCTTCTTTGACTTCTCAGCAGGCATCGTCGTGGCCGTTACCCCGCCAGCGCCGCCATCACGTAGACATCGAAGCGGTTGCTCTTGGTCTCGATGGCCATGCTCGGCTTCTGCTCGTTGAGCCAGCCGGCGTAGTCCGGCCGCTTCACCACTACCCGCCGGTCCGCCATGGTGAGCGCCGCTGGCAGCAGGGCATCGGCGTCGAGATCTGCTCCCACCAGCGACTGGAACACCCGCATCTCTTTTTTCACCAGCGCCGACTTCTGCTTGTGGGGGAACATGGGGTCGAGGTAGATGACATCCGGCCGCTCGGCCAATCCCAGCAGGGTCTCCACCGCAGGGCCGTGCAGCAGTTGCATCCGCTCGCGCACCCAGGGGCCGATCTCGGGATCCTGCGCGGCGCGCGCCAGCCCGTCCTGCAACAGAGCGGCCACCACGGGGCTGCGCTCAATCATGGTCACCTTGCAGCCGAGGGAGGCGAGCACGAAGGCATCCCGCCCCAGCCCGGCGGTGGCATCCACCACGGTCGGCATGGCGCCCGCCTTGAGCCCCACCGCCTTGGCGATAGACTGGCCACGGCCACCGCCGAACTTGCGACGATGAGCCACCGCCCCTTCGACGAAATCCACGTAGACGGCGCTCAGCTTGGGTTCGTCCAGCTTGCGCAGCTCCAGCCGCTCCGGGGTGAACACCAGGGCAAACTGGGGCAGGTCGATCTGGTCAAGCTGGCTGCTCAGGGCTTCTGCCTGGGCCGCCTTGGCGGGGTCTTCGAGGAGGATTTGCATGGGCTCTGGATGCATTCTAAGTTCAGTGAACCGAGTGTATCACAGCCCCTTTGCGTCGCTGTAGGGAGGAAACCCCATGCACCTGCTTATCGCCCTGCTGCTTGCCGCCCAGAGCGGTGGCCATCTCAAGGTCTGCGGCGTTGACTGGCCCCCCTTCTCCTACGCCGAACAGGGCAAGCTGATGGAGGGCATATCGGTCGAGATCCATCAGGAGGTGGCACACCGCCTCGGCATGCAGCTCACCCTGCTCGAACTGCCGTGGGGACGCTGCGAACAGTACGTCAACACCGAGCTGGCGGACGGCATTCTCGACAACGCCCCCCTCCCCGGCTGCTACCACTCCGATCTTGCCACCGCCTTCTACCCGCTGGCCGCCTATGTGCGCAGCGACAGCCCGCTGCAAACCTTCTCGTGGGAAATGGCCAAGGGGCTGAAAGTGGGGATGGTCAGGGGCTATGACTACACCGACAGGATCAAGCACTTCACCGGTTGGGTACCCATCAAGGCCCACTCCGACAAGCAGCTGCTGCTGATGCTGGAGAAGAGCCGGGTCGACCTGATAGTGCTGGATTACTTCTCGGCCCCCATTCTCTCCAGAGAGCAGGACGTCAAGATCCGCGCGCTCACCCCCTTCCTCGACTCGACTCCGCTCTACCTCTGCTTCGGCAAGCAGAAGGCTGACCTGCTGCCCGCCTACAACAAAGCGCTGCAACAGATGCTGGACGAAGGGGTGCTGGATCGCATCTATCTGCGCTATCTCGGGGAGGATTACCGGACACTGAAGGAGAAACAGGAGAGGATGAAAGCGGCGCAGTAAAGGCTAGCTGGTCTGCAGGAACATGCTCTTGTCGTTGAGCTGCAAATACTCGGTGAGGTCGTCGTAGGCGAGCGGCCGGCTCAGCAGATAACCCTGGGTGAAGGCGCACCCCTTCTGACAGAGGAAGTTGAGCTGCTCGCGGGTCTCCACCCCCTCGATCACCACCTGCATGCCGAGGTTGTGCACTATGTTGATGATGCCGTCCAGCAGCAGTCGGTCCTGCTCGTTGAACGGGATGTGGCGCACGAAGGCCCGGTCGATCTTCACCAGGTCCACCGGGAAGTTGCGCAGATAGTTGAGCGCCGAGTAGCCGGTGCCAAAGTCGTCGATGGCCAGCTTGCAGCCCGCCTCGCGCAGGGCATCGATCCGCACCCTGTGCTGATCGCTGGTCTCCATCAGCAGGGATTCGGTGATCTCGATGACGATGTCCGCCGGGTCCAGTCCGAAGTGGTGGATCACCTTGAGCCACTCGCTCGCCTCCGGATCTATGGTCTGGAACTCCAGGGTGGAGCGGTTGATGGACATCTGCAGATCCGGGAAGCCGGATTGCTGCAGCCGCGCCAGATCCCGGCACGACTGCCACAGCACCAGCGCCCCCAGCCCCTGGATGAGCCCGGCCTCCTCCGCCAGCGGGATGAAGTCCGCCGGCGACACCTGACCCCAGTGCGGGTGATACCAGCGCACCAGCGCCTCCAGCTTGGCGACCCGGCCGCTGCGGTTGTCCCAGATCGGCTGGTAGGCCATGGTCAGCTGCTCGAGCTTGATCGCCTCAGCCAGATCCTGCTGCATCTGGTGACGCTGGCGCACCTCTTCGCGCATGGAGGCGCAGTAGCTGCCGAGCAGCCGCCCCTGCCGCTTGGCGGCAAACAGCGCCTGCTCGGCGTTGCGCAGCAGCTCGTCGCTCTCCAGCCCGTCGCCCGGGCAGAGGGTGATGCCGATGGTGGCCGTCACGTAGAGGTGCTGGTTGGCCAGCATGAAGGGGCGGGCGAAGCCACCGACCACCTGCTTGGCAAACACCTCGGCCTGACGGCGGTTGACGATGCCGGGCACCAGGAAGGCGAACTCGTCGCCGCCGATGCGGGCCACC
Source organism: Aeromonas sp. s3 (assembly GCF_040907805.1). Lineage (NCBI taxonomy): Bacteria > Pseudomonadati > Pseudomonadota > Gammaproteobacteria > Aeromonadales > Aeromonadaceae > Aeromonas > Aeromonas sp. s3. Next base: position 65,304 of record NZ_JBFOCQ010000031.1, read on the forward strand.
AGATCTTCGGTGCGCACCCGGCTCACCAGCCGATCCGACACCTCCCGCAGCAGGGCGTCACCAGCGTGGTGATCCATGCTGTTGTTGACCGCCTTGAAGTTGTTGAGGTCAAGCACCATCAGCGCGAAGCGCTCGCCCCGCTCGCAGAAGCGGCTGAGGCAGCGGCCGAACAGCCAGCGGTTGGGCAGCCCGGTGAGATTGTCGTAGTTGGCCTGGGCGGCGATCTTCTGCTCCGCCAGCTTGGTCTGGGAGAGATCGCTGAAGATGGCGATGTACTGGCTGATCCGCCCCCCTTCCCGCAGGGTGCTGATCATCAGCTGCTGGGGGTAGAGCTTGCCGTTCTTGCGCTTGTTCCACACCTCGCCGCGCCACACCCCCACCCGCTCCAGCGCGTGGTACATGTCGGCGTAGAAGGCCTGGTCGTGCAGGCCGGACTTGAGCAGGCTGGGGCGCAGGCCGCACACCTCCTCCTCGCTGTAGCCGGTGATCTGCTCGAACGCCGGGTTGACCGAGATGATGCGACTGTCGGCGTCGCACACCAGGATCGCCTCTGAGAGGTTGTCATAGACCCGGTGGGAGAGCTTGAGCTGCTCGGCGTGACGCTTGAGGGGGTCTATGTTCTCCAGCACCACCATCAGGTAGTCGGGCTGCAATTGGTCGTCCCGCACCAGGGTCACGGTAACCCGCCCCCACAGCAGCTGGCCGTCACGGTGCAGGTAACGCTTCTCCTGGGTGAAGGCGGTACGCTCGCCGCGCCTGAGCTCTTCATAGCAGGCGACGCTGCGCAGCCAGTCTTCCGGATGATTGAGCTCGGCGGCGTTGCGATGAACCAGCTCCTCCTGGCTGTAGCCCAGCATCTTTTCGATGGCCGGATTGGTCCAGAGGATCTTGCCGTCCAGATCGAGCTTGCCGATCCCCACCGGGGCGTGGGACATCATGGTGTGCAGAAAATCGTGGTACTCGGGCTGAGGCGGCGCCGGCTGCTGCAGCATCAGCGCCAGTTCGCGCCCGGCCAGCGGAGCCAGCAGGCGCAGCAGGCCCATCACCTTGTCCATGTTGGTGAGCGGCCGCTTGAACAGCAGGCTGCAGATGCCCACTGTCTCCCCCTGCGCACTCTTGAGGGCGATGCCGGCATAGGCCTGGATCTGCCAGGCCTGCAACACGGCGGCGTGGGGGAACAGCTGCTGTACCCGATCGCTGAACCAGGCCTCGCCCTCCTGCAGGGTGATCTCCCCCAGGGTGGCGCTGACCGGAAAACTGAAGCGGGTCGTATCGAGAGAGACAGGATAGGTTGCATGCACCTTGCAGGAGAGCCCCGCTTGATCCCTACCCGAAATCAGGACGAAGTCGGCCCCGACCGCTGCTGCGATTTCACTCACAAAGGTATCGAAATATCCCTGACCACTCGAATGAGACAGACTTGAGATGATTTGATAGACAGACTCGAGTGCTCGCCTCATGGCAAGGTTCTTTCTCTCCTTGGAAGGTAGACCCCGACTCTACTGAAGAGGCGGGAACAGTGCAAACATGCTATCCGCAAGATATTAAAATGCCTTGAGAAAAGGGACCAAAAGGTCCCTTTTTATCTCAAAAATCACGCGGTGATCGCACTCTGTGGCAGAGGTGTACCTGCTTGAAGCTCACGCCTGGCGGGGCCTGCAGCCTCATGCGGCAATCCCGCTGTGGCGCAGCAAGGCATCCACCTGAGGCTCACGACCACGGAAGGCGCGGAACAGCTCCATCGGCTCCTTGGAACCACCCTTCTCCAGGATGTTCTTCAGGAAGGAGTGGCCGGTCACTGGGTTGAAGATCCCCTCCTCCTCGAAGCGGGAGAAGGCGTCGGCGGAGAGCACTTCCGCCCACTTGTAGCTGTAGTAGCCCGCCGCATAACCGCCGGCGAAGATGTGGGAGAAGCTGTGCTGGAAGCGGTTGAAGGCCGGCGGCGTCATCACCGCCACCTCGCGACGCACCTCGTCCAGCAGCGCCGGGATCTGATCCGCATTGGCCGGGTCAAACTCCTGATGGAGACGGAAGTCGAACAGGGCGAACTCCAGCTGACGCAGCATCTGCATGGCCGCCTGGAAGTTGCGGGCGGTCAGCATCTTCTCCAGCAGATCCGCAGGCAGCGGCTCGCCGGTCTCGTGATGGCCGGAGATGAAGGCCAGTGCCTCGGACTCCCAGCACCAGTTCTCGAGGAACTGGCTCGGCAGCTCCACCGCGTCCCAGGCCACGCCGTTGATGCCGGCCACGCCGGCCACGTCGATCCGGGTCAGCATGTGGTGGATGCCGTGGCCGAATTCGTGGAACAGGGTGACCACTTCGTTGTGGGTAAACAAGGCCGGTTTGCCATCCACCGGGCCGTTGAAGTTGCAGGTCAGGTAGGCCACCGGCTTTTGCAGCGAACCGTCCTGACGGTAGCGACGACCCAGGCAGACATCCATCCAGGCACCGCCCTGCTTGTGCTCGCGGGCATAGAGGTCGAGGTAGAAGCTGCCGCGCAGCTCATCCTCGGCATCGAAGATGTCGTAGAAGCGCACGTCCGGGTGCCAGGTGTCGATGCCGAGGCGCTCGCGCACCTTCATGCCGAACACCCGCTTGACCACCTCGAACAGCCCTTTCACCACCTTGCTGGCGGGGAAGTAGGGGCGCAGCTGCTCGTCGGAGATGGAGAACTTGTGCTGCTTGAGCTTCTCGGCGTAATAGGGGATATCCCAGGCCGCCAGCTCGCTCTGGCCGTGCTGTTCGCTGGCGAAGGCGCGGATCTCTTCGAGCTCGGCCTTGCCCTGCGACAGGGAGCGGCGCGCCAGATCGGTGAGGAAGTTCACCACCTGCTCCGGCTTGTCCGCCATCTTGGTGGCAAGGGAGAGCTCGGCGTAGTTGGCAAAGCCGAGCAGCTGGGCCAGCTCGCGGCGCAGGGTGAGCAGCTCGGTCATGATGGCGGAGTTGTCCCACTTGCCGGCATTGGGGCCCTGGTCGGAGGCGCGGGTGGTGAAGGCCTCGTACAGCTCGGCGCGCAGGGCGCGGTTGTCGGCATACATCATCACCGGCAGGTAGGAGGGGATGTCCAGAGTGAACAGCCACCCTTCCTTGCCCTTCAGCTCGGCCAGCTGGCGAGCGGCTGCCTGTGCACTCGCAGGCAGCCCGGCCAGCTCGGCCTCGTCGGTCACCAGCTTGCTCCAACCCTGGGTCGCGTCCAGCACGTTGTTGCTGAAACGGGAGGCCAGCTCGGAGAGGCGGGCCTGGATCTCGCCGTAGCGCTGCTGTGCCTCGGCGGGCAGGCCGATGCCGGACAGGCGAAAATCGCGCAGGGTATTCTGGATCTCCTTGCGCTGGGCGGCGCTCAGCAGGGGGAAATCGTCGCTCTCGGAGAGGGCCAGGTAGGCTTGATAGAGCCCTTCGTGCTGACCGACATAGGTCTGGAATTCGGACAGCAGCGGCAGGCAGGCGTCGTGGGCCTCGCGCAGCGCCTCGCTGTTGAGCACGGAGTTGAGGTGGCTGACCGGCGACCAGATCCGGGACAGACGGTCATTTACCTCTTCCAGCGGGGCGATCAGGCTGTCCCAGGTATGGGGCTCGCGCTGGGCCAGCACATCGCTGATCTTCTGTTTGCAATCGGCAATAGCCTGCGTCACGGCAGGCTGTACCTGGTCGGGCTGGATCTGGCTGAACGGGGGCAGCGAGTCCATTGTCAGCAAAGGGTTAGTCATCCGGCAATACCTCTAAATTCTCTACAGCCCCTGCCGTCCAGAAGCTTGCTTGGACTACCTAAGATGTAGGCAGAAACCCCATTAATCAAGCCTTTGCCATCGAGAGCGAGGGCCGCGGCCCACATTTGGTCAAAAGCTGCGTACAAAACGACCAGATAGCCTCCCAGAAACGACAATGCCGGCCCCAGGGCCGGCATTGTCTGCAGTGCACTGACTGAAGGTGTCCAGCCATCAGGCCCGGGCATCTTCCTTCAGCCACTGCGCCACGCGCTTGGCGAAGTAGGTGAGGATGCCGTCGGCCCCGGCCCGCTTGAAGCAGAGCAGGGACTCCATGATGCTCTCCTTCTCCTTCAGCCAGCCGTTCTGGATCGCCGCCATGTGCATGGCGTACTCGCCGCTCACCTGGTAGGCAAAGGTCGGCACGCCGAACTGATCCTTCACCTGGCGGATCACGTCCAGATAGGGCATGCCCGGCTTGACCATCACGCTGTCGGCCCCTTCCTGGATATCCAGCGCCACCTCGTGCAGGGCTTCGTTGCTGTTGGCCGGATCCATCTGATAGGTGGCCTTGTTGTTCTTGCCGAGGTTGCCGGCCGAGCCGACCGCGTCGCGGAACGGGCCGTAGTAGCAGGAAGCGTACTTGGCGGAGTAGGCCATGATCTGGGTGTTGATGAAGCCGTTCTCTTCCAGCGCCGCGCGAATGGCACCGATACGGCCATCCATCATGTCGGACGGCGCCACGATATCGACCCCGGCGGCAGCGTGGGAGAGCGCCTGTTTCACCAGGATTTCGGTGGTGATGTCGTTCAGCACATAGCCTTCATCATCGATGATGCCATCCTGACCGTGGGTGGTAAACGGGTCGAGCGCCACGTCGGTGATGACCCCCAGCTCCGGGAAGCGGGCCTTCAAGGCACGCACTGTGCGCTGGGCCAGCCCGTCCGGGTTGTAGGCCTCTTCCGCCAGCAGGCTCTTCTGCTCCAGCGGGGTGACCGGGAACAGGGCGATGGCCGGCACGCCAAGTGCCACCAGTTCGGCAGCCTCCTCCAGCAACAGATCGATGGAGAGACGCTCCACCCCAGGCATGGAGGGGACGGCCTCACGGCGGTTTTCCCCCTCCAGCACGAACACGGGGTAGATGAGATCATTGGCGGTCAGTACGTTCTCGCGTACCAGACGACGGCTGAAATCATGTTTGCGCACCCGGCGCAGGCGGCGGCCCGGAAAGGCGCCTGGAAGAGTTGTAGCCATGAGTCACTCCAAAAGAGGAAGTTGGAAAAACGCGGCGGAGGTGGCCCGGGTATGGGCCAGCAAGGCCTCGGGCGCTTCACCACGGCAGGCCGCCACCACCTGGGCGATGTGCGGCAAAAAAGCGGGTTCGTTGCGTTTGGGTCTGGGCTTCAGATCCCGCGGCACCAGGTAGGGGGCGTCCGTCTCTATCATCAGCCGGCCAGCCGGAATGCGGGCCACCTGTTCACGCAGCAACTGACCGCGACGCTCGTCACAGAGCCAGCCGGTCACCCCGATATGCAGCCCCAGCGCCAGACACTCGTCCAGCTCCTCATCGGAGCCGGTGAAGCAGTGCAGCACGGCCCCCGGCAGTTTGGGCAGCCAGGGGCGCAGGATCTCGATGAAACGGGCGTGGGCATCGCGGCAATGGAGAAACACCGGCATCCCGAGCTCGGCGGCCAGCGCCAGCTGGGCGTCGAACACCGCGTCCTGCACCGGACGGGGCGAGAAGTCGCGGTTGTAGTCGAGACCGCACTCGCCGATGGCCACCACCTGTGGCAGCGCTGCCAGCTCGCGCAGGGCGGGCAGGGTCGCCTCATCGACACTCTTGGCGTCGTGGGGATGGACCCCGGCGGTGGAGAAACAGTAGCCAGGCCAGCGGGCGGCCAGGGTGGCGCTCTCGCGACTGCCGACCAGATCGGTGCCGGTCAGGATCAGCGCCTCCACCCCGGCGGCGCGGGCGCGGGCCACCAGATCGGCCTGTTCATCGGCAAACTGGCTGCTGGTCAGGTTTACACCTATGTCGATCATGGGGTCAGCGGGTCCGAACAAAAGGAAGACATATCAGGTATTTGAAAACCATCTACTCGATGGGGCCTTACCATACGCCTCGAACGGGAGCATGAAAAGAGGAAGGGAGCCTCAGCTCCCCTCTTCCGTTGATTCCTGTTGCTCCTCGTCCTCTTTCTTCACGTAGAAGCGGGCGAAGAACAGACCTATCTCCCACAAAGCCCACATGGGGATCGCGAGCAGGGTCTGGGAAAAGACATCCGGCGGCGTCAACAGCATGCCGACCACGAACACCCCGACGACGACGTAGGGACGTTTCTCCTTCAGGCTCTTGGGGGTGGTCACCCCGGTCCAGCACAGCAGTATGGTGGCTACCGGAATTTCGAACGCCACCCCGAACGCGAAGAACAGGGTCAGCACGAAGTCCAGATAGCTGGCGATGTCGGTCGCCACCGTTACCCCGGCGGGCGCGGTGCTGGTGAAGAAACCGAACACCAGCGGGAACACCACGTAGTAGGCAAACGCCATGCCGGCGTAGAACAGCACGGCACTGGAGGCGACCAGCGGCATGATGAGGCGCCGTTCATGCTGGTACAGACCGGGGGCGATGAAGGCCCAGGCCTGGTAGAGCAGATAGGGGATCGCCACGAAGAAGGAGACCACCAGGGTCAGCTTGATGGGCGTCAGGAAGGGCGTCGCCACGTCCGTCGCTATCATGCTGGTCCCTTCCGGCAGCTGGCTGAGCAGCGGCTGGGCCACGAAGTCGTAGATGTTGTTGGAGAAGTAGATCAGCGCGATGAACACCAGCAGGATGGCGGTGATGGAACGCAGCAGGCGCGTTCTCAGCTCCACCAGGTGGCTGATCAGGGGTTGTTCGGCCTGACTCATGGCTGCTTCACCTCCCCTTGTTCGGTACGTGGCTGGGCACCGGGGCGCTCATCCACGATCGCAGTCTGTTCCGGCGCGGCCACCGCGGCGGCTGGTGGCACAGATTCCTCCTTCACCTCGGCCGATGCCGGTGCAGGATGGATGGTGTTTTGCTGTTCGTATGGACGGGTCACCGATTGTGCGGCCGCTTTCAGCTGCTCGATAGACTCCTGCAGCTCGGGGCTCAGGTTGTTCATCTGCAGCTGTTCGGCCTTCTTCAGGTCGTTGTGCAGATCCTGCAACTTGAGCTCCTGCTCCAGCTCGGCCTTGACCGAGTTGGCAGTGCTGCGGATCAGTCTGATCCAGTGGCTGGCGGTACGGATCGCCACGGGCAGCCGCTCGGGGCCGAGCACCACCAGGGCGACGACACCAATGACAACCAGCTCCCAGAAACCGATATCGAACATGGCTTAGGCCTGATCTTTATCTTTCTGCTTGGCGGCATCGCTAGGCTGGCCGGCCGCTTCGTTCAGCTGCTTCGGCGGAAACTCGGCATCCTTCTGCTCGGACTTGGCATCGCTCGGCTCGTCAGAGAGCGCCTTCTTGAAACCCTTGACCGCGGCGCCCAGATCACCACCGATGCCACGCAGCTTCTTGGTACCAAACAGCAGCACGACGATGACTGCGATGATCAACAATTGCCAAATACTGATACCACCCATGATTTTTATCTCCAGGACAGGCGCCCGCTGGCGCGGTTTATTTAATGAGAACGGGTCCGCAACCAACCCAGCAGCCAGCATAACCCGGCGCCGGCGAGGCTGATTTGTCCCCACTCAATGTGTTGTTTTTGGGTCAGCAAGAATACACCGGCCAATAGCAGGCTGGCTCCAACCCCTAAGAGGTAGCGAGCCTGACCCTGCCGACGACTGTGACGGCGGAACTCGGCGAACATCTGGTCGAAATGGTGCTGTTGATGGCGAGTCTGGCGCAGGGTCTCGTAGACCAGCTCCGGCAGTTCCGGCAGCTTCTCCGCCCAGAATGGCGCCTTCTCCTTGATGGCGGTCCACACCGCCTTGGGCCCCACCTGCTGGTACATCCAGTTTTCCAGATAGGGTTTGGCAGTCTGCCACAGATCCAGCTGGGGATAGAGCTGGCGACCCAGCCCTTCCACATAGAGCAGGGTTTTCTGCAGCAGCACCAGCTGCGGCTGCACCTGCATGTTGAAGCGACGCGCGGTGTTGAACAGGTTGAGCAACACGTGGCCGAACGAGATCTCGGACAGCGGCTTCTCGAAGATGGGCTCGAGCACGGTGCGGATGGCGAACTCGAACTCATCCACCTTGGTATCGATCGGAACCCAGCCGGACTCTACGTGCAGCTCGGCCACCCGGCGGTAGTCGCGGTTGAAGAAGGCGAGGAAGTTCTCCGCCAGGTAGCGCTTGTCTTCCCGGTTGAGGGTGCCGACGATGCCGCAGTCGATGCCGATCCAGAGCGGATTCTCGGGGTGCTCATAGGAGACGAAGATGTTGCCCGGGTGCATGTCGGCGTGGAAGAAGCTGTCACGGAACACCTGGGTGAAGAACACCTCCACCCCGCGCTCGGCCAGCAGCTTCATGTTGGTGCCGTTGGCCTCCAGCGCCGCGATGTCGGAGACCGGAATGCCGTAGATCCGCTCCATCACCAGCACCTGTTCGCGGCAGTGCTCGGTGAACACCTCGGGCACGTAGAGCGCCTCTGAGCCGGTGAAGTTGCGGCGCAGCTGGATGGCGTTGGCCGCCTCCCGCATCAGGTTGAGCTCGTCGAGGATGGTCTTGCGATACTCCTCCACCACCTCGATGGGGCGCAGTCGTCCACTCTGGGGCACGAAACGGGCCACCAGACGGGCCAGCGCCTGCATCAGCCGCAGGTCGGCCTCGATGACCGGTTCGATATCGGGGCGGATCACCTTGATGACGATCTCGCGGCCGTTTTCCTTCAGTCGAGCGGTGTGCACCTGGGCGATGGAGGCGGACGCCAGCGGCGTCTCGTCGAAGTCGTCGAACAGGGTCTCGATGGTGCAGCCCAGGCTCGCCTCGATCTGGCGACGGGCGGCCTGACCGCAGAAGGGGGGCACCCTGTCCTGCAGCAAAGCCAGCTCTTCGGCGATATCCGGAGGCAGCAGATCGCGCCGGGTCGAGAGCATCTGGCCGAACTTGATGAAGATGGGGCCGAGCGCCTCGAAGGCGAGCCGGATACGGGCACCACGGCTCAGCTCCTGGTGTTTGTTCTTGAGCCAGAACAGGCTGCGGCGGGCCAGCCGGCCGGGCCAGGGCTGATAACGGGCGGGCACCAGCTCGTCGATGCCCTGCTCCAGCAGGATGCTGATGATGCGATAGAGGCGCTTGAACTCCTTCGGTGTCATCAGGCTACCCGCTGTTCGAAGCGGGCCAGCCGCAGCTCGACCGCTTTCATCTGTTGCGCCAGCAACTCGACATCGTCGTTGAAGCTGGCCACTTCCAGCGGACCCGGCGCAAGCCGGATCTCTTCGGTCAGATACTCGGCCAGCTGACGCTGGCTGCGGCACAGTTCACGGCCCAGCAAGCGACGCGCCTGACGGGCACCACGCAGCAGGGTGTGGGCCAACACGTCGCCGGTGTAGCGGGACAGCTCCTCTTCCCAGTCAATGTCGAGCTCACCCAGCAGCACGCTGAACGCCTGCACCAGCTGGGGGTCGCCGCTCAGATCCAGCTTCTCCTCGCGGATGTAACGCGTCAGAGAGGAGGGATCCTTGAGCAGGCCGAGGGCAGTCAGGGAGAGGCTCAGCACCGCATCGGCCTCCCCTTCAAACTTGGCCAGCACATCCAGCCGGCGCCCGGAGAAGACAAACCAGAGCGGCTTGAGCTCGCGCAGCTCCAGTTTGAGTACCTTGCCCGCCAGCTTGCGCAGCCGCTCGGGGCTCTGCTTGTCCAGTTCCAGCAGCCGGTTGAGACTGGTTTCGATCACCGCGGTGACCATGGCATCCATCGGCATAGGCGACCTTAAAACTTGTAACCACGGTGCAGGGCGACCACGCCCTGGGTCAGGTTGTAGAACTCCACCTGCTCGAAACCGACATTTTCCATCATGCCGGCCAGGGTCTGCTGATCCGGGTGCATGCGGATGGATTCCGCCAGATATTTGTAACTTTCGCTATCGTTCGCGACGATTTCGCCCATTTTCGGCAGCAATTTGAAGGAGTAGAGGTCATAGAGCTTGGCGATCACTTCGCTCACCGGCTTGGAGAACTCCAGCACCAGCAGACGGCCGCCCGGCTTCAGTACCCGGAACATGGAGGCGAGCGCCTTATCCTTGTCGGTAACGTTGCGCAGGCCGAAGCCGATGGTGATGACGTCGAAATGGTTGTCCGGGAAGGGGAGCGCCTCGGCGTTGGCCTGAACGTAGGAGACGTTATTGGCCACCCCCAGGTTGCGCAGCTTGTCGCGACCCACCTTGAGCATGGAGTCGTTGATGTCGGCCAGTACCACCTGACCGGTTTCACCGACGATGCGGGAGAACTTGGCGGTCAGATCGCCGGTACCACCGGCCAGATCCAGCACCTTCTGACCCTTGCGCACACCGGAGCAGTCGATGGTGAAGCGCTTCCACAGGCGGTGGATGCCGAACGACATCAGATCGTTCATCAGATCATACTTGGCTGCCACCGAATGGAAGACGCCGGCGACCAGGGTTTCCTTCTCGGTCGCGGCCACGGTTTTAAAGCCAAAATGCGTTGTCGTAGTCTGTTCTGACATCCCTTAAACACCCATAGAGCAAAGAATGGCCGCCAGTTTACCAGAGCCAATGGCGTGCGGACACCTTAAACCCGGCTGGCGACCAACTGCATCCCCAGCACCACCATGGCCAGACAGAGAAACAGGTTGAGGCCGATGTTGAGCAGCGCCTTGAGATAAGCACCATGCTGGGCCAGCGCTACCGTATCCAGCGCAAAAGAGGAGAAGGTGGTGAGGGCACCGAGGATCCCCACCATCAACAGCGGCTTCATCGGGTGTTCGGCTATGTGGCCGTGCAGGATGAGGGCGTAGGCTACCCCCATGATGAAGGAGCCGATCAGATTGACCATCAGGGTGCCGTAGGGGAAGTGGCGCCCCAGCAGCAGCGCCATCAGCTCGGCGATGCCAAAACGCAGGCAGGCACCGATGGCCCCGCCGGCAGCAACAAATAACCAGGTTTGCATGGAAGCAGACTCCACAGTATCAGGCCGACATTATGCAAAATGTCGACCCGGGGGGACAGCAGGGCAATTAATCGACGCCCTCGGCTCAACGGCGAAAATCGACCGGCTCGCTCTGTGCCAGGTGCAGCGTGGTCCGGGCCGGCCTGGTCTCGGCAATCAGTTTGCCATGGCGAATGGAGTAGCGCACCGGCACTTGCCGGCGCACCGCATCGAAGCCGTTTTCGGCAGGCAGGATCAGCAGATTGGCCGGCTTGCCCAGCTCGATGCCGTAGCGATCCTGCACGTTCAGGGTGCGGGCGCTGTGACTGCCGATCAGCTTGAGACTGTCGTTGATCTCTTCGTACCCCATGACCTGACAGACATGCAGCCCCATGTGCAGCACCTGCAGCATGTTGGCCGTCCCCATGGGATACCAGGGGTCGAACACGTCGTCGTGACCGAAGCAAACGTTGATGTTCGCCGCCAGCATCTCCTTCACCCGGGTGATGCCGCGACGCTTGGGATAACTGTCGAACCGCCCCTGCAGGTGGATATTCACCAGCGGATTGGCGACGAAGTTGAGGTCCGCCAGCTTCAACAGCCGGAACAGGCGCGACGCATAGGCCCCGTTGTAGGAGTGCATGGCGGTGGTGTGGCTGGCGGTCACCTGCTGACCCATGCCGCGCTCGTAGGCCAGGGTCGCCAGCGTCTCGATGAAGCGGGACTGCTCGTCATCGATCTCGTCACAGTGCACATCCACCAGAACCTGATACTTCTCGGCAAGATCGAACACATAGTGCAGACTTTCGACCCCGTATTCCCGGGTAAACTCAAAATGGGGGATGGCACCGATCACGTCGGCACCCAGCTTGAGGGCTTCTTCCAGCAACGCCTTGCCGTTCGGGTAGGAGAGGATCCCCTCCTGCGGGAAGGCGACGATCTGCAGCTCCACCCACTCCTTCATCTCTTCCCGCACTTCCAGCATCGCCTTGAGAGCGACCAGATTGGGATCGGAGACATCGACGTGGGTGCGAACGAACTGGATACCGTTGGCGATCTGCCACTTCAGCGTCTGGATGGCGCGCCGTTTCACATCCTCGTGGGTGAGCATTGCCTTGCGCTCGGCCCAGCGTTCGATCCCCTCGAACAGGGTGCCGGAGAGGTTCCAGCTCGGCTCGCCCGCCGTCTGGGTGGTATCGAGATGGATGTGCGGTTCGATAAAGGGGGCAATGGCGAGCCCCTCCTCCCCATCCAGCTCATGGGTGGAGAGCAGATGAGTGCTCATGGGCTCGATGGCACGGATCAGGCCATCCTGGCAGAGGATCTGCCAGGACCCCTCCCTGCCGGCCAGGCGCAGGTTCTTTATCAGCATGTTTTTCTTCCTTTTTTCAGCCGCCAATTGCTTTTTCAAGCCACAACTTAGCTTGGATCAATTTGATAGAAAAGCGTTCATATTGAATACATATGAGACTGTTACTATTGATAGACAGCAACAATAAAAGGGAGTTGATTGGGATGAAAGCAGGATTGACCGAGATCGGCAGCGCAGGCTTGTTTCACGAGTATCTGCAGACGCTGGACATCAGCAAGCCACCGTTGACCTCGATAGAGAAGCAGTGGGAATACAAGCGCGATGAACGACTGGTGGCTGCCATCCAGATAGAAGCGTCGGGACAGCCCCGTTTCTATCTCGATGCCAGACAGATATCGATGAATTGAAAAAGCAGAAACAAAAAAGCCTCCCGATTGGGAGGCTTTAATATTTAATGGTGCTGATACCCAGAATCGAACTGGGGACCTCATCCTTACCAAGGATGCGCTCTACCGACTGAGCCATATCAGCACACTAACCGGTAAAGA
>NZ_JBFOCQ010000032.1:0-131485 GCF_040907805.1 Aeromonas sp. s3
TCTTTACCGGTTAGTGTGCTGATATGGCTCAGTCGGTAGAGCGCATCCTTGGTAAGGATGAGGTCCCCAGTTCGATTCTGGGTATCAGCACCATTTTCAAGTAGTACAGCTTTTGCCTGACGGCAATAGCGCCGTGGAACCACCTGATCCCATGCCGAACTCAGAAGTGAAACGCGGTAGCGTCGATGGTAGTGTGGCATTCGCCATGCGAGAGTAGAACACTGTCAGGCACCCATTTAGAAGAGGCCTCCCATTCGGGAGGCCTTTTTGCATTGGAAATTTGCCGTTATGATGGGTTTCTTTTAGTAAAAATGCTGGGATGTCAGCACGTTGCCCGTTACTCTTGGTCTGGTGTTGTCGCGCGTCATTGCCAGAGGAGTATGCATGGCCACGTTGAAGGAAATTGCACAGGAGGCGGGGGTATCCCAGGCTACCGTGTCGCGGGTGCTCAATGAAGATCCGACGCTGAGCGTCAAGGAAGAGACCAAGCAGAAGATCTTCGAGATCGCCGAGCGGCTGGAGTACAAGACCAGCGGTGCCCGCAAGGGGGTTCACAAGAGCAAGCTGCACTTCCTGGCGGTCTATGCCTACCCGCAGAGCACCGAGGTCAACGATCCCTACTATCTGGCCATCCGCTACGGCATCGAGACCCAGTGCGCCCGCCTCAACATCGAACTGACCCACTTCTACAACGGTGCCGAGGGGCGCGATCTCTCCGCCGTCGACGGTATCCTGGTCATCGGCCATCTGCCCGCAGAGCGTCTCGCCGCGCTTCACTCCCTCTCTGCCCAGCTGGTGTTCGTGGATTGCCGCTCTCAAGGTGACTTTGACTCGATTGACGTGGATCTGGCGCTGATCAGCCAGCAGGTCGTGGATTTTTTCATGGCCCAGGGACACCAGCACATCGGCTATATCGGCGGTCAGGATGATGGCCCGGATCTGCGCGAACTGGCCTTCCTCGACTACGGTCAACGCCTTGGTGTGGTGCAGGAGAGCGACCTCTATCGTGGGGATTTCTCCAGCGCCTCCGGTTACAAGTTGGCCAAAGAGATGCTGGCCGGGGATTGGCCCAAGGCACTGTTTGTGGCCTCCGACTCCATCGCCATCGGCGTGCTGCGTGCCATCCACGAGAAGGGGCTGGCGATTCCGCAGCAGATCGAGCTTATCAGCGTCAACGATATCCCGACCGCCAAGTTCACCTTTCCGCCCCTCTCCACGGTGCGGATCCACTCCGAGTTGATGGGCTCCCAGGGGGTCAATCTGCTGGTTGAACGGCTGCGTGACGAGCGGGACATTCCGCTGCGGGTGCTGGTACCGAGCAAATTGACTCTGCGCGGTACTACACGATAGTTTTAGTAAAACACCTCTGTTTTTAGTCGCGCCATCTTGCGGTGGCGCAACACCTCTCCCAAGTAAACCGCTTTCCCATCTCTTCCAAGAAACTCATATCATATTGTTTTATAGTTAATTTAATTACATCATGGCCTGCTGTTATCAACATCCATGCCACTCATCTATACCTTGCCCTCCTTTGTCTTCCGCTTCTGATCTCGCTCACAAAACCATCCGCTCACTGTGATCAGGTTAAAACTTTACCGATCTAAAACTGATATTTAGTAAATATTTATCTAGAGTTTACCCAGTTAACGTTGCCTTGTTCCGGGAGGACATGTGAATAACTGGGAAAACGTCCAATTCGTTGGTGAAAACAGGCTGGCCCCGCGCGCCTACTTCTTCTCTTATGCCGACCACGGGCTGGCGGCCACCATGCAGCGCGAGCTGAGCCGCCGTTTTCTGAGCCTTAGCGGCCAGTGGCAGTTCCACTACTTCGATCACCCCCTGCAGGTGCCGGAGGCCTTCTATCACAGCCCCATGAGCGAGTGGGGCCAGATCACCGTGCCCAACATGTGGCAGATGGAAGGGCATGGCAATCTGCAGTACACCGACGAAGGTTTTCCCTTCCCCATCGACGTGCCCTTCGTGCCGACCAACAACCCCACCGGCGCCTATCAGCGCAGCTTCACGCTGAGCCCGGCCTGGGATGGCGAGCAGGTGATTATCAAGTTTGACGGGGTGGAGACCTACTTCGAGGTCTATGTGAACGGCCACTACGTCGGCTTCAGCAAGGGGAGCCGCCTCACCGCCGAGTTCGATATCAGCGCCTACGCCAACATCGGCGAAAACCTGCTGTCGGTGCGGGTGATGCAGTGGGCGGACTCCACCTATATCGAAGATCAGGACATGTGGTGGATGGCAGGGATCTTCCGCGACGTCTATGTGGTGGGCAAGCCGACCGCCCATGTACAGGACTTCTTCATCCGCACCGCGCTGGCAGAGGACAACCAGAGCGCCACCCTGAGCTGCGACATCCAGCTCGAGAACCTGGGGGCAGCTGCCCGTGATCACCGTCTGGTCTGGTCACTGCTGGATCAGGGCTGCGAGATCGCCAGCGGCACACTCGACCATCTCGTCATCGACGGCAAGTGTGATTGCCGCTTCACGCTGGATCTGGCCAACCCCCATCTGTGGAGTGCCGAAGACCCTTACCTCTATCAGCTGCAACTCTCCCTCTACAACGCTCAGGGCGAGCTGCTGGAAGTGATCCCGCAGCGGGTCGGGGTGCGTGAAATCACCGTCAAGGATGGCCTCTTCCATGTCAACGGTCGCTATCTCAAGCTGCACGGGGTGAACCGCCACGACAACGACCACCTCAAGAGCCGCGCCGTCGGCATGGATCGGGTGGAGCGCGATATAGTGTTGATGAAGCTGCACAACCTAAACTCGGTGCGTACCGCCCACTACCCGAACGATCCTCGCTTCTACGAGCTGTGCGACCAGTACGGTCTGTTCGTGATGGCGGAGACCGACGTGGAGACCCACGGCTTTGCCAACGTCGGCGATCTCAGCCGCATCACCGACGACCCTTTCTGGGAGCCGGTGTTCGTGGACAGGATTGAGCGCCATGTGCACGCCCAGAAGAACCACCCCTCCATCATCATCTGGTCGCTGGGCAACGAGTCCGGCTATGGCTGCAACATCAGAGCCATGTACCAGCGCTGCAAGGCGCTCGACCCGACCCGGCTGGTGCACTACGAAGAGGATCGCGATGCCGAGGTGGTGGATGTGGTGAGCACCATGTATTCCCGCGTCTCCCAGATGAACTGCTTCGGCGAGTTCCCTATGAGTAAGCCGCGCATCCTCTGTGAATACGCCCACGCCATGGGCAACGGCCCGGGTGGTCTCAGCGAATACCAGCAGGTGTTCGACCGTCATCCCCACATTCAGGGTCACTACATCTGGGAGTGGTGCGATCACGGCATTCTGGATCAGGACGAGCAGGGCCGCCCGGTCTACAAGTACGGTGGCGACTACGGCGACTATCCCAACAACTACAACTTCTGCATGGATGGCCTCATCTACCCGGATCAGACCCCGGGGCCGGGCCTGCGCGAATACAAGCAGGTGATCTGCCCGGTCAAGGTGCGGGCGCTGGATCTGGCCAGCGGCAAGTTGGCGGTGGAAAACCGCTACTGGTTCTCCACTCTCGACGACATCCGTCTGCTGGTCGAGGTGAAGGCCGAGGGCGAGCTGCTGGCCAGCCAGCAGATCCGGTTGGAAGGGGTGGCCCCCGGTGCCACCACAGAGCTGCAACTCGAACTGCCTGCTCTCGATGGGCGGGAAACCTTCGTCCAACTGCGGGTCATCAAGGCCAGTGCGACCCGCTACAGCGCGGCGGAACACGAGCTGGGCCAGTACCAGTTCCAGCTGAAGGCATCGACTCGTCAGCTGCGACCCTTTGCCAACCCCAACGCGACCCCGTTGCATATCGCCGATGAGCGCCTCGCGCTGACCTTGAGCGGCAGCGGCTTTGCCCTGCGCTTCTCGCGCCTCGACGGCAAGCTGGTGAGCTGGCAGCAGGATGGCAATGAGCTTATCGAGTGCTCGCCCCGCCTCACCTTCTTCAAGCCGATGATCGACAACCACAAGCAGGAGTACGAGAGCCTGTGGCACCCGAACCACCTGCAGATCATGCAGGAGCACTTCCGTACTTTGAGCTGGCGTCAGCTGGGCGAGGCGGTCGAGGTGACGGTCGAGAGCCTGATCGCCCCGCCGGTGTTCGACTTCGGTATGCGTTGCCGCTACGTCTACACCCTTAGCCCGAACGGTCAGCTGCACGTTGCGCTGTCCGGTCAGCCCTACGGCGGTTATGACGACATCATTCCCAAGATCGGTTTCGAGCTGGGTATTCGTCAGGATCTCGACCGGGTGCACTACCTTGGCATGGGTCCGGGCGAGAACTATCAGGACAGCCGCCAGAGCAACTGGATCGACAGCTTCCAGAGCACAGTGGGCGAGATGTGGGAGCACTACCCTTTCCCGCAGGACAACGGCAACCGCCAGCAGGTGCGCTGGGCGACCCTGACCAACCGTCACGGCGCCGGTCTCTACGTGCGGCCCGATGCCCCCATCAACCTGAGCGTCTGGCCCTACAGCTCGGAGCATATCCACGCGGCGCAGCACATCAACGAGCTGGAGCCCTGTGGTTATCTCACCCTCAATCTGGATCACAAGGTGCTGGGGCTGGGCTCCAACTCTTGGGGCTCCGAGGTGCTGGACTCCTGGCGGGTGCGCTTCGAGCCGTTCAGCTTCGGCCTGACCTTGTTGCCCATCGCTCGTGGCAACCTCAATCCGGCTGTGCTGGCCGGGCTCGATCTCACCATCAACGGCGGGAGGAACCTCGCATGATCACCCTGGACAACCTGACCCTGTTCAAAAACATCTACCGGGAGGGCAAGAAGTGGGGCCGCTGCGTGGAGGCCATCAACAACCTGGCCAACCTCAAGCCCGGTATCTGCCACTCCATCGGTGACTCCCTCACCTACCGCTTGCAGGAGGGGGCCAGCCCGGCCACCTCACTGTTCGAGGGGCAGCGCCGCTACTTCGACGTTCACTACTACCTGGAAGGGGCAGAAACGGTGGAGTGGGCCCCCAAGTCGGATCTGCGGGTCGAGCAGGCTTATGACGACACCACAGACCGCGAGTGGCTGGCCGGCGAGGTGCGTGAGCGCCAGCAGGTGGGCAACGGTCAGGTGGTGATCTTCGAGAACGACGAGGCTTACCGGTTTGTCGGTGATGCACTGGTGCGCAAGCTGATCATCAAGGTCACCGTCGAAGGCGGCTACTTCAAAAACAAATAACAAGCCGCTAGTTCTGCACTGACAAAGCCGAAAGGGCGGGGCTCACCCTACAAATCATGCCCCGCTCTTTCGCTGCAATAACTACAGGTCTGGAGATGCACCATGTCTGATTCCAAACGCAATACGATCGGCAAGTTTGGTCTGCTGTCGCTTACCTTCGCGGCGGTATTCAGCTTCAACAACGTCATCAACAACAACATCGAGATCGGTCTGGCCTCGGCCCCGATGTTCTTTCTGGCCACCATTTTTTACTTCATTCCGTTTTGCCTGATCATTGCGGAGTTCGTGTCGCTGAACAAAAACTCCGAGGCGGGGGTGTATGCCTGGGTGAAGAGCTCCCTCGGCGGTCGCTGGGCCTTCATCTCCGCCTACACATACTGGTTCGTGAACCTGTTCTTCTTTACCTCCTTGCTGCCGCGGGTCATCGCCTACGCCTCCTATGCCTTCCTCGGTTACGAGTACATTCTCACCCCGGTGGCGACCACGGCCTTGAGCATGGTGCTGTTCGCCTTTGCCACCTACGTCTCTACCAACGGCGCCAAGATGCTCGGCCCCATCACCTCGGTGACCTCGTCCCTGATGCTGCTGCTGACCCTATCCTACATCCTGCTGGCAGGTGCGGCTCTGGTGGGCGGCGTGCAGCCGGCAGACCCCATCACGGTAGAGGCCATGATCCCCGATTTCAGCTGGGCCTTCCTCGGTATCACCACCTGGATCTTTATGGCAGCCGGTGGCGCCGAGTCGGTGGCGGTCTACGTCAATGACGTGAAGGGCGGCTCCAAGTCCTTCGTGAAGGTGATCATCGTCGCCGGGATCTTTATCGGCGTGCTCTACTCCATCGCATCGCTGTTGATCAACGTGTTCGTCCACAGCGACACCCTGAAATATACCGGCGGCTCGGTGCAGGTGTTTGAGGGGCTGGCAGCCCATTTCGGCTTGCCGGAGATCCTGATGAACCGCTTTGTCGGGCTGGTCTCCTTCACCGCCATGTTCGGCTCCCTGCTGATGTGGACCGCGACCCCGGTGAAAATCTTCTTCTCCGAGATCCCGGCCGGCATCTTCGGCAAGAAAACCGTCGAGCTGAACGAGAACGGCGTACCCGCCCGCGCTGCCTGGATCCAGTACCTCATCGTGCTGCCGCTGATGGTGATCCCGACCCTGGGCTCCAACACAGCACAGGATCTGATGAACACCGTCATCAACATGACCGCTGCCGCTTCCATGCTGCCGCCGCTGTTCATCATGCTGGCCTACCTCAATCTGCGCCTGAAGCTCGACCACCTGCCGCGGGAGTTCAAGATGGGGTCGCGCACCACCGGCATCGCCGTGGTGTCGGTGCTGATCGCCATCTTCTCGGTGGGCTTCCTCGCCTCCACCTTCCCCACCGGCGCCGACATCATGACCATCGTCTTCTACAACGTCGGCGGGATCGTGATTTTCCTCGGCTTCGCCTGGTGGAAATACAACAGATACGAGGCCTCCCTCAGCGCCGAGGCGCGCGCGAAAGAGGCCCAGCCGACAGCGCAGGTTGCCATGCAGGCGCCATAGCCACTGCATTGAATCCCAATCAGACCGGGTGGCCGTTGGCCACCCGCAAACCGTTGAACCAGAGAAGGAGAAGAGCATGAGCGAGACGATAGAGTTTGCCGAATTCAAGCGGGTCGAGATGAAGGTGGGCAAGGTGCTGGAGGTGGTGCGCCACCCCAGGGCCGACAAACTCTACATCGTCCAGATTGACGTGGGGGGCGAGCGACCGCTGCAGACCGTCACCAGTCTGGTGCCTTACTACAGCGAAGAGGAGCTGATGGGCAGCGAGGTGGTGGTGCTGACCAACCTCAAGCCCACCCGAATGCGCGGTGAGCGATCCGAGTGCATGTTGCTCTGCGCCGAGACCCCGGACGAGAGCCAGAGCGTGCTGCTGCAGCCGCGGGTGCCGATGGCGCCGGGCACCCCGATCGTCTGAATGGTATTGCGAGCCGGTACGGGAGACGGTACCGGTTCAGCAACGAGGCCGTCCACGCGGCCCGATCATAACAAGAGAGTAAAGCGCGGGGCCGACAGACCCTTGCCGAACACATCACAGAGTCACAGCGTTACCCGCAGGGAGCGCGAGTCCACTGGAGGACACCATGTCTGAATCCGTACGCGGCACCATAGGCAAGTTTGCCCTGTTGTCGATGACCTTTGCCGCCGTGTTCAACGTGCGCAACATCGTCAACAACAACATAGAGCTGGGGCTCAGTTCCGCCCCCATCTTCCTGCTGGCGACCCTCGTCTACTTCATCCCGTTCGTCTTCATCATTGCCGAGTTCGTCTCGGCCAACAAAAACTCCGAGTCGGGCATGTACGACTGGCTGAAAAAGCCGCTCGGCACCCGGATGGCCTATCTGGGCTCGTTTCTCTACTGGTTCGTGAACCTGTTCTGGTTCGTCTCCCTGCTGCCCAACGTCATCGCCTACGCCTCCTACGCCATGCTGGGCTATGAGTACAGCTTCTCGCCCATGGTCACCTCGCTCATCTCCATCGTGCTGTTTGCGGCGGCGACCCACATCTCCACCAAGGGGGCGAGCTGGCTCGGCAAGATTGCCGAAATAGTGGCCTACGGGGTGTTTGCCCTGTTCGCCATCTATGTGCTGGGCGCGCTGATGGCTCTGAGTGGCGACCATGTGCCGGCCCAGCCCATCACCCTGGAAGCCATGACCCCCACCGTCAACTGGGCGACCCTCGGCATCATGTGCTGGATCTTCCAGGCGGCGGGCGGTGCCGAGACGGCGGCGGCCTACCTCAACGATGTGAAGGGGGGCCAGAAGTCCTTCATCAAGGTGATCATCAGTGCGGGTATCGTCATCGGTGCCATGTATGCGGTCGGTTCCCTGCTGGTGAACGTGTTCGTGCCGCGCGAGAGCCTCACCTATGCCGGCGGCATGGTGGAGATCTTCACCGGCATGGCCCAGTACTTCGAGCTGTCGGAGGCGCTGGTGGGCCGTTTCGTCGGCGTGGTGCTGTTCATCGCCATGTTCGGCTCCATGATGATGTGGACCTCGGCGCCAGTGAAGATCCACTTCTCCGAGATCCCGCAGGGGGTTTACGGCGAGAAGACCACCCAGCTCAATGAGCACGGCGTGCCGGTTCGCGCCGCCTGGTGGCAGTTTGTCTTTGTGTTCGTGATGCTGGTGGTCAACGGCTTCGGCTCGGAATCCGTGCAGCAGATGATGAACACCGCCATCAACCTTACTGCCGGTACCGCCATGCTGCCGCCGATCTTCATCATGGTGGCCTACTTCGTGTTCCGCTGGAAACACGACGACACCCCGCGCGAGTTTCGCATGGGGTCGCGCAAGTTCGGGATGGGGGTGGTGTCGGTGCTGATCGCCATCTTCGTGGTGAGCATGAGCGCCTCCGCCTTCCCGGCCGGGGTCGATCTGGTGCGCGCCTTCTTCATCAACGTCTTCATGACGGCGGTCTTCTCGGCGCTGGCCTACTGGTGGATCTCCCGTTTCGAGAAGCGGCAGGTCCGCAAGCAGGCCACCGGCACAGCTGGCGGCAAGCTGGCCAAACAGAGCTGAAGCACAAGGCTGGCCGGCTCCGGTGGCCAGCCGGGTTTGCTTAATTTCCGGCAGATAAAGAGGGGTCGCTCAACTTTGCGCCTCCCGCTTATCGGGGTAAGCTGGGGATCCGTTTCAACAGGAGCTGTGCCACAGCTCCTGTTGTGTTTCCTGTCGTCCCCGATCACCGGCCCCGCGCGGGGACGGGATCTGCTTTCACCGGAGACTGCTCGTGCGTCTGGATCCCTTTACCTCTGTACTGATCGTGGTGGTCGCGCTGGCCTCCTTCTTCCCCTGCGAGGGGCAGGTAGCCGTCTGGTTCGGTCTGCTGACCAAGCTGGCGGTAGCGCTCTTGTTCTTCATGCATGGTGCCAAGCTGTCGCGCCAGAACCTGCTGGCGGGCCTCGGCCACTGGCGGCTGCACCTGGTGGTGATGGCCAGCACCTTCGTGCTGTTCCCGCTGTTGGGGCTGCTGCTCACGCCGCTGGTGCCCCACTGGCTGAGCCCGGCCATCTACCTCGGTTTCCTCTATCTCTGTGCCCTGCCCGCCACCGTGCAGTCGGCCATCGCCTTTACCTCCATGGCCGGCGGCAATGTGTCGGCGGCGGTGTGCAGCGCCTCGGCCTCCAGCATCCTCGGCATCTTCCTCTCGCCGGTGCTGGTGGGGCTGATGATCAATGTACAGGGGGAGGGGGTCGACACCTGGCACTCGATCCAGGCCATCATGGTGCAGCTGATGCTGCCGTTCGTGGTGGGCCACCTGTCACGCCCGCTCATCGGCCGCTGGGTCGACAGCCACCGGCCGCTCATCGGCAAGCTGGACCAGAGCTCCATTCTGCTGGTGGTCTATGTGGCCTTCAGCGAGGCGGTGGTGCAGGGGATCTGGCACCAGGTCGGCTGGTACGATCTGGCCAGTATCGTGCTGCTGAGCTGCGTGCTGCTGGCGCTGGTGCTGGGCTGGAACGTCTGGATCAGCCGCCGCCTCGGGTTCGACAGGGAGGACGAGATCACCATCGTCTTCTGCGGCTCGAAGAAGAGCCTGGCCAACGGGGTGCCCATGGCCAACGTCATGTTCCCGGCCGCCAGCGTCGGGGTCATGGTGCTGCCGCTGATGATTTTCCACCAGATCCAGCTGATGGTGTGCGCCGTGCTGGCCCGTCGCTACCGCGAGCAGGAGGCCGTGCCTCAGGTGCAGCAGGGGTAAGACGCCCGGATAAAAAAGAGGGAGGCCAGTGGGCCTCCCTCTTTCGTTTGCCGCGTCGTCAGCGTTTGCGCCAGACGGTGAGCTGGGCCACCGTGTGCTGGTACTTGCGGGCGGTCTCGCGGATGACGAAGGGGACGTCCCTCGGGGGCATGTGCTCCTCGAACTCCTCCGCCAGCAGCCGCTGCAGCGCCTGATAGGTGCCGAGGGCCTCGCCGTTCTCGCGCACACCGCCGAGCCAGTTGGTCCTGGGGGTGTAGTCGGTCAGCCAGGTGTAGGGGCTGGTGAGCACCAGCAGGCCGCCGCTGCGAAGGCGCGGAGCAATGTCCCGCAGGAAGCGGGCGGGTTCCCGCAGCCGGTCAATGAGGTTGGAGGCGAGCACCAGATCGTAGTCCGCATACTTGGGCTTGAGGTTGCAGGCATCCCCCTGGCTGAAGTGGACGCGATCGGCCTGCTCGCGGCCGAGCTCATGGCGGGAGAGCCGCGCCTCGCAATATTCCACCAGGTCTCCCTCCACCGGCACCGCATAGCGGAAGCTGTCCTGTCTTGCCAGGGTCAGGGCCACGTCGATGAAGCGGGCCGAGTAGTCGACCCCGTCCACGTGGGCGAAGCGGCGGGCCAGCTCGAAGCTGGCGCGGCCGGTGGCGCAGCCGATGTCCAGCGCCCGCTCATGGCGGCTGCACAGCTCGCTGGCGAGGCTGGCCAGAGCCTCGGCGTAGTTGGCGACCCCGAAGTGGCTCGGGCCGTACTGGAAGTCGAGGTATTGTGCTACGAGCGTGTCGGTTTCATAGGGGTTCACGATGACGGGCTCCTGATGGCGGGATACCAGGTAGCGGAAGCCCGCATGCTGGAAGAAGTGGCGACGGAAGGCGTAGCGGGAGGACTTGAGCGCCTCGTTGCCGGTGCTGATCCAGCTGCCGCCCTTGATGAGGGTGTGCTTGCCATCGAAGGTGGGGGTGGAGAAGTCGTCGTAGAGGGGATGCACCTTGAACCCCTCGAAGCCGTCGATGGCGGTGTTGGTCCACTGCCAGACGTTGCCCACCAGATCGAAGAAGCTGCCCTGCGGGCAGGCATCCACCGGACAGGAGGACGCGAAGCGGGCCAGGTTGATGTTGCCGGGCGCCTCGATCCAGTCCGGCTGATCGCCGGTCAGCTGTTCGCGCAGCAGCATCCACTCCGCCTCGCTCGGCAGCTGGATGGGCAGGCCGGTCTGGGCCGCCTGCCAGCGACAGAAGGCGGCGGCCTCCAGCTGGTTCACCTCCACCGGCCAGTCCCAGGGCATAGGAACCTGCCTTGTCATCAGCCGTAGTTGTAGTTGCTCAGGTTCGAGGGGGTCGCCGACCCAGAAGGTGGGCATGCGCGCCCCGGCATACTGGCGCCAGCCCCAGCCTTCGTCATCCCACCAGGCACGGGTCTCGTAGCCGCCCGCCTGCACGAAATCGAAAAATTCTGCGTTGCTCACCAGCATGCGGCTGGCCTGGAAGGGGGCCAGTTCGATGTGGCGCTCGCCATATTCGTTGTCCCAGCCGTAGGTGGCGTCCTGTTTGCCAAGCCGCACCCGGCCGCCGGCCACCGGCAGCAGGGTGTTGGCGGGCACCTCGTCACGGCGATGGCGCGCCTCGGGGCAGACCGGCCACTGGGGCTGGCTGCGCACCCAGGCGAGCGGCAGCTGGCGGATCAGCACGCTGGAGGTCTCGAGATGGATGCGCTCGTGCTCTATCCCCATCAGGATGACCCAGGCCGGGCTCTGCCAGCCGATGGGCAGTTCGATCGGCATCTTCTCGATGAAGTCGACCACCAGGGCGCGCACCCGGCCGCGATAGGCGCGCAGCTCGCTGACGGAGGGCCAGTCGTAATGGGTCTCGTCCAGATCGTCCCAGCTCATCTCGTCCACCCCGATGGCGACCATGGCCTCAATGCGGGCGTCGAGTCGCCCCTCGATGAGGCGGGCCGCCAGCAGCTTGTTGATGAAGAAGGCGGCGGTGTGGCCGTAGTAGAAGATGAGCGGGTGGCGCAGGGGGATCGCCTTGTCAAACCAGGCGCGCTCGTCGGCCAGGCAGTCGAACAGCGAGTCGTAGAGATCGAAGGTCTGGCAGAAGTAGGCGAGCAGCTCGCGGCGCTTGTGTTCGGGATCGCTGCCGGTCAGCAGCGGGGTACGGGTCGGTTCCGGCAGGCCGGTGGCGGTGGAATAGAGAAGAGTGGCTTGGGTCACGCTCTGACTCCTTGTTGGCAGTGAAGACTGACAAGACAGTGGTAATGGCATTACCGCAATGGAGAGCTTTGTACGCACAAGGTACCACTATTGGCTCAACAGACCGGCTCGGCAACCAAAAACTTCCACGGCTTGTCAGCATAGCGACCCCGCGAACGGCTCGCCAGCCAACCCTCCGCCTGCCCGTTCGGGGATGGTCAGATTCGCCATTTTATGGTCTGAATGACTCTCAACTTGCTGTGGTTATGTGGTGTAAGAATGGATATCGTCTTGTAAATCATGTGGTTGATTAACTGGCACAGGCTTTGCGATGGATGCTGACCAAGGGGCCGCGACTGGCCAATACACAATGAGGAGAGTGGCGATGAAATGGATGATGGGCGTGGTGCTGGCGGTCGGGCTCAGCGGGTGCAGCTGGCTGGATGATACCCGGGTGAGCGGGGCGGGGGCCCTGATCGAGCAGCAGCACGGGATGGGCCGGCAGGTGACCCGGGTGCTGGCCGGGGTGCCCGCCAGTGTCCATCTGGTGGCCGGCGAGCCGCGCGGGGTGCGCATCCGCGGGCAGGAGAACCTGCTGCCCTATCTGGTGCTGAGCGAGCGGGGCGACAAGCTGGAGATCGAGGTGAAGGACGGCTACCGGCTCGATCCGACCGAACCGCTGGAGATCACCATCACCCTGCCCGCGCTTCATGAGCTGGCGCTGGCAGGGGTCGCCAGCGGCGAGCTGCGCGGCTTCAAGGGGGAGGCGCTGGTGCTGTCGGTGGCTGGGGTCGGTGACATAGTCGCCGACGGGCTCGAACTGGATCGGCTGGAGGGCAACATCGCGGGAGCGGGCAGCCTGGATCTGGGGAACAGCACGGCCAGGGCCGTCGAGCTCAACATCGCCGGCTCGGGGGATGTACTGGGGGCCGAGCTCAAGGGTCGCGAGGTGGAGGTCAATATCGCCGGTAGCGGCGACGTGGAGGTTAGGGCCCAGGATCGGCTCAAGGTGGGCATTGCCGGCTCGGGCTCGGTCAGCTACTGGGGTGATCCTGTGCTGCAGAGCGAGATTGCCGGCTCCGGCGAGGTGAGCCGGCAGGGCAGCTGAATGGCCTTATACGCCGACAAGAAGAAAACAGGCCCGTTACGGGCCTGTTTCGATCAGAGGTGGCGGGCGTGAAAGCGCAGATGCGCCTCGATAAAGCTCGCCACGAAGTAGTAGCTGTGATCGTACCCGGGGTGGCGGTTGAGCTCCAGCGGCCACTCCTTGCTGGCGGCCACATCGG
Organism: Aeromonas sp. s3; assembly: GCF_040907805.1. Classification (NCBI taxonomy): domain Bacteria; kingdom Pseudomonadati; phylum Pseudomonadota; class Gammaproteobacteria; order Aeromonadales; family Aeromonadaceae; genus Aeromonas; species Aeromonas sp. s3. The sequence goes on from NZ_JBFOCQ010000032.1 coordinate 13,422, forward strand.
CCAGGGCATCGATGTGCAGTTGTTCGATCAGGAAGGGATCGTCCAGCCCCACATCCACCAGAGTCGGCAGTGGTTTGACCGACTCATTGCGCAGCAGCTGGCAGGCGTCCCACTCCTGCCACAGCAGGGGGTTGTTGCCGAGGTAGGCACCGAGCGCCTTCTGGCCCCAGGGGCAGCGGCTCGGGTGGCTGATGGGGCTGAAGGCCGACACCGAGCGGTAGCGGCCCGGCTCGCGCAGGGCGGCGATGAGCGCCCCGTGGCCCCCCATGGAGTGGCCGCTGATGGCGCGCTTCGTAGAGACCGGGAAGTGGGTCTCGATGAGCTCGGGCAGCTCGCGGGTGACGTAGTCGTACATCTGGTAGTGATCGCGCCAGGGATGCTGGGTGGCATTGACGTAGAAGCCGGCGCCCATGCCGAGATCGTAACCGGGGTCGTCCGCGACGTCTGCACCGCGCGGGCTGGTGTCCGGCGCCACCAGGGCAATGCCGAGCTCGGCGGCGATGCGCTGGGCGCCCGCCTTCTGCATGAAGTTTTCATCGGTGCAGGTGAGGCCGGAGAGCCAGTAGAGCACGGGCACCTTCTGGCCGGTGAGGGCCTGGGGCGGCAGATAGATGGCGAAGCGCATCTCGCAACCCAGCACCTCGGAGGCGTGGCTGTAGCGCTTGTGCCAGCCGCCAAAGCTCTTGTTGCTGCTGATTATGTCCAGATTCATCGGGGGAACTCCTGCACCCCGCCCACGGTGGCGGGCGGGGTGATCATGCTCAGTAGTGGATGACGCTGCGGATGCTCTTGCCTTCGTGCATCAGATCGAACGCCTCGTTGATCTGCTCCAGCCCCATGGTGTGGGTGATGAAGTCGTCCAGCTTGAACTCGCCCTGCATGTAGCGCTGCACGTAGCTCGGCAGTTCGCTGCGACCGCGCACCCCACCGAAGGCGCTGCCGCGCCAGACCCGGCCGGTGACCAGCTGGAATGGACGGGTGCTGATCTCCTGGCCGGCGCCGGCCACGCCGATGATGACCGATTCGCCCCAGCCCTTGTGGCAGCACTCCAGCGCCGCGCGCATCACCTTGACGTTGCCGATGCACTCGAACGAGAAGTCGACGCCGCCGTCGGTGAGCTCGATGATCACCTCCTGGATGGGCTTGTCATAGTCGTTCGGGTTGATGCAGTCGGTGGCGCCCAGCTTGCGAGCCAGTTCGAACTTGCTCTCGTTGATGTCGATGGCGATGATGCGGCCGGCCTTGGCCAGGCGGGCGCCGATCACCGCGGAGAGGCCGATGCCGCCCAGCCCGAAGATGGCGACGCTCTCACCCTCTTTCACCTTGGCGGTGTTCATCACGGCGCCGATGCCGGTGGTGACGCCGCAGCCGAGCAGGCAGACCTCTTCCAGCGGGGCGGCCGGGTCCACCTTGGCGATGGAGATCTCGGGCAGTACCGTGTATTCGCTGAAGGTGGAGGTGCCCATGTAGTGATAGATGGGCTGGCCATCCTTGGAGAAGCGGGTGGTGCCGTCCGGCATCAGCCCCTTGCCCTGGGTGGCGCGGATCTTCTGGCACAGGTTGGTCTTGCCGGATTTGCAGAATTTGCACTCGCCGCACTCGGGGGTGTAGAGCGGGATCACGTGATCGCCCACCTTGACGCTGGTGACGCCCTCGCCGACGGATTCGACGATGCCGCCCCCCTCGTGACCAAGGATGCAGGGGAAGACCCCTTCCGGATCTTCACCGGAGAGAGTGAAGGCATCGGTGTGGCAGACGCCGGTGGCGACGATGCGCACCCGCACTTCACCCGCCTGGGGTGGCATGACTTCGATCTCTTCGATGGAGAGGGGCTGGCCCGGGCCCCAGGCGATGGCGGCCTTACACTTGATGCTTTGAACCTGTGCCATGACGGATGTCCTTATTGTTGAGCAGGGTGAGGAGAATGGGTTCGGACATCCAGTGTAGTTTCCCGCTTATTTGGTGATAATAAGGCGAAATCTGAAATCACTTTTACACATAGGTAATAATGTTCGGCTGGGAAGGGATCTGTGAATTTGTCAGCGTGGCGGAGCAGGGGGGGTTTACCCCGGCGGCGCGCAAGCTGGGGGTGTCGGTGGCGCAAGTCAGCCGGCAGGTGGCACAGCTGGAGGATCGGCTGCAGGCCAAGCTGCTGCTGCGCACCACCCGTCAGGTGCGGCTCACCGAGCTCGGCGAGATCTACTATCGCCACTGTCGCCAGCTGCTGGACAACCTCTACGAGGCGGAGCTGGCGGTGGGGCGTCATCAGGCGGTGCCGCAGGGCACCCTGCGCATCACGGCCCCGGTCTCCTACGGTGAGAGCCGCATCGCCCCGCTGGTGAATGACTTCATGGTGCGCTTTCCCCAGCTGGAGGTGACCCTCAACCTGACCAACCAGCTGCTGGATCTGGTGCACGAGGGCTACGATCTGGCGCTGCGGCTCGGCCACCTCAAGGATTCCAGCCTGGTGGCGCGCAAGCTGGCGCAGCGGGTGCCCTATGTGTGCGCCTCGCCCGCCTACACCGCCCGCCACGGCATGCCCAACAGCCTCTCCGAGCTCACCCGCCACACCTGCCTGGTGGGCAACAGCGACGAGTGGCACTTCACCCTGGATGGCCGTCCCCACAGCGTGCGGGTGCACGGCCTGCTGCACTGCAACAGCGGCCACGCCCTGCTGGATGCGGCGCTCAAGGGGATCGGCATCATCCAGCTGCCGGACTACTACGTGAGCGACCACCTGGCCCAAGGCGAGCTTATCGAGCTGCTGCCGGAGCTGCGGGCGCCGGCGGAGGGGATCTGGGCCCTTTATCCCCACAACCGCCATCTCTCTCCCAAGGTGCGGCTGCTGGTGGACTATCTGGCGGAGCGGCTGAGCGATCCCCATCAGCCCGCGCTGGTGCGCCCCGTCGGCTGACTTCGCTCAATAAAAAAGGCCCGCATGTGCGGGCCTTTTGCATGGCATCAAGGGGAGCGCTATTCCCGCTCCTTGACGTAGGGGGTGCCGAGCGCCTTGGGTGCCACCGCCTTGCCGATGAAGCCGGCCAGCAGGAACACGGTCAGGATGTAGGGCAGCGCCTCGATGGCCTGCACCGGGATCGGGAAACCGCCGATGCTGACCCCTTGCAGCCGGATGGCGACCGCATCGAGGAAGCCGAACAGCAGGCAGGCCGCCATGGCGTTCCAGGGACGCCACTTGCCAAACACCAGCGCCGCCAGCGCCATGAAGCCCTTGCCCGCACTCATGTTGGGGATGAACTGGGCAGTCTGGGCCACCGCCAGGTAGGTGCCGCCGATGCCGGCCAGCAGGCCGCCGATGATGAGTGCGGTGTAGCGCATGCGCACCACAGAGATACCGGCGGTGTCGACCGCAGCCGGTGCCTCGCCCACCGCCCGCAGGCGCAGACCGAAGCGGGTCCGGAACAGCACCCACCAGGCCAGCGGCACGGCGGCGAACGCCACGTACTCCAGCAGGGAGTGGCCGCTCAAGAGCTCGCTGTAGAGCTGGCCAACGACAGGCACGTCATACAGCTCCTTGGCATAGGGCAGGTCGATGGGAGCGAAACGGGCCGCGCCGGACAGCGCCGGGGTCTGGCCGCCCTGATCGAACCAGTAACGACCCAGGGTGACGGTCAGGCCGGCCGCCAGGATGTTGATGGCCATGCCGCTCACCACCTGATCACCGCGGTGGGTGATGGTGGCAAAGCCGTGCATCAGGGCGAACAGGATGGAGACACCCACCCCGGCACCCAACCCAATCCAGGCAGAGCCGGAGACGGCTGCCGCCGCCGCGCTGGCGAATGCCGCCGCCAGCAGCTTGCCCTCCAGGGCGATGTTGACCACCCCGGAGCGCTCGCAGAACATGCCGGCCATGGCCGCCAGAATGAGTGGCGGCGCGGTGCGGATGGTGGCATCCAGCATCAGGATCAGAATTTCAAACATGATCAGGCCCCCTTGGCTTGCGCGGCTGAGCGGTTGGCAAACGCCAGATAGAGCTGCTCGATACGCGGACGCATCATGTGCTCAAGGGCGCCACAGAACAGGATCACCAGACCCTGCAACACCACCACTATGTTGCGGTCCACCCCGAACTCGAAGCTCAGCTCGGCGCCACCCTGATAGAGGAAGCCGAACAGCAGGCTGGCGATGATGACGCCGACCGGGTGGTTGCGCCCCATCAGCGCCACTGCTATGCCGGTGAAGCCGAACCCTTCCACGAAGTTGAGCTTGATCTGGTGCAGTTCACCCTGCAGCACGTTGAGGGCGAAGAAGCCCGACAGCATGCCGGAGATCACCATGGCCAGGATCACCACCTTGGGATAGGAGATGCCGGCATAGGCTGACGCACTCTGGCTGGCGCCGACCGAGCGGATCTCGTAGCCCCAGCGGGTATGCCAGATAAAGACCCACACCAGGGCCGCGCAGAGCAGTGCCCAGAAGAAGCTGATGTTGAGCGGGCTGTTCGACATCTCCATGCCGAATGCCCCCGCCAGTTCGCTCATCTTCGGCAGCCAGCTCGCCTCGGCGAACACCTTGCTCTCGGTGGCCATGGAGCCCGCCGGCTTGAACACCTCGACCAGCAGGTAGGCCATCAGGGAGGCGGCGATGAAGTTGAACATGATGGTGGTGATGACGATGTGGCTGCCGCGCTTGGCTTGCAGCCAGGCCGGGATGAAGGCCCAGGCCGCGCCGAACAGGCCGCCGGCGATGATGGCCAGCGGCAGCAGCAGGGCGAACGGCAGGGAGTCACCCAGCAGCAGACAGACCAGACCGACGCCGAGGCCGCCGATATAGGCCTGCCCCTCGCCACCGATGTTGAACAGGCCGGCGTGGAAGGCCACCGCCACCGACAGGCCGGTAAAGATGAAGCCGGTCGCGTAGTAGAGGGTGAAACCGACCCCTTCACCGGTGCCGAAGGCGCCGTACCACATGATCTCGGCGGCATCGACCGGGTTGATGTCGAGGTAGTAGAACAGGATGGCCGACACCAGGAAGGCCAGCAGGATGTTGACCGCGGGTAGTACGCCCACGGAGATCCAGGCAGGGATACGTGCTTGGCTCATGGGCGAGCCTCCTTGGCAATCTGGTCGAAGACGGGAGTGTTGACCATCAGCAGGCCGAATCCGTTACAAGTGGCGGTGACCTTCATGATGTGGCTCCTTGTGATTGGCTTGCCGCCACCTCGTCAGGAACTATGTTCGCCATCATCAGACCGATAGTGCGTTCATCCGCCTTGGCGGCATCCAGCTCACCGACGATGCGACCGTCGGCGATGACCAGGATGCGGTCAGAGAGGCTCATGATCTCGTCCAGCTCCACCGACACCAGCAACACTGCCTTGCCCTTGTCACGCATGGCGATGATCTGCTGGTGGATGTACTCAATGGCACCGATGTCGACCCCACGGGTCGGCTGGCCGATCAGCAGTACGTCCGGGTCCTGCTCCACTTCCCGGGCGATCACCAGCTTCTGCTGGTTGCCGCCGGAGAAGTTGGCGGTCTTGTGCTCGGGATGGGGCGGGCGCACGTCCCACTTGTCCATCTTGGCCTGGCAATCCTGCAGGATCGCCTCCTTGTTCTGCAGCCAGCCCTTGTTGTATTGGGGGCGGCGGTGATAGCCGAGGATGAAGGCCTCTTTCGCCTCGAAGCGGTTGATGAGACCCATCTTGTGCCTGTCTTCCGGCACGTGGCCGAGACCGAAGTTGCGCACCCGCTCCGGGTCGGCCGGGTGGCTCACGCTCACCTCGTGGGCCTGACCGTTGCCGGTGATGGTGAAGCTGCCCTTGCTGGGCTTGAGGATGCCGCCGAGCAGGCTGAGCAGCTCGGACTGGCCGTTGCCGGAGACGCCGGCGATGCCGACCACTTCACCGGCCCGCACCTCGAAGCTGACGGATTTGACCCGCTCCACCCTGGCGTCATCCACATAGCTGAGGCCATCGACCTTGAGCTTGGCGTCGCCCGGCTGGGTCGGCCCCTTGTCGACCTTGAGACGCACCTTGCGGCCCACCATCAGTTCGGCCAGCTGCTCCTTGTCGGTATCCCTGGTGGCGACGTGGGCCACCATTTCACCCCGGCGCATGATGGAGACCTGATCCGTGATGGCCAGGATCTCCCGCAGCTTGTGGGTGATAAGGATGATGGTCGCCCCCTGATCCCGCAGCTTCTTGAGCACCTCGAACAGGTGATCCGCCTCTTGCGGGGTCAGTACCCCGGTCGGCTCGTCCAGGATCAGGATGCGGGCGCCACGATAGAGCGCCTTGAGGATCTCGACCCGCTGTTGCAGGCCCACCGGCAGATCCTCGACCTTCTCGTGCAGCGGCACTTCGAGACCATAGTCCCGTGCCAGCTCGCCCAGCAGTTTTTCGGCCGCCGCCAGGCTCTGGCCCAGGTGCCAGCCGTTTTCCGCGCCGAGAATGACGTTTTCCAATACGGTGAAGTTGTTCACCAGCATGAAGTGCTGGTGCACCATGCCCACGCCTGCGGCGATCGCATCCTGTGAGCCATGGGGTTTGAAGGGGTTGCCGTCGATGAACATCTCGCCTTTGTCGGCGTGGTAGAAACCGTAGATGATGCTCATCAGGGTCGACTTGCCGGCGCCATTTTCGCCGACGATGCCGTGAATGCTGCCTTTACGAACCTTAAGGTCGATCTGCTTGTTGGCGTACACTTCGCCAAACCGCTTATCGATACCCCTTAATTCGATGGCATAGCGATCTGTCTGGTCCATGATGCAGTCCTTGCGGGTCATGAAAAGAGACTAAAAACCGGCCCGTGCGGGCCGGTCGTTGGGTTGAGAGTAGTAGCGGTTACTCAGTATTTGCAGGTGCTGTCGCTCATATAGTCGTGCACCTTGACCTTGCCGGAGATGATCTCGGCCTTGATGGCCTCCACCTTGGCTTTCATCTCGGGGGTGATCAGCTTCTCGTTGTCTTTGTCGAGTGCCCAATCCACCCCGCCCTCGGCCAGGCCCAGGTTCTTGATACCCGGTTTCCAGGTGCCCTTGGCGGCGTCATCCCAGGTCTGGTAGGCGGCCAGGCCCACCGACTTGACCATGGAGGTCAGCATGGTGCCCGGTTGCAGGTGGTTCTGGTTGGAATCCACGCCGATGGCCAGTTTGCCTTCGTCCTTGGCGGCCTGGTAAACACCGATGCCGGTACCGCCGGCGGCGGCATAGACAACATCGGCGCCCTTGGCGAACTGGGACTTGGCGAGTTCCGCACCCTTGGCCGGGTCAGCAAACGCTGCCGGGGTGGAGCCGGTCATGTTCTGGAACACTTCGATCTTCGGATTGACGTACTTGGCGCCCTGCTCGTAGCCGCACTCGAACTTGCGGATCAGCGGGATGTCCATGCCGCCCACGAAGCCGACCTTGCCGCTCTTGGAGGCGATGGCAGCCAGTGCGCCCACCAGGAAGGAACCTTCATGCTCCTTGAAGATGACGGACTGGACGTTCGGCTTGTCGACCACCATGTCGATGATGGTGAACTGGGTGTTCGGGAACTCGGTCGCGACCTTCTCTACCGCGGAACCCATGTTGAAGCCGACGGCCACGATCGGGCCATTGCCACGGCTGGCCAGACGACGCAGACCCTGCTCGCGCTGGGCTTCGTTCTGGGGTTCGAACTCCTTGACCTTGACGCCTTTGTCCTTGTTGTAGACTTCGACGCCATTGCGGAACACGGCTTCGTTGAACGATTTGTCGAATTTGCCTGCGGTGTCGTAGATGACGGCGGGCTGGGAGGCTGCCTGGGCAGAAAGGGCAGCGAGAGTGAGGGCGGCAACGGTGGCCAGCTTGAGCACTTTAGTCACGATCGTATCCTTGATTGTTATGTGAGGGTCCACAACCTGCCGGGGCAGGCCATAAAGCACGCCGGCTAACTGTAAGTGAGCCGTGGTACGGGTCAAGGAGATCATAAAGGAAAAACGTTTGCGTTAACGGTTTGAAATATAAGCAAATGACTTTATAAGTTGTTGTTTTGATGCCTGTTTTTAGATTTAAATTCTGTGAATAATTGGCTCCAAATGACATTTCTGTTTGTATTCATGAGGTTATAAGCAAGCGTTTTCCTGAAATCGGCCAAAAAGTGGCTTCCAATGGTGCCAACTGATGGATTTTTCTCTGTGGTCAGGCCCCCACTAGGTGCGGTGGAAAGCCGGAGGGCGGCGATCCCTCATACGCCGATTTGGTCTGCGGCGCCGCAGGTCGTATAATCCCCGCCTGTATAAATAAACAGGAGTGGTGATGGACGTTTCAACCCTGCTCGACGGGCTCAATGACAAGCAAAGAGACGCGGTGGCGGCCCCCCGTTGCAACCTGCTGGTGCTGGCCGGTGCCGGCTCGGGCAAGACCCGGGTGCTGGTGCACCGTATCGCCTGGCTGATGCAGGTGGAACGCTGTTCACCCTTCTCCATCATCGCGGTGACCTTTACCAACAAGGCGGCGGCCGAGATGCGCGGCCGGGTCGAGAAGGTGATAGGCGACGGCGTGCGCGGCATGTGGATCGGCACCTTCCACGGCATCGCCCACCGCTTGCTGCGGGCCCACCATCTGGATGCGGGGCTGCCGCAGGATTTCCAGATCCTCGACTCCGACGACCAGTACCGCCTCATTCGCCGGGTGCTCAAGGCGCTCAACCTCGACGAGAAGCACTGGGCCCCGCGCGCCGTGATGGGCTACATCAACGGCAAGAAGGACGAGGGGCTGCGCCCCGGCGACATCGACCTCTACGGCGACCCCGTCACCCGCACCTATCAGCAGATCTACAAGACCTATCAGGAGACCTGCGATCGCTCCGGGCTGGTGGACTTCGCAGAACTGTTGCTGCGCGCCCACGAGCTGTGGCTGAACAAGCCCCACATCCTCGAGCACTACCGCGACCGCTTCCAGAACATCCTGGTGGACGAGTTCCAGGACACCAACGGCATCCAGTACGCCTGGCTGCGGATGCTGGCAGGGGACACCGGCAAGGTGATGATCGTCGGCGACGATGACCAGTCCATCTACGGCTGGCGCGGCGCCAAGATCGAGAACATCCAGCGCTTCCTGACCGACTATCAGGGGGCCGAAACCATCCGCCTCGAGCAGAACTACCGCTCCACCGCCAACATCCTCAAGGCCGCCAACAGCGTGATCGCCAACAACGCCGAGCGCCTCGGCAAGGAGCTGTGGACCGAGGGGGCCGAGGGCGAGCCGATTTCGTTGTACGCCGCCTTCAACGAGGTGGACGAGGCCCGCTTCGTGGTCGGCCGCCTCAAGGACTGGAAAGAGAAGGGCGGCCTCTTGGCCGACTGCGCCATCCTCTATCGCTCCAACGCCCAGTCACGGGTGCTGGAAGAGGCGCTGATGCAGGACGCCATGCCGTATCGCATCTACGGCGGCCTGCGCTTCTTCGAGCGCCAGGAGATCAAGGACGCCATGGCCTACCTGCGTCTTATCAACAACCGTGGCGACGACGCCAGCTTCGAGCGGGTGGTCAACACCCCGACCCGGGGCATCGGCGATCGCACCCTGGAGATACTGCGCAATAACGCCCGGGATCAGGGCCAGAACCTCTGGCAGTCCGCCAAGACCCTGCTCAACGACAAGGTGCTGACCGGCCGTGCCGGCAACGCGGTGCGCGGCTTTGTCGAGCTCATTGACACGCTGGAGGAGCAGGTCGCCATGCTGCCCCTGCACCAGCAGGCGGATATCGCCATCCAGCACTCCGGCCTCAAGGCCATGTATCTGGCGGAGAAGGGCGAGAAGTCCCAGGCGCGGGTAGAAAACCTGGACGAACTGGTCACCGCCTGCCGCCAGTACCAGCGGCCGGATGAGCTGGAAGATATGAGCGATCTCTCCGCCTTCCTCGCCCACGCGGCGCTGGAATCCGGCGAGAATCAGGCGGACGAATATGCCGACGCGGTGCAGCTGATGACCTTGCACAGCGCCAAGGGGCTGGAGTTCCCGCTGGTGCTGCTGGTCGGCGTCGAAGAGGGCATGTTCCCCAGCCAGCAATCGACCGAGGAGTCGGGCCGGCTGGAAGAGGAGCGCCGCCTCTGTTACGTCGGCATGACCCGCGCCATGGAGAAGCTCTACATCTGTTATGCCGAGAGCCGCCGCATCTACGGCCGCGAGATGTTCCACAAGCCGAGCCGCTTTATCCGCGAGATGCCCGCCGAGTGTCTGGAAGAGATCCGGCTGCGCACCCAGGTCAGCCGCCCCACCCAGTACGGCCGCTTTAGCCAGAACGAGGTGCAGCAGAGCTTCGACGCCAGCGGCATCAAGCTCGGTCAGCGGGTGCTGCATCCAAAATTCGGGGAAGGCATAGTGCTCAACTTCGAAGGGGTCGGCCAGCAGAGCCGGGTGCAGATCCAGTTCGACGACGTCGGCGCCAAGTGGCTGGTGACGGCGTATGCCCGCCTTGAGGCGCTGTAGGGCGCAGCGCACCCGCCATCAATAGAAAAAGGAGCCGTTGGCTCCTTTTTTGTCAGTACTGTAGGTTCGATTAGCGAAGCGTAATCGGACGTTCGCGTCATGGGTATATGGTGTGCCTAGCTGTTGGCAGCACAGCTGCGCCGTGCAGGACGCGAGGGCAGGGCCCTCGACAGGGTTTCGCCTGCCCTTCGGGCTTGGGCGAGTGACTTTGGAAAGACCCAAAGTCACCAAAGGTCTTCTCCCCCACTAATCCGCTGGCTTCGCCAGTGCCCTCGGGCCAGAGCCAACGTCGGCCGGGCCGCCGCAGACGGCACATCCCTGTGCCGACTGCGGCTACGCCATCATCCCTGATGGCGTCCCTGACGTTGCCTCTGACTTTGGTGTTCCTGCACGGCCGTTTTAGTCAGAACGAAGTGCAACAGATCTTCGAAGCCAGCGGCATCATGCTCGGCCAGCAGAGCCGGGGGCAGATCCAGTTCAACGACGTCGGCGCCAAGTGGCTGGTGACTGCGTATGCCAGATTGGGTGCGCTCTGATTTCTTCCGTCTTTTGATATAACCAACCCGGCTTTAGGCCGGGTTGGTTATATCCGTTATCGCAACATATTTAATGACGCGATCGTCCGAATGTGATTCGCTATTTGAGCCTATGAGCCCGTTATTTGATTGATCCCAAGCGGAGAAGATCATAGGGCAATTAGCAAACTGTGGCCTATCGATCCCACTACCAAGTGACCGGGTTACCAAAGGCAGGGGGGGCATAATAATTTTTTTGGTGAGGTAAATATGGATATGTTGTTAGCAGAAAATTCCCCCATTCGTCAGCAGTTGCTCGAGCAAAAGCTGGCACAGTTTAAAGACCCCAAGCTTGCCAACGTTCTCTCGGCGTTTATGCGCAGTAGTGTCGACCTCTATCCCTGCGCAAACGAAGACTATGCCCAGTTAGGTAACAGCCGATTGGGTGGATTGCCGGATTTGCCTGTCGGCATGGATTATCCGGTGACTTTGGTTGGAAGGGAGGAGATGCTGGATGGCTATGTTGAGAGCTTTGGTCATACTCGCGAGTTTATTAATGAGCATTGGCGGGAGGACTGGCAGGACGACTGGGAGGCTGATGAGGCGCATCTTTGGGATTGGGACGAGGCGGCGCAGGCCTTTCGTGTGCCCATGCAATTTATCGCACAAATCAATTGTAGCGAACTGAAGGCGTTTCAATCTTACTTGCCCCGAGAAGGGCGACTGTTATTCTTTTTGGAGCGCTGGCGATTCTCGGAAATGCTTCGCGGCCATGTCTATTATGTCGCTGAAGATCAGCAGCTTAACTCTGGGAAAACGATTGTCGAACCTAAGTTCGACGAGGCTGTCTGTGCAAATTATGAGTATGAGGCGGCTTATCAACTTCAGGGGATTGCTAGCATTAAGATGATAGCCACTGACATGATTAATAATGACAACCCGCATTTAGTAGGGTTAGCCAAGGCTCGTTTACAAGCGCTACCAGAACCGCAACAAGCCATGGTGCTGGAGGCCCTTGAGGTTGTAGATGATGAATTGGCACCAGAGTGGCAAGAGCAGCTCAAGGGCTATGAGCTGATACAATTGAATGAGCACGGGTTTATCCCTGGTCAGATTCTCACTCAATCGCAATGGGCTAATACCGACTGGCAGTCACCCAACTTACAGGCATTGCTCGTCCCCGAGCAGCCGCTGCCGTATTATGATGGTATCGCCAGCATTAACAGCCATGGTGATAGTCGCTATAAAGCCCCCGAACTTCACGCTGCGGCTGAATTAGGCGGCAATGCCGAAGATTATCTGGTGCTGCTCAAAGTCCTCTATAGTGAGCACTCTATGCGGTTGAATTTTATTGTCCACCGAGAGGATTTAACGTTAGGAAGATTCGATCGTATTTACTGCATCTATGACTACTAGATAGCCCGTAGGTTCGATTAGCGAAGCGTAATCGGACGATCGCGTAATCGGACGTTCACAAAGGCATAACCCTTGACGGGTTTACCCCAATCATCCCAACGCCCCATCCCCTGACCCGCACCAATCCAACGGATAGACGCCGCTCGCCACGTAACGATGGAAGGTGGAATAGGGCCAATCGGCCACCCGGGTGACATGACCATGTTTGAGCGAGTTGATATGGATGTAATCCATATGGCAGATTCTGCTCATCCCGGATCAGGTGTTCCCAGTAGTGGCGCTGCCAGATGCCCCGCTCCCCGTGGCGTAGCCGGGTCTGGCTGCGGCGCTCGTTCACCGGCAAGGCGCGGGAAAAGTGGCTTTTGATCAGCCGCCAACGCAGGGGGAAGTCGCTGTCCCCCTCCGGCAATGAGAGAATGCAGTGAAGATGGTCGGGCAACACCACCCAGGCGTGAATGGCGAAGGGGTGAGCCTGTTGCACCTTGGCAACGCTGTGACGCAGCAGGTCGATCTGCTCCACCAGCAACCGGTTGTTGCGCCGCTCCAGCAGGTTGACGGTAAAGAACCAGGTTCCGCCGGGCCACCATGCCCGCCGCCAGTTGGCCATCCTCTTTCCCTTGTTGAGACCGAAAAGCCAAGCATAGCCTTGCCTCACTTCGATCTGCTTGCAGGTTGTGATGGTGTGGATGTTCCATTACGCGATCGTCCGATTACGCTTCGCTAATCGAACCTACACGGACAGGAAATATGGGACACCAACCTTTCTGACAGAGGCGTAGCTGGTAAGGCTACGCCCTGCTTGTGAGGTGAAAATATCTGGTCACTTGACCAACTTGCTCTCCATCACCCCTTGCTTGCCTTCCTCCTCACTGACCTGACTCAGCTTGGAGCGGGCCATCAGCAAGCCCATCTTGACCTCCTGCCAGACGTAGTAGTTTTTACCCGCCTCGGTGCTGAGGGTCAGGGTGGCATCGTTCTCCGACTTGGAGGTGATGGTGTGGCTGCCCGGCGTCACCTGCTTGAGGATATAGGTGTGGGCCACGGTATCGCCGACCACCATGCCATCGACCAGCAGCGGCATTTTCACCGCCGCACCGAAGGTCTCGTTGCGATAGATATAGAGGTTGGCCGCATCCTTGGGCGCCACAAACTGCTTGGCCTGAGCGTCTGCGGTGGCATCGGCCATGGGTACGGAAGCACAACCGGAAAGCAGCGCCGCCGACAGCAGGGCAGCACTCATCATTATTTGCCTGAACATAGTGTTTGGTTTGAGTGGATTAACGGGATTTAAAGGTTCGCATGAGGCTCTGTGGCCGGGCAACTACTCAAACCACCGCCGGTGTGACGGGATTCAATATTCCGGAAATTTACCGGCATGGTGCGGCACTTGGACGGTGCAGCGAACCGCGGCATGCCGCTTGTCATTGATGCCTAAATGGATGCTGACGCTACGCAGGCCAGGGACTTAGGTTCGATTACAGCTCGCTGATCGAACCTGCTACGGGCTGACAGGGAGAATGGCCACTCACCGTCTGATATCAGACATGGCCGTCAGTTATTTGAATGCGCTTGTACACCAGAGGGTTGCAGGCTTGCCAGCTCACTCTGGACGGTCTGGAACAAGCTGATCAGGCGCGCTCGATAGGTGTGGTGGGCCAGCACCGTCTGTTGCCCATGGGCGGCGATGGCGGCGCGCTCTTCCTCATGGCTCAGGTAATAGCGACAGATCTCCAGCAGATCCTGCTTGTCGCGGAAGATCACCAGATCCTTGCCCGGGGTGAAGAGATGATGCAGATCCTCCTTGTCGTTGGTCACCATGAATCCACCGGCGCCAAGAATATCAAACACCCGCATGGGGAGCCCCGACTCGACGAAACTGCGCACCAGATTCAGGTTGATCCTGCTGCGTTGAAACAGGCGTGGCATCGCTTGGTAATGTTCTGCGTATCCGCAATAGGTCTGCGTGTGTGTCGCCCACTCCGGGTTTCCGTACACGGCGACCCGTTCAAACCGGGCCGCCAGAGCCTGGATACAGGACACCCTTTCCCGATAGGAGTGTTCGCGGCCCAGCAGATACGCCAGTTTTTCATATTCGCTCAGGTAGGGTAGCCCGCTCAGCGGATACACCTCTTTCACAAGCCGTAGATGAGATTCCGTGAGTTGTGCAGCCAGGGGCCGCCCCTCCAGGTGCGCATCGATGTGCCCAATCAGCTCTTCCAGCGTTTGCAGCGGGCCGGGGGCCAGCCGTGGCTTGATGTGGGTCTGGTATTCCGGCGGGGTCAGGTTGGCGATGAAGGAGATATCGTGGTCATAACCCGGCTCGGCTGGCAGTTGGCGCTGCTCGTTGATGGCGACCGGCAGGTAGTAGACGTTGCCATTGCTCCTCTCCTTGAGCCTGCTTGCTACGGCAAGGTCGTAGACAAACGTGAAGGAGAGGGGGTTGGAGATGGCGTCATGATGCATGCCATAGCAGGGTGTATCGACCACCCAGGCAATGTAGGGCTTGCGCAACGCTTCGGCCGCTTGAGAGAGGAGGGGGTTGAAGTTGATGCTGAAAAGGTAATCAAAATTGAGAAATGGCAGCCTGGTAAACACCTCGGCAGAATAGGCGATGCGAATCACGTTAAACCCCAGCGCCTGGAGCGTGTCCATGCAGTCTCTCGCTATGGTGACATGCTCAAAGCAGAGTACGGTTGCAGCCTGATCCTTCATGTTTGCTCCCCTGTGTCTGGTCATGGTGAGGGGGCGATCTTGCAGGCTCCTGCGTCATGTCATTGAGCCCTGTACCCTCGTCATGTCCTGATGACTGTTTTGCTGCCCCATCATGTGATGGGCCTGTTTTTGGCCCTGGCCTCTCGGCTTGTCAGGACAGAGGGGTCGTCAAGGCGACGTTGTCCATGCTGGTCTCAATTGTCCCTGGATAACGCGATGAAGAGTCTCGCACGAAGCTTGGTGATCAACAATCACCCAGGCAGGGTGTCAACGAGTGACACATCTTCAGATGCGGGCACCCGTCTAGCTCCCCATATGCCCGATGACGCCTGGTCAATGGAACCAACATGTCGCTCTTGGCTGTAACTCGGAGGCAGAAGAGCGTGTGGGCGTAGGCAAGAGGGTCTGCAGGGCGGCTTTGATCACGCCGCCAGCCAAGGCATACTGCCCCGTCACCAGATGGGAGTCATTGATGTCTAAGTGGATGCCGACACTGCGCCGGATGGGGCGCTGGCTGTTGCGAAAAACGGCGCTGGCGCTGCTGACCAGCCTGCTGTTTCTGATTTCGTTTACCCTGTTTCAATACGCATCCTGGTGGCCTGCACTGGCCGAGGGGACGCCTGTCCAATGGAGCGGTCTCTCCCCCAGTCATACCTTGGCTGAGCTGACCCCGGCCATGCTGGAGTTCAGCGCCGTACTCGCCTGTGTTTACTTGCCGCTGTTTTTGCTGACACCCCGTCCGCTGTTGTTGCCGCTCTTTGCCGGACTCTGGTTGTGGGAGACCTATGACATTGCCTTTATGACGGCAACCGCGTCGACCTGGCTACCTCACGAGATCATCTGGAGCTTTATCCTGCCCCACACCCACTGGCTGCTGCTCACCCTGTTGTCGCCGCTGCTGCTGATCCGCCAGCTTGGCAGGCGACTATTTGCGGATACATCGGCAACACAGGCAAGGGGCGTCATCCTGGACGGCGGGCGGTAGCCAGAGGGAGCGATCGATGACGCGATCGTCCGATTCCACGAACGTCCGATTCCACGAACGTCCGATTACGCTTCGCTAATCGAACCTACATGCAGGCGGGTTCCAACAGGTGAATGCCTCAAGCTCCCGCCTGTCGGGCTACCTCGGCTGAAACGCCTTGACGATAAATTCGATAAAGAGCCGCACGTTGGGGGACTGCTCCTTGTGGAAGGGGTAGACGGCGAACAGGGCGTGGGGGTCGGGTTGCCAGTCGGGGAACAGTTTCACCAGGGTGCCGTCCGCTAGGTCGTTCGCTACGAACTCGTGTGGCACCAGGATCACCCCAAGCCCTTGCACCGCCGCCTGTTTCAGGGCGATGCCGTTGTTGGCGGTGAAGCTGGCAGGGCGCACATCCACCGCCAGGCTCTCCTCTGCCCGGCTAAAGCACCACTTGCCGGGGGAGGAGGAGAGGCTGTAGCGCAGGCAGTTGTGCTCTTTGAGATCCTCCGGGTGGGCGGGCTGACCCGCCTCCTTGAGATAGTCAGGTGCTGCGCACAGCACCCGCTGCACCTGGCACAAGGGTTTGGCGCGCAGGGTGGAGTCATCCAGGGTGCCTGCCCCCCGGATCACCACGTCCAGCCCCTGATCCACCAGATCCATGTAGGCGTCGCTCAGGATCACCTCGATGCCGATCGCCGGATAGCGGCGCTGGAACTCGCAGACGAGGGGGTTGAGCCGGATCAGCCCGTAGGACATGGGCATGCCGATCCTGAGCCTGCCCCTGGGGGTGAAGGAGGTGGCCATGATGGACTGGTCGGCGGCCTCCAGGCCGTCCAGCACGGCGCAAATCTGGCGGTAATAGGTCATGCCGGCTTCGGTGATGCTCAGCCGCCTGGTGGTGCGGTTGATGAGGGCGATGCCGAGATAGGCTTCCAGCTCGTTGATGTTCTTGCTGACCGCTGCCTGTGAGAGGTGCAGGTCATCTGCCGCCGCCCTGAAGGTGCCCATCTCCACCACCCGGCGAAAGACGTTCAGCGCCGTGATCTTGTTCATCCTGCCCCCGATAATTCACCACTGGTAAATGATGGTGCCATCATGGCGCGGTGAATTCACCCAATCCGGCTCGCCGGGCGCCAGGTAACAGAGAGGTGCAACTAGGGCGGCAGGGCCTTGACCCGACCGCCCGGTGCCGCGGTGGCTTATTGCACCTTGCCCGGTGCGGGAGGCAGGCTGATGCCGACATCGGCCCAGGGGTTGGTGCCGAGCAGCTGGGCGTGGGGCACGTCGGCCTGGTAGCGCATGGTGAATGCCTCGGGACCGTGGGCGAAGGCCACCAGCAGCCCCTGTTTGGCATCCATCAGCCCGGCGTGCATGCCCAGTCCGTGATAGCTGATCCGCACGGCCTTGTCCTCAAGGCCCACCTTGTCTATCTGGAAGCGGGCTATGCTGCCGTCTTGCAGGGTAAAGCCCCAGCGGAACGGCCCGCCGCTGACCACCGTCATCACCTCGTCGATATCGGTGCCGTCCTCGGCGGAGTTGACGTGCATGCGGCCATATTTGCCGAGCACGGCGCTGCGGGTGCGCTCGTCCAGCGCCATCAGGTCATAGACCTTGGGGTAGGGGCCGACGCCTGTCTCTTCGGTGGCGACGCCACCACCTTGCACCGCGGGCTCGCGGCCTGCGAGCCTGGCCTGCTCCAGCAGCTCCCCCTGACTCAGGTTGAAGGCTGCAATCAGGGCGCCGTGCTCCGCTTTGGTCAACGCGCGGCGATGGGAGGCCTCCAGCAGCGGCCTGGCGGCGTCTGGAATGTCGACGGTGACCACGTTGACGCCGATGGGGTTGAGCGCTTTGTTGACCGCCTCGACGCCGGTCACGGCGGCGCGGCCATCGCTGAACTGCACCGAGACCAGGTCACCGGCGAAGGTGTTGAAAGAGAGGGCCGAAGTTATGGTGCCGGCCAGCAAAGTAATATGGATGAGTTTCATACAAGACTCCTCGTTAAGGTTCGAGAAGCAGTCTAGGGCGGTAGAAAGTGCACTGAAATAGCATCAAATGAATATCAAAATTCACTGCTGGTAATCAATCGTATGGGGGATGCCATCCTGCCGCTTGGAGCCGCAGGTGCCAAGGTTGATTGACGCATCCTTGCGCGAACCTGCGTAGAAGCTGGGGTCACATAGGGAAGGGAGATCAGAAACCCGGCCCCAACGGGGCGCGGCGGCCGGGTGAATTGTAAAGAGTAGGGTGACAGGTAACGCCGGGTATCAGCCTAGTCTAATCAACTCGATGGGGGCGTAGCGCTCCCGGGAGTTGGCCAGCAGCACGCACTGCTCGTGCTCGGCCTGATAGGGGGTCAGGTTATCGGTGTGAGCCTCTTTCAGTACGTCGACGGCGCCGGTGGCAGCGATCATCACCCGCTGACCCGGTGTGAGCGCATTGCGGTTTCGGTCATAGATTTTCATGGCACTCTCCTTTGGTTGTGCCCGGCGACATGCCCGGGCTGCGCGAATCAGCCTACGCCCCTGTAAAAGAGTGATACATGTCACAGATCAAAAAAGAGCCAAAGAGGGCCTCGGCATATCGGCAGCCGCAGGGGTCGTCCAATCCTGTCGCTGGGCAGCTGGCCGGGGCCGGCATTTTGCGGGAGCGGGCTCGAACAAACGGGGGGATACGCTATAGTGGATGCCGCTCGTGCAACCGCCTTCAACCAACCGAGAGCGCATTATGAATCGTGAGATCGCCGCCCAGTTTATCAAGATGCTGACCAACCTCGACCACTGTCTGGCCAAGGCCGAGGCCCACGCCGCCGCCAAGAAATTCAACGTAGAGAACTTCTTCAATGAGCGCCTCATCGTCGACATGCTGCCGCTGGCCAAGCAGGTGTTGATCTGCTGCGACAGCGCCCGTGCCGTGGTGGCCACCGCCAGCCTGAGCGAGCCGCCGGTGCTGGGGGATGACCCCAAGACCATGGCGGATCTGCGCGCCCATGTGGCCAAGACCCTCACCTATCTGCAGAGCAAGCTGGAGGCCGACTTCAGCCAGTATGCGAGCGGCCACTACACCCCCTACTGGGCCGGTGGCAAGGGAATGGACGGCCACACCTGCGTGCACGAGTACGGCATCCCCAACTTCTACTTCCACCTCACCATGACCTATGCCCTGCTGCGCCAGGCCGGGGTCGAGCTCGGCAAGGGGGATTACCTGGGCGCCATCAAGCTGCAATAAGCTGCACTCTGGTACGAAAAAGCCTGCCCGCTGGCAGGCTTTTTTTATCCGCGAACGGGGGGCGAGCCAGATCTAGCGGCATGGTCGCCGGCGACGGCTCTGGGCATAAAGGCGTGGTCTTCAGCCCTCGCGCGGTTACAATCCGGCGTCAAAGTAGAAAGGGTAAGAGAAACATGAAGATCCGAGTAATGATGCTGGCGGCCTTGCTGTGCCATGGCGCCGTGCAGGCGCAGGAAAGCGTCGCCGCAAGCTGGCCCGACACCCCCGTCACCCGTCTCAAGGCGCAGGCGCTGCTGCAGACCCTCAATGCCACCCTGCTCAGCAACCCGAGCGCCACCGTCACCCTGCAAAACTGGTGCGCCGACCACCGGATGGCCGGGGAGCCGCGCATCCGCGCCCTGCGTGATCAGGATACCCGCAAACCGGCCGACGCCACCGTCCGCGAGCAGCTCAAGATCGCGGCCGACGAGCCCGTTGGCTATCGCCGGGTACAGCTCGCCTGCGGCGATCATGTCTTCTCCGAAGCGGACAACTGGTATGTGAAAAGCCGCCTCACACCCGAGATGAACCGTCTCCTCGACACCAGCGATACCCCGTTTGGCCTGGCCGTCAAGGCGCTGAACTTCAGCCGCCTGACCCTCTCTTCCACCCTGCTGTGGGCACCCCTGCCGGCCGGTTGGGAGATGCAGATGCCCACCTTTGCCAGCAGTGACCAGCCGCTGGCGATCCCCGAGCGGGTGCTGCAGCATAGGGCCATCCTCTCACGGGGGGATGGCGTGCCGTTCAGCCTGGTGGTCGAGACCTATCGCCGCGATCTCTTCACCTTCCCGCTGGACAAGGCCCCCGGCCGCTGAGCCCGGATGGTGGTTTGGCGCACAGGCCGCCAGCAATAAAAAAAGCCTGCCGGCTGACAGGCTTTTTCGTGGGCGTCGCTCAGCCCGGCGGGATCTCCGGCTCCACCAGAGCCGCCAGCTGGGCCAGGGACTCCTGCCAACCGAGATAGCACATCTCCACCGGGATGGCTGCGGGGATCCCCTCCTGCACGATGACGAGTTCGGTGCCGCACACTACCCCGGTCAGGATCACGGTCACGTGCATCACCCCCGGCAGGTTGGGGTCGTCGAAGCTGTCGGTGTAGCGAATGCGCTTGCCCGGTTCGAGCTCTAGGTATTCGCCGCCAAAGGCGTGGCTGTGGCCGTTGCCGAACTGGGTGAACGCCATCCGGAAGTGGCCGCCGACCCGGGCCTCCAGCTGTTCCACCTGGCAGGTGAAGCCGTGGGGTGGCAGCCATTTGGCCAGCGCATCGGCCTCGATAAAGGCCCGGTAGATCCGCATCGGCGGCGCCTTGAGCACCCGATGCAGCCGCACTGTTCCTGTCTTCATCTCTCTTCCTCGTTGCCTTGGGTCCATCAAGGATAGTCGGTTGCGTCCGCTTGCCGACCAGAGGCCGGTTGCGGCGCCCTAGAAGGGGCCGTTGCGCTCGCGCAGCTGGTCGGGCAGGCCGTCGTGATCCCCCAGCTCGCGCTCGGGTACCGCATCCCAGTGCCGCTCACCGATGAAGCGGTTGCGCTCGGGGTGCAGGGCGTAGTGGATGTGGTTGTCCGCCCGATCGGTGTCGCCCACGCAGAGCAGCCGCACCGGCTGATTTGTGTTGTTGATGAAGGTGTGGGCCAACCCGTCGCCCGCCTTGAAGCCGACCGAGTCGCCGGGTTGCAGCCGATGGAGCACGCCGTCGAGCCAGACATCCGGAGTGCCTTCCAGCACGTGGACAAACTCATCCTCGGTCTCCTCGGCGTGGGGCCAGCTGGTGCGCCGGCCCGGCGGCAGCAGCTCGTGGTGAATGCCGAGACGGGCAAAGCCGTAGTGTCTGCCGAGGGCACTGCCCAGAGAGAGCGGCTCCTCGCTGCCGGAGTAGCGGCCGGGTTCGGGCTCCTGCAGCTCGCGCCAGTGCTTGATGCTGGGGTGACGGGTCATAGTGGTTCCTTTTCTATGGGGATGTGGTCACGGGAAGGGTCATCCTGACTGCCGGAGTGCGGGGAGAACAGCAGAGATTTGCTGGTCAGATGAGCCCCTCTGGCGAGGGGCCCGATGGTCGCGGCTATTTGGCCTTGACGCAAGGCATGGCGGGCAGTTCCCCCTGGGCGGCCGGTCGGGTCATCTGGTAGTGGCCGGCGAGATCCCGATAGACGCGGGTATTCCACACCTCGCCGTTGTCGAGCTGGAAGGCGATGTCGTAGTTGATCCCGGAGACCACCTGGCTGCGCACCTCGAGAATGCGCTCCAGCCTGGCGGAGGTGTTCATGCGCGCCAGCACGCTGGCCAGCGCCGCTTCGGCCTCTGCGTTCGGCAACGGCTGACTCTGCCATCCGCCAGCCATGGGGGCGCACTCCTGCTGCTGCGGAGCCATGCTGCAGGCGCTCAGCAGGCCGGCAACCAGAATGGGAAACAGCGCTTTTTTCATATCTTTTTCTCCAGCCAATAAAGTAATGACCTTATCAACATTCAGGCGATAACGCAGCTGTCATGGCTCCAAAAGCCCCCCTTTTGGGAGGCGGCCGGCCCGTTCAGCGACCCAGGTTGTCGGCCAGCTGCTTGGCGCGGCCGGCGGCCCACTGGTCGATCATTTTCGCCATCTCGCCGGCGGTGATGGGGCTCTCCTTGTGGGTGGTGTCCGGGCTCTCGCGTGCATCCATCACCCGCACCAGCAGCTTGCCGCTTTGGGAGTCGAGCAGCTGGGCCATGCTGCCCACCCTGAGCAGATAGGGTTCCTTGCCGATCACCTCGCGGGTGACGTTGATGGCGATCTTGGCGGGCAGCAGATCCCGCAGCTTGGGGTCGGGCCGGGTCAGGTCGAAGTTGGTGATGGCGGCCTGCACCCGCAGCACGCCGGGGCCGGGGGCGGTGGCAATCTTGACGCCGTGGTTTATCAGCTCGCGCTGGAAGGTGGCGTGGTAGTAGCGGCCGATCTCGTTCTGCTCGTTGGCGGTCAACAGGTACCACTGGCCGTTCTCCTGCCGGATAAACTGGAGCGGATCGAGCAGCACCTCATTGTATTGGCGCAGATCCACACCGGGCTCCTTGTAGATGCGCTGGTTGGGGTTGCTTTCACTCTGCTGGAAGGCGGTCAGCGGGATCGCCTGCAGGCTGTGGGAGACCTGGTTCTTCACCGCGCAGCCACTCAGCAGAATGGCCACCATGCCCGCGATTACGGCTCTCTTCATCTCTTGCTCCTGATTGCGCTGCTTGTCTGACCCTGGCATCCGCTGCCCAGGGCATGGCAAGAGAGATAACCGATTCAAAGAGCGCCCACAAGGACAGAATGCGGGGTGTTCAGGCCGGATCCAGCCTGGCGTAGATGGCTGTCCGGTTGCCGGGACATGACGCTAATACGATGATTTTGCTTCGGATCGGCAATCATTTGATCAAGGTTGCGGATATTGACGCCATTCGCTCATATAATCGCCGCCATGACACTGATTCGGAAGGATTCGATGACCAGCCTGATGGCGGCCCTGTGGGGGCTGCTCTTCTCCTGCCTGGCCTGGGCGGCACCCGGCCCCTTCGTCACCACGCCCCCTGACAGCACCACCACGACGCAGCCTGCCAGCATGGAGCCGCTGCTCTCCTGGTTTACCGGCGAGTTCTCCAGCCGCGAGCAGGCCAGCTACGACAGCCGCTTCACCAGCGCCGAACTGCGGCTGGTGGAGATCTGGCCCGGCTACAAGGGCTTTCGCTGGGTCTATGCCGAGCAGTTTTTGACCGAGCGGGCGGTGCGCCCGTTTCGCCAGCGCATCTACCGCTTCTCGCTGGTGCCCGATGGCCGCATCCTGATGGCCGAGCTGACCATGCCGCGGGCCATCGACTTCGCCGGTGCCTGGCGCCGGCCCGAGCTGCTCGACTCCCTCACCCCGCAACAGCTCTCCCTGCGCCAGGGCTGCGAGATCTGGC
Organism: Aeromonas sp. s3; assembly: GCF_040907805.1. NCBI lineage: Bacteria > Pseudomonadati > Pseudomonadota > Gammaproteobacteria > Aeromonadales > Aeromonadaceae > Aeromonas > Aeromonas sp. s3. Next base: position 36,612 of record NZ_JBFOCQ010000032.1, read on the forward strand.
TGACTCGCCAGCCGTCGGGGGAGTATGCCGGCCACAGCAAGGTGGGCAGCTGCTCCACCAATTTCGGCGGTGCCAGCACCCTGGTGCAGTACCTCTGGATCGGCCCCCACAGCGTGCGACTGCTGGATCGGGCCTATGACACCGATGCCTATCAGCGCTGGGGCAGCCCGGGGGAGGGCTATGTCTATCTGCGCCGGGTGAAGCAGCGCGGCGAGTAGGGCTGCGCCCTACAGCTGGTGGCGCTGCTCGATCAGGTGGTCGATGAGCAGCCGCAGGCGCAGCGGCAGCGGCTCCCTGGCCGGGTAGAGCAAATTGACCGGGCGCGGGGCGGGCAGGGCATCCGCCAGGATCTCCTGCAAGGTGCCGCGCTCTAGCTCCTCGCTCAGCAGGGCGCGCGGTTGCAGCAGGATGCCGGCGTGGTTGAGGGCGGCCACCTTGAGGGCGCCGCCGTGGTTGCTGATGAAGGGGCTGTCCCACAGGTGCAGCTGTTCGAGGGGAAAGGCCTCGGCCAGGCGCGACTGGCCGAGCCAGGGGCTGAATCCCAGGCAGTGGTGGCTGGCCAGATCCGCCAGCGTGAGGGGAGTGCCGTGGCGTTGCAGATAGTCTGGCGATGCGCAAAACACCGAGCCCGTGCTGGTCAGTGGCCGGGCTATGTAGCCGGCATCCTTGGGCTGGCCGATCCGGAAGATGAGGTCGAAGCCGTCGCCGATGACGTCCACCAGCCGATCCGACAGATCCAGCTCGATGCGGATCTGCGGGTAGCGCTCCATGAAGCGGCACAGCAGCGGCGTCAGCCGGTAGCTGCCGAAGGTGACGGGGGCGTTGATGCGGATCCTGCCCGCCGCCTGGCCGGTATTGGCCAGGGTGTTCTGCTCCAGCTCCCGGTAGTGCTGCAACAGGCTCTGGCAGCCGGCGAGGTACTCCTGGCCCGCCTCGGTCAGGCTCTGGCAACGGGTGTTGCGATTGAGCAGGCGGGAGCCGACCCTGGCCTCCAGCCACTTGATGTACTTGCCGATCATGGCCGGCGTCATCGCGAAGCGCTCCGCCACGGCGGCGAAACTGCCCGCGCGGGCAACCTCGACGAAGATCTCGATGGCGGTCAAGCGGTCCACTCTAAACTCCTGGTTTATAAAGCCCGGCGCCACTATGTCTGGCTGGCGTCGCGGCTGTCAATATACTGGGCGGCAGCCAATCCACGCTGGAATCTCTCTCGATGACGCTCGACTATTATGCCCTCTATCTGCTGCTCGCCATCGGCACCGTGCTGAGCCCGGGGCCCGCCGTGATCTACACCATAGGCAACACCCTGACCCGGGGTGCTCGCCATGCCATCGCCGGCTTTTGCGGGGTGGCGGTGGGCATCCTGCTGGTGGCGAGCCTGGCCTCGCTGGCGGTGCTCTGGTTCACCCGCTGGCTGGCCGCGGGCCAGCAGATCCTCACCCTGGGCGGTGCGCTCTACCTGCTCTATCTGGGGCTCAACTCCTGGCGCCAGCGGGCGGTGAGCCCGGTGCCGGGGGCCGGGCCGGATCGGGATTGCCGCCGCAGCTTCATCAAGGGGGCGCTCATCAGCCTGCTCAACCCCAAGGCGATCATCTTCTTCACCAGCCTGTTCCCCCAGTTCATCGACTTTCAACACGGGGCGCTGGGTCAGTGCATGCTGCTGGCGGTCACCTTCAGCGCCGTGGTGCTGGTGGTGCATGGCGGCTACTGCCTGGTGTTCCACTGGGTAGGGGCGCAAGGCTATGGCGAACGCTTCGCCAGGGGGATCAACCGGCTGTCGGCGGTGATGTTCACCGGCTTCGCCCTGTTGCTGCTGTTCAAGGGGTTGAGATAGGGGAATAACCCGGCAGCGAGCGTCCTGCATGGGGTGAGCAGAAGAAATAAGATTCCATCGGCGCTCTTTATGCCGCATGCTCCCCGGTTCAGGGGGTGGGGCAAGGATAATCAGGACCCCAACTGACATGGTCGAGGTGATGCCCATGGCATGGCCTTTCAACAAGGTTGGCAGCATGTCTTATTACGAACACGAGGTGGTCGGTCATCCCGACGTCGAATTGGGGTTGTGTGGCGAGCGTCAGGTGCGTTACCGGATCCATGGGGCCGAGCAGGCCAGCGGTGGTCTGGTGGTCTATATCCCGGGCTTTGGCGGTGATCTGGGGGCCTACAGCCAGGTATTCTGCGAAAAGGTGGCCGCGCAGCACGGCATGGCGGCGCTTTGTGTCGACTATTTCTGCATGCGTTCGCGCCCGGCGGTGGGGGCGGTCATCTCCTTGCTGCCTGATGAGCGTGTGCGTGCACTCGCCCTGCTGGGGTTGCCCGCCACGACGTCCGATGCCGCACTGCTGCGTGCGCTGGACACCTTGCAACCGGCGGCGCCACTGCGCTTTCACGGCTTGCTGATACCGCCTGATGGGGCCTACCAGAACTTCGGGGTAATGGCCGCCCTCGACATCCTCAATGCTATCGAAGATGCGATGCTCCGTTACGGCGGCAGTCGCGACAACCTGATACTGGTCGGCTCCTCTTACGGCGGCTATCTGGCGCAGCTGGTCAACAAGTTTCGCCCCGGCTATGTCCGCGCCCTGTTTGACAACTCCTCCTGGGCCGAGCCCAACCTGGCCTATGTAGTGGGACGGGACATCGGTGCGGTGGAGTACCAGTGCAGCCTGCAAGGCGGGGTGGAGCTGGCGCTGTGCGTGGATTCCCCCTGGCGGATGGTGGCCGGGCACCCGCACGAGTTCGATGTGGATGCCTTCATCATCCGGGCATTTAGTGCCTCCCAGCTCGATCAGATGGCCGCACAGGGAGGCACGCAGACCTTCTGTCTGATGGTGCACGCCATTCATGACGCCATCGCCCCTGCCGATGCCAAACTGGCCATGGCGCGCGCTATGCTGGCACGGGGTTTCAACGCCGAGTTGATCCTGTTCGACGAGTCGAGTGTCGATGGCGAGTTCATCCGCAACATGGAGCACGGCATGGGTCTCTCCATGCTGCAGTTCTTCGGACAGGGGCTGGCACTGCTGGCCGAACGCTCCCCCTCCTTCGTGGCCACTCACGCCACCGAGGTGACCCTGCATGCCGGTCACTCGGTCTATCACCTGAACTTTGCACACCCGCAGGTGCGGCTGCAACGCCAGCGGATCGAGGGCATGGCACCCACCTGACATTGCTGCCGGGATGGGGTGTTTGCCGAAACAACAACGGGGGCCTGGCCCCCGTTGTTGTTATCGATGGTTCGCGACTCAGAGCCTGAACAGCGGGCGCAGGCGGATGCCGATCAGGCTGCCGGCTAGGGCCATCAACATCCAGACCCAGCCGTGCAGGCTGCCCGATGCCGTGCCGTCGAAGAAGCCGCCGAGGTTGCAGGCGCTGTACATGGCGCCCATCCCCATCAGCAGGCCGCCGAGGATGGAGGCCAGGCTGTTGCCAAGCCGCATCGGGGCGAAGGTGCCGCCACCGCTGATGCAGCGCGCCAGCATGGCCCCCAGGATCCCCAGCCAGAACATACCGACCATGGGGTTGATGAAGAGCGGCTGGGCCAGCTTGGGGTGCCCCTCGAACAGACCGAACAGGGAGGCACCGCGCAGCGCCATGTCATAGACGGCGCCTGTGATGGTCCAGGCCGAGCCGTGCAGGGCGACCACGGACGAGTTGAGCAGAGCTATGATGATGCCGCCGGTCAGCACGGTGAAGCGGCCATCGCGCCAGAACAGGTTGCCGCCGCTGAAGAGGGGCTTGAGCTCGCCAGTGCGCTTGAGTTCGCTCTTGCGAAACAGCAGGAACAGCGCGGCGACCAGCGCCAGGTTGAGCAGCATGCCGCTCCAGATATTGCCGGTCAGGTCTTTTGCCAGCACCACATGGCTGGAGAAGGTGGCCTCCAGCTCGGGGCGGAACTGGTTGCTGATCAGGGTGCCGATGCCGTAGCAGAGCAGCACCAGCCAGAAGCGGGGTTGCCCCTCGCCGCAGCAGTAAAGGGTGCCGGTGGCGCAGACGCCTGCCAGCTGCATGCCGATGCCGAACAGGAAGGCACCGACGATGAAGGGAATGCCGATGGCCATCACGTTGCCCACCATGGCATCGCCAAACAGGGCGTGGCTAAAGGAGAGGAAGCAGGTGAACAGCAGAATTTCGATGGCGATGGTGAGCAGGTGAACCCGCACGTAGTAGCTGTTGCGCTTGGTCAGCATCTCGCGCCAACCGAACACGATGCCGAAGCGGCTGAAGGAGAGGGTGAAGCCGAAGCCGAATCCGATCAGGGCCATCAGAGCCCATTTCATACCAAAGGTGTTGCCGAGCCAGAGTAACGCTCCCCCCGCGATTGCCACGATGGGGAGCGACCATTTTCGATTCATGTCTGTTGTTTCCTGTGCGTCATGGATGGAAGCCGTGCATCCTATTCCCACATTGAGTCCGATTCCAGCCCGGATCCGGTGGATGGCCGGAAAATTCGGGCAAAACCCCATCCAGATCAATTAACCCTGTGTTGCAGAGCTAAATGAGGATGAATCCGTTTTCGCGCAATAATTAATATCTCTGCCGTCCTTAATTGGAATTTGATGGCGAAAGATGAATTTATATTTTGCGCCACCCCATATTTCTGGGTAGAATCTTGACCTGTTATCAACAGGTGGAAGGATATTATGGACAGCGACAGTTGTAGCCGATTGCACAGCGCGATGTGGGCTAATCAGAACTGAGGTTGATATCCCTTCTTCTCCCTCACTCTGATCGCTCAGAGTGTGGCATCTAGCGAGTCATCCCGACTCTTGCAACCCAGTCCCGCCGGGATCTGCGTTGTTCCCCGGATTGTTCCCCGGATTGTTCCACTCCCTCTGCGAGCCATGCCGCCTCGCGCCCCAGCAATTGCACGCCTTGTCACGCGAGCCCTTGGTAATGGGCACGTGTCTGCTCGTCATGGCCGCTCGAAGGTTTCTTCGTGAGCATGGTCAGCCAGGCTGGCGTGAAATAACAGGATGGACCGTGTGTATTGAAAACAATGTTGTTTTCGATAGAACGGGTTGCGAATTTAAATAATGAAAGTTTCTGCCATATATATTTCAAAATATGCCTTGGTGATTTTGAAATATATTCATGGGGTGCGGTTGTTTCCCTGCTGAACCGGCCCATGAGCTGCAGCTCGTTATTGTTCGACCATCATGCCGTTATGGTTGCCTGCCGTTATCCTGATCTTCTTTTGTGCAATGAGTCGCCGTCACGATTCATGCCCTGTCGATAATGCCGCCGCGCGGATCTGCCCGCCGGCGATGACCAGCCGTGCCATCGATATGTCGGGCCGGCTTGCTGCAGCCCAACTCGGAGGAACCGCCATGACCGAAGAGCCCAAACCTAGACCCTCGGGGTCCACGCCTGCCCACTCCTGATCCCTGCGGGACGGGATGCGGTGTCCTGACCCCCGATCCGACCTGACCATGCCGGTTGGCACGACGGCAGACATGTGTCTGACGGGCCGCCCCGCGCGCGGCGATTGACCGTGCCGGCATTGCGTTGGGTTCACAGCCTTCGATTTCAGTACTGACGCCAGGCCCGGCCCGCGACAGCGCCCGCCTGCGCGTAAAAATCAGGATAAAGAGTCATGAAGCAACAACATACCGCCAGCCGGCACAAGCAGAGAGGGTTCGTCGCCCCGGGCAGCCAGAAGGAGAAGCTCTCCTCCCGGGTGCTCGACGAGGCCGACAAGTCCCTCGAGTACACCCTCACCGCCGTGCGCGGCAACATCGATGGCCTCACCGCGACCGAGGCCGCCAACCGCCTGATCCAGTTCGGTCCCAACGAGGTGACCCACGACAAGCCACCCCATGCGCTGATCCAGCTGCTGCAGGCGTTCAAGAACCCCTTCGTGATGGTGCTGATCGTGCTCGGGCTGGTCAGCTACGTGATGGACGTGCTGATGGCCGAGCCGGGCGACGAGGATTGGGTCAAGGTGATCATCCTCGGCGTCATGGTGGGGCTGAGCGGTCTGCTGCGCTTCTGGCAGGAGTACCGCTCCGCCAAGGCGGCCGAGGCGCTCAAGTCGCTGGTGCGCAACACCGCCACCGTGCAGCGTCGCCCCTCGCCGGGAGTCGCCCCCCAGCGCAAGGAAGTGGCGATGACCGAGCTGGTGGCCGGTGACATAGTGCACCTGCAGGCGGGGGACATGATCCCGGCCGACATCAAGCTGATCGAATCGCGCGATCTCTTCATCAGCCAGGCGGTGCTGACCGGCGAAGCGCTGCCGGTGGAGAAGTACGACACCCTGGGCGCCGTGGCCGGCAAGTCGGCGGAAGGGAGCGCTGCAGCAGAGGGGGGGATGCTCGATCTGCCCAACATCTGCTTCATGGGGACCAACGTGGTGAGTGGTACCGCCCGCGCCGTGGTGGTGGCCACCGGCAGCGACACCTATTTCGGTTCGCTGGCCCGCAACGTGGTGAGCCACAAGCGCATCGAGACCAGTTTCGATCGCGGCGTGAACAGCGTCACCAGGCTGCTTATTCGCTTCATGCTGGTGATGGTGCCCATCGTCTTCATGCTGAGCGGGGTCAGCAGCGGTGACTGGATGTCGGCGCTCACCTTCGCGCTGGCGGTGGCGGTGGGGCTTACCCCCGAGATGCTGCCGATGATCGTCTCCGCCAACCTGGCGCGGGGCGCGGTGGCCATGGCCAAGCGCAAGGTGGTGGTGAAGCGGCTCAACTCGGTGCAGAACTTCGGCGCCATGGACGTGCTCTGCACCGACAAGACCGGCACCCTGACCCAGGACAAGATCATCCTCGAGCACCACTACGACGTGCGCGGCAATCGGGACGACCGGATCCTGCAGCTGGCCTGGCTCAACAGCTTTCACCAGAGCGGCATGAAGAACCTGATGGACATCGCGGTGGTCGAGCACGCCGATGCGCTGGGGGAGAGCTGCAAGCCGGCCAACTACCGCAAGGTGGACGAGCTGCCGTTCGACTTCGTGCGCCGCCGCCTGTCGGTGATTGTGCAGGACGATCTGGGCCAGCAGCTGATGGTCTCCAAGGGGGCGGTGGAAGAGATGCTGGCCGTCTCCAGCCAGATCGCCGATGGCCAGGAGGTGCGGGAGCTGACCGACGCCGATCGCCGCGCTCTGCTGCGCCAGAGCGAGGAGTTCAACGCCGAGGGCTATCGGGTGCTGATCGTGGCGACCCGCGAGATCCCGGCGGGCGAGTGCAAGCAGAGCTATCAGACCCGCGACGAGGCCAAGCTGGTGGTGCGCGGCTTCCTCACCTTCTTCGATCCGCCCAAGGATTCGGCCGCGCCGGCCATCCGTGCCCTTAACGAGTACGGGGTGGCGGTCAAGGTGCTGACCGGCGACAACCCCATCATCACCAGCAAGGTGTGCCGCGATGTAGGGTTGGCGCCCGGCGTGCCGCTGCTCGGCAAGGATATCGAGGGGATGGACGACGTGGCGCTGTGCGAGGCGGTCAAACAGACCACCATCTTCGCCAAGCTCACCCCGCTGCAGAAGTCGCGGGTGGTGAAGGCGCTGCAGGCCAACGGCAATACCGTGGGGTTCCTCGGCGACGGCATCAACGATGCGCCGGCGCTGCGGGACGCAGACGTGGGGATCTCGGTGGACAGCGGTGCCGACATCGCCAAGGAGACTGCCGACATCATCCTGCTGGAGAAGAGCCTGATGGTGCTGGAGGAGGGGGTGATCAAGGGGCGCGAGACCTTTGGCAATATCCTGAAGTACCTCAACATGACCGCCAGTTCCAACTTCGGCAACGTCTTCTCGGTGCTGGTGGCCTCCGCCTGGCTGCCCTGGGCGCCCATGCTGGCGATGCAGATGCTGATCCAGAACCTGGTGTACGACGTCTCCCAGATGTTGCTGCCGTGGGACAAGATGGACCCCGAGTTCCTCAAGCGGCCGCGCAAGTGGGAGGCGAGCAACATCAAGCGCTTCATGCTGTGGCTCGGCCCGACCTCCTCGGTGTTCGACATCAGTACCTACTGCCTGATGTGGTTCGTGTTCGGCGCCGGTGCCCTCTATGCCACCGCCAACGGCAGCATGGATCCGCTGGTCAACGGTCAGGCCATCATGAACTCAGGCTGGTTCATCGAGGGGTTGGTGTCGCAGACCCTGGTGGTGCACATGCTGCGTACTCGCAAGATCCCGTTCCTGCAGAGTACCGCTACCCTGCCGGTGCTGCTCTCCACCTCGATCGCCATCGCCATCGGCTGCTACCTGCCGTTTTCGCCGCTGGCTGAGCACTTCGGCTTCATCACCCTGGATGCGCCCAAGTACTTCATGTGGCTGGTGATCACCATGCTGGCCTACATGGGGCTGACCCAGACCGTCAAGACCCTCTATATCAAGCGCCACGGTCAGTGGTTCTGATGAAGGGTGAGTGAGAGGGCCGGTTACCCGGTCAGGAGCAATGAACGCAAAGAGGGATGGCCCGGGCCATCCCTCTTTTTCATGGCTGGCACACGGGTGTCAGTGCAGGACCAGGGCGTAGGCCTCGCCGGCCATGCCGGTCAGGATGGAGAGGCTGACCGCGCCAAACAGCAGGCCGGTGACCAGATTGAGCGGACGCTGCACGCGGCCGAGCAGACGCTGGGCCCGCACGGTGGAGAGGCTCCAGGCCAGCACGCCGAACCAGATCAGGGAGAGCAGGAACAGCTCCAGCACCAACAGGCTGCGGGTCAGGCCGTCCACCTGGGGCGTCACCATGGCGGCCAGCAGCCCCATGAAGAACAGCAACGCCTTGGGGTTGAGCAGGTTGGTGGCAATGCCGCGCTGCACCCCCTTGCGCCAACCTTGCGCTTCGCCGCCGGCGTGCAGGGCGAGCTCGGCCGAGCTGTGCCAGGCCGCCTTGAGCGCTCCCCAGCCGAGCCAGCCCAGATAGAGGGCGCCGACCACCTTCACCGCCATGAACAGCCAGGGGTGTTCGGCAATCAGCAGGCTGATGCCGGTGAGGCTTAAGGTGGCGTGCACCAGGATGGCGAGCGCGATGCCGAGTGCAGCACCCAACGCGGTAGGTCTGTGCAGGCTGGTGCGCAGGATCAGCGCGAAGTCCGGGCCCGGGCTCGCCAGGGCGATGAGGTGGATGAGACCTATGGTCAGAAACAGGCTGGTGAACATGGTAAAACCTCGATGACGGTACGAGGTGACAGCATGGCGGATTGCGGAGTCGCCGGATTGTAAAAGATTGCAGTGCGGAGTTAGTCGATGCGCCCGCTGGCGGCCAGCATCTGCTGGCGAAAATCGGCAGGGGTGAGGCCGAACGCCTGGCGAAAGCCGTGGTGGAAGTGGCTCTGATCGAAGAAGCCGACCGCCAGCGCCACTTCGCTCACCGGCAGGCCGCTGCCGAGCAGGCGCTTGCTCTGCTCGAGCCGCAGCCGCTTGAGCCAGGCGTAGGGGGTCATGCCGGTCTTCTTCTTGAACTGGCGCAGGAAGGCGAAGCGATCCAGCCCGAACAGGGCGGCCAGATCTTCCAGGCTGTGGCGCTGATCCAGCCGGGCCATCAGATAGTCGCGCAGGTACCTGAGCTGAGGGTCGGCCAGGGCGTGGCGCTCGGGGGCGATGTGCAGCAGCTCGCCGAGCAGGGCCAGCAGTTGGCTCTCCGCCAGCAGGCCGTCGGGGCTGGGGTTGTCCAGGTACATGTGCAGCCGGGCGAAGCCCTGATAGAGATCGGGACGGCTCTGCAACCCCTTGTCGAAGAAAGGCTCCGGGCTCTCTGGCAGCCAGCGGGCCAGCTGCTCGGGGGCGATGGCGAACACCCGCACCTCGTACCCTTCCGGCCGCAGGCTGAGGCCGTCGTGCATCTCGTCCGGGTTGACGGTGGAGAGCTCGCCGCGCACCAGGTGGTGGCTGTTGCCCTTGTGGATGAATTTCTGGCCGCCCTGCTGCACCAGACCTATGTGGTAGTCCAGGTGAACATGGCGGCCATAGCTGAACTCCCTGTGGTGGGAGTGGGAGAGTTCAACTCCCGGCAGCAGCCGGGATTGCCAGTAGTGGATGCGGGATTGGGGTGCGCTCATCGGCTATTGATAACCTGAAACCCGGGCATGGGCTTGTAGATTATTGCAGCGCCGGGCGGCGTCCCGTCAAGCCTGCTCCGCAGTCTGCCGGCGTTTGCCGCTGCGCAGCCCGTCCAGACTGAACAGCACCAGCGCGCTCCAGATGAAGGCGAAGGTGATCATCTTGTCCAGTGCCAGCGCTTCGCCATAGAGGGTGACCGCCAGGATGAACATCAGGCTGGGGCCTATGTACTGGAAGAAGCCCAGAGTGGAGAGCTTGAGCCGGGTGGCGGCGGCGGTGAAGCAGAGCAGCGGCGCCGTGGTGACCGCACCGGCGGCGATCAGCAACAGGTTGAGGTGCCAGTCATTCTGGGTGAGATGGCTGGTGGGGCTGTCGGCGATGCCCCACAGATAGATGGCGGCCGGCGGCAGCATGATCAGGGTCTCGATCAAGAGGCCGGTCAGCGCGTCGAGGGCCAGCTTCTTGCGAATGAGGCCATAGATGGCGAAGCTCGAGGCCAGCACCAGGGCGATCCAGGGCAGGGAGCCGAAGGCGATGATCTGGATGGCGACACCGATCGCCGCCAGTCCCACCGCCCACCACTGCAACCGGCGCAGCTTCTCGCTCAGGAACAGCATGCCGAGCAGCACGTTGAACAGCGGGTTGATGTAGTAGCCGAGGCTGGCATCCAGCATGTGGCCGTTGTTGATGGCCCAGATGAACAGCAGCCAGTTGCCGCCGACCGTGATGGAAGTGAAGGCCAGGGTGAGCAGCACCTTCGGCTGGCGCAGTACCGCCTGCACCTTGTGCCACTGGCGGCCGAGCAGGGTCAGCACCAGCAGCAGGGCGCACGACCAGATCATGCGATGGGTCAGGATCTCGGCGGCCGGCACGGCGGCGATGGTCTTGAAGTAGATGGGCGCCAGGCCCCAAAGGGTATAGGCGCACAAGGCGTAGATGACGCCCTGGCGCTGAACGTGTTGCTGCATGCGGATAACCTTCACTGGAGAGGCGGATGCTGGAACGCATCGCAAAAAATCAGTGTAGCGATCCTTTTGCGGGGAAAGAAGCGAATAAATGGTGATCAGCGGATTTTAACGGCGTACTGCCCTGCTCAGCGGCCTCCGCCGCGGCGGATCTTGTCCACGTCCAGCAGCAGCCACAGCATGAGTGCGATGGCGGAGATCCACGGACCCCAGGTCACGTAGGCCTCACCGTGTCCCAGTATGTAGAACAGCAGCGGCAGTCCTATTACCAGAAACAGTACACTTCCCAGAAAAAATAACATTTTTATCTTTATATTTAAGGGCTTGTCTATTTGATGATTATATCGATTGAGGCCGGCGATGAAAGGGTAAAAATGAAAAAGGGGGATTTCTCCCCCTTTTCGATAAATGAACGTCATTTCTGATGCTATTCGAGCTGGATCCAGGTGCTTTTCAGCTCGGTGTACTTCTCCAGCGCATGCAACGACTTGTCGCGACCGTTGCCGGACTGTTTGAAACCGCCGAACGGCATGGTCATGTCGCCGCCATCCCAGTTGTTGACGAACACGGTGCCGGCGCGCAGGGCGCGGGAGCCTTTCACCGCCTTGTTGAGATCCGCCGTCCAGATTGCGGCCGCCAGACCGTAGTCGGTGTCGTTGCCGAGCGCAATGGCCTCTTCCAGGGTATCGAAGCCGGTCACCGCGAGCACGGGGCCGAAGATCTCCTCGCGGAAGATGCGCATCTCTGGGGTCACCTCGTCGAAGATGGTGGGCTCGATATAGAAGCCGCCGCTCTCGGTATTGGTGCGTTTGCCCCCCAGCAGCAGCTTGGCGCCCTGCTGCTGGCCGATGGCGATGTAGTTGAGCACCTGCTCCATCTGGATGTGGTCCACCATGGCGCCGATGCGGGTGGTAGGGTCGAGCGGGTTGGCCGAGATCCACTCGCGGGCATGGGCCAGCAGCCGCTCCATGAACTGCGGCTTGATGCTGTTTTGCACCAGCAGGCGGGAGGCGGCGGTGCACACCTCGCCCTGGTTGTAGAAGATGGCACCGGCTGCGCTGCGGGCGGCGGCGTCCAGGTCAGGCGCATCCGCCAGTATGATGTTGGGGCTCTTGCCGCCGCACTCCATGAAGGCGCGCTTGAGGTTGGACTTGCCGGAGCACTGCACCAGATGCTTGCCGATCTTGGTGGAGCCGGTGAAGGTGATGCAGTCCACGTCCATGTGCATGGCCAGCGCCTCGCCGACCGTGTGGCCGAAGCCGGGCAGCACGTTGAACACGCCGTCGGGGATGCCGGCCTCCTTGGCCAGACCGGCGATGCGCAGGGCGGTGAGCGGGGATTTCTCGGAGGGTTTGAGGATAACCGAGTTGCCGGTGGCGAGCGCCGGGCCCAGCTTCCAGCAGGCCATCACCAGCGGGAAGTTCCAGGGGACGATGGCGGCCACAACGCCGAGCGGCTCGCGGGTCACCAGCGCCAGGGCGGACTCCTCGACCGGAGCGACCTGATCGTAGATCTTGTCGATGGCCTCGGCGTTCCAGGCGATGCAGTTGGCGGCGGCGGGGGCGTCATAACCCATGGCGTCACCGATGGGCTTGCCCATGTCGAGTGATTCCAGCAGTGCCAGCTCCACCAGATTGAGCCGCATCAGTTCGGCGAAGCGCTGCAGGATCTGCTTGCGCTGCTTGGGCGACAGACCGCTCCAGCGTTTGTCGTCAAAGGCGGCGCGGGCGGCCTGCACCGCCAGTTCGGCATCGGCGGCGTCGCAGGCGGCAACCCTGGTCAGCAGCTTGCCGTTGGCCGGGTTGATGCAGTCGAAGGTGGCGCCGTTGATGGCGTCCCGGTAGCTGCCGTCGATGAAGGCTTGCGAGGGCAGGGTCAGGTGGGAGGCCTTGTGTTGCCACTGGGCCAGGGTCAGGTCACTCATGTTCACTCCTTGAACCGGCAAAAAGTCAGTTTCCGCGTATCAATATGCTAAACATCCTGCCGCTTGTAAATCCATCCTGTAACAATTCGTTAAACACTTTGCCGGTTTGGCCTCATCCGGAATCCGTCCCGTTGAGGGTATCCGGCAGGGCAAACCGCACCGCAAGCGCGGCCGTCGGCGCCTGCCTAACCGCAGGCCGGCGCTAAGGGGCTGGTCGTGCTGTTGGGTCTGCCGAGGGGCGGGATCTCCCCTCTCATGGCTTAGAAGCTGGCGGGGGTGTTGGCCGAGATCAGCACGCATTCGTGCTCATCCACATTGCGAAAACGGTGCGGGGTGCGGCTGTCGAAGTAGTAGCCGTCCCCCGGCGCCAGCAGGTAGACCTGCTCGCCGACGGTGACCTCCACCTGGCCCTGGATGACGATGCCGCACTCTTCGCCTTCGTGGCTCAGCATATCGTCGCCGGTGTCGGCGCCCGGTGGCAGTATCTCCTGCATCATGCCGATGGCGCGGTTGGCGCGGCTGTGTCCCACCAGGCGGTAGCTGATGGGGTGGGTGCCGAGATCCGGCATGTCGGCGGCGCGGAAGATCACCTCGGAATCCATCTCCGTCTCATCGGTGAAGAAGGTGGCCAGCGACATGGGGATCCCTTCCAGCACCTTGCGCAGGGAGGCGACCGAGGGGCTCACCTGATTTTTCTCGATCTGGGAGATAAAGCCGTTGGTCACACCGGAGCGTTTGGCCAGCTCGCGCTGGGAGAGGGCGGCTTTGGTGCGAACCGCCTTGAGGCGGTGACCGATATCCATCGATAGACACTCCTTGACTGTTTACTATTATTAAATTTGTGTTAAATATCTTATACCACCCCGCTCAGAGCAGCTAGCCGGGTGACACCATATGGGGCAAGTTTGAGCCCTTTTTTAAGATTTTAGGTGTTTAATTTAATAGGCGTTGGCCGATAGTTACTAAACACCTTAAGGATGAGGTGACCATGAAACCGATCAGCGACATCAATACGCCCTCCGACATGTCCGCCTTCTGGATGCCGTTTACCGCCAACCAGCAGTTCAAGGCGGCGCCGCGCATCCTGAAGTCGGCCGAGGGAATGTATTATCACTCAGAGGATGGCCGCAAGATACTGGATGGCACCGCCGGGCTCTGGTGTTGCAACGCGGGTCATGGTCGGCACGAGATTGCCGAGGCGGTCTCCCAGCAGATTTCCCACCTCGATTTTGCCCCCACGTTCCAGATGGGGCACCCCCTGCCGTTCGAGCTGGCCAACCGGCTGGTGGAGATCGCCCCCAAGGGCTTCGGCCACGTCTTCTATACCAACTCAGGTTCGGAATCGGTGGATACCGCGCTCAAGATCGCGCTGGCCTGGCAGCGGGCGCGAGGTCAGGGTACCCGGACCCGGCTCATCGGCCGTGAGCGCGGCTACCACGGGGTCGGTTTTGGCGGCATCTCGGTGGGGGGCATTCCCGGCAACCGCAAGTGGTTCGGCTCCCTGCTGGGCGGGGTGGATCATTTGCCACACACCCTCAACATCACCAAGAATGCCTTCACCAAGGGGCTGCCGGAGGAAGATCTCAGCCTGGCTGACGAGCTGGAGAAGATCGTCTTCCTGCACGATGCCAGCAACATAGCGGCGGTAATTGTCGAGCCCATCGCCGGCAGTACCGGCGTGCTGATGCCCCCCAAAGGCTACCTCAAGCGGCTGCGGGAGATCTGTACCAAACACGGCATCCTGCTGATCTTCGACGAGGTGATCACCGGTTTCGGCCGCCTCGGCTCTCCTTTCGCCGCCCAGGAGTTCGACGTCATCCCCGACATGATCACCTGTGCCAAGGGGCTCACCAACGGGGCCATCCCCATGGGCGCCGTGCTGGTACAGAACCACATCTATGACGACATGATGGCGGCCGGCAAGGGGGCCATCGAGCTGTTCCACGGCTACACCTACTCGGGTCACCCGGTGGCCGCCGCCGCGGGCCTCGCGACCCTCGAGATCTATCGCAACGAGAACCTGCTCAGTCGCGCCGCCGATCTGGCGGGCTACTGGGAGGAGGCGGCCCATTCGCTGAAGGGCTGCAAGCACGTGAAGGACGTGCGCAACTACGGGCTGGTGGCGGGCATCGAGCTCGAGTCCATGCCGGATGCGCCGGGCAAGCGCGCCTACGAGGTGTTCGTGCGCTGCTTCGAGAAGGGAGCGCTTATCCGCGTCACCGGCGACATCATCGCCCTGTCGCCGCCCCTCATCATAGAGCGCAGCCAG
Source organism: Aeromonas sp. s3 (assembly GCF_040907805.1). Taxonomy (NCBI): domain Bacteria; kingdom Pseudomonadati; phylum Pseudomonadota; class Gammaproteobacteria; order Aeromonadales; family Aeromonadaceae; genus Aeromonas; species Aeromonas sp. s3. The sequence continues at coordinate 51,776 of NZ_JBFOCQ010000032.1, forward strand.
ATCGACGACCTCTTCACCCTGCTGCAGGACGCCCTGCAGGCCCAGGACTGACTTTTAACCGATTGATGGCGCCCGCCGCGGCGCCACTTGCCCGTGCCTGCTCCCCGGGCGGCGCGGGCAGGCACGAATAACCCATCACGGAGGATTTATGACATACAGGGTCAGCAACTTCATCGACGGCGAGACGACCGAGAGCCGCAGCGAGCGCTTCGGGGCCATCTTCAACCCGGCCACCGGCCAGCAGCAGGGCCAGGTGGTGCTCAGCACCGCCGCCGAGTGCCAGGATGCCATCGCCAGCGCCGAGCGCGCCCTGGCCGACTGGGCGCAGACCCCGCCGCTGGTGCGGGCCCGGGTGCTGTTTCGCTTCAAGGAGCTGATGGAGCAGCACAGGGACGATCTGGCGCGGCTGATCAGCCGCGAGCACGGCAAGGTGTTCTCTGACGCCCAGGGCGAGCTGACCCGCGGTCTCGAGGTGGTGGAGTTCGCCTGCGGCATTCCTCATCTGCTCAAGGGGGAACACTCCCTTAACGTGGGCCGCGGGGTCGACAGCCACTCCATGATGCAGCCGGTGGGCGTCTGCGCCGGCATCACCCCGTTCAACTTCCCGGCCATGGTGCCGCTCTGGATGTTTCCGGTGGCCATCGCCTGCGGCAACACCTTCATTCTCAAGCCCTCCGAGAAGGATCCCTCCCTCTCCCTGCGGATGGCCGAGCTGCTCAAGCAGGCCGGCCTGCCGGACGGGGTGCTCAACGTGGTCAACGGCGACAAGGAGGTGGTGGACGTGCTGTTGACCGACCCGCGGGTCGGCGCCGTGTCGTTCGTCGGCTCCACCCCCATCGCCCAGTACATCTATGCCACCGCCTCGGCCCACGGCAAGCGGGTACAGGCGCTGGGCGGCGCCAAGAACCACATGGTGGTGATGCCGGATGCGGATCTCGATCAGGCGGTCTCCGCCCTGATGGGGGCGGCCTACGGCGCCGCCGGCGAGCGCTGCATGGCCATTTCGGTGGCCGTGGTGGTGGGTGACGACACCGCCGATGCGCTGGTGGCCAGGCTGTCGCCGCTGGTGGCGGCGCTGCGGGTGGGCCCGGGGCTGGGCCAGAGCCCGGAGAACGAGATGGGGCCCCTCATCAGCCGCGAGCACCTGGCCAAGGTGCGCGGCTATGTGGATCAGGGGGTGGCCGAGGGGGCCGAACTGGTGGTGGACGGCCGGGGCCTGAGCCACGGCGAGGGTTACTTCATCGGCGGCAGCCTGTTCGACCGGGTGAGCCCGGAGATGCGCATCTACCGGGAGGAGATCTTCGGCCCTGTGCTGGCCATCGTGCGGGCGCCGGACTACGAGACGGCGCTCAAGCTCATCAACGAACACGAGTACGGCAACGGCACCGCCATCTTCACCTGTGACGGCGACACCGCGCGGGACTTCACCGCTCGCGTGCAGGTCGGTATGGTAGGGGTGAACGTTCCCATCCCGGTGCCCATGGCGTTTCACAGCTTTGGCGGCTGGAAGCGGTCCATCTTCGGGCCGCTCAACATGCACGGGCCGGATGGGGTGCGCTTCTATACCCGGATGAAGACGGTGACTGCCCGCTGGCCCCAGAGCCTGCGGGCGGGCGCGGAGTTCTCCATGCCGACCATGAAGTAATCAACCATGCAGCAGCTAGCCCGGACATGGCCCGGTGGCAGGAATCCACCTTCGTTCGCCGCTATCACTGTGAAGGAGTAACAGATGCGACTGGGAATTCTCGATTGTGACCGGCTGGACCCCGATTTGGCGGGGGACTTCGGCCCCGTTTACTCCGAGATGTTTATCAAGGGCTTCCGGGCACTGGCCCCCGGGCTGGAATTTCGGGTTTGGTCGGCGCTCGATGGCGAGCTGCCGGCCGATCTGCACGAGTGCGATGCCTGGCTCATCACCGGCTCGCGCCACGATGCCTACAGCGACATTCCCTGGATCCAGGCGCTGCGCGACTGGATCCGGCGCGCCCACGATGCCGACGTCAAGCTGGCGGGGGTCTGCTTCGGTCACCAGGTGATCGCCCAGGCGCTGGGGGGCGAGGTGGTGAAGTCCACCAAGGGTTGGGGGCTGGGGGTGTCGGTCCATCCCATGCTGGCCAGGCAACCCTGGATGGAGCCGGGGCTCGAGACCATCCGGATCCTGGCCAGTCACCAGGATCAGGTGGAGCAGCTGCCGCCGGGAGCCACCCGGCTGGCGGGCAATGATTTTTGTCCCAATTTCATGTTTTTGCAGGGTGACCACATAGTGGCCATCCAGGGACATCCGGAATTCTCGGTGGCGTACAACCGGGCGCTGATCGAGCGGCGGCGGGATTTCCTGTCCGATGACCGCTATCAGCGCAGCCTCTCCTCGTTGGAGGGAGAGGTGGATTCGGCCACCATGATGCAGTGGTTGTTGCAATTTTTGGGCATCCTGCCCGGCGCCGACACGGCCGCCGGCGGGATCACAGCAGGAGAGCGAGCATGATTATTGGCGTACCCAAGGAAATCAAAAACCATGAATACCGGGTCGGCATGACTCCCGCCGGAGTGCAGGAGCTGACGGCCCGGGGACACAAGGTGCTGGTGCAGCAGCAGGGAGGCGAGGCGATCGGGCTGTCCGACGCCGAGTACCAGGCAGCCGGTGCCGAACTGGTGGCCAGCGCGGCGGAGATCTTCGCCCGGGCCGAGATGATAGTGAAGGTGAAGGAGCCCCAGCCGGAGGAGTGCGAGCTGCTCAGACCGGGTCAGCTGCTGTTCACCTACCTGCACCTGGCGCCAGATCCGGTGCAGACCCAGCTGCTGGTGCACTCGGGGGCGGTGGCCATCGCCTACGAGACGGTGACCGACGATCGCGGCGGCCTGCCGCTGCTGGCGCCCATGTCCGAGGTGGCGGGGCGGATGGCGATCCAGGCCGGCGCCCACAGCCTGGAGAAGGCGCAGGGGGGCAACGGCACCCTGCTGGGTGGGGTGCCGGCGGTGGCACCCGCCAAGGTGGTGGTGCTGGGCGGCGGTGTGGTCGGTGTCAACTCGGCGCGCATGGCGCTGGGACTGGGGGCCGACGTCACCATCCTGGATCGCTCCCTGCCGCGACTGCGGGAGCTGGACAGCCTCTACGGCCCGGCCCTCAAGACCCTCTACTCCACCCGCACCAACATAGAGGCGTGCATCGCCCAAGCCGACCTGGTGATCGGTGCCGTGCTGATCCCGGGGGCGGCGGCGCCCAAGCTGCTGACCCGCGACATGCTCAAGCTGATGCGCAAGGGCTCGGTGCTGGTGGACGTGGCCATCGATCAGGGCGGCTGTTTCGAGACCTCCCACCCGACCACCCACGAGGAGCCCACCTACGTGGTGGACGGCATCATCCACTACTGCGTGGCCAACATGCCGGGCGGGGTGGCGCGCACCTCCACCTTCGCGCTGACCAACGCCACCCTGCCGTTCGTGCTGGCGTTGGCCGACAAGGGCTATGCCCGGGCGCTGCAGGAGGATCGCCACCTGCGGGCCGGTCTGAACGTGTTCAAGGGCAAGATCACCCAGGCGGCGGTGGCGCAGGCGCTCGGCTACGAGTACGTCAGCGCCGAGGCGGTACTGGACTGACGCAGCCGTCGCGAGTCCGCCCGGCAAACGTCGAGCGGGCTCACAAACCCCGCGATTTCAGGGAGGGCCGCTGTGGCCCTTTCTCATATACTGGGCTCCCCTGTCAGTGAGGTCTCTTCATGTCCCGCATTCTGCTGCTCGCCAATCTCAACTGTGATCACGTGCTCTCCCTCTCTGAACCCCTGGTGGCCGGTGCCCGCCTGCAATACGTGGATCAGGGCCGCCGGCTCGGCGGTGGCGCCGCCAACACCGGCATCGGGCTGGTGTGGGCCGGCCACGAGGTGACCATAGCGTCGCGCATCGGGCTGGACGAAACCGGCGACTGGCTGCTGGAGCAGGCGGCGGGCTACGGCCTGGATTGCAGCCATGTGGAGCGCTTCGGCGGCGAGACCGGCGAGCTGCTGATCCTGGTGGACTCCACCGGCGAGCGCACCATCCTCAGGCGGCCACGGCGCCCGGATCTGCCGGGGGATCTGCCGAGCGAGGGGGTGGACTGCCTCTACGTGAACTATCCCGGCACCGCCATCATTGGCTACATGCGCCAGATGCTCGGTAAGAGCTTCGTGGTGGCCCAGTACCCCAAGGGCGGCCAGGCGCGTCGCCCCTGCCACGTGCTGGTGGCCTCCCGCTCCGATCTCGGCGAGGTGGACGACCTCTGGCAGCATGCCCGCCAGATCGCCGGCGAGCAGCTGGCCTGGCTGGTACTGACCGAAGGCAAGGCGGGGGCGGTGGCCATTCACGGCGAGGAGCAGATCCGGGTGGCGGCGCGGCCGGTGTCGGTGGTCGATACCACGGGGGCGGGGGATGCCTTCGCCGGCGGCCTGATCCACGGACTGGCGCGGGGCATGGCGATCCGGGAGGCGCTGCAGTGCGCGGTGGACTGGGGCGCTTTTGCGGTCGCCTCCGAGAGTTCCATCCCCTCCAGCGCTCTGAAGAACTGGCTCAAGCAGCCCCATTGAATCGGCAAAAACGGTTGCGAATGACACATGGCAGCATCGATGGGGGCGAGGGAGGAAACCGGCGAATTTCACCGTCAAAACCCGCCAAAACCTTGAGCTAACCCTGCAAGTTTGCGATCAATCAAAGAAAGTGTCGATTTATGTGCATCTTCATCGACACCCGCCTGAGCTGCTCTTAACCTTGACCTCCACGACTCAGATTAAGAGGCGGACGCTGCGCGGGCGCAGGTGTTCCCCTACCTCTTAGCTTTAGGTCGTCGTCCTGATTTCTGGCTTGTAGTAAGAGGCAAGTGCGACCATGCAACTGACACGATTTACCGACTATGCCCTGCGTACCCTCACCTTTCTGGCCGTCCAGCCGGGAGATCGCCTGTCGACCATCACAGAGGTGGCCGATACCTTTGGCATCTCCCGCAACCACGTGGTCAAGATTGTCCACCAGCTCGGCATCAAGGGGTACATAGAGACGGTGCGTGGCAAGCATGGCGGCATCCGGCTCGGTCGCTCCGCCGTCTCCATCAACCTGCGCGACGTGGTGATGGACATGGAGCACGTGCTCTGCCCGGTAGACTGCAAGCGCGAAAACTGCCGCCTCTCCGGCGGCTGCCGAATCCAGGGCATTTTGCGTCGCGCCATGAACGCCTTCCTCGAGGTGCTGGGCGAATACACCCTGGCCGATGCGGTGCGCGACCCGACCCGGCTCTGCCACCTGCTCGGCATCGAACAGGATTCCATCCTGGCCATGGCATAAGCCAGGCAAGCACGACAAAGGGGCCCGCGGGCCCCTTTGTCGTTTGCGCCGGACGCGGGATCAGGGTTGGGGGATCAGGGTGATGGCGCCGTGCAGGCAGGCGAGGCCGCAGGCGCCGCAACCGTCGCAGGCCGCCATGTTGATGCTGACGCCGTCGGCGCAGGCCTTGATCGCCTGCTGGGGGCAGGCATCTTCACAGAGCAGGCAGTAGAAGCCCTGGCGGGCCTGACAGCTTGCCTCGATCCGTACCCGGGTCTGCACCTGACGGCCAAGTTGCAGGTCGAGGGCGCCGGTCGGACAGGCTCTGGCGCAGCTGCCGCAGTAGCTGCACTGGCCGCAGGCGAGATCGAGCAGCGGCGTGCCGGCGATGGGGCTGCCGTCGTATTCGGGCTGGGTGGCCGGTTTGAGCAGGCCGTTGGGACAGGCCTTGAAGCATTCGCCGCAGCGTGAGCAGAGGGAGAGGAACTGGGACTCTTCGATGGCCCAGGGGGGACGGGCTTCATGGCAAACCACTTCGGGTTTGCGGGAGCCTCCCAATGCCTGCGTCAGCCAGCGACAGAAAAAATGCGTCATGCCCACCCCTGATACCTATTAGGGGTTAATTTTATCCAAGTTTCCCTTCGCAAGCCAGAGAATAGCGCCGGCCAGGATCGCAAGCCGGGTTGCCCTTGTGTAAGCTAGGCGGGTCTTTTTGCAGGATTGAATGAACTCATGTGGTTATTTCTGTGGCGTGCTTCTCTGCTCTATGTCTTCCCCTTGCTGATGTGGGGCTACTGCCGCATCAAGGGGATCGAATTCGTCGAGCTCGACACCGGGGTTAACAGCCACAAGTGGGTGGTGCTGGCCGCCTATCTGCTCTACGTGCTGATCTGGCTGCTGCTCAACCGCTATCTCGAACTGTTCCTGCGCCAACGGGGTCGCAAATGATCGAGCCCGGGCTCTGGACCCTGCTGCTGCCGGGTGCGCTGCTGGCCATCGGCATTGGCTGGGGGATCGGGCGGCGCAGCGGCACGGCACAAGCCCGGGAATTGCTGCTGAGCCAGGAGCGCTTGCAGATGCTGCAGGAGCGTTATGACGAGCTGCAGGACGAGCGGCTGCTGGGCCAGCAGAAGCTGGATCAGCAGCAGACCCTGCTGATCAAGCTCACCGCCCGTCTCAAGGATGCCGAGGCCACCCTGCGCAGCGAGCGGCTGGCCGCCGCCGAGAAGCTGCAACTGCAACAGGAGGCGGAGGCTCGCCTCAGCCAGCAGTTCGAGAACCTCGCCAACCGGATCTTCGAGCAAAACTCGGGCAACTTCCGCGAACTGAACCAGAACAGCCTGGATCTGCTGCTTACCCCGCTGAAAGAGCAGCTGGAGGGCTTTCGCCGTCAGGTGGGGGAGACCCACGCCCAGGAGACGGCCCAGCGCCACAGCCTCAAGTTCGAATTGGAGCGCCTCGCCGAGCTCAACGCCCGCATGACCGAGGAGGCGGCGGCGCTGACCCGCGCCCTCAAGGGCGACAGCAAGCAGCAGGGCAACTGGGGCGAGGTGGTGCTGGCGCGCATCCTCAGCGAATGCGGTCTGCGCGAGGGTCACGAGTACCACACCCAGGTCAACATCGAGGTGGACAAGGGCAAGCGCTATCAGCCCGACGTCATCGTCCACCTGCCGCAGGACAAGGACATCATCATCGATGCCAAGGTGTCGCTGACCGCTTATGAGCGCTGGTACAACGCCGCTGACGAGCTGGAGAAGGCGGTAGCGCTGAAAGAGCACGTCGCCTCGGTACGCAACCACATCCGCGAGCTGGGCCGCAAGGATTACCAGCAGCTGCCCGGGGTGCGCACCCTCGATTACGTGCTGATGTTCGTGGCGGTGGAGCCCGCCTTCCTCACCGCGGTGGAGGCCGACCCCTCGCTGGTGCGCTACGGTCTCGACAACAACATCCTGCTGGTGAGCCCCACCAACCTGATGGTGGCGCTGCGCACCATAGAGAATCTGTGGCGCTACGAACGGCAGAACCAGAATGCCCGCCAGATCGCCGAGCGGGCCGGCCGCCTCTACGAGAAGCTGCGGCTGTTCGTGGAGGAGATGCAGCAACTGGGGGGCAGCCTGCACAAGGCGCAGGAGAGCTACGACAAGGCGATGGGGCGGCTGGTGAACGGCCGCGGCAACCTGATCGCCCAGGTGGAGCGCTTTCGCGAGCTGGGGGTGGAGGTGACCAAGACCCTGCCCGAGCCGCTGGTCAACCGGGCGCTGGAGCGAGAAGACCCGGCCGAGTGAGACGGAGCCTCATGCTTCATGTAACAAGAAGGGCAGCCAGTGGCTGCCCTTTTGTATTGCTTCGTCCGCACAGGCTTCGCTCTTCGAACGCGTGAACTCACCGGCATGCGGGTTGCCGCCCTGGTCGGTTATTGCCTCCAGAAGGAGGGGAAGAAGATCACCGCCACGGTCAGGATCTCGAGGCGCCCCAGCAGCATGCCGAACGACAGGATCCACTTGGCCGAGTCCGGCAGGGAGGCGAAGTTGGCGCTGGGACCGATGATCGGGCCCATGCCCGGGCCCACGTTGGCCACGGCGGTGATGGAGCCCGAGATGGCGGTCAGGGGATCCAGCCCGATGGCGCCGAGCAGGGCGGCGATCAGCAAGATGATGGCGAAGTAGGCCAGCACGAACGAGATCATCGAGCGGATGATGGCGTCGTTGACCGGCCGGCCGTTGTACTTCTGTGGGAAGACCCCGGAGGGGTGCATCAGCTGGCGCATCTGCTTCTTGAACAGGGCGAAGGCCACCTGTACCCGGAAGATCTTGAGGCCGCCGGCGGTGGAGCCGGAGCAGGCACCGAGCGCCAGCAGCACGATGAAGATGATGCTGGTGAGCGGGCCCCAGGTGCCATAGTCGCCGAGGCCATAGCCAGTGGTGGTGAGCACGGAGACGATGTTGAAGCTGCTGATGCGCAGGGCATCCGTGAAGTCGTAGGTGCCCCGCAACCAGAGATAGACGGTGACCACCAGGGTGACCCAGACCACCAGCCAGAAGAAGCCCCGCACCTGGGCATCCTTGAGCAGGCTGTGATCGCGCCGGCTCAGGCTCTGCACGTAGAGCAGGAAGGGCAGGCCGCCGAGAAACATGAAGAGGGTGCCGATCCAGTGCGCCGAGTTGGAGAAGTGGGACATGGATTGATCGGAGGTGGAGTAGCCGCCGGTGCTGAGGGTGGTCATGGCGTGATTGACCGCCTCGAACAGGGTCATGCCACTCACCCAGTAGGCCAGGAAGCAGAGCATGGAGAGCACCAGGTAGACCAGCACTATGTTGTTGGCCACCGTCTTGGCGCGCGGGGCACTTTTATCCGACCAGTCTGAGCTCTCGGTCTGGAACAGCTTCATGCCCCCCACGTTAAGGTAGGGCAGTACCGCCACCGCCATCACGATGAAACCCACCCCGCCCAGCCACTGCAGGATGGAACGCCACAACAGGATGCTGTGGGCCATGTTGTCGAGCCCGGACAGCACGGTGGAGCCTGTGGTGGTCACCCCCGACATGGTTTCGAAGTAGGCGTCGGTGAAGTTGATGTGGGTGATGAAGAAGAAGGGCAGGGCACCAAAGATGCAGGCCACCACCCAGACCGAGGTGGTGAGCAGGAACATCTCCCGCACGCCGAGGTGAAACTCCGCCTTGCGGCCGTAATGAAGGCAGATCAGGGCCGCGCCGTGGGTGATCAGCACCGACTTGAGAAACTCGACGAACCCCTCTGAACCGGTCAGCAGGGCCAGCAGGGTGGGCAGCCACATGAACAGGGCCAGTTTGGAGAGCACCAGCCCGAGGGTGAAGATGATGGGACGCAGCTTGATCATGCAAGATAACCTGGTCGTTGATTGACAAAAGACCCGGACAACCCCCTGGAGAGGCGGTGCCGGGTCTGCTTTGCGCTGCCTGGGTACATGGGCAGGTTACAGGAAGAAGGGACTTGGCTGGAACAAGCGTTCCACTTCCGGAATGTACTTCTTGTCCACCAGGAACATCACCACGTGGTCGTCCTGCTGGATCTGGGTGCGATCGTGGGCGATCAGTACTTCATCCCCCCGAACCACGGCACCTATGGTGGTGCCGGGCGGCAGCTTGAGCTCGCCCACCGTCTTGCCGACCACCTTGGAGGTGTTCTCGTCACCGTGGGCGATGGCCTCTATGGCCTCGGCGGCACCGCGACGCAGGCTGTAGACGTTGGCGATGTCGGCTCGGCGCACATGGGTCAGCAGGGCCGAGATGGTGGCCTGCTGGGGCGAGATGGCGATGTCGATGGAGCCGCCCTGCACCAGATCCACGTAGGCGCTGCGCTGGATCAGCACCATGGTCTTCTTGGCGCCCATCTTCTTGGCGAGCAGGGCCGACATGATGTTGGCCTCGTCCTCGTTGGTCACCGCGATGAAGACGTCGATCTGGTCGATGTGCTCCTCCGCCAGCAACTCCTGATCCGCCGCATCGCCACAGAAGACGATGGTGTTCTCCAGCACCTCGGAGAGCTGCTCCGCCCGCTTCTGGCTGCGCTCGATGAGCTTCACGCTGTAGCGCTTCTCCAGCTGGCGGGCGAGGCCGGCGCCTATGTTGCCGCCGCCGACGATCATGATGCGCCGGTAGGGGCTCTCGAGGCGCTGCAGCTCCGACATCACGGCGCGGATATGGCCCGCCGCCGCCACGAAGAACACCTCGTCATCCGCTTCTATGATGGTGGTGCCCTGCGGACGGATGGAGCGGCCCTGACGGAAGATGGCCGCCACCCGGGTTTCGATGTTGGGCATGTGATCGCGCAGGGTGGAGAGGGCGTTACCCACCAGCGGGCCGCCGTAGTAGGCCTTGACCGCCACCAGACCCACCTTGCCGCCGGCGAAGTCCACCACCTGAAGGGCGCCCGGGTATTCGATCAGGCGGCGCACATAGTCGGTCACTAGCTGCTCGGGGGCGATCAGGTGATCCACCGGCACGGATTCGGGCAGGAACAGCCGATCCCGCTCCACCAGATAGGCCGGGGAGCGAATGCGCGCCACCTTGTTCGGGGTGTTGAACAGGGAGTAGGCCACCTGGCAGGCGATCATGTTGGTCTCGTCGCTGTTGGTGACCGCGACCAGCATGTCGGCATCCTGGGCGCCGGCTTCGCGCAGCACCTTGGGATGGGCGCCGTGACCGTTCACTACCCGCAGGTCAAACTTGTCCTGCAGCTCGCGCAGCCGATCGCTGTCGGTGTCGACTATGGTGATGTCGTTGTTCTCGCCGGCCAGGTTCTCGGCCAGGGTGCCGCCGACCTGACCGGCGCCCAGAATGATGATCTTCATAGAACAGCCTCATGGACGTCACCCTTGCCAGCTCTGCCTGTGTGCGCGGGGACAGTCATCAACATCATGAATCTCATAGGGAAAACGTGCTCGATATTGGGCAGTAACGGGTGCCGACCGGCGGCACCCCCGTACTTGCGGCCCTGCTTAGCGCTTGCTCAGCCTGGCGTAGTAGAAGCCGTCCATCTCGGCCTCGCCCGGCAGGAACTGGCGACCCGGGCACTCCGGGGTGTCCTCTGCGTGCAAGGGCACCAGGGTGGCATCCGGCGTGGCCGCGAGGAAGGCGCGGATCTGATCGCGATTCTCTTCCGGCAGCACGGAGCAGGTGGCGTAGAGCAGAGTACCGCCGCTTTTCAGTTTCGACCAGAGGGCGCCGAGGATGCGGCGCTGCAGCTCTGCCAGCTCGCGAATGTCCTGATCCCGGCGCAGCCACTTGATGTCGGGGTGGCGGCGGATGACGCCGGTGGCGGAGCAGGGGGCATCCAGTAAAATACGGTCGAACTGCCCCTCTGGCCACCACTGATCCGGCGTGCTGGCATCGCCGTGGATCACCTTGGCGCTGAGGCCGATGCGATCCAGGTTCTCCTGCACCCGCTTGAGGCGGTTCTCGTCGGCATCGACGGCGACCACGCCGGCCAGCGCGGGTTGGCGCTCCAGCAGGTGAGCTGTCTTGCCACCGGGGGCGGCGCAGGCATCCAGTACCCACTCGCCCGGCTGCGGGTCGAGCAGGGCGGCCGCCTGCTGGGCGGCGCCATCCTGTACCGAGCAGTCGCCGACCTCGAAGCCGGGCAGCTTGGTCACGTCGCAGGGCCGCTCCAGCAGAATGCAATCCTCGCCCTCTTCACCGGCCACCGCATTGATGCCGGCGTCGGCCATGCGGGCCAGCATCTGCTCGCGGCTCTGGCGCTGACTGTTGTTGCGGATCCACATGGGCGGGCGCTGGTTGTTGGCCTCCATGATGAACTCCCACTCATCCGGATAGGCCTGACGCAGACGCTTGGTGAGCCACTCGGGGTGGCCGAGGCGCACGCTCGGTACGCGGTCGATGCGCAGCAGAATGACTTCGGCGCTGCGCTGGAAGTTGCGCAGCACGCCGTTGATGAGGCCGCGCAGAGAGGTACCCTTGAGCAGCTTGACGGCGTTGACGGTCTCGGCCACCGCGGCGTGAGCCGGAATGCGGGTGTAGATGAGCTGATAGAGACCGACCAGGATCAGGTAGTGGAAGATGCGGCTCTTGTTCTTGAGCGGCTTGTCCATCATCTCGCCGACCGCCGCATCGAGGCGGGGCAGCCAGCGCAGGGTACCGTAGCAGAGTTCTTGCAGGAGGGCGCGATCGCGGGGCGCAACCTTCTCCTGGGCAGCAGGCAGAACGGCTGAGAGGGACTGGCCCTGATCCAGCACCTGTTGAATGACGAGAGCAGCCTGTGCGCGTGTTTTCATAGTGTTACCTTAGATGCGCAAGTCGGGGCCTGGGCCCCGCCTTGTGTCAATTCAGTTCAATTCAATTGCGTGCCGGGTTCAAACCAGTCGCGGCGAGAGTTGAGCAGATCCGTCACGGACATCGCCTTCTTGCCGGGCGGCTGCAGGGTCAGCAGGCGCAGTACCCCCTTGCCGGTGGCGACATCGATCCCCTGCTTGTCGGCCTTGAGCAGGGTGCCGGCGCGCTGGCCGTGATCCTGTGTGATGACCTCGGCCTGCCATACCTTGACGGTCTGGTCAGCCACCTCGAACCAGCTGATGGGCCAGGGGTTGAAGGCGCGGATGCAGCGCTCGATGGCGGCCGCGTCCATCGACCAGTCGATGCGGGCCTCTTCCTTGGATAGCTTCTCGGCGTAGTTGGCCAGCGCATCGTCCTGCGCCTCGGCGGCGGTGTCGCCGGCGGCCATGGCATCGATGGTGTCGACCAGCGCCTGCGGGCCCAGCTCGGCCAGCTTGTCATAGAGGCTGGCGGAGGTCTCGTCGGCGGCGATGGGGCAGCTCATCTTGCGGATCATGGCGCCGGTATCCAGCCCCACATCCATCTGCATGATGGTGACGCCGGTTTCGGCATCGCCCGCCCAGATGGAACGCTGGATCGGGGCGGCGCCGCGCCAGCGCGGCAGCAGGGAGCCGTGCACGTTGATGCAGCCCAGACGTGGGGTATCGAGCACCACCTTGGGCAGGATCAGGCCGTAGGCCACCACCACCATCAGGTCGGCGCCAAGGGCAGCCAGTTCGGTCTGGGCCTCTTCCTTGCGCAGGCTAGCCGGTTGATAAACCGGCAGATCGTGGGCCAGCGCCAGCTCCTTGACCGGGCTGGCGGTGAGCTTCTGGCCGCGGCCGGCGGGCTTGTCCGGCTGGGTGTAAACGGCGACGACCTCGTGGTCGGAAGACAACAACGCCGCCAGGTGACGGGCGGCGAAGTCGGGAGTACCGGCAAAAATCAGTTTCAACTTATTCAATGGGGCAGATCCTCAGAGGACTTTGCGATCTTCACGGGCCATCTTTTCCAGCTTCTGGCGAATGCGTTGGCGCTTGAGCGGGGAGAGGTAATCCACAAACAGCTTGCCGACCAGATGGTCCATCTCATGCTGGATGCAGATGGCGAGCAGATCGTCTGCTTCCAGCTCGAATGCCTTGCCGTGGCGATCCAGTGCGCGCACCTTGACCCACTCGGCGCGGGGCACCAGGGCACGGCTGCCGGGCACGGAGAGACACCCTTCCTCGATGCCGGTGCTGCCGGCCTGCTCGATGATCTCGGGGTTGATCAATACCAGAGGATCTTCACGGTTTTCAGAGACATCGATCACTATGATGCGCTGATGAATGTCGACCTGAGTGGCGGCAAGGCCGATGCCTTCCTCCGCGTACATGGTTTCGAACATATCATCTACAATGTGTTGTAACTCGGGTGTAAAGGTCTCGACAGGGGCTGCGACGGTACGCAGACGCTCATCGGGGAAACGCAATACATCTAGAATGGCCATAGTTTTTTCTTTAGTTTCGTATAAATGCAGTCAATATTGGCGTAATTCTAGTCATTTACGCCGACAAAAAACAGCAACACTTTGCGCGCAGAAGTAACAGGGAGTGTTATGTATCTGAAGCAAACCATCCTCGCCTGCCTGTTGGCCACGTTGAGCCAGGGAGCTCAGGCCGACCAGCTCAAACTGAAGGCAGGCTATCCCGAGACCTATGTGGTGCAAAAAGGCGACACTCTCTGGGATATTTCCGGCCAGTATCTGGCAGAGCCCTGGCTCTGGCCAAGGCTCTGGAACATCAACCCGCAGATCGCCAATCCCCACTGGATCTACCCGGGTGACGTGCTGCACCTGAGCTGGGTCAATGGCGAGCCGCGGCTCGGCAAGGCGACTCAGGGCGGCAAGCAGGTGATCCGCCTCTCTCCCAAGAGCCGCTACGAGAACAAGGCCAATCCCATTCCGACCCTGCCGCTCAGTGAGATCGGCCCCTTCCTGCAGACCGACCATATTCTGGCAAACAGCCAGCAGGCGAAGCAGTTGCCCTACGTGCTCGGTAATGATGAGGCCCATATCGGCATGCTGGAAGGCGATACCCTCTACGTGCAGGGTTCGCTGATCCCGGGCCAGGATTACGGCATCTACCACCCTGGCGCCATCTACAAGGATCGGAAAACCGGCGAGCAACTTGGGCAGGAGGCGGTCTTCGTCGGTACGGCCAGGGCGGAGGCCCTGCTGCCGGATGGCCGTACCCGGGTCACCCTCAGCCACAGCAAGCGGGAAGTGTATCAGGGAGACAAGCTGATGCCGTTCCCGCCGCAGGAGAGCCTCTCCGCCGTTTTTACACCCAAGGCGGCCCCCGTCATCTCGCCCGGCTATATCGTCGATCTGCCGAGCAAGGCCCGGGGCGGCGGCAAGTTCGATGTCGTGCTTATCAACAAGGGTCTGCGGGATCAGGTGGCGCCCGGCGATGTATTGGAGATCCTGCGACCCGGGACCCGACTGGTGAGCAAGAATGGCAAGGTCGCCTATCGGGAGTACTCTTCTGTCTATGACAAGGCCTTCTATTCTGCCGGCAAACCACCGCTTCCCTCGGAGGCGGTGGCGCGGGTCATGCTGTTCAAGGTGTATGACAAGTTGAGCTACGGGCTGATCCTGCAAAGCCAGAACATGGTCGGCACCGGCTATCAGGTCAGCAACTTCTGACGTGACGCTTCCATCCGGGCGACTCGCGCTGTGGCTGACGCTGGATGCCGTTACCGGTATTGGCCCGGTCACTGCCGCTCGCCTGCTCGCCCATTTCGGCGGCGACATCGCCGCCCTGTTCGACTCGGAAGACGGCACCTTGCGAGAACTGGGTCTGCAAAGTGCCCAGATCCGGCAGATGCGATGGCCTCTGCCGGTGGTCGAACAGGGGCTGAGCTGGGCAACCGAGCCCGGCAATCATCTTCTCTGCCCCGACGATCCCGCCTATCCACCTCTGCTCAAGGAGATCCCTGCCGCCCCTCTGTTGCTCTACTGCCGCGGCAATCTGGCTGCGCTGTCTGTTCCCCAGCTGGCGATGGTCGGCACGCGCCACCCGACCTATGCCGGCAAGGACAATGCGGCCCGCCTCTGCAGCGAGCTGGTCGCGTGCGGATTGGCCATTACCTCCGGTCTGGCGCTTGGCATCGACGGGATTTGTCATCAACAGGCGCTGACAAACGGGGGGATCACCCTGGCAGTGCTGGGTTCCGGGCTCGACAGCCTCTACCCAAAGCGTCATCAGGGGCTGGCAGAGCAGATCCTGGCGCAGGATGGTGTGCTCATCTCCGAGCTGGTGCCCGACAAGGGGCCGCTGGCGGAACACTTTCCACGGCGCAATCGCATCATCAGCGGCCTGTCGCTGGGAACCCTGGTGGTGGAGGCTGCCGAGCAGAGCGGTTCGCTCATCACGGCCCGTTACGCGCTAGAACAGGGACGGGATGTCTTCGCCGTGCCGGGGGCACCGCAGAACGGGCAGGCGCTGGGCTGCAACAAATTAATCCAGCAGGGGGCCAAACTTGTGTTGAACGCGGCCGATATAGTGGAAGAGCTGCCGGGATTCTGTGCCCTGAGCCATCAAGGGACGGATATGTCTGAGCAGCAGCATAATAGCGAATTGCCTTATGCCGATTTGTTGGATAACGTAGATTACGAGACCACGAGCGTGGATACCGTTGCCGAGCGGACCCAGCTTCCTGTCGAAGTGGTATTGGGCAGGTTGGTTGAGCTGGAGCTGGCCGGAGCAGTGATGGCGGTAGCCGGTGGATACGTCAGAGCGAGGAGGGCGAATCATGTTTGATGTACTGATGTACCTTTTCGAGACCTACATCCACAGCGATGCAGATGTGACGGTCGAACAGAACGAACTCACCGATGAACTGAGCCGCGCCGGTTTCGACAAGGAGGAGATCGAGAAGGCACTCGACTGGCTGGAAAGATTGGCCAACCTGCACGACAGCGAGCGGGAGGTCTATGTGGCCGCCAGCACGCAAGGCTCGATGCGCATCTATGCCCCGCAAGAACTGGCCCGTCTAAGCACCGAGTGCCGCGGCTTCCTGCTGTTTCTGGAGCAGGCCCAGGTGCTCAACGCCGAAACCCGCGAAATCTGCATCGAGCGTCTGCTCGAGCTGGACAAGCCGGATATCGAGCTGGATGACCTGAAGTGGGTGGTCATGATGGTGCTCTTCAACGTTCCCGGCAGTGAAAACGCCTACCAGCAGATGGAAGAGCTGGTGTTTGACGAGTCAGATGGCGTCATCCACTGACAGCCCGCAGCCGCGCTGGTAGAATCCGGATCATCTGGATTTCAAGGCGCGGCCCATGTCAAAGATCGATCACCACCTCTTTTCTGCCCACGAGCATGCGCTTGACCGTGAGCCATGCCCGCAGTGTGGTGCCGAGCTGGTGATCCGCCAGGGCAAGCACGGCCCTTTTCTGGGCTGTTCCGCCTACCCCGCCTGCGACTTCATTCGCTCCCTGACCCCCTCCGGCCGTGACATCGAGAAAGTGCTCGAGGGGTCTGCCTGTCCGGACTGCGGTCAGCCGCTGGCGATCAAGAAGGGGCGCTATGGGTTGTTCGTGGGCTGTACCCAATATCCGGCCTGCCAGCACATCGAATCCCTGCAGGAGAGTGACGATACCCAGGTACTCTGTCCCGAGTGCGGCAAGGGTCATCTGATCAGCCGTACCTCGCGTTATGGCAAGCAGTTCTACTCCTGCGACGGATATCCCCACTGCAAATACGTCGTCAATGACAAGCCGGTTGCCATGCCTTGTCCGCAGTGCGGCTGGGGCATCATGGTGGAGAAAAAGGTGCGGGGGAGTGTGCGCTGGATCTGTCCGCAAAAGAAATGCGGCCACCAGAGCGAGCGGGTATAATCGCGCCGCCTTGAGCGAATTGAAACGTTTTCGGCAACCTTCCACCCCCACTTGGAGTAAGGAAATTCCCGCCATGACTAAACCTTTCGTTGCCGTATTGATGGGCTCTGATTCCGATTTTCCCGTGATGCAGACCACTCTTGAGGTTCTCAAGTCGTTCGACATCGCGGTGGAAGTGAAGGTGACTTCCGCACACCGTACCCCGGCTGCGACCCACCAGTACGTAACCGATGCCGAAGCCCGTGGCTGCAAGGTCTTTATCTGCGCCGCCGGTCTGGCCGCTCACCTGGCAGGTGCCGTGGCTGGCATCACTACGCGTCCCGTGATCGGCGTGCCCATCGATGGTGGTCCGCTCAAGGGGCTGGATGCCCTGCTCTCCACCGTGCAGATGCCGGGTGGTGTGCCGGTGGCAACCGTGGCTATCGGTAAAGCCGGTGCCAAAAATGCCGGCTATCTGGCCGCCCAGATGCTGGCGGTGGCCGATGATGAACTGGCGGCCAAGGTTCGGGCCGAGCGCCAGAAGAATGCCGACGAGGTGCTGGCCAAGGATGCCGCCCTGCAGGCTCAACTCAAGTAAGCCCCGAGACGGCAACCACGGTCAGCTTCGCTCTCTGTTGTTGGCAGGGTGATGAAGGGGGCTGCGGTGGTTGCCACCCTGCGGGGTCAACCTTAATTGATGATGAGGCGACAGCCCGGCTGTCGCATTTTTTATGTCCAAAGAATTTGAACTTGCTGTTGCCGCACTCCAGCACGATGGGGTGATTGCCTACGCTACCGAAGCGGTTTTTGGCCTGGGATGTGATCCCGATTCCGAAGCGGCGGTACAACGCCTGCTGGCGATCAAGCAACGACCGGTAGAGAAAGGGTTGATCCTGATTGCCGCCGATCTGGCCCAGCTGCAGGATTACATCGATTTGGACCAGCTCACCAGCGAGCAGCTGGCCAGGGTGGAGGCCAGCTGGCCCGGCCCCTTTACCTGGATCATGCCGGCTCGTCCCGATACGCCGGCCTGGCTGACCGGACAATTTGACACCCTGGCCGTGCGCGTCACGGCCCATCCACAGGTACAGGCGCTGTGCCGCGCCTTTGGCAAGCCGCTGGTCTCCACCAGTGCCAACCTGACTGGCGAGGAGCCCGCCCGCCGGCTGGCCGACATCGGCGAATTGCTGGCCAGCCAGCTGGCCTATATCCTGCCTGGTGAGGTGGGGGGGCAGGCCAACCCATCCGAGATCAAGGATGCCAGAACCGGTGCCGTCATTCGCCCATCCTGAGCGGCGTTGGTGACCAGGTCTGGTGACTATGCGGACGGGCTGAAAGCCGGTTCGAGGACATCACAATAATAGGGTCAGGCGACGATCCTGGCTGACTGGAGACAAGATGAGCAAACCGGATGTGGCCCAGGTCAAGGCCTTCCTGTTGCAGTTGCAGGACGACATCTGCCGAGGACTGGAGCAGGCTGACGGTGCCGGGCACTTTGTGGAGGATGCCTGGCAGCGTGAGGGGGGCGGCGGTGGCCGTACCCGGGTGCTGCGCCATGGCGCGGTGATCGAACAGGGGGGGGTCAACTTCTCCCATGTGTATGGCGATGCCATGCCTGCTTCCGCCACGGCCCATCGCCCCGAGCTGGCCGGCCGCAGGTTCGAGGCCATGGGGGTGTCGCTGGTGATCCATCCACACAACCCCTACGTGCCGACCAGCCATGCCAACGTGCGTTTCTTCATCGCGGAAAAGGAGGGGGAGGCGCCCATCTGGTGGTTCGGAGGTGGCTTCGATCTGACGCCGTTCTATCCGTTTGAAGAGGACGTTCGGCACTGGCATCAGGTCTCCCACGATCTCTGCCAGCCGTTTGGCGACGACATCTATCCCGAGTTCAAAGCCTGGTGCGATCGCTACTTCTTACTCAAGCATAGAGGCGAGACACGGGGTGTCGGCGGTCTCTTCTTCGACGATCTCAATCGCTGGCCGTTTGCCGACAGCTTTGCCTTCATGCGAGCGGTGGGTGAAGGCTACCTCGCCGCCTATCTGCCGATTGTCGAGCGACGCAAAGGAGATGCCTATGGCGAGCGGGAGCGGGAGTTCCAGCTATATCGCCGCGGTCGCTACGTGGAGTTCAATCTGGTGTACGACCGCGGTACCCTGTTTGGTCTGCAGACGGGGGGGCGCACCGAGTCGATCCTGATGTCGATGCCGCCACTGGCCCGCTGGGAGTATGACTGGCAACCGGAGGCTGGCAGCCCGGAGGCGCAGCTCTACACCGACTATCTCAAGCCGCGTGAGTGGCTGTGAAGCAAGGGGCCATCGCGGCCCCTTCTTGTTGCCGATATTCGACTTGTTCCCGCGGGGGAAAACCCGTTAAATCGGGAGATTGCCCTCTAAAGGAACGCCTTGATGGATCGTTATCTGGTTTTTGGCCACCCGGTGCGCCACAGCAAATCCCCCTTCATTCATACCCTCTTTGCCCGGCAGACCCAGCAAGAACTGGAATATGGTCTGGCCGAGCCGGCAGTCGAGGAGTTCGCCACCGCATTGCGTGCCTTCTTTGCCCAGGGCGGCAAAGGGTGCAACGTCACTGTCCCCTTCAAGGAGCAGGCATTTGCCCTGGTCGACCGGCTGAGCCCCAGGGCCAAACGGGCGGGGGCGGTCAATACCATCAAGTTGACCGATGACGGCGTATTGCTGGGGGACAATACAGATGGGGCCGGGCTGGTGGCTGACCTCAAGTCCCACGGGATGAATTTGGCCGGCAGCAGGATCCTGCTGCTGGGAGCGGGTGGTGCGGCGCGCGGTGCGCTGGCGCCCTTGCTGGCCGAACTGCCGACCGAAGTGGTGATCGCCAACCGGACCCACGCCCGGGCCGAGCAGCTGGCAGCCGAGTTTGCTGATCTGGGGTCCGTCAGTGCCCAGACTTACCCACAGCTGGCCGGTCCTTTCGATCTGATCATCAACTCCACCTCCGCCAGCCTGCAGGGAGAGCTCCCGCCTCTGGATCCTGCCCTGATCCATGCCGACATCGCTATCTACGACATGATGTATGGTGCGACGGATACCCCTTTTATTGGTTGGGCCAGACAACATGGTGCCCGCCAGGCCATGGACGGGCTGGGCATGCTGGTGGAACAGGCGGCCGAAGCGTTTACCGTGTGGCGCGGAATCCGGCCAGGGACTAAACAGGTATTGAGAGAACTGCAACGCAATCTGGGGACCCTATGAATCAAGGCATCCTGTTTCCCGAGCTGGCGGACTGGCAACCGCATGAACAGCGCATCCATTTTCCCGCCCAGCAGATGGGGGCACTGGTCGACTGCTACATCAGCCGCCGGCGACTGGAAAAAATGACCGGTCTCTCCCTGGCCAGGGAGGAGGACATACTGCGGGCCTTCGAAAGCGTACGTTTTGACATCGAAGAGATGGCTGAAAAACTCATTGAAGAACAAGAGTTTGCAGAGGATGGTGCAATCTATCTGTGATTTTTACGAGTTTTTTCTCAAAGCAGCGGAACTTGTACCAAGAGACGTGGACTAACTAGATAGTTGAGGAAGTGCTAGCTAGTCACCTTTATAACGCCCCGGTATTCGTACTGGGGATTTTTTTATCTGCATGAAAAGTAAGAAAATTTATGTAATTCATTTTTCGTGAAACTAAATTACATAAATTACTTTCACTTTCTGCTGCTTTGCTATACAGTTAGCAACGTAGGGTACAGAGGTAAGATGTTCTATCTTTCAGACCTTTTATTTCACGTAATTGAATGTGGCTGAATAGCAGCCCCGGTGAGTCATCATCGGGGCGTTTTTTTATGGGTTGCGTTTAGAGTAAATGCTTTAATGTTGGTGAATATTTGTTAGAATGAAAGGGCTTCTTGAGGAAAAACCAGTCGTCTTTGTTCTCAAGATTTAGCTTCTTCCCAATTTTTGAACTGATTGTTTAAGGCCGGTACTGCATCTGCAGCATCGGCCTCATTTTTATCCCTCCACCACAGAAAATGTAATTAAATTTCATTTTGGTACTTATTAAGCGATATCGCCGCTTTTTCTCTGCATGAATTTGAAAACGTTGCCAATGGGATGAAAAGTTAATTGTTATATAAAATTAACTGTTTATCCCATTGATCAATATGGTTATTCAGATTTTTGGAGGGAGGTAAGCCAAGCGTGGATGGAGGGCAGAGAAGGGGACTCACAGGCTGAAAGCCTTTCAATCAGCGGAGGAGCCGCTCCGCCAATTGCATGGTTGTTTGCCGCATCAACAAGAGGGGAGCTATTCCTCGATCGACTCTTGTTCGTCGTCAATCACCTCATCGGCGCCAGCCTGATACCAGCCGGTCAGCGTCTGGGCCAGCTTTTCCACCCCGATGTTGTTCAGCGAGGAGAAGGCTTCCACCTGGATATGCGGGCCCAGTGCCGCCACGGCCTGGCGTACCTTGATGACCTGATTGTTGCGCGGGCCCGGGCTCAGCTTGTCGGCCTTGGTCAGCAGCAGCATGACAGGCAGTGCGCGGTGGGCGCTCCACTCCAGCATGTTCATGTCGGTATCTTTGAGCGGGTGACGGATATCCATCAGGATCACCAGCCCTTTCAAGGACTCGCGACGCTGCAGATATTCAGCCAGGGACTTTTGCCACTTAAGCTTCATTTCCAGCGGAACTTGCGCATAACCGTAACCCGGCAGGTCGACCAGACGCTTGCCCGGCTCCAGCTCGAACAGGTTGATCAACTGGGTGCGACCCGGGGTCTTACTGGTACGCGCCAGGTTCTTGTGCTTGGTCAAGGTATTCAATGCAGATGACTTACCGGCGTTGGAACGGCCGGCAAACGCAATCTCGACACCCCCATCATTTGGCAGGTGACGGATGTCGGGTGCGCTGGTCACAAAATGCACCTTATTGAAATTCAGAGTTTGTGTATCCAACGTAAATTCCCCATAGAGATAGAGGGTTATAGAGTTACTTTTTTGTGAAATCGTGTAAAATGGCGTCGCTTAAACGCGTTTATTTTAACATGCCTTCAGCGGCATGGGATCTGGAAGCCTAATAACGAGAAGTTGGAACGCCATGAAGAACCTAGTCATTACTCTTGCTCTGATGGTTGGCGTAACGGGGATGGCACAAGCCAAGGGCGATGCCGCTGCGGGACAAACCAAGGCTGCCGTTTGCGCGGCCTGTCACGGACCGGACGGAAACAGCCTTGTCGACATGTATCCCAAGATTGCTGGTCAGCACGCATCATATATCAAAAAGCAGTTAGTTGAACTGAAGGCTGCAGCTTCCGGCCAAACTGGTCGGGTTGCTCCCATCATGGGGCCGATGGCGCTTCCCCTGTCCGAGCAGGACATGGAGGACCTGGCTGCCTACTTCTCCAGCCAGAAGGTGACGCCGATCGCCGTGCCCGATGATGCTGTGGCGGCAGGCAAGGCGCTCTACATGGGGGGCGACATGAGCCGCGGTCTGGCTGCCTGTACCGCCTGTCATGGTCCTCGTGGTTCCGGGGTCGAGCAGGCCAAGTATCCAAGCCTCTCCGGCCAGCACCCAGCCTACATCAAGGCCCAGCTCACCGCCTTCAGGGCTGCCGCTCGTGACAATGATCCGAACGGCATGATGCGGGACGTGGCCAAGAAGCTGACCGATCAGGATATCGAAGTGCTGTCCAAATATGTGGCGGGTCTGCACTGATTGCGGTCGTTTATCCAGCCCGTTGATATTGACGAGGAGCCAGTGGCTCCTCGTTTCTTTTTGGCCTTTAACACCATTTGGCCAATTTTTTCTCACATTGTTGTAAGAGATCTCCCATTCATGAGCCTGGCCAGGGCTTAAAAAATTCGGGAATAATGCTTAGTAATTCATTAATTTCAATATGTTAAATGACAATAGATGGATTATTTCCGTTTGAAAACGTTCCTGGTGGATTGAGCCACTTTATTAAGTTGATACAGTGGATGCATGGAGTGGCCCGCAGGGCAGTTCACGACAGGGATGACGTGAAAGACAGGATGTCGAGGCGGCAGGACGCCACGGAGCCATGCAAGTGGCAGGCAAAGGATTGAAAAACCAGGATGGTGACCGTTCAGGAAGAGCGGGGCTGCGGGACGCAACCACCCCAGAAGATGACCGGACGTCGTCGGCATGGGTCAGGCAAGCACACGCACATTCAGGATCGACCAATTAAGGTCAGGACGACCACACACAAAGATATGATGCGCAGACGTATCACCACGGACAGGGTGATTTGCAGCCAGGGATGGGACTCGCATAAACATATCAAGGCAGCTTCGGCTGCCTTTTTTCTTTTGGGTCATTAACCCGCCCGGTCATTCTGTGTCAAAATACCAGCAACATGCCCAGAGGATGCCGATCCTGCGGTATTTGGCGGTCATTCATGGCCGGATGGGTGCGGGATCCCACTTTTTTGTTTCTCGTCCATCACTCCCGGTATCAGCATCCTCCCCGGCCCACATCAGGCCGGGAACGGGTTTCAATCCAGTCATTTGTCGGAGTCAGTCATTCATGTCGGCTAAACAACCCAATCGCAAGCCCGCCGGTAAGCGCAAAGAATCAGAGGCCAGTGCCCAGGAAGGCCGTGAGCGCAAGCGCGCCGCCAAGCGCAAGGGCTTAAAGGCCGGATCCCGCCAGCAAGTCGAGCAGAGCGGCAAGAAAGGCGGTACCAAGCAGGCCAAGGACCCGCGTATCGGTTCCCGCAAGCCGGTTGTCCTGATCGTGGAAGAGAAGGGTGGCAAGCCGGTGGCGCCTAAACCCGCCAAAGAGAAGAAGCTGGTGATGACCCCCGAGCAGGAGCTGGCCTCCATCGAGAATGATGATCGCCTCAATGACCTGCTGGATCGTCTGGATGCCGGTGAAACCCTGGAAGCGACCGAGCAGGCCTGGGTCGATCAGCGGGTCGATCGCTATCAGGAGCTGATGGACGAGCTTGGCATCATCGACAACGATGACGACGAAGACGACATGGACTTTGATGATGCCGACTTTGATGAGCCAAGCCAGCCAGCCTCCGAAGAGGAGCTGTGGGATCGTTTCACTCAGGTTGACTATCAGCCGGAGCCCAAGCCTGAGCCGAAGAAAAAGTGATGAGTGGATGGATGCTGGCCGCCCTGTTGGGCGGCCTGATTTTGTTGGGGCTGGCCTTCTATGCCGGTTCCCTGCTGGCCCGTCTCAAGCGCCAGCACGACAGCCAGCAGCAGGCCATCGCAGCTCGCAATGAGCGTATTCTCGAGAGCGTCAGGGTCATCGCCCACGCGGTACGAGACGGCCAGTGCGACTACTCCGAAGGTGCCATCCGGCTGACCAACCTGCTCGATGCACTGCAGATCAAGGGCGGTCGTGCCTTTGCCGGTGAATTTCCGGGTCTGTACGGTCTCTACGAGAAGGTGAAAGAGATGCCGACCCATGAGGCGAGGCGGGCCCTCAAGCGCAATGAAATCATGAAGATGGATCTCGAACGCAGTGGCTATGAGGCCGAGCTGGAGGCGCAGATCCTCAAGGATGTGGCCCGACTGAAGGATTTTCAGTTAAGCCGGTGAGCCAATAACAACAAGAGGAAGCAAGCGTGCAAGCAGAACAGATTGTGTGGGATCAGGCCCTGATCGAAAAATATAATTACAGCGGCCCGCGTTATACCTCCTATCCCACTGCGCTGGAGTTCAACGAGGGCTTCGGTTATCCGGACTTCGTCCAGGCCGCGAGCCAGTATCCGGCGCGCAACCTGTCGCTTTACGTGCACATCCCCTTCTGTCACAAGCTCTGCTACTACTGCGGCTGCAACAAGGTGATCACCCGTCACCGCCACAAGGCTGACCAGTACCTCGATTACCTCGAGCAGGAGATCAAGGCACAGGCCCCGCTGTTCAAGGAGCGGCTGGTGACCCAGCTGCACTGGGGCGGCGGCACGCCCACCTATCTGGATGAACCCCAGACCCGCCGACTGATGACCATGTTGCGGGAGCACTTCCATTTCGCCGAAGAGGGAGAGATCAGCATCGAGGTGGATCCCCGCGAGATCGAGCTCTCCATGCTGGACGTGCTGCGGGAAATCGGCTTCAACCGCATCAGCCTCGGCGTGCAGGATTTCAACAAGGAGGTCCAGGTCGCGGTCAACCGCGAGCAGGACAACGACTTCATCCGCGCCATGCTGGAGCGAGCCCGCGAACTGGGTTTCCGTTCCACCAATCTGGATCTCATCTACGGCCTGCCACACCAGAACCGGGAGAGCTTCCACCACACCCTGGAAGAGGTGCTCAAGACCGACCCGGCGCGCCTCTCCATCTTCAACTATGCCCACCTGCCGAGCCGTTTTGCCGCCCAGCACAAGCTGAAGGAGGCGGACATGCCGGCGCCGCAGGAGAAGCTGGCCATGCTGCAGGACACCATCGCCTTCCTGACCGGTCAGGGTTACCAGTTCATCGGCATGGATCACTTCGCCAAGCCGGACGACGAACTGGCGGTGGCCCAGCGTGAGGGCAAGCTGCATCGCAACTTCCAGGGCTATACCACCCAGGGGGATTGCGATCTGCTGGGACTGGGGGTCTCCTCCATCAGCATGATCGGCGACGCCTATTCCCAGAACCAGAAAGAGCTCAAGGCCTACTACGCCCAGGTGGAAACGCTGGGGCACGCCCAGTGGAAGGGGTGCTCCCTCAACCGGGACGACCTGATCCGCCGCGAGGTGATCAAGCGCCTTATCTGCGATTTTTCCCTGAACTTTACCGCCGTCGAGCAGGCCCATGATCTGGTGTTCAATGAGTACTTCGCCGAGGATCTCAAGCTGCTGCAGACCTTCATCGATGACGGCTTGGTGCGCATGACCGAAGAGGGGCTGGAGGTGGTCTCCACCGGTCAGCTGCTGATCCGCAACATCTGCATGTGTTTCGATGTTTACCTGCGGAGCAAGGCGCGCCAGCAGCAGTTCTCCCGGGTGATCTAAGCCGGTCGATGCTGTTGGAAAATAAAAAAACCGCCGAGAGGCGGTTTTTTTATTGGGCCTGGCTGTACTCAGCGCTGGGCTGCGCGGGCACTCAGCTCGGCCTTTTCGCTCTCGCTCAGGAAGGCCAGGGTCAGGCCATTCTGCTGGGCGGTGCGGATCTCGCTCACCGTCATGCCGGCGGCCGGAGCGGCTACTTCATATTCGTGGGGCAGGTCGATCCCCTCTACCGCCGGGTCGTCGGTGTTGAGACAGGCCAGCACGCCAGCGGCCAGGAACTGGCGGATCGGGTGCTCGCTCAGGCTCGCCACCGTGGTGGTCTGAATGTTGGAGGTGAGGCAGGATTCGATGCCGATGCGGTGCTCGGCCAGGTAGGCCATCAGGGCTGGATCCTGGATCGCCTTGACGCCGTGGCCGATACGCTCGGCCCCCAGCTCGTGAATGGCCTGCCACATGCTTTCGGGACCGGCGGCTTCACCGGCGTGCACGGTGACGCGCATGCCCGCATCGCGCACCCGGCGGAAGTGCTCGGTGAACAGCTCGCCCGGGAAGCCCAGCTCGTCGCCGGCCAGATCGATGGCAACCAGCTTGTCGCGATGAGCCAGACAGGCATCCAGCTCCTGCTTGCACTGCTCGGTGCCGAAGGTGCGGCTCATGATGCCGATCAGGTTGGTCTTGATGCCGAAGTCGCGGCTACCGGCCGCCACGCCGTCGATGATGGCTTCGACCACGCCCTGCGGATGCAGTTTGTGTGTCATCGCCATGTAGGCCGGGCTGAAGCGCAGTTCGGCATAGTCGATGCCGGCGCGCAGCAAGTCTTCCACGTTCTCGTAGGCCACCCGGCGGCAGGCATCGTAGTCGGCCAGCACGGCCACGCCCCAGTCCAGTTTCTTCAGGAAGGCGACCAGGCTCGGCTCGTTCTCGACGATCTGCACGTGCGGGCGCAGCGCTTCGAGTTCGTCTGCCGGCAGCCGGATATTGTGCTGACGGCCCAGCTCGAGGATGGACTGCGGACGGATGTTGCCGTCCAGATGGCGGTGCAGGTCGGTCAGGGGAAGAGATCTGTCAATCATGATGGCGCCTTCTTCGAGTCGGGTTGGAAAGCCTGCCATTCTAGGCGGGGCTTCCAAAAAAGATACCCCGTTTGAAATCAAACGGGGTCTTATTGGTCGGCGATTTGCCAAGGCGTGATGGGAATCGTTTTTCCTCGGGACTCAGGAGAGGTCGAGTTCCTTCAGTTTGCGGGTGAGGGTATTGCGTCCCCAACCGAGCAGGCGCGCCGCCTCCTGTTTGTGGCCATGGGTATGGTCCAGCGCGGTTTCCAGCATGATCCGCTCGAACTGGGGCAGGGCATCGGCCAGGATGTCGGTTTCCCCCAGGGCCAGCTTGGCGGCGACCCAATCCTGCAACTGCTGCTGCCAGCCGCCGGACAGCGCCGGCTGGCCCGGCTCGGCGGTGCTGGTGATGGGGGTCAGCAGCTCGGTGGGCAGGTCGCTCACCAGCACCTCCTGCCCCGAGGCCATCACGGTGAGCCAGCGACAGACGTTCTCCAGCTGGCGCACGTTGCCGGGCCAGGGCAGACGGCTGATATAGGCCTGGGTATCCGGATGCAGGCTCTTGGCCTCCACGTTCAGCTCCTTGGCTGCCCGCAGCAGAAAGTGACGGGCCAGTTGGGGAATGTCTTCGCGCCGCTCCTTGAGGGCGGGAATGTGGATGCGGATGACGTTGAGGCGGTGGAACAGGTCTTCCCGAAACTCGCCGTCGGCCACCCGCTTCTCCAGGTTCTGGTGGGTGGCGGCGATGATCCGCACATCCACCTGTACCGGCTGATGGCCACCGACCCGGTAGAACTGGCCGTCGGCCAGCACCCGCAGCAGCCGGGTCTGCACATCCAGCGGCATGTCGCCGATCTCGTCGAGAAACAGGGTGCCGCCGTCGGCCTGTTCGAAGCGGCCGTGGCGGATGTTGTTGGCACCGGTGAAGGCACCCTTCTCATGGCCGAACAGTTCCGATTCGATGAGATCTTTCGGGATGGCTGCCATATTGAGGGCGATGAAGTTCTTGTGGGCGCGCGGGCTGTGCTTGTGCAGGGCGTGGGCGACCAGCTCCTTGCCGGTGCCGCTCTGGCCGTTGATCAGCACCGAGATGCTGGAGCGTGACAGCCGGCCGATGGCGCGGAACACCTCCTGCATGGCCGGCGCCTCGCCGATGATCTCTGGGCTGCTGGCCGGATCCTGCTGGCGTGCCTTGCGCTTGGTGCGCTGCTCCTTGAGGTGATTCTCGGCGCGGCGCACTAGAGTCACAGCCTCGTCGATGTCGAACGGCTTGGGCAGGTATTCGAAGGCGCCGCGCTGGTAGGCGTTGACTGCGCTGTCGAGATCCGAGTGGGCGGTCATGATGATGATGGGCAGGTCGGCCTGGCGGCGATGGATCTGCTCAAGCAGGCTGAGGCCGTCGATGCCGGGCATGCGGATGTCGGAGAGGATCACGTCCGGCGAGCGCATTTCCAGCGAGCTCAGCAGCGCCTCGCCGTCGGCGAAGCTCTCGCACTCGAAGCCTTCACTGCCGAGGGTGCGCTCCAGCACCCAGCGGATAGAACTGTCGTCATCGACGATCCACACTTTTGCTGTCATGACGTTCCCTTATTTGCGAAGCGGTAGAAAAATGGTGAATTCGGTGTGGCCGGGCCAGCTGATGCAGTCGATCCGCCCCTTGTGCTGGTCGATCAGGTTCTGGGCGATGGAGAGGCCGAGCCCGGTGCCTCCCTCCTTGCCGGTGATCATCGGATAGAAGAGGGTGTCGCGGATGGCATCCGGGATGCCGGGGCCGTTGTCGATGATCTTGATCTCGGCCGCCAGCCGGTAGCGCTGGCCGTGGATGGTGATCTGGAACGCGGTGCGGGTTTTGATGCGGATGAGGCCGGTCTGCTCGCCGATGGCCTCGGCGGCGTTGCGCACCATGTTGAGAAAGGCCTGCTGCAGCTGGTCCGGCTCCATCTCGAACTCCGGGATGCTGGGATCGTAATCCCGCTCGATGCGCACCGTTGGTGGTAGCTCCAGCTCTACCAGCCGGCGCACCTGCTCCAGTACCGAGTGCACGTTGTGCATCTGGTGACGACCGGGGCGCTGGGGGCCGAGCAGCCGATCGACCAGTACCCGCAGCCGGTCGGCCTGTTCGATGATAATGCCGGTATATTCGCGCAGGGCGGGGTCGGGCAGCTCCTTTTGCAGCAGCTGGGCCGCGCCGCGCAGACCGCCGAGGGGATTCTTGATCTCGTGGGCCAGGCCGCGTACCAGCTCCTTGGCCGCCTGCTGCTGGGCATGTTGCTGCAACTCCTGGCTGATCTTCTTCTGCTGGTCTATCTTGCGCAGCTCCACCACCATCAGCCGCTGTTCGTGGTCGGCCAACGGGCTGACGCTCATCTCCACCAGTCTGGGCTCCCCTTCCACCACCAGGGTGACTTCGCTGTCGGTGAAGCCCTGCCCCGAACTGAGGCACTGCTTGAGCCGCTGTAGATCGAGGGAGATATGTTCCAGCAGATGGGGCAGCTCGATGCCGATCAGCCGGCGCTGACTGAGGGAGAGCAGCTGCTCGGCGGCGGGGTTGACGAACTGGATGCAGAGCCGTTCATCCATCAGGATGACGGCGGTCAGCAGGTTGTCGAGCAGTATCCTGGCTTGATCCGGGCGGGTTGGCACTGGTTTCTCCCTAAAACGGTGCTATACACCAGCTATGCACCAATGTGGTGCATTTAGTCTACCCGTATCGAGGCACAGGATCACCCCTTGTTGTTGAGCGGGGTCGCTTTGGGGGCTGAATTGATGCTGGCCCGGTGCAGGTAGAAGGTGACTGCCTTGGATTTAGCAAGGATCGTACCGTCTTTGGCGAGCAGCTCGAGCTGGGCCTCGTGGGCACCCCGATCCAGGTTTTCGACCCGGATGGCGAGGGCGTTGTTGACGAGGGGGGCCGCCTTGCCGTCCAGGGTCAGGCGCACGTCATACTGGGTGGGCGGCTGGGGCCTGACCTGGCCCTGGAACACCACGTTGCCAGTGTTGTCGCGCAGGGTGCTGCCCTGTTCCGGGGAGAGCAGTTCGATCACCAGCTTGGCCGCTTCCTTCTCTTTTTTGGCATCGACACCGGTCAGGCTGTTGAAATTGTCCACCTGGACCGAGCGGGGGGCAGTGCCGATGAAGGGGGCGACGCGCAGATCGACCTCCTTGGCCTTCTGTCCCGGGGGCGGAGCATCCGTGTAGTGGACGACCCCCTGGTTGTCGGTCCAGGAGTATACCTTGGCGGCCTGGGCGGCACTGGTGGCCAGCAGCAACAGGCTCAGCATCCATACTGGGTAGGCGGTTTTCATCCATCTCTCCTTGACGGGATTCTGCTTAATCCTATCAGAGAAAAAACCCGCCTGTCGGCGGGGTTGGTCAAGTTCTGAGCTGGGATCCGGATTAAACGGAGTAGTACAGTTCAAATTCCAGCGGGTGCGGGGTCATGCGCACACGGTCAACGTCCTGCTGCTTCAGCTCCAGGTAGGAGTTGATGAAGTCGTCGCTGAACACGCCACCGCGGGTCAGGAACTCGCGATCCGCATCCAGAGCGGCCAGGGCTTCGTCCAGAGAGCCGGCCACGGTCGGCACTTCGGCAGCCTCTTCCGGCGGCAGATCATACAGGTTCTTGTCCATGGCATCGCCCGGATGGATCTTGTTGATGATGCCGTCCAGACCGGCCATCAACTGGGCAGCGAAGGCCAGGTACGGGTTGGCAGCCGGATCCGGGAAGCGGACTTCGATGCGGCGCGCTTTCGGGCTCGGTACCACCGGGATACGGATGGAGGCAGAGCGGTTGCGGGCGGAGTAGGCCAGCATGACCGGTGCTTCATAACCCGGAACCAGACGCTTGTAGGAGTTGGTGGTCGGGTTGGCGAAGGCGTTGATGGCCTTGGCGTGCTTGATGATGCCGCCGATGTAGTGCAGCGCCATCTCGGACAGACCGCCGTACAGGTCGCCGGCGAACAGGTTGACGCCGTTCTTGGCCAGAGACTGGTGGCAGTGCATGCCGGAGCCGTTGTCACCGAACATGGGTTTCGGCATGAAGGTGACGGTCTTGTTGTAGGCGTGGGCCACATTGTGGATCACGTACTTCAGTACCTGTACTTCGTCAGCCTTCAGGGTAAGGGTGTTGAAGCGGGTGGCGATCTCGTTCTGACCAGCAGTGGCCACTTCGTGGTGGTGAGCCTCAACGACCTGGCCCATCTCTTCCAGCACCAGGCACATGGCGGCGCGGATATCCTGGGAGGAGTCGACCGGGGCAACCGGGAAGTAACCGCCCTTCACGAACGGACGGTGGCCTTTGTTGCCGTGCTCGTAGTTGGTACCGGAGTTCCAGGCGGCTTCTTCGGATTCGATCTTCACGAAGCTGTGACCCATGGTGTTCGAGAAGGTGATGTTGTCGAACATGAAGAATTCCGGCTCTGGCCCGAACAGCACGGTGTCGGCGATACCGCTGGCTTTCAGGAAGTCTTCGGCACGCTTGGCGATGGAGCGCGGATCGCGGTCGTAACCCTGCATGGTAGCGGGTTCCAGCACGTCACAGACGATGTTCAGAGTGGTCTCTTCGGTGAACGGGTCCAGCTTGGCAGAGGCAGGATCCGGCATCAGCACCATGTCGGATTCGTTGATGCCTTTCCAGCCGCCGATGGAGGAGCCGTCGAACATCTTGCCGTCTTCGAAGAAATCTTCGTCGACCTGGTGGGCAGGGATGGATACGTGCTGCTCTTTACCCTTGGTATCGGTAAAGCGCAGGTCGACAAACTTGACTTCGTGTTCCTGGATCAGGGCCAAAACGTTCTGGGCTGACATGCTAAGTAACCTCCGGTGTTAAAACTCTTAGGGTGAATGCGTCATCACATTCACATAAGCCAGTATCGTGCCAAGTTTGTGACAGCTTGATTTCAGGGCATTTGCGACTACGGGCCTGCCCCGAGACTCGCTATCTCAGCGCGTTACGCCTCAAAGTAGTGCAACCTTGGATCGTTTTGGTGCACTAAAATGGTGCGTGGTATACGGTCGGCCCCTATCTAAGCAGGCTTTGATGAGAAGGTCTATGATCCTGATCCCCTGTTATGCGCGAATGTACTGCAATTCTGCTAGGCAGATCACAAAGGCGAGAGTACAATTAGCGCCCAATTTTACCCGGTGATTTGAGGCGAGAATGTTAGAGAATTTACGCAATATTGCGATTATTGCGCACGTTGACCACGGCAAAACCACGCTGGTGGACAAGCTGCTGCAGCAATCCGGCACTCTGGATCGCACCAGCGAAGGTCAGGAACGGATCATGGACTCAAATGATCTGGAACGGGAACGTGGCATCACCATTCTCGCCAAGAACACTGCGATCCGCTGGAACGACTACCGCATCAACATCGTGGATACCCCGGGTCACGCCGACTTCGGTGGTGAAGTTGAGCGTGTGCTCTCCATGGTTGACTCCGTACTGCTGCTGGTTGACGCCGTTGACGGCCCGATGCCGCAGACCCGTTTCGTGACCCAGAAGGCGTTCGCTCAGGGTCTGAAGCCGATCGTGGTCATCAACAAGATCGACCGTCCGGGTGCTCGTCCTGACTGGGTAATGGATCAGGTCTTCGATCTGTTCGACAACCTGGGTGCCACCGATGAGCAACTGGACTTCAAGGTTGTTTACGCCTCTGCACTGAACGGTTGGGCCACCCTGGATCAAGACGTCGAGTCCGAGAACATGGAACCCCTGTTCCAGGCCATCGTCGACAACGTGGAAGCGCCTGCCGCCGACACCGACGGTGCCTTCCAGATGCAGATTTCTCAGCTGGACTACAACTCCTACGTGGGCGTTATCGGTATCGGCCGCATCACCCGTGGTCGCGTCAAGACCAACCAGCAGGTGACCGTGGTGGGTGCCGATGGCAAGACCCGTACCGGCAAAGTTGGCCAGGTGCTGGGCTACCTGGGTCTGTCCCGTACCGAAGTGGCCGATGCGCAAGCTGGCGACATCATCGCCATCACCGGTCTGGGCGAGCTGAAGATCTCCGACACCATCTGCGACAACGGTGCTGTTGAAGCGCTGCCGCCGCTCTCCGTTGACGAGCCGACCGTAAACATGACCTTCCAGGTCAACACCTCTCCGTTCGCCGGTAAAGAGGGCAAGTTCGTGACCTCCCGCAACATCCTGGAGCGTCTGAACCAGGAGCTGGTCCACAACGTGGCCCTGCGTGTGGAAGAGACCGATGATCCGGACAAGTTCCGTGTCTCCGGTCGTGGTGAACTGCACCTCTCCATCCTGATCGAAAACATGCGTCGCGAAGGCTACGAGCTGGCGGTATCCCGTCCGGAAGTTATCCTGCGCACCGTGGACGGCGTTCTGCAAGAACCGTTCGAAACCGTAACCGTGGACGTGGAAGAAGCGCACCAGGGTTCTGTCATGGAGCAACTCGGCCTGCGTAAGGGCGAGATGACCAACATGACCCCGGATGGTAAAGGCCGTGTTCGTCTCGACTTCATGATCCCGAGCCGTGGCCTGATCGGCTTCCAGACCGAGTTCATGACCCTGACCTCAGGTACCGGTCTGCTGTACCACACCTTCGACCACTACGGTCCGCACAAGGGTGGCAGCATCGGTGAGCGTCAGAACGGCGTGCTGATCTCCAACGCTACCGGCAAGGCGCTGACCTATGCCCTGTTCGGTCTGCAAGACCGTGGTCGTCTGTTCATCGGTCACGCGACCGAAGTGTACGAAGGCCAGGTGATCGGTATTCACTCCCGTTCCAACGACCTGACCGTCAACTGCCTGAAGGGCAAACAGCTGACCAACATGCGTGCCTCCGGTACCGACGAAGCCCAGGTGCTGACTCCGCCGATCCGCATGTCTCTGGAACAGGCTCTGGAGTTCATCGACAACGACGAACTGGTTGAAGTCACTCCGAAGAGCATCCGTATCCGCAAGAAGCTGCTGACCGAGCTGGACCGCAAGCGCGCCGGTCGTGCTTGATCCGCTGCATCAGCGATGAAAAGAGGCCTGCGGGCCTCTTTTTTTATGGTCGTTTTCCGCAGAAGGAGCCACAGTCGCGCCCGGACGAGTCGCATCTGGCCGGCTCGCGGGTGGTCAAACGGTGACGGGATCTGACACAATGTCGGCATGATGAAGACATCGGGAAGCACAATGCAGCTGAAATCCGGTGGCCGTCTCGGTCACGCCCTCTCTTTCTTGCGCCATGATGGGCGCCATTTCGCCCAGTTCGTCTGGGGCCGTTTCCAGCAGGACAGGCTGACGGTCACCGCCGGCTATCTGGCCTATGTCACCCTGCTCTCCCTGGTGCCCATGATCGCCGTGGTGTTCGGCATGATGTCGGCTTTTCCGGTGTTCCAGAGCCTGAAGCAGGCGATGGAGCAGTTCGTCTATCACAACTTCGTACCCACCGCCGGCGAGATGCTCAAGGAGTACATCGACGGCTTCGTGGCCAACGCCACCAACACCACGGCAGTCGGTATCGGTGCCCTGATCGTGGTGGCGCTGATGCTGATCTCGGCCATCGACAAGAACCTCAACTACATCTGGCGTTCGACCCGGAGCCGGCCGCTGGCCCAGGCATTCGCCATGTACTGGATGATCCTGACCCTGGGCCCCGTGCTCATCGGGGCCAGCATCGCCATCTCCTCCTATATCTTCTCGCTGCGGCTGTTCGGGGCCGAGAGCCTGTTCGGCATCGGCTACCTGCTGCTGCGCGGCCTGCCATTCCTGTTCTCTGTGCTCACTTTCCTGCTGGTCTATACCGTGGTGCCCAACTGCAAGGTGCGGCTGATGCACGCCTTCATCGGCGCCCTGGTGGCGGCCACCCTGTTCGAGCTGGCCAAGCGTGGTTTTGCCATCTATATCACCAACTTCCCTT
The DNA here is from genome assembly GCF_040907805.1 of Aeromonas sp. s3. Lineage (NCBI taxonomy): Bacteria > Pseudomonadati > Pseudomonadota > Gammaproteobacteria > Aeromonadales > Aeromonadaceae > Aeromonas > Aeromonas sp. s3. The sequence continues at coordinate 86,600 of NZ_JBFOCQ010000032.1, forward strand.
CCTATCAGGCCATCTATGGTGCCCTGGCGACCATCCCCATTCTGTTTGTCTGGGTCTACCTGAGCTGGCTGGTGGTCTTGCTTGGAGCGGAAACCACCGCCTGCCTCGGCGAATATGAGCGACCGGGTGCCGATGAGTTGGCTTGATCCGGCCCCTTGCTGTTAGCATCGACGACCGCCCCCATCAGCAGATGGGGGCGGTCGTTCCGTTTTGAGAGGAGAGGGAAGTGATTGCACTGATTCAGCGGGTCAGCGAGGCCAGCGTAACGGTAGAGGGTGAGGTGACCGGGGCCATCGGTCAGGGTCTGCTGGTGCTGCTCGGAGTGGAGCAGGGGGATGACGAGGCCAAGGCCGACAAGCTGCTGCACAAGGTGAGCGGTTACCGCATCTTCTCCGATGAGAATGGCAAGATGAACCTCAACGTGAGCCAGGCCGGCGGCAGCCTGCTGGTGGTCTCCCAGTTCACCCTGGCGGCGGACACCAACAAGGGGATGAGACCCAGCTTCTCCGGCGGTGCCCACCCGGTCGAGGCCGAGCGTCTGTACGACTACTTCGTGGCGCAGGCAACCGCCAGCGGCATACCGACCGCCACCGGCCGCTTCGCCGCCGACATGAAGGTGGCGCTGGTCAACGACGGCCCGGTCACCTTCTGGCTACAGGTCTGACGCCAGCGGATCGCGCGGGCTGGTGTGCAGCAGTATGTTGCGCAGCCCAGGTACAGGGTAGGGGGTGGTGGGGCCGACCCACTGCTCCAGCAGCATCAGTACCCGGGTCAGTTCGAGGCGGGTGCGCGGCAGCAGGTTGATGATGAGCTCGCCGTTGAGGCGGGGGGCCAGCGCCTGATAGATGCGCTCCTGGAACAGCAGCGGCGGATTGCCGTCCTGGCTGAACAGATCGAGCAGGATGAGGTCGTACTGTGCCTCGCTCTGCTCCAGAAAGGCGAGGGCATCGGCCTGGTGCAGGGTCGGCGTGCGCTGGCTGCCTTGTTCGGGCTGAAAGAACAGCTGATAGAGAGTGATCACCTCTTCATCGAGGTCGACGCACTCGTAGCGGGCATCGGGCCAGCGTCGACGCAGATGGCGAGTGAGATCGCCGCCCCCCAGCCCCAGTTCGAGGATGCTGGCGGCCTGTTCGGGCAGCAGGCAGGCGATCACCTGTTGGTGCGGCAGGCAGAGGGTGGCGGGCTCGGCCAGGGACATGGCCGACTGCACCACGCCGTCGATCTCCAGCCAGCGGTGATGGGCATTTTCCTGCACGGTGAGCCGGCGCTGGGGCTTGGCGCTGAGGTGCAATAAGTGGTCGGCTTGGTACGCTTGCAGATTGAAGTCCATGAATTTGCACGGCAAGATGGTTTTCGACCAGTGTAACTCAAGGATGGAACTATGTACCGGGTGGTCACCCCCCAGACGGCAGCCGAGCTGGATGCTCATTATCAATTGAGCTGGGAGGCATGGGTGCGCAAGCCCTTCACTCTGTCCGTCGGCGCCAACTCAAGGATCGCTTTATGTACCGGGTAGTCACCCCTCAAACCGAAGCCGAGCTGGATGCCCATTATCAATTGAGCTGGGAGGCATGGGTGTGTAAGCCCTTCACTCTGTCCGTCGGCGCCAACTCAAGGATCGCTTTATGTACCGGGTAGTCACCCCCTCAAACCGAAGCCGAGCTGGATGCCCATTATCAATTGAGCTGGGAGGCATGGGTGCGCAAGCCCTTCACTCTGTCCGTCGGCGCCAACTCAAGGATCGCTTTATGTACCGGGTAGTCACTCCTCAAACCGACGCCGAACTGGATGCCTACTACCAGTTGCGCTGGGAACTACTGCGTAAACCCTTCAATCTGCCTCTCGGTTCCGAGCGGGATGAATACGACACCGTCGCCATTCACCGGCTGATGCTGGCCCCCGACGGCACACCCATCGCGGTGGGGCGTCTGTTTGTCGGCGGTGACGAGGCGCAGATCCGCTTCATGGCGTTGCGCCCCGAATTTCGCGGCCAGGGGCTGGGTGCCCGCATGGTGCAGGATCTCGAACAGCTGGCCTGCAGCGAGAAGGTGAAGCGACTGGTGATGAATGCCCGCCAGGAGGCGGTGGAGTTCTACCGCAAGTGCGGCTTTCTCGAGGTGGGGGAAGGCCCCGTCTCCTTCGGCCGCATCCCGCACCGCCAAATGATCAAGTCTCTGAGCCCGCTGCAGACCATCCAGTACCGCCCCGAGTGGTGCCAGGATCTCACCACCCGCTGGTCGCAGGGCATTCCCATCAGCGAGAAGATGGGGGTGCACATCACCCACTACGACGGTCAGACCTTCCACCTCAAGGCCAATCTGGCGGCCAACCTCAACGTGCATGACACCATGTTCGCCGGCAGCATCTACAGCCAGTGCGTGCTGGCGGGCTGGGGCCTGATCTGGCTGCAGCTCAAGGAGGCGGGGCTGGTGGGGGATACGGTGCTGGCGGAGGGCAACATCAAGTACTACCGGCCGGTCAAGGAGGAGCCGGAGGCGCGGGTGGCCCGCGAAGGCATGCCCGCCGTGCTCGAGCCGCTCAAGGCCGGCGGATCCGCCAAGTTCAGCCTCAAGATCAAACTGTTCAGTGGCGACAAGCTGGCCGCCGAGTTCCTCGGTCACTACGTGGTGCAGCCGGTCAAGCGGCCGGGTCAGTAGCGGCGCGCGGGATCCCATCAAACAACAAGGCCTCATCACGAGGCCTTGTTGCTTTCTATCGGCTAGCCGTTGGCCGCCTGCGCGGCTTGGGCCTTCGGCGCCGGTCGCCAGAGGGGGCTGCCGTTGCCCTGGGGCGGGTAGCGCACCCCTGTCTCCCAGCCACAGCCGTCCGGCTTCTGCTGGAAGCCCCAGCTGAGGGTCGGCTCGGCGAGCGGCCCGCGCCACTGGCCGAGCAGCTCGGCGCAGTGCTGGCCGTTGAGAACGCCCAGATCCAGCTGCCACTGCTCATTGACCAGATCGACGCTGCCCTGCAGCCCCAGCAGGTGGGTGATGGTGGAAGCGCCGGCCTGCTCGATCTTCAGCTGGCCCTGGGCCACCTTGCCCTGCAGCTTGATGCGATAGAAGGGGGTGTCGCCCTCCTGCATCTCCTGCCAGAGCTCGGCCGGGGTGAGGGTCGGCGCCGCCGCCTGCTTGAACCACTGGTCCAGCAGCGGATCTATTTTCACCTTGTCCCAGAAGGGCTCGGTGGCATCGAGCGCAATATTCCCCTGCAGGGAGTTGCGCCAGGCGCCCGGGGTGCCGCCGTGCAGCGCCTGCAGATCTGCGCTCAGATCCAGCTTGCCGGCGAAGGAGACGGGGGAGTGGAGGATCTTGCTCCACTGCACCAGATCCAGCTTCTCGCCCTTGAGCTGCACCCGGCTGGTCTGGCCCGGCCCGCGTCCCCACTGGCCGCTCAGGCTGAGGCTGCCCTCATCCGGCAGCGAGCTGGTGAGCTTGTTGAGCTGCCAGGAGCCGGCACTCAGCTCGCCATCCAGCTCGCCGTTGCGGGCGCTGAGGCCGTCCCACACCAGTTCGAACCAGGCGCTCTCGAGGCGGGCCCGGCCAAGCAGGGGCCCTGGCTGATTGTCGTGCAGGCTGAGGTCGGTCAGATAGAGCTGCCAGCCGGTCAGGGAGAGGGGCAGGGTATCGTCGAAGGAGAGCACCTTGAGCTTGTCGAAGGCCAGCTTGCGGATGTCGATCTGCTGCGGGCGCCAGCTCTGCCAATCCTGCCACCACCCTTCCGGCAGGCTGATGTCCATGCCGCTCAGCGCCATGTCCTTCAGGGTCAGCTTCTGCTGCAGGGGATCGAAGGAGAGTTCCAGATTGAACTCCCCTTCATAGGCCTTGCCCTGCAGCTCGGCATCCAGCTGCTGGGGCGAGAAGGAGACCTTGCCCTGAATGGCCTCCAGCTGGAACAGGCCACGGCCGAGATCGCCGAGGGTCCCCGAGAAGTAGCCGCTGGGCGTGCTGCCGGCCTGCCAGTTGAAGGCGGTCAGCTGGCCGCTGAGGTTGTTGAGGGCCAGCTCCTGCTCGATGTCGTTGAAGCTGAGATCCCGGATCTGGCCGAGATCCAGGCTGACCTGGCGCAGGGGGGATTCGGCTTTGGCGAGGGTGCCCCACTCGATGCGCATGCCCTGGCTCTTGAGGTTGTTCAGCCGCAGGCTGCGGGCGGGCCAGTCCAGCACCATGCCGGTCTCGAGCAGACCGTCGAACAGGTTGGCGGTCAGCTTGTCGGTACTCAGCACCTGCCCCTCCAGTCGACCGGCCAGGTTGAGGCGGGAGAGGGCCCAGGCCGGGGTCGCCAGCTCATTGATGTTGAGGGTCAGGTTGGCCTGGGGCGGGCGCACCGGGTTGAGCAGCTGCCAGTCGCTCAGGGTGGCGTTGAGGCCGCGCAGGGTCAGCCCGTCGCTCTCCAGGCTGAGCCGGTCGATGGTGCTGTCGGCGATGGTGAGAGAGTGTACCGGCAGGCTCGGCAGCTGGTTGGGCAGCGGCAGCTTGATGGCCGGGCGAATGAGGTCGAGATGGGCGATGCGCACGTCCCGGTTCAGCCAGTCGATGCTCTCTATCTCGAGATAGATCTTGTCGAGGGTCACGGCGTTGCCGTAACTCACCTGCTCTGCCAGCAGGGTGTAGGGGTGGAGCGGGTTGAACACCAGTCGGCCTATGGTGACGGGGACGCCGGTCTGCTGGCTGAGCCAGCTGGCGATGGGCCCCTTGGCCCGCTCGGCGTCGAACAGGCCGAGGCCGACCCAGACAAACAGCAACAGGAAGGCAAGGGTGTAGAGCAGGCCGCGCAGCCAGGAATTCATAAGCGCTTTCCTCCTGTATTGGTTGAGTGATCAGGCGTTGGCAGCGTGATCCCGCAGGTCAGGCATTGGAGTAGTGATCCCGCAGACCGAGCCAGCGACGTATCAAGGGTTCGACATGGCCTGGGTGTCTATCCATCAGGCATGTGCCCATCTTCTGCCTCTGCCTTGGTCAGGCATTGGAATAGTGATCCCGCAGACCGAGCCAGCGTCGTATCAAGGGTTCGACATGATCTGGGTGGCGGTCCATCAAGAAGCGAGCCATCTTCTGCACCTGCGGGATGAGCGGTTGATCCCGCACCAGATCGGCGATCTTGAGGTCGGCCAGGCCGGTCTGGCGGGTGCCGAGCAGCTCGCCCGGGCCGCGCAGCTCCAGATCGCGCTGGGCGATGAGGAAGCCATCGTTGGTCTCCCGCAGCACCCCGAGCCGGCTCTGGGCCGTCTTGGACAAGGGAGCATGATAGAGCAGCACGCAGTGGGAGGCCACCGAGCCACGCCCGACCCGGCCGCGCAGCTGGTGCAGCTGCGCCAGCCCCAGTCGCTCCGGGTTTTCGATGATCATCAGGCTGGCGTTGGGCACGTCCACCCCCACCTCGATGACGGTAGTGGCGACCAGCAGTTGCAGTATGCCCGCCTTGAACTCCTCCATCACCCGCTGTTTCTCGACCGGCCGCATCCGGCCGTGCACCAGCCCGATGTGCAGGCCGGGCAGCCGATTTTGCAGCTCGGCGGCGGTGTCCTCGGCGGCCTGGCACTCCAGCACTTCCGACTCCTCGATCAGGGTGCAGACCCAGTAGGCCTGCTTGCCCTCCTCACAGGCCAGTCTGACCCGTTCGATCACGTCCTGGCGGCGACTGTCCGGCAGCGCCACCGTGGTGATGGGGGTGCGGCCCGGTGGCAGCTCGTCGATGATGGAGGTGTCGAGGTCGGCATAGGCGGTCATCGCCAGGGTGCGGGGGATGGGGGTGGCGGTCATGATCAGCTGATGGGGATGTACCCCTTCCCGCTCCCCTTTCTCCCGCAGGGCGAGCCGCTGATGCACCCCGAATCTGTGCTGTTCATCGATGATCACCAGGGCGAGGCGCTGGAACACCACCTGCTCCTGGAAGATGGCGTGGGTGCCCACCACCATCTTGACGCTGCCGTCGGCGATGGCGGCCAGCGCCTCCTCCCGCGCCTTGCCCTTCTGCTTGCCAGCCAGCCAGCCCACCCCGATGCCGAGCGGTTCCAGCCACTTGGCGAAGTTGATGGCGTGCTGTTCGGCCAGCAGCTCGGTCGGCGCCATCAGCCCCACCTGACAGCCGTTGCCGATGGCCTGCAGGGCGGCGAGTGCCGCGACCAGGGTCTTGCCGGAGCCTACGTCCCCCTGTACCAGCCGCATCATGGGGTGGCTCTGTTGCAGATCCTTGCCTATCTCCGCCACCACCCGGTTCTGGGCGCCGGTGGGGGTGAACGGCAGGGCGCCGAGCAGCTGTTCCACCAGGGCCGGGGCCGGCTTGAGGGCGCGGGCCAGCTGGGTTTGTGCCTGGGCCCGCACCTTGAGCACAGATAGGTTGTGGGCCAGCAGCTCTTCCAGCACCAGCCGCTGCTGGGCCGGGTGCTGGCCGCTTTCCAGCAGGGCCAGCGCCACCGAGGGGGGCGGACGGTGCAGCAGCTTCAGGGCCGCGGCCAGATCGATCTGCTGGGGATAGAGGCCGGCGGGCAGCAGCTCCTCCACGCCGTAGAGGTCGAGCTGGGCCAGCGCCTGATCGGTGAGGCTGCGCAGGGTGAGCTGGCGCAGCCCCTCGGTGGTCGGGTAGACGGGGGTGAGCGCCTCTTCGGTCTGGCCGGCCTGCTCCTCGCCGAGCAGCTTGTACTCGGGGTGGGCCATCTCCAGCCCGTATTTGCCGGGGCGCACCTCGCCGAAGCAGCGCATCAGCCGGCCAGGGCTCAGGCTGTTCTTCTGGGCGGCGGTGAAGTTGAAGAAGCGCAGGGTGAGGGTGCCGGTGCCGTCGCTGATGCGGCAGACCAGCATGCGGCGGCGCCCCATCACCAGCTGAGTGTCCTGGATCTCCCCCTCGACGGCGCCGTGCAGGCCGGGCGGCAGATCGCCGATGGGCCACACCTGGGTGCGGTCCTCGTAGCGCAGGGGGAGGTGGAACAGCAGATCCTGCACCGTGGCCAGCCCCAGCCGCTCGAGCTTTTCCTGCATCTTGCTGCCGACGCCCTTGAGGCTGTCGAGGGAGATTTTATCCAATTTCATCAATTAGATGCCCGAAAACACTGTAAATATGTCCAGATGATAGGGTTTATTGCCGTCCCGACGCAAGCCGCGTTGCGCGGTTGGTGGAGGTCAGCGGGGCTCGGGGGCAGGAATGAAAAAGGCCTGCCGAGATGCGGCAGGCCCTTGTGAGGATACCCGAGGTCGCGATGCGCGCCGGTCAGATGATGCGCTTGAGCAGGATGTGCGCCTTGACCCTGTGGATCCGGGCCAGCAGCTTGCGCACCTGATCCGGGTAGTCCTGGATCTGCTCGATCTGATCGAAGTGGCTGATGCGCTTGGTGTTGGTCAGGATGTTCTCGCGCTCGGCGTTGAACTGGGGCCGCAGCAGGTGGCGGCGATCGTAGACCAGCAGGCCGTTCTCCAGATCCAGCGCCCAGGCGCGGGGATTGAGGTTGTTGCCGGTGAGCAGGGCCCACTCGTCATCCACGAAGATTCCCTTGAGGTGGTAGGAGTTGCGCTCGCAGCACCAGAGCATCAGGTTGAGACGGCCGGCATCGATATGATGCTGGTTGCGCTCGGCGAACTTGCGCAGGTTGGTCTCGTACAGATAGGGCAGACCGCCGATGGTGGAGAATTTCTCCTCCGGCGGAATGAAGAAGTCGTTGGCTGTCTTGTCGCCCACCACGATCGTCACCTTGCAGCCGCGCTTGAGCAGGGCCTCGATATCCTTGTTCAACTCCTTGGGCGGGTTGAAGTAAGGGGTGCAGATGAAGATCTCCCGCTCGGTGGCCCGCACCAGGGTGCGGATCATCTTGTTGAGCTGGTTGCCGCGCTTGCCCAGGCCGCTCATCGGGGTGATGGCCACCTCCTGGCTGTTGACCGGCATGGTGTCGAAGCGGTACTGGCCGAGGCGCAGGTTGTGCTTGAAGCGGCGGATCGGCCCCTTCAGCTGCTTGGCGCTGGGGATGTCGGTGCGATCAAGTCGCTGCACCGCCTCGCTGCGCAGGAACAGGTCATCCACGTAGTTGACCATGCTGCGGGTCAGCTCCGGGCTGGTGATCTGGTGATAGCGGTCGAAACGGTAGCGATCCTGCTGGTGCAGGTAGATGTCGTTGAGGCTGGCACCGGAGTAGAGCAGGGTGTCATCGAAGATAAACCCCTTGAGGTGCAGCACTCCGAGCAGTTCACGCCCTTTCACCGGCACGCCGTAGATGGCGATCTGGTGCTCGTGGCGAGCGGCCATCTCCTGATACATCAGGTGGTTGCCACCCTGCTTGCCCTTGCCGATCAGGCCGCGCTGGGCACGGTGGAAGTCGACGAACACCTTGACGTCGAGGGCAGGGTTGCGCTGTTTGGCGGCATAGAGGGCGGAGAGGATCTCCCGTCCTGCCTCGTCATCCTGCAGATAGAGCGCCACCAGATAGATGCGGCGAGTCGCGCTGGCGATGAGCGAAAGGATCCGGCTCTTGAAGTCCTTGGCGCTGCTGAGCACTTCAAACTGGTCTGCGGCGACGGCGATCTGGGGCAGGCGCGCCAGCAGCTGTCGATAATGTGCCGATGAATGCATAGAGAAACCTGAAATCACTGCGTTAAGCGTTCCACTCGGAGCGATGGATAGGCGATTCTAGCAATCTCGCCCTGTTAGCCAAAGAAAGAATCGTCATAAAGATGAAAAAGGCCTCACATCGGAGGCCTTTTTCTGCATGGTCGCGATCAGAGGAAGCTGTAGATCAGCATGGCCATCACGCCGCCCGTGGTACCTATGATGGTTTCCATTACGGTCCAGGTTTGCAGGGTCTGCTTCTCGGTGAGACCGAGGTAGCGGTTGGCCAGCCAGAAGCCGGAGTCATTGACGTGGGAGAGCACGATGGCCCCGCCGCCGATGGCGATGGTGACCGCCGCCAGCTGGGCACCGCTGAGGCCGAGCGGCTCCAGCATCGGCAGCACCAGGCCGCAGGCGGTCAGCATGGCGACGGTGGCGGAACCCTGAATGACCCGCACCGCGGCCGCCAGGATGAAGGCCAGCGCAACGATGGGCAGGCCGGAGTCCGCCAGCATGTTGCCGAGGGCGGCGCCGACGCCGGAATCCACCAGCACCTGCTTGAACACGCCACCGGCACCGGTCACCAGGATGATGACGCCGGCCGGCTGGATGGCGCTGTTGCAGACGCTCATCACCTCGTCACGGGACATGCCGCGGCGGATCCCCAGCAGGTAGAAGGCGGCCAGGCAGGCGACCATGATGGCGGTGAAGGGGTGGCCGATGAACTCCAGCCAGCCGTGCAGGGGCGTGCCGGCCTCGACGAAGCGGCCGACGATGGTCTTGAGACCGATCAGCAGCAGCGGCAGGCCGATGAGGCCCATGGCCAGCCCGAAGGAGGGCAGGTTCTGGCCGTCGTCATGGGCGCTGCTCTGGGCGTCGGCCGGCAGCGGCACGTCCACCACCTTGCTGATCAGCTCGCCAAACAGCGGGCCGGCCAGGATCAGGGCCGGAACGGCGGCGATCAGGCCGAACAGGATCATGTAGCCGAAGTCGGCACCCAGCTGGGAGGCCACCAGGATGGGGCCCGGCGCCGGGATCAGGAAGGCCTGGCAGGTGGCGATGCCTGCCAGCAGGGCGATGCCGATCTTCACCACGCTGCCGCCACCGCGGCGGACGATGGCGAAGGCGACGCCGATCAGCAGCACCACGGCCACGTCGAAGAACAGTGGCAGTGCGCAGACGAAGCCGGTCAGCGCCATGGCCCAGTTGGCGCGCTTTACGCCGAACTTGCCGAGCAGGGTGTGGGCCACCCGGTCGAGGGCGCCGGTGACTTCCATCACCTTGCCGAACATGGCACCCAGTGCCACCACCACGGCGACGAAACCGAGGGTGCCGCCCATCCCTTTCTGGATGGTGGCGGCGATGTCGGCCGGGTTCATGCCGGCGGCGAGCCCCGCCACCATGGAGACCAGGATGAGGGAGACGACCGCGTGCAGGCGGGCCTTCATCACCAGAAAGAGCAGCAGCACGATGGAGCCGGCGGCCGTCATGATCAGGGAGAGGTCAGACATTGTTGTGCATTCCTTGTTCCAAGTTCAGTATCGACACCCTGCCGATCCGTCGGCAGACCATATCTTTATGATTTATTTAGATTTATGGCCAGGGCTCAAACTCGCTTGCCCAGGTGACTATGAGTGCGCTCAGTCTGTGGCAGACTTCACAATTCTTGTTGTTACCGGTAACATGTTACCGGTAACGTGCTAAGTTAGAACCCATCGGCAGCACGTTTTTTGAAAAATGAGATAGAGGTCAAACAATGGCGGGTAAGAGCATTATCGTGATGGGTGTGTGTGGTAGCGGCAAGTCCAGCGTGGGCCTCAAGGTGGCCAGCGTGCTGGGCGCCAAGTTCATCGACGGTGATGATCTGCACCCCAGGGCCAACATCCAGAAGATGGCCGGTGGCAACCCGCTCAACGACGAGGACCGCGCCCCCTGGCTGGAGCGGATCCGCGACGCGGCCTACAGCCTGGAACAGAAGAACGAGGTGGGCGTCATCGTCTGCTCGGCCCTCAAGAAGCAGTATCGCGACCAGATCCGCGAGGGCAACGAGTCGGTCAGCTTCCTCTTCCTCGACGGCAGCCAGCCGCTGATCCTCGAGCGGATGCGGGCCCGCAAGGGCCACTTCATGCGCGAAAGCATGGTACAAAGTCAGTTCGATACCCTGGAGCGCCCGGATGGCGAAGCCGGTGTATTCCACATCGATATCGACGGCACCTTCGAACAGGTGGTTGATCGCGCCGTCACCGCATTGGAGCAAGCCCAATGATCCATAAGGTTATTTCCAGCGTCACTGCCCGCATTCGCGAGCGCAGTGCCGCCCGTCGCCAGGCCTTCCTGGCCCGCATCCAGCGCCAGGCCGATCAGGGCAAGACCCGCGCCGCGCTGGCCTGCGGCAACCTGGCCCACGCCGTGGCCGCCTCCAGCTGTGACGAGAAGGGGCGTATCCTCGACATGACCCGCGCCAACGTCGGCATCGTCACCGCCTACAACGACATGCTGAGCGCCCATCAGCCCTATCAGGGCTATCCGGACATCATCAAGGCCGCGCTGGCCGAGCTGGGCCACAGCGCCCAGGTGGCCGGCGGTGTGCCCGCCATGTGCGACGGCGTGACCCAGGGCCAGCCGGGGATGGACATGTCCCTGTTCTCCCGCGATCTCATCGCCCAGGCGACCGCGTTGTCGCTCTCCCACAACACCTTCGATGCCACCCTGCTGCTCGGCATCTGCGACAAGATAGCGCCGGGCCAGATCATGGGAGCGCTCTCCCACGCTCATCTGCCCACCGCCTTCGTGCCGGCCGGCCCGATGGCGAGCGGCATCAGCAACGACGAGAAGGTGAAGGTGCGCCAGCAGTACGCCGCCGGCGAAGTAGGCCGCGACGCCCTGCTCAAGATGGAGTGCGGCGCCTACCACGCGGCGGGCACCTGCACCTTCTACGGCACCGCCAACACCAATCAGCTGGTGTTCGAGGCCATGGGTCTGATGTTGCCGGGCTCCGCCTTCGTGCACCCGCACAGCGAGCTGCGCCGCGCCCTCACCGAAGAGGCCGCCCGCCGCATCAGCGCCATGATCCCCGGCTCCCCGGCCTATCGCCCCCTGAGTGCGGTGATTGACGAGCGCTCGCTGGTGAACGGGCTGGTGGCCCTGCTCGCCTCCGGCGGCAGCACCAACCACAGCATCCACATGGTGGCGCTGGCCCGCGCCGCCGGTCTGGTGCTGACCTGGGATGACATCAGCGATCTCTCCGACGTGGTGCCGCTGTTGGTACGCATGTACCCGAACGGCCCGGCCGACGTGAACGCCTTCGAGCAGGCGGGTGGCGTGCCCGGCCTGATGCGCCGGCTGGCACAAGAGGGGCTGATCCACCTGGATGCCACCCCGGTCTTCGGCGAGATGCAGGATTACCTCAGCCGTCCGGCACTGGTGGATGGCAAGCTGGTATGGCAGCCGGTGGGCGAGAGCAGTGATGCGAGCGTGCTGTCGCCTTCCGGTAGCCGGTTCCAGGCCACCGGCGGCACCAAGCTGCTCTCCGGCAATCTGGGCCGCGCCGTGGTCAAGGTCTCTGCCGTGGCCCCCGAGTATCGGGTGATTGAAGCTCCGGCCCGGGTCTTCTCCTCCCAGCATGCGGTGGAAGCAGCCTACAAGGCGGGGGATCTCAATCAGGACGCCGTCATCGTGGTGCGTCACAATGGCCCTGCCGCTAACGGCATGCCGGAGCTGCACAAGCTGATGCCGGTGCTCGGCAACCTGCAGAAGGCGGGTCACAAGGTGGCACTGGTCACCGATGGTCGCCTCTCCGGTGCCTCCGGCAAGATCCCGGCCGCCATCCACGTCACCCCGGAAGCGCTGCACGGCGGGGCCATCGGCCTGCTTGCCGATGGCGACCTGCTGCGGGTGGACGCGGTAACCGGCAGCCTCGACTGCCTGACCGATTTGAGCGGCCGTACCCAGGCCGAGATCGACCTCACCCTGGAACAAGAGGGGTGGGGCCGTGAACTGTTCAGCGTGATGCGTCGCGCGGTATCGAGCGCCGAGTGTGGCGCCACCATCTTTGACTAAGGAAGAGCTATGCAGAACTGGAAAGTGACCCCGGCCGAGGTGTTTGCCGCCTCCCCGCTGGTACCCGTGATGGTCATCAATGAGCTGGATCAGGCCCTGCCGATGGCCAAGGCGCTGCTGGCCGGCGGCATCTCGGTGTTCGAAATCACCCTGCGCACCCCGGTGGCCCTCGATGCCATCGCCCTCATCGCCAAGGCGATGCCGGAAGCCATGGTGGGTGCCGGTACCGTGCTCAACTGCGCGCAGTTTGACGCCGCCGTGGCCGCCGGTGCCCGCTTCGTCATCTCCCCGGGGATGACCCCGGCCCTGCTGGCCCACGCGGCGAACAGCACGGCGCCGCTGATCCCGGGCGTGGCCACCCCGTCCGAGGTGATGCAGGCGCTGGAAGCGGGCTATGACCACCTCAAATTCTTCCCGGCCGAAGCGAACGGCGGCACCAAGGCGCTCTCCGCCATCGCGGCGCCGTTGCCCCAGGTGAAGTTCTGCCCCACCGGCGGTATCGGCCCGAAAAACGTGGCCGATTACCTGGCGCTCAAGTGCGTCGCCACCGTCGGCGGCTCCTGGATGCTGCCCGCAGAGGCTGTGAAGAACGGTAACTGGGAAGAGGTGACCCGCCTCTCCCGCGAAGCCGTCGCCTTGGTCGCATCCTGATTTGACGCCGGCGTGAGCCGGACCTTCCGTTTGCCAATCAAGCAGGCCACCCTCGGGTGGCCTGCTCTGTTATGGCTGAATGGCGGGGATGTGTGTCGTCAGCCCAGGCTGTCACCTTCGTAAAGGGAGAAGCCCATGTCGAGCCGGGTGTCGGCCAGCGGCTGGCCGTTGAGGCGGGCCAGCAGCATGGTGGCGGCCGCCCGGCCGATCTCCTTGCGCGGCGTGACGATACTGGCCAGCTTGGGGGTCATGGCGTGGCCGATGTCGAGGGCGTTGCTGCCGGCGATGGCGATCTGCTGGGGGACGGGTATCCACTTGGCCTGACACTGCAGCAGGGCGCCTACCGCCAGGTCATCGTTGGTGCAGAACAGGCCGTCCAGATCGGGATAGCGTACCAGCGCCTGTTCCAGCAGCTGGCCGCCGAGGGTGAAGCTGGAGGATTGTTCGGTCAGCAGGTGCTGGCCGCTCAGGCCGAAATCCTGCATTGCCTGGTAGTAGCCCTCCATCCGCAGCTGGGTGCGCACGTCGAGCCGGGCACCGAGATAGACCAGCTTGCGTCGGCCCCGCCGCAGCATCTCTGTTACCATGGCCCGGGCGGCTGCCCGGTGATCCATGCCGACCACCATGTCGATGGGGCTCTGCGGCAGATCCATGGTCTCCACCACCGGGATGCCAGCGGTGGCAATCATCTTGCGGGTGCGCTCGGTGTGCTGGCTGTCGGAGAGGATCAGCCCATCCACGTGATAGGAGAGCAGGGAGGCGACCTGCTCCTCTTCCCGCTCCGGGCTGTAGCCGTAGTGGGCCAGCAGGGTCTGGTAGCCGGCGGGCCGGGTCACCGACTCGATGCCGTGCACCACGGCGGAGAAGACCTGGTTGGAGAGGGAGGGGATCAGGATGCCGATCGCCTTGCTGGTGGCGTTGGAGAGGATGTCCGGCGCCCGGTTGGGGATGTAGCCGAGCTCTTCCACCGCAGCGGCGATCCGCTCGCGGGTGCCCTCGGCCACGGCTTGCGGGTCGCGCAGGTAGCGGCTGACGGTCATCTTGGTGACCCCGGTCAGGTCGGCTATGTCCTGCAGGGTGGGGCGGCGCTTGCGGGTATCGTTCATCTCTGGATCCGGGACAAATGTTACGTGTAACATTACCGTTTTTTTGTAACAAAGTCAGCATATGACGCCGTCAACAAGGGGAATCTCAGGATGATCAAGGCCAAGTGCTTTGAGGGGGTGCGCTTCGAGCAGCAGGACCTGGCTGGGGAGCAGTTTCAGGGATGCCGTTTCATCGGCTGCAACTTCTCCAGGCTAGATCTCGGCGAGAGCCGTTTCGTCGACTGCAGCTTCTATGACCGGGAGAGCGAGCAGAACTGCCTGCTGCAGGGCTGCAATCTGCGCGAGGCGAGTTTTCTGCGCTGCGATCTCACCATGGCCGACTTCAGTCACAGCCAGTGCCTCGGGCTCGAGCTGCGCGACTGCCAGGCGATGGGGATCAACTTCTCCCGCGCCAGCTTTGCCAACCAGATCACCGTCAAGAGCTACTTCTGCGAAGCCCATCTCACCGGCAACAACTTCAGCTACGCCAACTTTGAGGGCTGTCTGCTGGAAAAATGCGAATTGAGCGGCAATCGCTGGCAGGGGGCCAACCTGTTCGGCGCCTCGCTGGCGGGCTCGGATCTCAGCGGTTCCGAGTTTGGCCAACTGGACTGGAGCCGCATCAACCTGCAGGGCTGCGATCTGCGTCAGTGCGATCTGCCCGGGCTGGATCTGCGGCGGGTCAATCTGCACGGGGTGCAGATCAACGAAGATCAGCAACAGGCCTTGCTGGAGCAGATAGGGCTGGTCGTCTTCCCTTGAACAGCCTGAAAAAGAGGTAATTTTTCACCAAAGGTAGCGCGTCGCCGCGCGCTGCCGGAGGGACGACAGCCTGCGCAAGGCAGGCTGTCGGGGGAGGAGGCAGTCGGCGTCAGCGCTTGGCCAGCCACTTGGTGGGGTTGATGGCCTCGCCCTGGTAGCGGATCTCGAAGTAGAGGCCGGGTCTGTCCTGGCCGCCACTGTCACCGACCAGCGCCACCGGTTCACCCTGTTCCACGTTCTGGCCCACCTGGCGCAGCAGCGACTGGTTGTGACCGTAGAGGCTCATGTAGCCGCGGCCGTGATCGATCACCAGCAGCATGCCGAAGCCGTCCAGCCAGTCGGCATAGACCACCTGGCCCGGTGCCACCGCCTTGACCTGGGTCCCTTCGCTGGCGCCGATCAGGGTGCCCTTCCACTTCAGCTCGGCGGTGCGTGGCGAGCCGTAGGCGATGAGGATCGGCCCCTGCACCGGCCAGCGCAGGCTGCCATTGGTCTTGAGGCCGCTGTAGTAACCGGCGCTGCTGATGCCTGAGCCCCGCTCAGGCTTGCTGGTGGTGCTCTCCCGGCTGGCGGTCTGCTGCTGGGCCGCCTTGCTCTGCTGGGCGGCGAGCCGCTCCTGTTCGGCGCGGCGCTGTTCGGCCAGCTTGCGTTGCCGCTCCTGTTCCGCCTTCAGCTTGGCAAGGCGCTCCCGCTCGCGACGCTCCTGTTCTTCCCGCTGGCGGCGCAGCTCTTCCAGCCGGGCCTTCAGCGCTTTCTCCGCTTTGACCAGCTTGGTCAGCTTCTGTTCGTCATCCTGCACCGACTGCTGCAGCTGGTTGCGCACCTTGGCGCGGCTCTGCTGGCTGGCCAGCAGACTTTGATGGTGCTGCTGCTGTTCGGTGAGCAGGGATTGCAGCCGGCTTTCGGTCTCTTTGGTGGCCTGCTGGTTTTTGGCCAGCTTGGTACGGGTGGCCCGCAGGGCTTCGATGGCCTCGATGCGTGCCTTGTTGAGGTAGTCGTAGTAGTCGAGGGAACGGCTCAGTTTGGCCGGATCCTGCTGGTTGAGCAGCAGCTTGAGGTAATCGTGGTTGCCGGCGGTAAAGGCGCTCTCCGCCTGTTTGGCCAGCAACTGCTTCTGGTGGCTGGCCTGCTGCTCCAGATCCAGCTTGTCCTGTTGCAGCCCCACCAGCTTCTGCTGGTTCTCTCTGAGCTGCTGTCTGGTCTGGTCGAGCTTGGCAGCGGCGGCCGAGATGGCCTGCTCATCGGCCTTGAGCTGGGTGTTGAGCTTGGCCAGCTCCTGTTTGCTGAGCTTGATGGTCTGCTGCTGTTCCTTGATCTGGGACTGCATGGCGCCCAGCTGCTGGTTGGCAGCCCAGGCCTTGCCCGGCCCGAACGACAGACAAAAAAACAGCGCGCCGGCCAACAGGCCGACGCGACTGGTTTTGGTTGAAATCACTTCGCATCCCCGCATGGGGAAGGATTATTTCAGAATCATCAGGGGCTTGCCAGTCATTTCCGGCGGCACCGGCAGACCCATCAGAGTCAGCATGGTGGGGGCCAGATCGGACAGTTTGCCGCCTTCCAGCACCTCGGCCTTGCGACCGAAGTAGATGAGCGGAACCGGCAGATTGGTGTGGGCGGTATGGGCCTGACCAGTCTCTTCGTCCATCATCTTCTCGGCGTTGCCGTGGTCGGCGGTGATCAGGCACTCGCCACCCACTTCAGCCAGGGCCTCGGTGACGCGGCCGATGCAGTGGTCGACCGCTTCACAGGCTTTGACGGCCGCATCGAACACGCCGGTATGGCCGACCATGTCGCCATTCGGGTAGTTGCAGATGATGACGTCGTACTTGCCGCTCTTGATGGCGCCGACCAGCTTGTCGGTCAGCTCTTCGGAGCTCATCTCCGGCTGCAGGTCGTAGGTGGCCACTTTCGGGCTGGCGACGATCTCGCGATCCTCGCCAGTGAAGCAGGCCTCTTCGCCGCCGTTGAAGAAGAAGGTGACGTGGGCGTATTTCTCGGTCTCGGAGATGCGCAGCTGGGTCTTGCCCTGCTTGGCCAGCCACTCACCCAGGGTGTTGACCAGGGCGGTCGGCGGGTAGGCGCAGGCGGTCTTGATGTCGGCCGCGTACTCGGTCAGCATCACGAAGTTCAGCGCCGGGGTGGCGGTGCGGGCGAAGCCGGTGAAGTCGCTGTCGACGAAGGCGCGGGTGATCTCGCGGGCGCGGTCGGCACGGAAGTTCATGAAGATCAGCGCATCGCCATCCTGCATGGGGGCGGCTTCGCCGATACGAGTCGCCTTGACGAACTCGTCGTTCTCGTCGCGAGCGTAGGCGGCGGCCAGGGCTTCGCTGGCGCTGTCGGCGGTGAACTCGCCCTTGCCTTGAGTCATCAGGTCATAGGCTTGCTGTACGCGATCCCAGCGGTTGTCACGGTCCATGGCGTAGTAACGGCCGATCATGGAGGCGAAACGACCCTTGCCCAGACGGGCGAACAGGGCGTCGAACAGCTCGATGGAGGACTGGGCGGAGCGCGGCGGTACGTCGCGGCCATCCAGGAAGGCGTGGAAGTAGATCTGCTCGGCGCCACGCTTGGCGGCCATCTCGATCATGCCCATGATGTGCTCTTCGTGGCTGTGTACGCCACCCGGGGACATCAGGCCCATGATGTGCACGGCCTTACCCTTGCTCACGGCAGTGTCAACAGCCTTGGCCAGCTCGACGTTCTCGAAGAAAGGGCCGTCCTGGATGTCTTTGGAGATGCGGGTCAGTTCCTGATAGACGATGCGACCGGCGCCGATGTTGACGTGGCCCACTTCGGAGTTCCCCATCTGACCGTCCGGCAGACCCACGTCCAGGCCGGAGCCGGAGATCAGGGTGCTGGTGTAGTCACGGGCGAGACGGTCGAGGTTGGGAGTCTTGGCGGCAGCGACGGCGTTGTGCTCTTGCTTGGTGCTGTAGCCCCAACCGTCCATGATGACCAGAACCAAAGGTTTCTTAGCTGTTGACATAAGGCTATGTCCTCTCGGATAGGAATGAATTGCGGGAAGTGAAACTAGCGTAATATTACTACATCTGCCGAAATAGTCACCTGATAGCCAAGCCCCGTCCGGCGGGGCCCGCACCCTGTTGCCGACCTGTTTCTCCTTTGTCGCCGGCTTGTCGCATTGCACGACGAATCCTCGGTCAGGCCTGCCAGATACCACTTTTTATGTTGCTGTCGCATCCCGTATCCAGCCGATGGGAGCCGGCTCCCGCTTTGCCGCCAAGATGGCTGATCTTGGCTGGGTCCCCATGTATACTCGGGCACTTGTCTTGGTCCCTGGATAGTAGAAGATGCAAGAGTATTTGGATTTTGCGGCCCGCAACCCGCTGCTGACCGCAGCCTGGTTCGGCCTGGCGGGCACTCTGGTTTACACCACGGTGCGTGCCCGTTTTTCTCCGGTCAAGTCGGTGAACAACCACACCGCCACCCTGCTGATCAACCGTGAAAACGCCACCGTGGTGGACATTCGCAGTCAGGAAGAGTTTGCCAAGGGCCATCTGGCCGGTGCCCAGCACCTGCCGCTCAGCCAGATCCAGAGCAATAACCTGGGCCCGGTTGAAAAGCATAAAGATGCCCCCATCATAGTGGTGTGCGAGTCGGGGATGACCGCTGGTGGCGCGGGTCGCCAACTGAGCAAAGCCGGCTTCAAGCAGGTGTATGTGCTCAGCGGTGGCATGGCCCAGTGGCGTGCAGAAAATCTGCCGGTGACCAAAAAACGCTGATTTAAGGGCCTGCGCCCACCTATTTTCATAAAAAGGAATCAAACAAAATGGCTGAAGAGATCAACAACCAGGAAGTACAACCGGAATTCCACATCCAGCGCGTCTACACCAAGGATGTCTCCTTCGAAGCGCCGAACACCCCGCACATCTTCCAGAAAGAGTGGCAGCCGGACGTCAAGCTGGACATGGACACCAAGACCAACATCCTGGCCGACAGCGTCTATGAAGTGGTACTGACCCTGACCGTCACCTGCAAGCTGGAAACCGAGACTGCCTTCCTGTGCGAAGTACAGCAGGCCGGTATCTTCACCATCGGCAACCTGCCGGAGCCGCAACTGGCCCACTGCCTGGCTGCCTTCTGCCCGAACATCCTGTTCCCGTACGCCCGTGAAGCGGTGGCCAACCTGGTGAGCAAGGGTTCCTTCCCGCAGCTGAACCTGGCACCGGTCAACTTCGATGCCCTGTTTGCCCAGCACATGGCACAGGCTCAGCAGGCGACTGCGGAAGCCTGATAATGGCTGACCAGATCGCTATCTCGGTCTTGGGGGCGGGGTCTTACGGCTCCGCCCTTGCCATTTCTCTGGCGCGCAACGGTCATCCGACCCTGCTGTGGGGTCACGACCCTGCCCATGTCGCCGAGCTGGAACAGGACCGCTGCAACAAGGCATTCTTGCCGGATGTCCCCTTTCCCGCCGATCTGCAGCTGACCGCGGATCTGCAACAGGCGGTGCAAGCCGCCCCCGTACTGCTGCTGGTCGTGCCGAGCCATGTGTTCGGCCAGGTGCTGGCCCGGGTCAAGCCCTTCCTGCGCCCCGATACCCGTATCGCCTGGGCCACCAAGGGGCTGGAGCCGGACAGCGGCCGTCTGCTGCAGGACGTGGCGCGCGAAGTACTGGGTGACGAGATGCCGCTGGCGGTGATCTCCGGCCCTACCTTCGCCAAGGAGCTGGCTGCCGGTCTGCCGACCGCCATCTCGGTGGCCTCGACCCACGACGACTTCGCCGACGATCTCTCCCTGCTGCTGCACTGTGGCCGTTCGTTCCGGGTCTATACCAATCCGGACTTCATCGGTTTGCAACTAGGCGGGGCGGTCAAGAACGTCATCGCCATCGGCGCCGGTCTCTCCGACGGGCTGGGTTTTGGCGCCAACGCCAGGACTGCGCTCATCACCCGTGGCCTGGTAGAGATGCAGCGCCTCGGCGCCTCGCTCGGGGCCGACGCCAAGACCTTCATGGGGATGGCAGGGCTCGGGGATCTGGTGCTGACCTGTACCGACAACCAGTCGCGCAACCGTCGCTTCGGGTTGGCCCTCGGGGCTGGCAAGGATGTCGACACCGCCATGGCCGAGATCGGCCAGGTGGTGGAAGGCTATCGCAATACCAAGGAGGTGCATCTGCTGGCGGCCCGCTGTGGCGTCGAGATGCCCATCTGCGAGCAGATCTTCAAGGTGCTGTACGAAGGCAAGAATCCGAAAGAGGCGGCCATCGCCCTGCTGTCGCGAGACAAGAAGGACGAGTGAACCGCCCGCCGCAGAATGCAAAAGGCCCCGCCAGCTGGCGGGGCCTTTTCTTTGCCGAAAAAGAGCAAATCAGTAGTAGGAGTGATCACCGCGCTGGTGCTCGGTAGCATCCTTGACGCCGTTGAGCTCGCCCGGGAATTTTTCCAGCAGCTGCTTCTCGATCCCCTCTTTCAGGGTGTAATCGACCATGGAGCAACCGTTGCAACCACCGCCGAATTGCAGGATGGCCAGCTTGTCCTCGGTCAGTTCGACCAGGGTGACCTTGCCGCCGTGACCGGCCAGCATGGGGTTCACCTCGGACATCAACACGTACTCGATACGGTCGATCAGCGGGGCGTCGTCGGCAACCTTGCGCATCTTGGCGTTCGGGGCTTTCAGGGTGAGCTGGGAGCCCATCTGATCGGTGACAAAATCGATGGTGGCATCCACCAGGAAGGGGGCGCTCAGGGGGTCGACCAGGCAGTCGAAGCCGCTGAAGGGCAGGTGTTGATCTTCCGGATCGACCGCGTCGGGTGGGCAATATGATACGCCGCACTCGGCATTCTGGGTTCCCGGATTGACCACAAACACCCGGATATTGGTGCCGTCAGGCTGCTTTTCCAGCAATTTACGGAAATGGGCCTGGGCGGTGTCGGAAATGCTGATCATCACTATCCTCATAAACCTGAGTGTACGACTAGGGTATTCATGATAACTCTGTTGGCAAGGCTTGGGTAGCGTGCCGTTGGCTACTTGAGGTGCTTGAGGGTACGACAGACGGCCCACACTTCCACCTTTGTGACTCCGCTCTCATGCAGTAGGCGGGTGAGGTGGCCGGCGGTGGCGCCCGTGGTGACCACATCATCGAGCAGCGCCACGTGCTGATAATCATGGGGGCGGATCTGGAAGGCGCCGCGCAGATTGCGCCGCCGTTGGCCCGCACTCAACTTGGTCTGCTGCGGGGTTGCCCTGACCCGGCGCAGCAGCCGATTATCGCAGGGGATGCCGGTCAGCTCGCCGAGGGCGCGGGCTATCTCTTCTGCTTGGTTGAAGCCACGCCACCACTGGCGCCACCAGTGCAGGGGGACCGGAATGATGGCCTGTGGCGGCTCGCGGCAATCCAGATGATCCGCCAGCACCCTGGCGAGCAGCGGGGCCAGCAGGATCTGGCCGGAATACTTCAGCCGTGGGATCAGCATGGGGTAGGGTGGCCGGTAGTCACCTATGACCTGCAGTCGCTCCCATGGCGGCGGCCTGCGCTGGCAGCGACCGCAGATCGGCTCGCGCGCTTCATCCAGTGCCGGCAAGGGGGCAGCACACAAGCGGCAGGTGTGGTCAGCCTGCTGCAGGGCCTGTCGGCACCAGCTGCACAGCAAGGGATCAGCATCGCAAGGTTGCTGGCAGAGCAGGCAACAGCCCTGCCAGTCGGCATGACTGCCGAGGATCGGACTTGCTTTGGCGAGCAGCCGCTTTAACATGCTGACCCCAACAGAGTGAACAGGATCTTGAGTCTAGATGAGCGTATCGGTAGAGCGGTTTGGTCAGGGTCCCGATCTGGTGCTGTTGCACGGATGGGGGATGAATGGCGCGGTCTGGCACGGAATTGTGCCGGCCCTGGCGGCTCGCTATCGCGTCCATCTGGTGGATCTGCCCGGCTTTGGCAACAGCCCGCTGGCGGGTGAGGTCGAGTACAGTCTGCCCTGGCTGGCGGAACAGGTTGCTGCCATCCTGCCGGAGAGGTGCCATTTGTTGGGTTGGTCCCTCGGTGGTCTGGTGGCCAGCCAATTGGCCTTGAACTATCCCGAGCGACTGCACTCTCTCATCACTGTGGCCAGCTCACCCTGTTTCATGGCCCGCGACGAGTGGCCGGGGATCGCCCCCAAGGTGCTGACCGGGTTCAACCAGATGTTGGCGGGGGACTTCAAGCAGACCATAGAACGTTTCCTGGCGATCCAGGCCATGGGCAGCGAACATGCCAGAGATGACATCCGTCAGCTGCGCCACTGGCTGGCGGAGCGGCCCGCTCCACAGCTGGCCGCGCTGGAGGCGGGGCTCGATTTGCTGGCCGATGTCGATCTGCGCGATGAGCTGGTGCAGTTGAACCTGCCTTGGCTGCGGGTCTACGGTCGGCTGGATTCGCTGGTGCCCAAAGCCTCCATTCCTCTGCTGGACGAGCGCTACCCGGCCAGCCGCAGTGTGGTGCTGGAAAAGGCCTCACATGCGCCCTTTATTTCTCATCCACAGCAGTTCATTGAAATCGTTGAACATTTTGTAGGTTGAAAAATAGCCAATTTGCTTCATTAATCCTCTGGGGTGACGGATAATTAATCCAGTGTCAGAGGAGAATTGTCATGCGTATAGATTCTGCGTTGAACAGCGGTGTACAGGGGTTCCAGCGTGCGGAGCAGATCGCCGACAAGGCATCCAATCAGATCGCCAGGCTCAACACCCCGAGCGGTGACAAGGTACAGTTGCCCGAGGAACTGGTGAACCTCAAGAGTGCCGAGGTACAGGCCGGTGCCTCCGCCAAGGTGATCCAGACCGCCAGCGACATGATGGGAACCCTGATCGACATCCGGGTGTGACATGAACATCAATGTCAGTCTGCCGACCATCATTCCCAACCAGCTGCAACCGCAGACGGAATCGGCACGCACTGACAATCGCCGCGCAGCCCTCATCCCCCAGAGCCGCCAGACCGAGGCCTTCAATGCCGAGCCCGAGGTCGGCTCCCAGAAAGACAAATCCAGATCCACTCAGGCCAATGCCAATCAGACCTCCCAGCAGGCACGGGAGGGCTCCCAGACCGGCAACCCGCAGGCTGCCGTCGACAACCGTTTCGTCGAGGCCACCGGTGAAGACGGCCAGCGCAACAAGCAGCAGGATCCCAAACAACAAGAACAGCAGCAGAAACAGGAGCTGCAGGTCAAGGAGCTGGCAGACAGGGATCAGGAGGTGCGAACCCACGAGCAGGCGCATCAGATCACTGGCGGTCAGTATGCCGGCAGCCCGACCTACCAGTTTGCCATGGGGCCGGATGGCAAGCGCTATGCCACCGGTGGCGGCGTTTCCATCGACATCAGCGTCATTCCCGGCGACCCCAGAGCCACCATCGCCAAGATGCAGCAGGTACGTGCCGCCGCACTGGCGCCAGCACAACCCTCCTCCCAGGACCTGAGTGTGGCAAGGAGTGCCGCGGCCAAGGAGGCACAGGCCCGCAAGGCGCTGATCTCCTCCGATCCGGACTCCACCTTGAAGGCCGATGGCAGTGCCAAGACCGGGGTGTTGAATGGCTACATGGAGCAGCGCAACCAGGTCATCGCCCAGCGCTATCAGCAGGCGGTCAAGCCAGCGACTCCGCAGAGCTTCAACCTGAGCGTCTGAGCCTGGCAATTCCCCCTGTTTTTCCCCCGCACGCGACTATTTGCAACTACTCTGAGGGGTAATCCCATCCACACTCACAGGAGTCGTCATGCACTTTGATGAAGTCAAACCGGAAGATTTTGCCACCTTCTCCCGTGTCCCTCCGCCGCACCTCCAGATGGAGCAGTTTTTGATGCAGCTTGGTGGGGGCGGTACCGAAGGCACCCATTTCAAGAAAAAGGTGATGCTGGCGGCAGGGTGGAGTCATACCGGCGTCGTCTCTTATGGCAAATATCCACAAGAGGCCTGCAAGGCATTCAACCGGCTGCGGGAGGTGCTGGCGGCCCATCAGGAGGCTGACGCCATTCTGAGCGCTCTGGCCGAGTGAGGCGGCTGCACCACCGGCACAAAAAAGCCCCTCGCGGGGCTTTTTGCATTATGGGGACTTATTTCTTCAGTTTGGAGAGGGCGGCGGCGAAGGCGTTGCCCATGGCGCCGTCGGTCGGGGCGTTCTGACGGGGGGCCTGTTTCGGCTTGGCGTTGTTGCCGGTGTGGCGCGGCTCGGCCGGTTTGCGCGCCGGCTGGCCGGCCTTCTCATCCAGACGCATGGTCAGGCTGATGCGCTTGCGCGGTACGTCCACCTCCAGCACCTTGACCCGGACGATGTCGCCGGCCTTGACCACCTCGCGAGGATCCTTGACGAAGCGATCGGTCAGGGAGGAGATGTGCACCAGGCCATCCTGATGGACGCCGATGTCGACGAAGGCGCCGAAGTTGGTGACGTTGGTGACCACCCCTTCCAGTACCATCTCGGGCACCAGATCGCTGATTTTCTCCACCCCTTCCTTGAAGGTAGCGGTCTTGAACTCGGGGCGCGGGTCACGGCCCGGCTTGTCCAGCTCGCCGATGATGTCGGTGACGGTGGGCACGCCGAACTGCTCGTCCGTGTAGTCGGCGGGTTTGAGGGTGCGCAGCAGGCTGCTGTTGCCGAGCAGGCTGTCCACGGTCTGCTCCAGCTTGACGAGGATCCGCTCCACCACTGGGTAGGATTCCGGGTGTACCGCCGAGCCGTCCAGCGGGTTGCTGCCGCCACGAATGCGCAGGAAGCCGGCGCACTGCTCGAATGCCTTGGGGCCGAGCCGGCTCACTTTCAGCAACTGCTGACGGTGCTGGAAGGCGCCGTGTTCGTCGCGGTAGGCGACGATGTTCTGGGCCAGGGTCTGGGAGAGGCCGGAAACCCGGTTGAGCAGGGCGACCGAGGCGGTATTCACATCCACCCCGACCGCGTTCACGCAATCCTCGACCACCGCATCGAGCCGGCGGGCCAGCTGGCTCTGGCCGACGTCGTGCTGATACTGGCCGACGCCGATGCTCTTGGGGTCGATCTTGACCAGCTCGGCCAGCGGATCCTGTAGCCGGCGGGCGATGGAGACGGCGCCGCGCAGGGAGACGTCGAGATCCGGGAATTCCTGGGAGGCGAGCTCGGAAGCGGAGTAGACCGAGGCCCCCGCTTCACTCACCACGATCTTCTGCGCCTTGGCGGCCGGGTAGCGCTCGAATAGGTCGCTCACCAGGCGGTCGGTTTCCCGCGAGGCGGTGCCGTTGCCGATGCTGATGAGTTCGACCTTGTGCTTCTGGCACAGCTCGCTCAGGGTCTTGAGACTCTGGTCAACCTGGCGCTTGGGTTCGAACGGATAGATGGTCGCGGTATCGACCAGCTTGCCGGTGGCATCCACCACGGCCACCTTGACCCCGGTACGGATGCCGGGATCCAGCCCCATGGTGCAGCGCATGCCGGCCGGTGCTGCCATCAGCAGATCCTTGAGGTTCATGGCGAACACCTTGATCGCCTCCTCTTCCGCCGACTCGCGGATGCGGCCAATGAGCTCGGTCTCCATCTGCAGCGACAGCTTGATCTTCCAGGTCCAGCTCACCACCCCCTGCAGCCACTTGTCGGCCGGGCGACTTTGCAGGTTCAGTCTGAGGTGATGGGCGATGATCCCCTCGCAGGGGCTGGCGCTCTCGTCGTCACCGGTGACCAGCGCCAGGTTGAGGATCCCCTCGTTGCGGCCGCGCAGCATGGCCAGCACCCGGTGGGAGGGGGCCTTGTGCAGCGGCTCGTCGTGCTCGAAGTAGTCCTTGAATTTGGCCCCTTCCTGCTCCTTGCCGGCCACCACGCGGGCGCGCAGGGTGGCGTTTTGCCACACATAGTCCCGCAGCTTCTCAAGGAGATCCGCCTGCTCAGCGAAGCGCTCCATCAGGATGTAGCGGGCACCGTCGAGGGCGGCCTTGTTGTCGCTGATCCCCTGCTCGGCATTGAGGAAGCGGGCCGCCTCCTGTTCGGGATCTTTCATCGGGTCGCTCAGCAGCAGGTCGGCCAATGGCTCCAGCCCCGCCTCGATGGCCATCTGCCCCTTGGTGCGGCGCTTGGGTTTGTAGGGGAGGTAGAGATCTTCCAGCCGGGTCTTGCTGTCGGCCTCGTTCAGCTCGCGAGCCAGCTCGGGGGTCAGCTTGCCCTGCTCTTCGATGGAGCGCAGGATCACCTGGCGGCGATCCGCCAGTTCGCGCAGGTAACCGAGGCGGCTTTCCAGGGTGCGCAGCTGGCTGTCGTCCAGACCGCCAGTCACCTCTTTGCGGTAACGGGCGATGAAGGGGACGGTGGCGCCTTCGTCCAGCAGGCGAACGGCGGCCTGCACCTGTTCCGGGCGGGCATTCAGCTCACCGGCAATCTGATGTTCTATTACGTGGCTTTGCATCGAGGGTCTCTGTAGTCGGGTCCAGAACAACGGGCTGGCGCGAGGGCGATGTCGCCGGGCAAGAGGCTGTCAGGGCGGTACTCAAGGTATCAGCCGGGCCACTGCCGCGCGGGCCGGTTGGCGCCGCAAGGCGCCGGGTGTGAGCACTATATGGGCTCGGGCAGCGGGATGCCAGCTCTGGTAGAGAGGGCTGTGTCCGCCCTGGATGAGAGGCGGAGCAAACCCATGCTGGCTGTGGTAGCCGGTTGGCAGGGCAGGTGGCTGTGGCGTGACAGCGGCTTATTTGGGATAGCTGATCTCATTGATGTACCAGCAGGCGTCACCGACTGGCGTACGCACTATGGCCTCGTCACCCACCTCTTTCTTGAGCAGGGCGCGGGCCATGGGGGAGTCGATGGAGATGTAATCCTTGCGCTCGAAGATTTCGTCATAGCCGACGATGCGAAAACGCTTGGTCTCTCCCTCCTCGTTTTCCACCTCGACCCAGGCGCCGAAGAAGACCTTGCCCTCCTGGGCGGGGGAGTAGTCGACGATCCCCAGCTCCTCGAGGCACTTGCGCAGGTAACGGACCCGCCGATCGATCTCCCGCAGCCGCTTCTTGTTGTACTGGTAATCCGCATTCTCGCTGCGATCGCCGAGACTGGCCGCCCAGGCCACTTTGCGGGTGGTCTCGGGGCGCTCCTCGCGCCAGAGGAAATCGAGCTCCTGTTTGAGCTTGTTGTAGCCTTCACGGGTGATCAACTTGGTCTTCATGGAGGGTCCCTGTGTCGATGGGGCGGATGAGCCTCTTATGGCTCGGCAGATCTTATCCGCTGTCGCCTTGCTGTCGAGCAAAAACTGGCGGGCCAGATGACGCTGGGGGCAGGGGAAAAGAGGCGTCATGCCGGCAGCACGGGCAATAACCGGTAACATATTTATGCTTTGCCGTTACGAGTCCGGGCTCTAGTATTGGCAGCATATCGAGAGGAGAGGCAAGCAATGAGTCAGCAATACAAGGTTCTGGTCGTCGACGATGATTTGAAATTACGTTCCCTGCTGGAGCGCTACCTGACCGAACAGGGGTTCGTTGTTCGGGGCGTCGCCAATGGCGAACAGGCCGACCGCCTGCTGACCCGAGAGAACTTCAGCCTGATGGTGCTCGACCTGATGCTGCCGGGGGAAGACGGCCTCTCCATCTGTCGCCGCCTGCGCGAGGCTGGCAACCAGATCCCGGTGCTGATGCTGACCGCCAAGGGGGATGAGGTGGACCGCATCGTCGGCCTCGAGATGGGTGCCGATGATTACCTGCCCAAGCCGTTCAACCCTCGTGAGTTGCTGGCCCGGATCCGCGCCGTGTTGCGCCGCCACACCGTCGAGTTGCCGGGCGCCCCCTCTACCGCCGAGAAGGTGGTGAGCTTTGGCAGCTACCAGCTCAACCTGGCGACCCGCGAGTTGAGCCGCGATGGCGATCCGGTGGCACTGACCAGCGGTGAGTTCGCCGTGCTCAAGGTACTGGTGAGCCATCCGCGCGAGCCTCTCTCCCGCGACAAGCTGATGAACCTGGCCCGCGGTCGCGAATATACCGCCACCGAGCGCAGCATCGACGTGCAGGTCTCCCGCCTGCGCCGCCTGCTGGAGCAGGATCCGGCGCAGCCCCGTTATCTGCAGACCGTCTGGGGTCTTGGCTATGTGTTCGTGCCGGACGGTGACGGCGAATGAAGAAAGTGAGCAGCATGTTCTCCCGCATGCTCTGGTTTTTGGCCGCCGTGCTGGTGGTCTATCAGTTTGTCTCCTATGCCACCTTCTACAACTATCTGCTGGCGCCGACCGTCAAGCAGATCAGCCACCTGCTGGCCAATCAGGTCAAGCTCATCTTCCCGGTCGAGAGCAATCAGCTGGCGCTCAGTGAAGATGCCGAGGCGCTGGTCTACGTGGCGACCGGCAGCGACATCTATACCCAGACCGAGGCGGAGCAGCACGGGCTCAAGGAGTCCAAGCCCTACACCTATCTGGAAGAGAGCATCAGTCGCGAGCTGGGGGGCAAGACCAAGGTGCGGGTCGAGATCCAGGACCACTACATCATCTGGATCCAGCCGCCCCAGGCCAACAAGGTGTGGGTGCGCATCCCGCTGACCGAGATCGAGGATGACGACATCGAGCCGCTGATCCTCTACATGAGCGTGCTGCTGGTGGTGACCCTGTTCGCGGCCTGGCGGTTTGCCCGCCAGCTGGTGCGGCCGCTGGAGGAGCTGGAGGCGGGGGCCGTGGCGGTTGCTCGCGGCAACTTCCCCGATGCGCTGGGGGAGCAGGGCTCGCGGGAGGTGCGCCGGCTGACCCGCACCTTCAACCACATGTCGAGCTCCATCAAGAGCCTTATCGAAGAGCGAAACATGATGATGGCGGGCGTTTCCCACGATCTGCGTACGCCGCTGACCCGTATCCGGCTGGCGACCGAGATGATGTCCTCCGGGGATGAGTATCTCAAGGAGAGCATCAACGCTGACATCGACGAATCCAACGGCATCATCGACCAGTTCATCGACTACATTCGCCCGGACGAGGGGCTGGATACCCAGCCGGTGGACCTGACCCAGCTGATCCATGATGTGCTGCTGGTGCAGACCGATCAGGGGCTGGAGGTGGAGCTCGAGCTGCCAGCCGAAGCGGTGCGGGTCGCCTGCAATCCCATCAGTATCCGGCGCATCCTCAACAACCTGTCGGGCAATTCGTTGCGCTACGGGGCGAGCCGGCTGCAGGCCGAGCTCAAGGATGACGGTCACTGGGTCAGGCTGCGCTTGTCGGATGACGGCCCCGGCATTCCGGAACAGGATTACTACCGGGTACTCAAGCCCTTCACCCAGGGCAACGAGGCGCGTACCGGCAGCGGCAGTGGGCTGGGGCTGGCCATCGTCGCCAAGATCGTCTCCCAGCATCACGGCACCATCAGGCTGGGGCGTGCCGAGCAGGGGGGCTTGCTGGTGGAGATCCGGCTGCCCAAGAACCAGCCGCTGGAGTGGATTGATTGAACGAAGGGCGCATCCATGGATGCGCCCTTCTGCATTGTCAGGCCTGCGGCTCGGTTGCTTTGCGGTAACGCTTGCCGTATTTCAGCTGCTGGATCAGCAGGGCGGCGACGATGAGCGCCAACCCGATGGGGGTGGCCGGGTGAATTGTCTCGCCGATCAACAGGTTGAGCAGTACCAGCGAGGCAAAGGGCGAGATGAAGATGAGGTTGCTGATGGGCGCCGTGTTGGTGGCGTGGCGTAGCGCCATCAGCCAGAGCACGAAGCCGAAGCCCATTTCGAATAGCCCGACATAGATGGCGCCGGCCCACCCCTGCCAGGCGGTCATGGCAAAGTCCGAGAGCAGCCAGGTTGCCGCAATGATGAAGGGCAAACTGATGATGAAGCCGAGCAGCAGGCTGACGATGGGGTCGCCCTGGTTGCGGGTGTTGAGGATCCAGTAGCCGGCCCAGATGAGGGTCGACACCAGCGCCAGCGTCACGCCGAGGGGGCTGTCGAACTGCAGACCGAACACATCCCCCTTGGTGGCGATCACCAGAGCACCGAAGTAGCCCAGCACGATGGCCACCCCGTCGCGGCGGCGCAGCTTCTGGCCGAGGAAGGGGACGGCCAGCAGACTGAGGGTGATGGCCCAGGTGTAGTTGAGGGTCTGCGCCTGCTGGGCGGGCAGCAGATCATACGCCTTGAACAGCAGCAGGTAATAGAGGAAGGGGTTGAGCACCCCCAGCGCCAGATAGTAGAGGGGGCGGCCCTTGATGTAGCTGAGCAGCAGTGGCAGTTTGCCCTGACAGGCCACGATCACCCCCAGCGTCAGGGTCGAGGTGCAGGCCGCGACCAGCAGCAGCTGCACCGGCTCGAAGTAGGTGAGGGAGATCTTGAAGGCGCTGGCCACCGTCGACCAGAGGGCGACGGCGCAGAGGCCATATTGATAGGCTTTTTTCTGATCTTTGAGCATGAGAAATCGTTCCGGTGATCAAGGCTGTGGCACAGTCTACCAGCCTGTTTGCAACATTGTCGTTACCCGCGCCGGACGGGGGATCATGTGGCGGCGGCAGAGATCCATCCGTCACATAAAATTGTGCACATTCTGTTCGCCCTCCCTTGCGCAAATTGAAAAAATCCGTATAATCCCCTCCGCTTACCCATGAGGTAAGCCAGACGATATGTCTGCTTGCTGAGTTTTTCGCTTGCGAAGGCCAGCCATACAGTCTCCCCGATATGGGGAGAAACGTGAAAAATCACACCTCTGGCGGGAGTCATCTCGGTCGGAAGGTGTTGATTTATGTTCTTTTATCTATTGGAGCTCTGTCAATGCAGAACCAAAGAATCCGTATCCGCCTGAAGGCTTTTGATCATCGCCTGATCGATCAATCCACTGCGGAAATCGTTGAAACTGCTAAGCGCACTGGCGCGCAGGTTCGCGGTCCTATCCCGCTGCCGACTCGCAAAGAGCGTTTCACCGTTCTGATCTCCCCGCACGTCAACAAAGACGCGCGTGATCAGTACGAGATCCGCACTCACAAGCGTCTGGTAGACATCGTTGAGCCGACTGACAAGACCGTAGACGCTCTGATGCGTCTGGATCTGGCAGCTGGTGTAGACGTCCAGATCAGCCTGGGTTAATTACGGAAAGAGGTTGATAACAATGACAATCGGTCTTGTAGGTCGCAAAGTGGGTATGACTCGCATCTTCACTGAAGATGGCGTTTCTATCCCCGTGACTGTTATCGAAGTTGAAGCTAACCGTGTAACTCAGGTCAAATCTGTAGAAACCGACGGCTACAACGCTATTCAGGTTACCACTGGCTCCAAGAAAGCTAGCCGCGTAACCAAGCCGGAAGCTGGCCACTTCGCCAAAGCTGGTGTAGAAGCCGGTCGCGGTTTGTGGGAATTCCGCCTGAACAACGGTGAAACTTTCACTGTTGGTAGCGAGCTGAAAGTAGATCTTCTCGCTGACGTTAAGCTGGTAGACGTTACCGGCACATCCAAGGGTAAAGGTTTTGCCGGTACTGTTAAGCGCTGGAACTTCCGCACCCAGGATATGACCCACGGTAACTCTCTGTCCCACCGTGTACCTGGCTCCATCGGTCAAAACCAGACCCCGGGCCGTGTATTCAAGGGCAAAAAGATGGCTGGTCACATGGGTGCTGAGCGTGTAACGACTCAGAACCTGGAACTGGTTCGTGTTGACGCTGAACGCAACCTGCTGCTCATCAAAGGCGCAGTACCGGGTGCAACCAACGGCAACGTGATCGTTAAACCTGCCGTCAAAGCGTAACGTCTGAGGAGATAGTAATGGAATTGGTAATGAAAGACGCCAAGAGCGCTCTTGAAGTTTCCGAGACTACCTTCGGGCGCGAATTCAACGAAGCTCTGGTTCACCAGGTTGTCGTTGCTTATGCCGCTGGTGCCCGTCAGGGTACTCGTGCGCAGCTGACTCGCTCTGAAGTGTCTGGTGGCGGCAAAAAGCCGTGGCGTCAGAAGGGTACTGGTCGTGCCCGTGCTGGCTCCATCCGTTCGCCCATTTGGCGTTCCGGTGGTGTGACTTTTGCTGCTAAGCCGCAAGATCACAGCCAGAAAGTAAACAAGAAGATGTACCGCGGCGCTATCCGTAGCATCCTGTCCGAGCTGGTACGTCAAGAGCGCCTGATCGTTGTTGAGAAGTTCGGCATCGAAGCTCCGAAAACCAAAGAACTGATCGCCAAGCTGAAAGAAATGGAACTGTCTGACGTTCTGATCGTGACTGCTGAAGTCGATGAGAACCTGTTCCTGGCTGCTCGTAACCTGTACAAAGTTGACGTGCGTGACGTTGCCGGTATCGACCCGGTCAGCCTGATCGCTTTCGACAAGGTTCTGATGACTGCTGACGCAGTTAAGCAAATCGAGGAGATGCTGGCATGATCCGTGAAGAGCGTCTGCTGAAAGTTCTGAAGGCTCCGCACATCTCTGAAAAGAGCACCATGGTCGCAGAAAAGCAGAACACTATCGTGTTCAAAGTTGCTGTTGATGCCACCAAGGCGGAAGTCAAAGCTGCAGTTGCGAAACTGTTCGAGGTCGAAGTTGAGACCGTCCGTACCCTGAACATGAAGGGTAAGACCAAGCGCGCAGGTGCACGCGTAGGCCGTCGTTCCGATTGGAAAAAGGCTTATGTGACCCTGAAAGCTGGTCAGGACATCGACTTCATGGGCGCAGCCGAGTAAGAGGAGTTCTGAAAAATGGCAATCGTTAAGTGCAAGCCTACTTCTCCGGGCCGCCGCCACGTCGTCAAGATCGTCAACCAAGACCTGTACAAGGGCAAGCCCTTTGCAGCTCTGCTGGACAAGAAAGACAAGTCCGGTGGTCGTAACAACAACGGCCGCATCACCACCCGTCACATCGGCGGTGGTCACAAGCAACACTACCGTATCGTCGACTTCAAGCGCGACAAAGACGGTATCCCGGCTAAAGTAGAGCGCCTGGAATACGATCCGAACCGTACCGCAAACATCGCCCTGGTGCTGTATGCAGACGGTGAGCGTCGTTACATCCTGGCTCCGAAAGGCCTGAAAGCTGGTGATGCAATCGCTTCTGGTGCTGATGCCGCAATCAAGGTAGGTAACACCCTGCCGATGCGCAACATCCCGGTCGGTTCTACCGTTCACGCTGTTGAGATGAAGCCTGGTAAAGGTGCCCAGCTGGCTCGTTCCGCTGGTACTTTCATCCAGATCCTGGCTCGTGAAGGTAACTATGTAACTCTGCGTCTGCGTTCCGGCGAAGTACGTAAAGTTCTGGCCGAGTGCCGCGCCACCATCGGTGAAGTTGGTAACTCCGAGCACATGCTGCGTCAACTGGGTAAAGCCGGTGCAAACCGCTGGCGTGGTATTCGTCCGACCGTTCGCGGTATGGCGATGAACCCGGTAGACCACCCGCACGGTGGTGGTGAGGGTCGTAACAAGGGCATGCAGCCTGTGTCCCCATGGGGCCAGAAGGCTAAAGGCTTCAAGACCCGTAAGAACAAGCGTACCGACAAGTACATCGTACGTCGTCGTAACAAGTAATTGTTAACATAGAGGAATCACCATGCCACGTTCTCTCAAGAAGGGTCCATTTATCGACCTGCACTTGCTGAAGAAGGTAGAGAAAGCGGTGGAAAGCGGGGATAAAAAGCCGGTTAAGACCTGGTCCCGTCGTTCAATGATCATCCCGAACATGATCGGTTTGACCATCGCTGTCCATAATGGTCGTCAGCACGTTCCGGTTTTCGTTACCGAAGAAATGATCGGTCACAAACTGGGTGAATTCGCACCTACTCGTACTTATCGCGGCCATGCTGCTGATAAGAAGGCTAAGAAGCGCTAAGGGATAAATGATGGAAGCTATCGCTAAACACCGTTATGCCCGTACTTCTGCCCAGAAAGCTCGTCTGGTAGCCGATCAAGTACGTGGTCTGTCCGTAGACAAGGCTCTGAACATCCTGACCTTCAGCCCGAAAAAGGCTGCAGTTCTGGTGAAGAAAGTGCTGGAATCTGCCATTGCAAACGCTGAGCACAACGAAGGCGCCGACATCGACGCCCTGCGTGTTGCTACTATCATGGTCGACGAAGGTCCCTCCATGAAGCGCATCCGTCCTCGTGCCAAAGGTCGCGCGGATCGTATCCTCAAGCGTACCGCTCACATCACCGTAGTGGTATCCGACGCTAAGGCTGGGAGATAAGCAATGGGTCAGAAAGTACATCCTAATGGCATTCGCCTGGGTATTACCAAGCCTTGGAATTCTACCTGGTTCGCGAACACCAAAGACTTCGCTGACAACCTGTACAGCGATTTTCAAGTACGCCAGTTCCTGACCAAGGAACTGAAAAACGCGTCCTTGTCCAAGATCACCATCGAGCGTCCGGCCAAGAGCATCCGTGTGACCATTCACACCGCTCGTCCGGGTGTTGTGATCGGTAAGAAAGGCGAAGACGTTGAAAAACTGCGCAAAGCTGTAGCCACTATTGCTGGCGTGCCTGCTCAGATCAACATTTCCGAAGTCCGCAAGCCGGAGCTGGATGGCAAACTGGTTGCCGACAGCATCACTTCCCAGCTGGAGCGTCGCGTAATGTTCCGTCGTGCTATGAAGCGCGCCGTACAAAACGCCATGCGCCTGGGTGCCAAGGGCATCAAGGTGGAAGTTTCCGGTCGTCTGGGCGGCGCTGAAATCGCGCGTACCGAATGGTACCGTGAAGGTCGTGTGCCCCTGCACACCCTGCGTGCCGACATCGACTACGCAACTTCTGAAGCCCACACCACTTACGGTGTGATCGGCGTTAAAGTTTGGATCTTCAAGGGCGAAGTTCTGGGCGGTCTGGCTGCTGTCAACGCTGCCGCTGCTCAAGAGCAAGCTCCTGCGAAGCCCAAGCGTGACAACAAGCGCCGCGCTGCCAAGTAAGGAGATTCGGTAAATGTTGCAACCAAAGCGTACTAAATTCCGCAAGACCCACAAGGGTCGTAACCGCGGTCTGGCCAACTCTGGTAACGAAGTATCCTTCGGTACCTTTGGCCTGAAGGCGACATCCCGTGGCCAGCTGACTGCTCGTCAAATCGAAGCAGCCCGTCGTGCCATGACCCGTCACGTTAAGCGTCAGGGTAAGATCTGGATCCGTGTGTTCCCGGACAAGCCGATTACCGAAAAGCCCCTCGAAGTTCGTATGGGTAAAGGTAAGGGTAACGTGGAATACTGGGTTTGCCCGATCCAGCCTGGCAAGGTTCTGTACGAGATGGACGGTGTACCTGAGGCTCTGGCGCGTGAAGCGTTCGCCCTGGCCGCAGCCAAGCTGTCTGTTCAGACCACTTTCGTAATTAAGACGGTGATGTGATGAAAGCCCAAGATCTGCGTCAAAAGAGCGTCGAAGAACTGAACCAGGAGCTGCTGGGCCTGCTGCGCGAGCAATTCAACATGCGCATGCAAGCTTCCACCGGCCAGCTGGCTCAGACTCACACTCTGAAACAAGTGCGTCGTGACGTCGCACGTATCAAGACTGTACTGACTGAGAAGGCAGGTGCGTAATGACTGATAAAATCCGTACTCTGCAGGGTCGTGTAATCAGCGACAAGATGGACAAGTCCATCACCGTCGCCATCGAGCGCAAGGTAAAGCACCCGATCTACGGTAAGATCATCAAGCGCACTACCAAGCTGCACGTGCATGACGAAAACAACGAATGCAAAGCTGGCGACCTCGTGGAAATCCGCGAATGCCGCCCGCTGTCCAAGACCAAGTCCTGGACCCTGGTTGCCGTTGTAGAAAAGGCCTAATCGGTACTTTGTAGTCTAAACGGCCCCTTGACGGGGCCGTTTGTTTTTTAGGCTACCTTTTCTAAAAATCCTGTGTTATAGTTTCGCGCCTTTTGAAGGCAGCCAGATCCCGAGAGGGATAAGAAGTAAACAAAGCGGAGCACTAAGATGATCCAGATGCAAAGTATGCTGGGTGTTGCCGACAACTCCGGCGCTCGCAGTGTAATGTGTATTAAGGTTCTGGGTGGTTCGCACCGCCGTTACGCCGGCATCGGCGACATCATCAAGGTTTCCATCAAGGAAGCTATTCCTCGCGGTAAAGTGAAGAAAGGTGATGTGTATAACGCGGTGGTCGTACGCACCCGTAAAGGCGTTCGTCGTCCGGACGGCTCTGTCATCCGTTTCGACAACAATGCGGCTGTGTTGCTTAACAACAACCAGCAGCCGATCGGTACTCGTATTTTTGGCCCGGTGACCCGTGAACTGCGTAATGAGAAGTTCATGAAGATTGTGTCCCTGGCACCCGAAGTACTGTAAGGAGTCGAACGATGGCAGCTAAAATCCGTCGCGAAGACGAAGTGATTGTTCTTACCGGCAAAGACAAGGGCAAGCGTGGCAAAGTCACTCAAGTTCTGATTGCTAAAGGTAAGGTAATCGTGGAAGGCATCAACCAGGTGAAGAAACACCAGAAGCCAGTACCCGCACTGGGTCAGGCTGGC
Organism: Aeromonas sp. s3; assembly: GCF_040907805.1. NCBI lineage: Bacteria > Pseudomonadati > Pseudomonadota > Gammaproteobacteria > Aeromonadales > Aeromonadaceae > Aeromonas > Aeromonas sp. s3. The sequence goes on from NZ_JBFOCQ010000032.1 coordinate 123,025, forward strand.
GGTATCGTCACCAAAGAAGCCCCCATCGATGTATCTAACGTAGCGCTGTTCAACTCTGCCACTGGCAAAGCTGACCGCGTTGGTTTCCGGATTGAAGACGGCAAAAAAGTTCGCTTCTTCAAATCCACCGGCGAACTTGTGAAGTAATTGGAGTTTAACGATGGCGAAACTGCATGATTACTACAAATCAGATGTAGTAAATGAACTGACCAAGCAGTTCGGTTACAAGACTATCATGCAAGTCCCTCGGATCGAGAAAATCACCCTGAACATGGGTGTTGGTGAAGCGATCTCTGACAAGAAATTGCTGGAAAATGCTGCTGCCGATATGGCTGCCATTTCCGGTCAGAAGCCGCTGATCACCAAAGCTCGCAAATCTGTTGCGGGCTTCAAGATTCGTGAAGGCTACCCGATAGGTTGTAAAGTAACCCTGCGTGGCGAGCGTATGTGGGAGTTCCTGGAACGGCTGATTTGCATCTCCGTACCGCGTATCCGTGACTTCCGTGGCCTGAACGCTAAAGCGTTCGACGGTCGTGGTAACTACTCCATGGGCGTGCGTGAGCAAATCATCTTCCCGGAAATCGACTATGACAAGGTCGATCGCGTTCGTGGTCTGGATATCACCATCACCACTTCCGCGAATACCGATGAAGAAGGCCGTGCTCTGCTGGCTGCCTTTAACTTCCCATTCCGCAAGTAAGGTTAGGGTTATGGCTAAAACATCCATGAAAGCACGTGAAGTAAAGCGTGCGAAGCTGGTAGCCAAGTACGCGACCAAGCGTGCCGAGCTCAAAGCTATCATCGTTGATATGAACGCTTCTGAAGAAGCGCGTTGGGATGCTGTTCTGCAACTGCAACAGCTGCCCCGTGATTCCAGTCCGTCCCGTCAGCGTAACCGTTGCAACATTACTGGTCGTCCGCACGGTTTCCTGCGTAAGTTTGGTCTGTCCCGCATCAAGGTGCGTGAGCATGCCATGAAGGGCGAAATTCCGGGCCTGAAAAAGGCCTCTTGGTAAAGAATCTCGGGAGTTAGACTATGAGCATGCAAGATCCGATCGCGGATATGCTGACCCGCATCCGTAACGGTCAGGCGGCGAGCAAAGTTGCGGTTTCCATGCCTTCTTCCAAGCTGAAAGTGGCTATTGCCAAAGTGCTGAAAGAAGAAGGTTACATCGCTGGCTACTCCGTAGCTGGTGACGTGAAACCGGAACTGGAAATTGAACTGAAATATTTCCAGGGCAAGCCGGTTGTAGAACTGATCCAACGCGTGAGCCGTCCCGGCCTGCGTATTTACAAGCGCACTACTGATCTGCCGAAAGTTATGGGCGGTCTCGGTGTTGCTATCGTGTCCACGTCTAAAGGTGTGATGACTGACCGTGCTGCCCGTAAAGCAAGCATGGGCGGTGAGATCATCTGCTACGTCGCTTAATAGGAGGTAGGAAATGTCTCGTGTTGCTAAGGCACCCGTCACTATTCCTGCTGGCGTAGAGGTGACTCTGAACGGCCAGGAACTGTCCATCAAAGGTGGTAAAGGTTCCCTGGTTCGCTCTATTCACGCCGGTGTAGAAGTGACCAAAGAAGACAATGTACTGAAGTTCGCCCCGCGCGACGGCATCGCTGGTGCTGACGCTCAGGCCGGTACTGCCCGTGCATTGGTCAACAACATGGTAATCGGTGTTACCCAAGGCTTCGAGCGCAAGCTGCAGCTGGTTGGTGTAGGTTATAAAGCCTCCATCAAGGGCAATGCTGTTGCGCTGGCTCTGGGCTTCTCTCACCCGGTAGAGCATGCGCTGCCGGCTGGTGTGACCGCTGAGTGCCCGACTGCCACAGAAATCGTTCTGCGTGGTGTCGACAAGCAGCTGGTTGGCCAAGTCGCCGCCGATATCCGTGCTTACCGCGCTCCGGAGCCCTACAAGGGCAAGGGTGTACGCTATGCCAACGAGCAAGTGCGTACTAAAGAAGCTAAGAAGAAGTAAGGTAACACTATGGACAAGAAAGCAGCTCGTCTCCGTCGTGCTACTCGTGCTCGGAAAAAGATGCAGGAACTGGGAGCTACCCGTCTGGTTGTTCACCGTACCCCGCGTCACATCTATGCGCAGGTTATTGCAGCCAACGGTTCCGAAGTTCTGGCCTCTGCTTCCACAGTAGAGAAGGCCATCAGTGAAGCTCTGAAATACACCGGTAACGCAAATGCTGCTACCGCTGTAGGTAAGGCTATCGCCGAGCGTGCCATTGCCAAAGGCGTTCAGAACGTATCTTTCGATCGTTCCGGTTTCAAGTATCACGGTCGCATCGCTGCTCTGGCAGCTGCTGCACGTGACGCTGGTCTTCAGTTCTAAGCTAGGAGTCGAAGATGGCTAAAGTCGAATCTCAAGCCGGCGAACTGCAAGAAAAGCTGATTGCAGTAAACCGTGTTTCGAAAACTGTTAAAGGTGGTCGTATCATGTCCTTCACCGCGCTGACCGTGGTGGGTGATGGTAACGGCCGTGTAGGTTACGGTTACGGTAAAGCCCGTGAAGTTCCGGCCGCTATTCAAAAAGCGATGGAACAGGCTAAGCGTAACCTGAACAAGGTTGAGCTGAACAACGGCACCCTGCACCACCCGGTGAAAGGTGTTCACTCCGGTTCCACCGTGTTCATGAAGCCGGCCTCTCAAGGTACTGGTATCATCGCAGGCGGCGCTATGCGTGCCGTTCTGGAAGTTGCTGGTATCCACAACGTGCTGGCTAAGACCTACGGTTCCACCAACCCAATCAACGTTGTTCGCGCCACTGTAGACGCTCTGGTTCAGGGTCAATCCCCGGAACAGATCGCTGCCAAGCGTGGTCTGCGCGTTGAAGAAATTCTGGGGTAATGCGACATGGCTAACACTGTAAAAGTAACTCAAACTCGCAGCTCTATCGGCCGTCTGCCAAAGCACAAGGCGACTCTGCGTGGTCTGGGTCTGCGTCGCATTGGTCACACCGTTGAGCTGGAAGATACTCCCTGCGTACGCGGCATGATCAACCAGGTTTATTACATGGTTAAGGTGGAGGGCTAAGCATGCGTCTGAATACTCTGTCTCCGGCCGCTGGTTCCAAGCGCGTTAAGCACCGTCCGGGCCGTGGTATCGGTTCTGGTCTGGGCAAGACCGGTGGTCGTGGTGTTAAAGGTCAAACCTCTCGTTCCGGTGGCGGCAAAGTCCGCAACGGTTTCGAAGGCGGCCAGATGCCTTTGAAAATCCGTCTGCCGAAGTTCGGTTTCTTCTCTCGCAAATCTTTGGTTTCTGCCGAAGTACGCCTGAACGAAATCGCCCTGGTAGAAGGTGATGTGGTCGACGTGAGCACTCTAAAGCAAGCCGGTGTTATTACCAAAAACATCGTGTTCGCTAAAGTTGTTCTGTCTGGCAACATTGACCGTGCTGTGACCGTTCGTGGTCTGTCCGTCACCAAGGGTGCACGTGCAGCCATCGAGGCCGCTGGCGGTAAAATCGAGGAATAATCAGTACAATGGCTAAGAAACCAGGATTGGATGTTAAAGCACAGGGTGGTCTGAGTGAACTGAAGAGCCGTCTGCTCTTCGTTCTCGGGGCGATTATCGTTTTCCGTGCAGGCTCTTATGTGCCGATTCCTGGTATTGACGCCGCCGTACTGGCCGAGTTGTTCCAACAACAGAAGGGCACCATCATTGAGATGTTCAACATGTTCAGTGGTGGTGCACTCTCGCGTGCTTCTATTCTTGCGCTGGGGATCATGCCGTACATTTCGGCCTCGATCATTATCCAGCTGCTGACTGTGGTTCACCCCGCTCTTGCTGAACTCAAGAAAGAAGGTGAATCCGGCCGTCGCAAGATTAGCCAATATACCCGTTGGGGCACGCTGGTTTTGGGAACTTTCCAGGCCATTGGTATTGCAACCGGTCTGCCGAATATGATGCAGGGACTCGTGACTCATCCGGGTTTGGGCTTCTATTTCACAGCCGTTGTGAGTCTGGTCACCGGTACCATGTTCTTGATGTGGTTGGGTGAGCAGATTACCGAGCGTGGGATTGGTAATGGTATCTCGTTGATTATCTTCACAGGTATCGTTGCTGGTCTGCCTCATGCCATTGGCGCTACGGCCGAACAGGCACGTCAAGGGGAATTGCACATCCTGCTGTTGTTGTTGCTGGGCTTGATTGTTTTCGCAGTGACTTACTTTGTGGTGTTCGTGGAGCGTGGTCAGCGTCGTATCGTCGTTAACTATGCCAAGCGTCAACAAGGCCGCCAGGTATTCGCAGCGCAAAGCACACACCTGCCGTTGAAAGTAAATATGGCCGGTGTGATTCCTGCGATTTTCGCATCCAGCATCATCCTCTTCCCGGGGACCATTACCTCTTGGTTTGGTCAGGGCGAGGGCAAGGTCGCCGATATCCTGCAACAGGTCTCTATGGTCCTGCAGCCGGGTCAGCCCTTGTATGAGATGCTCTATGCAGCAGCCATTATCTTCTTCTGCTTCTTCTATACCGCGCTGGTGTTCAACCCCCGCGAGACAGCAGATAACCTGAAGAAGAGTGGAGCCTTTATCCCGGGGATCCGCCCGGGCGAGCAGACAGCACGTTATATCGATAAGGTTATGACCCGCCTGACATTGGCAGGTGCGCTCTATATAACCTTTATCTGTCTGGTACCCCAGTTCCTGATGACTGCCTGGAACGTTCAGTTCTATTTCGGTGGCACCTCGCTGCTGATTATTGTGGTAGTTATCATGGACTTCATGGCTCAGGTTCAGACCCATATGATGTCTCATCAATATGGCGACGTCCTGAGGAAGGCCAACCTGAAGGGCTACGGCCGCTAAAGGTCGGCGTAGTTACGGAGTTAAGCAATGAAAGTTCGTGCTTCCGTTAAGGCAATCTGCCGTAACTGCAAAATCATCAAGCGTCACGGTGTGGTGCGTGTGATTTGCAGCGAGCCAAAGCATAAACAGCGCCAAGGCTAATTTTTTACGGTTAGTACTTGCAACAAATAGTTGTGCTGGCTAATATAGCCAGCCAACTTTTGTTGTGTATTGGTTGACCGCCACGTATCCGCTCACGGGCTTTGTGGTGGTCGTAATCTACTATATGTAGGAGTGAATAGTGGCCCGTATCGCTGGCATTAACATTCCTGACCATAAGCATGCAGTCATCGCTTTGACTGCTATTTATGGCGTCGGTCGTACCCGCTCCAAGGCCATCTGTGCCGCAGCCGGTATCGCTGAGAATGTGAAAATTAAAGACCTGGACGAAGCTCAGATCGAGAGTCTGCGTGAACAAGTAGGTAAATTCACCGTTGAAGGTGACCTGCGTCGTCAGATTTCCATGAACATCAAGCGATTGATGGATCTGGGTTGCTACCGTGGTTTGCGTCACCGTCGTAGCCTGCCTGTTCGTGGTCAACGTACCAAGACCAACGCTCGTACCCGCAAGGGTCCGCGCAAGGCTATCAAGAAGTAACGGGAAGGTAGAAAATGGCTAAAACTCCGACTCGTGCTCGCAAGCGCGTTAAAAAGCAAGTGAGCGACGGTATTGCGCACGTTCATGCATCTTTCAACAACACAATCGTGACCATTACTGACCGTCAGGGCAACGCTCTGTCTTGGGCTACTTCTGGTGGTTCCGGTTTCCGTGGTTCTCGTAAGTCCACCCCGTTCGCTGCTCAGGTAGCTGCCGAGCGCGCTGGTGAGATGGCCAAAGAATATGGCGTGAAGAACCTGGAAGTCATGGTTAAAGGTCCGGGTCCCGGTCGTGAGTCTTCCATCCGCGCTCTGAACGCGGCTGGTTTCCGCATCACTAACATTACTGATGTGACTCCGATCCCGCACAACGGTTGTCGTCCTCCCAAGAAGCGCCGCGTGTAACGCTGTAGCTACTTGGTCTAGGATTGTTGGAGAAAGAAGATGGCAAGATATATCGGTCCTAAGCTTAAGCTTAGCCGTCGTGAGGGCACCGACCTCTTCCTGAAGTCTGGTGTTCGTGCGATTGATTCTAAGTGCAAGATTGACACCGTTCCTGGTCAACACGGTGCGCGTAAAGCGCGTCTGTCTGACTACGGTGTTCAGCTGCGCGAGAAACAAAAAGTTCGTCGTATCTACGGCGTATTGGAAAAACAGTTCCGCAACTACTACCGCGACGCTGCCCGTCAAAAGGGTAACACCGGTGAAAACCTGTTGCAGCTGCTGGAAGGTCGTCTGGACAACGTCGTCTACCGCATGGGCTTCGGTGCTACCCGCGCTGAATCTCGTCAGCTGGTGAGCCACAAGGCCATCATGGTAAACGGTCGCGTTGTGAACATTCCTTCTTTCCAGGTTTCCCCTGAGGACGTGATCTGCGTTCGTGAGAAGGCTAAGAAGCAAGCGCGTATCAAAGCGGCCCTTGAGGTTGCTGGTCAGCGCGAGAAGCCGACTTGGGTAGAGGTTGATGCCGCTAAAATGGAAGGTGCTTTCAAGCGTCTGCCAGAGCGTTCCGACCTGTCTGCCGACATTAACGAACAGCTGATCGTCGAGCTTTACTCCAAGTAAAGCTAGCTTCTAAAGAGAGGACACAATGCTGGGTTCTGTAACAGATTTTCTTAAACCGCGGCTAGTTGACATCGAGCAAGTTAGCCCGACTCATGCGAAAGTGACTCTTGAGCCACTCGAGCGTGGCTTTGGTCACACGCTGGGCAACGCCCTGCGTCGTATTTTGCTGTCTTCTATGCCCGGTTGTGCAGTTACTGAAGTCGAAATTGACGGTGTACTGCATGAGTACAGCAGCAAAGAAGGTGTACAGGAAGACATTCTTGAAATCCTGCTCAACCTGAAAGGTATCGCTGTGAAGCTGGAAGGCAAGGACGAGGTAACTCTGTCCCTGACCAAGTCTGGAACAGGCCCCGTTACCGCTGGTGATATCACTCACGGTGATGAAGTCGAGATCGTAAACCCGGAGCACGTAATCTGCCACCTGACTGGTGCCAATGCTGAAATCAGCATGCGCCTGAAAGTTCAGCGCGGTCGTGGTTATGTGCCTGCTTCTGCTCGTGTTCACAACGATGATGAAGAGCGTCCTATCGGTCGCCTGCTGCTGGACTCCGCGTTCAGTCCCATCGTTCGTATTGCCTACAATGTTGAGGCAGCACGGGTTGAACAGCGTACCGACTTGGACAAGCTGGTCATCGACATGGAGACCAATGGTACCCTGGATCCTGAAGAAGCCATCCGTCGTTCTGCCACTATTCTGGCCGAGCAACTGGAAGCCTTCGTGGATCTGCGCGATGTCAGCGTGCCCGAGAAGAAAGAAGAGAAACCCGAGTTTGATCCGATTCTGCTGCGTCCTGTCGATGATTTGGAGCTGACAGTTCGTTCTGCGAACTGTCTGAAGGCAGAAGCTATCCACTATATTGGTGATCTGGTACAGCGTACCGAAGTTGAGTTGCTTAAGACTCCTAACCTCGGTAAGAAGTCCCTGACTGAGATCAAGGACGTGTTGGCCTCCCGTGGTCTGTCTCTTGGCATGCGCCTTGAGAACTGGCCGCCCGCCAGCATCGCTGACGAGTAATCCAGATTACGGGTTTCACAGATTTAGTTAGAAGGATAAGGTCATGCGCCATCGTTTGAGTGGTCGTCAACTGAACCGGAACAGCAGCCATCGTCAGGCTATGTTCCGCAACATGGCCAGCTCCCTGGTTCGTCATGAGATCATCAAGACGACTCTGCCTAAGGCAAAAGAGCTGCGTCGTGTAGTTGAACCGCTGATCACCCTTGCCAAGACTGATAGCGTTGCTAATCGTCGCCTGGCATTTGCCCGTACTCGCGATAACGCGATCGTGGCTAAGCTGTTCAATGAACTGGGCCCGCGCTACCTGGAGCGCGCCGGCGGTTATACTCGCATTCTGAAATGCGGTTTCCGTGCTGGCGACAACGCCCCTATGGCTTACATTGAGCTGGTAGACCGCCCGGCCGCTGCTGAAGCAGCTGCTGAGTGATAAAAGAAAAAGCCGGGCTTGTCCCGGCTTTTCTTTTAGTTGATTCTGATACTGCCTCAACTGCCTCAACTGCCTCAACTGCCTCAACTGCCTCAACTGCCTCAACTGCCTCAACTGCCTCAACTGCCTCAACTGCCTCAACTGCCTCAACTGCCTCAACTGCCTCAACTGCCTCAACTGCCTCAACTGCCTCAACTGCCTCAACTGCCTCAACTGCCTCAACTGCCTCAACTGCCTCAACCTTGTTCCGGGACCGGTCAAGGTCTGCAGCTTTATATGTGATGTCTGTTAGCGCACGACATCCAGTTAGGTAGATATGAAGATCTTTGCTTCTTGTTACGCAAGAAGGGCGCTGAGATAGGTCAATCTCATCATTTCTGTGGATAAGTTTGTATAAAAGCTGTGTTTGGATATGAATAACTAAAAAAGTGCAGTTTTTTGCAATTTTATTGCAGGGGAGGGGTTGCCAGAACGAATTCACTCCCTATAATGCGCCTCCAT